>NZ_JBIRFT010000002.1:279771-902752 GCF_044327625.1 Streptomyces sp. NPDC018031
CCCGACGGCGACGGCGACGGCGACGGCGACGGCACGACCCACGACATCGCCGGAGCGGACGGCCGGAGGGCGGTGGGGGAGCCCACCGTCGTCCGCTCTGCCCCGGGCCCCGCCGGGCCTGGGCCGGAGTGGGCCCCGGGTCCGTGACAGCCCCTGCCCCGGCACGCCGCCCCCGACGGCGACGGCGACGGCGACGGCGACGGCACGACCCACGACATCGCCGGAGCGGACGGCCGGAGGGCGGTGGGGGAGCCCACCGTCGTCCGGCCCGGCTCCGGCCGGGGTCAGAAGGGGTACCAGCGCACGGCCGGGTCGCCGTCCCGCAGCGAGCCGACCCGGCGGCGGAACTCGGCCAGCGCCGCCGGGTTGCCCGGGGCGTGCTGGGCGACCCAGGCGCAGCTCGCCGTCTCGCGGGCGCCGCGCAGCACCGCGCAGCCCTCCCAGTCCCGTACGTCCCAGCCGTACACCGCGACGAACTCGTCGTAGCCGGCCGGGTCCAGCCCGTACCGGTCCCGGGAGAGCGCCATCACCACCAGGTCGTGCTCCCGCAGGTCGGTGGAGAAGGTCTCCAGGTCCACCAGGACCGGGCCGTCCGGGCCCACGTGCACATTGCGCGGCAGCGCGTCGCCGTGGATGACGCCCCGGGGCAGGTGCGGGGTCAGCTCGCGGGCGGCGGCGGCGAAGTCGTCCCGGCGGGCCCGGAGGAAGGCGGCGTCCGCCGGGTCGATGGCGTCCCCGGCCAGCCGCAGCCAGCGCTCCACCCCGCCCAGCAGGTCGCGGCCGGGCAGTTCGACCGGGGCCGGGGGCAGCGCGTGCACCAGCAGCAGCAGCTCGGCGAGGTCGCGCGGCCCGGCGGGCCGGACCGCCGCCGGCAGCTGCTCCCAGTAGGTGACCAGATGCCCGCCGAACGGCAGCGGCTGCTCGGCACTGTAGGAGGCGGGCCGTACCGAGGGCAGTCCCTGGGCGGCCAGCCACTCGGCGACCTGGAGCTCCCGCACCGCCCGGTCCCACACCGCCTCGTCGTCGTCCCGGCTGATCCGGACCACCAGGCCCGGCCTGCCGGGCCGGTCGACGGCGAAGACGGCGTTCTCGCCCAGCGCCAGCAGCCGCGCCCCGGCCCCCTCCTCGCTCAGGTGCGGCACCGCCGCCGCGAGCACCCGGCGTGCCCTCTCCTCGGTGAATGCCGCCCCGGTCGCGTCCGTCACGTCCCTGTCTCTCCCGCCTCGCTGGTCGATCACGGCCAGTCTCGCACCTCGCGGAACACGCAGGACGCTTGACTGTGCCACGGGCCGTCAGCACGATGACGGGGGCCTCCGCACGGGGCGCCCGCACCGCCCGTCAGTGTCCGCGCGCCCGTGAGGAGTGCTCTGTCGTGCTGCGTTCTTCCGGGGACCCGCCCCCCGACGCCGGGGCCGAGGGCCCCGCGCCGGCCACCACCACCGCCCCGGACGGGCGGCGGCCGACCGGGCGAAAGCCGGACCGGAGAAACGATTTACCGGAGACCGTCGGGCGCCGCGGCCGCCGGGCCGGCGGACAGCCCGGACGGCGTGACTTCGGGGCCTGGTTCCTGGTGCTGCCCGCGCTGATCCCGATCCTGGTCCTCAGCGTCGGCCCGCTGCTGTACGGCATCGCGCTGGCGTTCACCGACTCGCAGTCCGGCCGTACCGACCCCACCGAGTGGATCGGCCTGCTCAACTTCCAGGACCTGCGGCACGACACCCTGTTCTGGGAGTCGTTCCGCACCGGCCTGCTGTGGGCCGTCGGGGTGACCGTCCCGCAGTTCCTGCTCTCCCTCGGCCTGGCCCTGCTGCTCAGCCAGAACCTGCGGTTCCGCTGGCTGGCCCGGGCACTGGCGATCGTGCCCTGGGCGATGCCGGAGGTGGTCGTCGGCATCATGTGGCGGCTCGTCTACCACCCGGACGCCGGCATCCTCAACGAGACCCTCGGCACCGAACACGACTGGCTGGGCAGCCTGGGCAGCGCCCTGCCCGCCGTCATCCTCGTCGGCATCTGGGCCGGGATGCCGCAGACCACGGTGGCGCTGCTGGCCGGACTGCAGAACGTCCCCAAGGAACTGCACGAGGCCGCCGCCATCGACGGCGCCGGTGCCTGGCGACGCTTCCGCACCGTCACCTGGCCCGCCATCCGCCCGGTGGCCCTGGCGATCAGCGCACTCGCCTTCATCTGGAACCTCAACTCCTTCGCCCTGGTGTACGTCCTCACCAACGGCGGGCCCGGCGGCCGCACCAGGCTGCCGATGCTCTTCGCGTACGAGGAGGCCTTCCGCTACGGCCAGTTCGGTTACGCCGCGGCGATGGGCTGCGTGATGGTCGCCGTCGTCTCCGTCCTCCTCGCCGTCTTCCTCGTCGGCCGGCTGAAAGGCGACGACGCATGACCCGGACCACCTCCCACCGGCCCGCCGCGCCGCGCCCCACCCGCGTCACCGTGCGGCGGCGGGCCGGCCGCACCGGCCAGTACCTCGCCCTCCTGGGCTACCTGGTCTTCCTCGCCTTCCCGCTGCTGTGGCTGGTCTCCACCGCCTTCAAGCCGCCCCGCGAGCTGGCCACCCTGCACCCCGAATGGATCCCCGACCAGCCCACCTGGGACAACTTCCGGCAGGCGTTCGACGAACAGCCGCTGCTGCGGGCCGCGGGCAACAGCCTGCTGGCCGCCGGCAGCGCCGCCCTGATCGCCGTCGTGCTCGCGGTACCGATGGCGTACGTGATGGCCCGCCGCCGCTCCTGGCTGACCCGGGCGGCCACCGGATGGGTGGTGGTCAGCCAGGCGTTCCCGCTGGTGCTGCTGATCATCCCGCTCTTCCTGGTCCTGAAGAACCTGCACCTGATCAACTCCATGGCCGGACTGGTCCTGGTCTACGTCACCTGGTCGCTGCCGTTCGCGCTGTGGATGCTCACCGGATACCTCCGCGCCCTGCCACCGGAACTGGAGGAGGCGGCCGCGGTGGACGGCGCGGGCCGGCTGCGCACCCTGGTGTCGGTCACCGCCCCGCTGCTCGCGCCCGGCATCGTGGCCACCGCCCTGTTCGCCTTCATCACGGCCTGGAACGAGTTCTTCTTCGCCCTGGTCCTCCTCAAGTCCCCGGAGAAGCAGACGATGCCGGTCGTCCTCACCCATTTCCTCGGCGACGAAGGGGTGGCCGACCTCGGACCGCTCGCCGCCGCCTCTTTGCTGGCCACCATCCCCTCCCTGGTGCTGTTCGCCGTCATCCAGCGCCGGATCACCGGAGGCATGCTGGCCGGGGCGGTGAAGCACTGATGCGCCGCCGCGCCCTGCTCGCCGCCGCCGCCGCCCCCGCCGCCGCGGCGCTGCCCGGCTGCGCCTCCGGCCGACGCCGGGCCGCCGACGGCTCGGTCACCCTGCGCTTCCAGTCCCTGGCCTGGCAGCAGGAGTCCATCGAGGCCAACAAACAGCTGGTGGAGGAGTGGAACGCCGCCCACCCGCGGATCCGGGTCGACTACGTCCAGGGCAGCTGGGACGGCATCCACGACCAGTTGCTGACCTCCTTCGAGGGCGGCGAGGCACCGGACGTCATCCACGACGCCTCCGACGACCTCGCCGACTTCGCCTACGGCGGCTACCTCGCCGACCTGACCGGGCTGCTGCCGCGCCGGCTGCTCGACGACATCCCCGGCCACAGCTGGCGGACCACCACCTTCGGCGGCGGGATCCACGGGGTGCCGTTCCTCCAGGAACCCCGCGTCCTCATGGCCAACCGGACCCTGCTCACCGAGTCCGGCGTCCGCATCCCCACCGCCGGGCACCCCTGGAGCTGGCAGGAGTTCCGGCAGGCCGCGCGGGAGCTGACCGGCAAGGGCCGGTACGGGGTGGCGTGGCCGCTGAAGGAACCGGTCTCCGCCACCCTCAACCTCTCGCTGTCCACCGGCGGCCAGGTCTTCCACCGGGGCGCCGACGGCAAGGTCACGGTACGGTTCGACGCGCCCGACCAGCAGGTGCCGCGGGTCGTCCACGACCAGGTCAACACCGACCGGACGGCGGCCCGCGCCACCCTCGGCATGGGCGGATCCGACACCCTGCCCGGCTTCTTCGGGGGGAAGTACGCGATGGTGCCGCTCGGCTTCTCCTACCGCCAGCAGATAGCGCAGCAGGCCCCCGAGGGCTTCCCCTGGACCGTACTGCCGGCGCCCGCCGGCCCCGGCGGCGACCAGCGGCAGGGCGTCAGCCCGCAGACCCTCTCGGTCGCCGAGGACAGCCCGTACAAGAAGGAGGCCGTCGCCTTCATCGACTTCCTGCTGCGCCCCCGCAACATGGTGCGCCTCGCGCTCGGCGACTGGATGCTGCCCACCGGGCGGCAGGCGCTCACCGACCCCGCCCTGCACACCGGCCGCCACGGCTGGGCCACCGGCACCGCGCTCGCCCGCCATCTGCGCTCCGCACCCGCCCAGTCGGTACGCGGCTACCCCGAGTGGAAGGACAAGATCGCCACCCCGGCGTTCCAGGAGTACTACAGCGGCGCCATCGACGGCGACACGCTCCGCCGCAAACTGGTGAAGGACGGCAACCTGGTGCTCAGGCGGTACCAGCGCTGACCGCCCCCAGCCCCCGGCACCCGGCAGCCCGACTTCGGAGGTCCTGTGCACTCGCCCATCACGCGGTCCTGGCAGCGCATCGAGAACTGGCTGGGCGCCAGGGGGCGGATTCGGGAACTGGCCGCCCCGGCCACCCGCGAGGACATCGCCGGGGCAGAGGAGCGGCTGGGAAGCGCGCTTCCCGCGGAACACGCCGAACTCCTGCGGTGCCACAACGGCGGCGGCTCCTTCACGCTCCCCCCGTACTACGAGATACTCGGCACCACCGAGCTGGTGACCGCCTGGGAGACCAAGACCAGGGTCTGGTCCCAGGACCGCTACCGCCCCTACGACCCCCGCTGGGTGCCCTTCGCCTCCGATCGCGCCGGTGGGGTGCTGTACCTCGACGCCGGCCCGCACGGCGACCGGCGCGTCCGCGGCCACGACCGGGAGGGAGGCTCGGACCTGACCACCTCACACCCCATGTGGGGGTCGCTCACCTCACTGATGCGGCACACCGCCGAGGCGCTGGAGAACGGTGGCGACCTGGACGGTTACCAGCGCCCGGGAGAAGAGGACGCCTTCCTGCTGTGGGGGCACTACGACGATGAGCCGAGCCGGTGGGGGTGACGGCGCCGGGCGCGGGGTAGCACTGAGCGGCGCCCGCCGCCCGCCCGATCCGGCACCGCGCGCCAGGCCGCCGGAGCGCCGCGTCAGGGTGCCGGTCGACGCTCCTCCTCGAGCTCGGCCAGCACCTTCCTGCTTGCCAGGGTGAAAGGGTGCTCGGCGCCGAGGCTCCTCGTCCGCCTCTCCACCACGTCACTCATGAGTTCGACCGCCGCTGCGAGGTCCCCGAGCCGATGCCGGACGCGGGCATTGGTGTCCGGCCCACCGCGGGGCGTCGTACCGAGTCCGGGCCGGGTGGGCCCGGGGTGTCGCCATGGTAGTGGTACTCGCTGATGTGCTGGTCACGTGCCGACTGGTAGACGCGGCCGACGCCGCCGGCATCGCCCTCCATGGCGCCGGTCACCGCTCGTGGACGCACGGGGGCCGACCGGCCCGGTCGTGCCGCCGCGGCCGCGACGGGCGGGTCGCCGCGCGGAAGGAGCGCCGGACGTCAGATGCCACCACCGTGGCCGAAGTGACTCCACTGGCCGGTGCGAACAGTGTCAATGGCGAATCCATCGCTTTCTCGGCTGCATCCTCACGCTCGGATTCCGGTCGTATTTCCGAGGACGGAACGGTCGTCGTCGCGGTGGTTCACGCGGCCGCCGGGGCAGCATGGTCGCACCGTCGAACCGAACGGGCAAGCGCACTCTCGGGGCAGGGTATTCCGGCGGCATATTCATGTCGCGCCGGGGACTCCTGGTGACTTCTCTGGTCGACCGCGAGTCGCCTCGGCTATGCTGCAAAGTTGACGATTGATCGAAGGGGAGACGACTGTGGCCAGGCCCTGGGAAGCTGACGCGACAACCGGTTTCAAAAGGCGGCTGGGAAAATCGGCCCAAGAGTTGGGGACCACGACTGACACCCCCGACTGCCCCGACATCTGGGAACTCGAGAACGGAGACATCGCCATCATCGGCAGAGATCTGACGGACTCGCTCGGAAAGTTACTGCCGGCCGGCGTGTCGGTCGGGCGGGACGAGCGCCTCGTGGTCATCCCGCGGAGCATGCTCGTCGCGGCGAAGCCGGACATCCCCAGTGTTTGAGTCGTTTCGGCGCAGCGCGTCGGAGTACCTGGAACGGCCCGCGTACCACGCGGACTTCCGTCGTCATTACGAGAGCGGCATCCGCTTCCTGAACAAGCTGGAGCGCGGCCAGAGTTTCAAGGAGCGCGGGTTCCCCAGTTGGGAAGCGTTTGCCGCCGGCGAGTGGAGCAGGGCACTCACACTGGTCGACGAGAAACGGGACATCTATGCCGCACAGTTCCGCAAGGCTGCTGAACTCGGCATTCTGGAACGTCGGCTTCGTGTAGTGGAATTCCCCGTCACGCCGTATGTTCAGTGGGAATTGTTCGTCCTTCGTCTGCGAGTGGAACTGGGCGACCATATCAGGGTGATGGACGCCCGGAAAATCTCCGACATCGAATCGGAGTGCCTTGTGCCGGAGGTGGTGATCGTCGGTGACGAGGTCATGTACGAGGTGGTCTACGACGATGACGGGAACGCCGCGGGAGCCAATCGCATCCTGGACCGGACGGCGATCGAGGAGACCTCGGACGGCTTCGACGTGCTTTATCGCCGAGGGGAGAGTTTCATGGAATTCTTCGATCGGGAGATTGCGCCGCTCGATCCTCCGACGATCGTCCACTGAGTGACCCCGCCGCCACGTGGCTCCGCCAGTGCTTCGGTCGCCATCGAGACGGAGCACTCCGCCGGGCGGCGCCGGGCGCTGGTGGCCGGGTCGGTGGGGAACTTCATCGAGTGGTTCGAGTTCGGCGTCTACGGGTACTTCGCGACGATCATCGCCGCCAACTTCTTCACCCCCGAGGGCGGCAGCGAGGCCGAGGGTCTGATCAAGACGTACGCGTCGTTCGCGGTGGCGTTCTTCTTCCGCCCGTTGGGGGCGGCCCTCTTCGGGCGGCTGGGGGACCGGATCGGCCGCCGCCCCACCCTGATCGCGGTGCTGCTGCTGATGACCGGTGCCACCACCCTGATCGGCGTGCTCCCCACTCGGGCGACGGCCGGTGCGGCGGCCCCCTGGCTGCTCACCCTGGTGCGGGCGGTACAGGGGCTCTCCGCGGGCGGGGAGTTCGGCGGCGCGGTGTCCGTCATGACGGAGTTCGCACCGCCGGGGCGGCGCGGGCTGTACGGGGCCTGGCAGTCCTTCACCGTGGCGCTCGGGCTGCTCGCGGGAGCGGGTCTGGCCGCACTGCTCGGGGTGCTGCTCAGTGAGGAGGCCCTGTACGACTGGGGCTGGAGGCTCCCGTTCCTGCTCACCCTGCCGCTCGGACTGGCGGCGCTGTGGCTGCGGCTCCGGCTGGCCGAGACGCCCGCCTTCGGCCGGGCGCGCGCGGCGGCCGAAGGCGGCGGGCCGGCCCCGGGGCCCCCGCCGGGCACCGCCGCGCCTGGCACCGCCGGCATCCCCTCGCCCGGCACCGCCGCTCCCGGTACCACCCCGCCGGGCACCGCCGCGCCTGGCCTCGCTGGCATCACCCCGCCCGGCATCACCCCGCCCGGCATCACCCCGCCCGGCACCACCCCGCCCGGCGTCGCCCCGCCGGGCACCGCCGCCCCAGGCACCGGATCGGCCGGCACCGGCGCTTCCGGTGTGCCGCGCCGACCGGGCCGCCGTGAGACCGCCCGGGCCATCGCCCTCGGCAGTGGGCGGCTGATGGGCTGGTCGGCGGCCGGGTACACGTTCCTGGTGGTCATGCCGTCCTACCTCCAGGCCACCCTGGACGTCTCCTTCACCCGGGCGCTGGCCGCCGCCGTGCTGGCGAACCTCGGCTTCGCGTGCTCGATCCTGCCGGCCGGCGCGCTGAGCGACCGGATCGGCCGGCGGCCGGTGATGCTGGCCGGGGCGCTGCTGGTGGTCGTTTCGACGTTCCCGCTGATGAACCTGTTGCAGGACCCGGACACCCCGACGGCGGTCCAGTGCGCGGCGGTGTTCGTCGCGGGGGCCACGGTCGGGCTGATGGCGGGCCCGGGCCCGGCGATGCTCGCCGAGATGTTCCCCACCGCCGTCCGCTACACCGGTCTGGGGCTGGCGTACTCGCTCTCCAACGCGGTGTTCTCCGGATGCGCGGGGCTGATCATCACCGAGCTGATCGAGCACACCCACAACGCCGACATTCCCGCCTACTACACGGCGGTGACCTGCGGGGTGAGCGTGTTCGCGCTGCTCACGCTGCGCGGTGACGACCACCGGCGCGCGCTGCGGGAGTGACCGGTGTGACGGGAAGGGGCGCGAGGCGGGCATGTGGGGACCTTCCGGCCGCGGGGCTGGTGGGGCCGGTAGGACCGGCGGGGCCGGTGGGACCGGCGGGGCCGGCGGGATCGACGGGAGGATGCGCATGCGGGTCGTCGGGCTGATGTCGGGCACCTCGTACGACGCGATCGACGCCGCCGCGGCGGATCTGAGCCGGGCGGGGGAGACCCTGGTGCTCTCCCCGCTCGGCTGGATCAGCGACCCGTTCCCGGCGGAGGTGCGCGCGGCGCTCGCCGCCGCGCTGCCGCCCGCGGCCACCACGATGGCCGAGGTGTGCCGGCTCGACACGCTGCTCGGGCAGTGCTTCGCGGCCGCCGCCACCCGCGCCGATCGGGAACTGTGCTCGGGAGACTGCGAGTTGGTCGTCTCGCACGGGCAGACCCTGTTCCACTGGGCCGAGCACGGGCGGGTGCGCGGCACCCTGCAACTCGGCCGGCCCGCCTGGATCGCCGAGGCCACCGGCCGTCCCGTCGTCTCCGACCTGCGGGCCGCCGACGTCGCCGCGGGCGGTCAGGGCGCGCCGCTGGTGAGCGCCTTCGACGTGCTGTGGCTGCGCGGCCGCCCGGGGACCCCGGTGGCGTTGAACCTCGGCGGGATCGCCAACCTCACGGTGACCGGTGCGCGCGGGGCCGGACCGCTGGCCTTCGACACCGGGCCCGGCAACGCCCTGATCGACGCCGCGGTGCGGGACTGCACCGGCGGACGGCGGGACTTCGACGCCGGTGGTGCCCTCGCCGCCCGCGGCACCGTCCATCCCGCCCTGCTGGCACGGCTGCTGGCCGAGCCGTACTACGCCCGGCCCGCGCCGAAGACCACCGGCAAGGAGCTGTTCCACTCCGGCCACCTCCGGGCGGCGCTCGGCCCGGACCGGTCCGCGGGCACCGGTGCGGGCCCGGTGTCCGCCGAGGACGTGGTGGCCACGGTCACCCGGCTGACCGCCCGGACCGTCGCGGACGCGGTGCGCGCGGTCGGCGGTACCGAGGTCGTGGCGTCCGGGGGCGGCACCCGCAACCCGGTCCTGATGGCGATGCTCCGCGCGGAGCTGGGTGACGGGCTGCCACTGCTGACCTCCGCCGCGCTCGGGATGGCGCCGCGGGCGAAGGAGGCGTACGCGTTCGCCGTGCTCGGGTATCTGACCGCGCACGGCCTGGCCGGGAACGTGCCGTCGTGCACCGGGGCCCGGCGCCCCGTGCTGCTGGGCTCGGTCACACCGGGCCGGGACGGTCTGCCGCGAACGTCACCGGCTCCGGGGCCGGTGACCCGGCTGGAGATCCGGCCGCGGTGACGGCGGTGCGCCGGGGGTCACTTCCCGGCGTCCTCGGCGCGGGTGTGCGCCACCAGGGCGTTGGCGTGGCCGTGCCCGAGCCCGTGCTCGGTCTTCAGCCAGGTGACGAGTTCCATGTGCCTGGTCAGCGGGGAGGAGCGGATGAGCTCCTGCCACTCGGTGATGGGACGGCCGTACTTCTTCTCGATGGACGGGAAGTAGGCGGCGGGGCCCTTCACGGCGTCGGTCATGTGTCAGGTGTCCGTTCCCGGTCGGCGGGGTGGGGTGGCGGGCGGCGCGGGGTCCGCGGTCCCGGCGGGCGGTGGCGGCCGGCCGGGCGACCGGCAGCGCGTCCCGGCCGGTGAGGCGGGTTCAGGAGGGCCGGGCGGCGGGCCGGTGGCGGAGCAGCACGACCTGGGAGTCGAAGGTCCGGGTCTCGACGAGGGTGAGGCCGAGCCGCGGCTGGGGGGCGCGGAAGGCGGGCTTGCCGCCGCCCAGCACGACCGGGTGGACGAAGACCTGGTACTCGTCGATCAGTCCGTGCTCGGTGAGGAACCCGGCGAGCGCGGAGCCGCCGAACAGCACCAGGTGCGCGCCGCCGTCCTTGAGGGCGGTGAGTTCCCGGACCACGTCCCGGCCGATGACGCGGGTGTTCCAGTCGGCCTCGGTCAGTGTGGAGGAGACCACGACCTTGGGCGTCCGGCGCCAGAGCGGGGCGAAGGCGAGGTCGTGCTCGTCGGTGGAGATCTCCTCGGCGCGCGGCCAGTAGCCGGACATCATCTCCCACACCACGCGGCCGTAGAGGAACATGTCGGCGCCCTCGGTGAGGGCCCGGGAGTAGGCGGACAGTTCCGGGCCCATGACGGGCCAGTCGAACTCGCCGCGGGGTCCCTCGATGCAGCCGTCCAGCGACTGGTGCACGAAGTGGGTGATCCGGCCCATGGGTTTCTCCTGGTGGTGCGGGCCCGGGCGGCGCGCCGGCCGGACCGATGTGTGCGGTGTCCACATACGGAGGGCGCACGTTCGCGCCCCGGTTGATCATGGGTGAGCCTAGTCGAGTTAAGTGGATGGCGTCCACATTGGCGCGAAGGTATTCGGGGGCGACGGCGGGCCGTCGAGCGCTTGCACGAGACGTCTCGTCTCGTTATGGTGAGCGCATGACCTCGCCGAAGCCTTCCCACATCGCCATGTTCAGCATCGCCGCCCACGGGCACGTCAACCCGAGCATCGAGGTGATCCGGGAACTCGTCGCCCGGGGCCACCGCGTCACCTACGCCATCCCCGAGTCCTTCGCCGGCAAGGTCGCCGAGGCCGGCGCCGAGCCCCGCGTCTACCGCTCGACCCTGCCGACCGACGACGAGCCCGAGGCCTGGGGCACCGAACTCATCGACCACGTGGAGCCGTTCCTCGACGACGCGATGCAGGCGCTGCCGCAGCAGCTGCGGGCCTACCAGGGCGACGAACCGGACCTGGTCCTGTACGACATCACCGCCTACCCCGCGCCGGTGCTCGCCCACCGCTGGGGCGTGCCCGCGGTGCAGCTCTCGCCGAACCTCGTCGCCTGGGACGGGTACGAGGAGGAGGTGGCCGAGCAGGCCTTCGCCGAACTCAAGGCGTCCGAGCGGGGCCGGGCGTACTACGCCAGGTTCCGCGACTGGCTCACCGGGCACGGCATGCCCGGCACCGACCCGGACCGGTTCATGGGCCGGCCGCGCCGCTGCGTCGTACTCATCCCCGAGGTCCTCCAGCCGCACGCCGACCGCGTCGACCGCGACGTCTACACTTTCGTCGGCGCCTGCCAGGGCGACCGCGGCACCGAGGGCGCGTGGCAGCGCCCGCCGGGCACCACCGCCTCCGACAAGGTCCTGCTGATCTCGCTCGGCTCCACCTGGACCAAGGAGCCGGACTTCTACCGGGCGTGTGTCGCGGCCTTCGGCGACCTGCCCGGCTGGCATGTGGTGCTCCAGATCGGCCGCCACGTGGACCCGGCCGAACTCGGCCCGGTCCCGGGGAACATCGAGGTGCACGGCTGGGTGCCGCAGCTGAGCATCCTCAAGCAGGCGGACGCCTTCATCACCCACGCCGGGGCGGGCGGCAGTCAGGAAGGACTCGCCTGCGGGGTGCCGATGGTGGCGGTACCGCAGGCCGTCGACCAGTTCGGCAACGCCGACATGCTCCAGTCGCTGGGCGTCGCGCGGCACCTCCCCAAGGAGGAGGCCACCGCGGAGGCGCTGCGCGCCGCCGTCCTGGAGCTGGTGGCCGACCCGGCGGTCGCGGAACGCGCGGCGGAGATCCGGGTCCGGATGGCCGGCGAGGGCGGGACCAAGCGCGCGGCCGACCTGATCGAGGCGGAGCTGCCCGCCTGACGCCCGGGTGCCGGCGGCGCCGCGGACCGGCGCGGCCCGGGTCGGCGGCCCGGGTCAGTCCCAGCAGTTGAACAGCGCCCCGCCCAGCGTGTCGGTCCGGTACAGGCGGATCTGCCGCCGCTCCTGCGGCGAGAGCACGGAGGTGTCCAGCCCGGCGAGGTCCACGGTCAGCCGCTCGGCGCCCAGCACCGCGAACCCGGCGGCGGCGAACGGCCCGGACCACGGCGGCGCCGGGAGGAACTCGTCCCGGTACCACTCCCGCCGTTCCGCGGCGAAGGCCACCCAGGGGTGGTGGGCATGGCACAGGACCACGCTCTCCGCCCCGCCGTGGACGACGGTGGCCAGGTGGAAGGTCCGCGGATACTCCCGTTCCACCACCTCCCCCACCCGGCCGCCGGCGGCCCGCGCGGCGGCGTACAGCGCGCCGCGGAACGCCCGCGGGTCGGTTTCCGGCGGCGTACCGGACCCGGGCCGGAGGAAGCCGGTCGCGCCGGCGGGCAGCGTGGACGGATCCTGGGGGACGGCCATGGCGCCCATGATGCCCGGCCGCCACCGGGCGGCGGGCCGGGGGCGCGGTCCGGCGCCCCGGGGAGGCGGCGGACCACGCCCCCCGGGGCGCCGGGGCCGCCGGTCAGCGGCTCCGCTCCACCGCCACCCGGAAGAGGGTGAGCCACTGGTCCGGGCTCACGAAGGCCACCACGGTGTCCTGGGCCAGCTCCGCCTGCCGGAACGCCTCGGCGAGCCGGCGGGCGGGGCAGACCCGGCGCAGTGACGCGAACAGCGTGCCCCCGGTGCCGGAGAAGCCGAGTTCCACCAGGTCACGGTAGGCCGCGAGGTCCGGGGCCGTGGTGATCAGCGGCCGCGGACGCCGCTCCAGCCGCAGGATGCCGGAGTCGACCCGGGGCACCGGGCGGAAGGAGCGGCGGCCGACCCGCCCGCACATCCGCCAGTCGAACTCCGGCCAGGTGCGCACCGTCAGCAGACTCCAGCGCCCGAAGCCACCGGTGCGCTTGCGGGCGTACTCCAGCTGGGTGAGCAGGGTGGCGGAGGTCAGCCGGGGGGCGCGCAGGCACCAGGTGACCACGTCCGAGGTGCGGGCGTAGGGCACGTTGGCGGCCACCGCGAACGGTACCCGCGGCGGGCGCGCGGCGAGGAAGTCCTGGTGCACGATGCGCACATGGGGCCGGTGGGACAGCCGGTCGCGCAGGCCCGGCAGCAGATGGCGGTCGATCTCGTAGGCGATGAGTTCCCGGCAGTGCGGGGCGAGCGCCTCGGTGAGCGCGCCCTTGCCCGCGCCGACCTCCAGCAGCAGGCCGTCGGGGTGTGGACGGGCCGCCCGCACCAGTCGGTCCACGGCGGCGGGATCGGTCAGGAAGTTCTGGGACAGGGTGCGACGCGCACGGTCGCGGTCGGTGGTGCGGGGGTCGTGGGCGGGGTGTCGGTGACGGGCCACAGCCGGCGGTCCTTCTCGGAAGGCCGGTCGGGCGGCAGCGCGGGATCCCCACGCGTCAGAGCATGGAGGAGAGGGGCCCTGCCGTCCGTCCGGAACGGATGATCCTGGACTGGCGGGGGCCCTGGCACGGGCACGGAGCGGCGACGCGAGGGCGACTGGGCGCCTCGCGTGGCGGGTGGAGCGTGGGGTGGTCCGTCAGACGGCGGGCGCGTCCGGGCCGGCCAGGGCACCTGGGCCGTGCCACGGGCGACGGGTGAGCGCGGAGGCGGGGACACTCGCCACCCGGGCACAGCCACGGGTGTTGACGCGGGTGAACACGCCGTTGAAGGAACCGCCCACCGTCGGGCTCCTCACAAGCGGGCGCGGACCGGCGGCGCGCGGGGCGCGGGCCGTCCGCGCGGAACGGACAACGCGAACCGGCCGCGTGACGTCAGGTCACGCGACCGGTTCGACGTTACGGATCCGGCAGGCCGGGCCGCAACGGGTTTTCTCCGCCGGCGCCGGGCCGCGCGGGTCCGGGAGCTCACGTCCCGGGACCCGCGCGGCCTTCGCCCGCCGGGGGCGCGGAGGTCAGACCCGCGCGTGCCGCGGCTCGTGGTCGGCGGGGCCGTACGCCCCCGGCGCACCGGCCGGCACCTCCGGCCGACCCGCCGTCGCGGGCTCGTCGTGCGTCAGGTCCGGCAGCCACCGCAGCCACCGGGGCAGGTACCAGTTCCGGTCGCCGAGCAGCGTCATCACCGCCGGGAGCAGCACCCCGCGGATCACCGTCGCGTCGATCAGCACCGCGGCCGCCAGCCCGACGCCCATCTGCTTCATGCTCTGCATGGACAGCGTCCCGAAGATGGCGAACACCGCGACCATGATGACGGCGGCGCTGGTGACCACACCCGCGGTGGTGACCACTCCGTGCACCACGGCGTCCCGGGTGTCGCGGCCGGCCACCTTGGCCTCGCGGATCCGGGAGACCACGAAGACGTGGTAGTCCATGCTGAGGCCGAAGAGGATCACGAAGAGGAACAGCGGCAGCCAGGCCACCACCGCGCCCACTCCCTCGGCACCCACCAGCCCGGCGCCCCAGCCGTGCTGGAAGACGGCGGTCAGGATGCCGTACGCGGCGCCCACCGACAGCAGGTTGAGCACGATCGCGGTCACCGCGATGGTCAGCGACCGGAACGACATCAGCATCAGCAGGAAGGCGAAGACCACCACGAAGGCGAAGACCGGCACGATCGCCGACCCGATCTTGTCGGTGAAGTCCTTGGAGGAGGCGGTGGAGCCGCCGATCGGGGCCTCCACCCCGTCGACCGCGCCGAGGGTGGCCGGCCGCACCTCGTCCCGCAGGATGTTCAGGCTCTTCTCGCTCTTCGCCTCGTCCGAGCCGCCGACCAGCGGCACCTCGATCTCCGCGACGTTCTGCCGGTCGTGCACCGTCACCTCGACCGGGCCGGTGGAGGCGCCCTTGGCGACGGCCTGGGCGCGGAACTCCGCGATCGCGGCGCGCACCGGAGCGGCGTCGATGTCGTCCGCCTTGACGACCACCCGGGCCGGGTCGGGCCCGCCGGGGAACGCCTCGTTCATCCGCTCGTAGGCCGCCACGATCGGCATCGAGCTGTCGAACTCCTGGTCCAGCGTGAGGTTGGCGGTGTTCATCCCGACGGCCGGGGCGGCCAGCAGGACCAGCGCGCCGCCGGCGACCGCCAGGGAGACCTTGGGCCGGCGCAGCACCCGGCCGAGCACCGCGCGCCAGAAGCGGCTCTCACCGCTGCCGCCGGACCCGCCGCGGCCCCGCTTGAGCCGGCCCAGGAACGGCAGCCTGCCCTTCTCCACCCGCTCGCCGAGCAGCGACAGCAGCGCGGGGAGCACGGTGACCGAGCCGACCACCGCGACCGCCACCACCATCAGGGTCGCCAGGCCCATCGCCTTGAAGTCGGCGACCCCGGTGAACAGCAGGCCGGCCATGGCGACGATGACGGTGAAGCCGGAGACCAGGATGGCGTGGCCGGAGGTGGCCGCGGCGATCCGCAGCGCCGTCTGCGCGTCCCGTCCGGCCGCCCGCTCCTCGCGCTCCCGGCGCAGGTAGAACAGGCAGTAGTCGACACCGACGGCCAGACCGACCAGCAGCATCACGGAGTTGGCGGTGTCGCTCATGTGCACCACGTGGCTGACCACCGCGACCAGGCCGGTGGTGGCGATGAACGCGGTCATGGCGAGCACCACCGGCAGCAGCGCGGCGACCAGGGCGCCGAACGCGATCAGCAGGATGCCGAGGGCGACCGGCAGGGCGGAGAACTCGGCCTGCTGGAAGTCGTCGCCGAACGCGTCCTCGAACGCCTTGTCGCCACTGGCGTCGCCGAACTGCTCGACGCGCAGCGCCTCATGGCCGTCCTGAACCTTCGCTACCGCGTCCAGTACCGGCTCGATGCGTTCGGTGGCCGTGTCCGGGTCGCCGCGCATCTCGAAGCGCACCAGCGCCGAGCGGCGGTCCTTCGATATGGCGTCGGAGTCGTACGGGGAGGTCACCGCGGTCACCTTGCCGGTGGCCTCCACGGCCCGGGTCACCTCCGCCACCGCGGCGCGGAAGGCCCGGTCGTCGGCGGTCGGGCCGCCCCGCTCCCTGGTCTGGACGAGGACGGTCTCCGAGGCGGGGCTGGTGATCCCCGCGTCGTCGAGGATTCGCGCCACCTGGCCGGACTCGCCGGGCGCCTCCTCACTGCCCGTCACGTCCACCCGGCCGGTCATCGACCCGATGGCCACCGAGAGGATGACGAACAGCACCCAGCCCCCGACCGCCGCCCAGCGGTGCCGGGCGCTCCAGCTGCCCGCTCTGGCGGCGAGTCCCTTCGGTCTGTCCATGCGGCCTGTCTGCGCCACGGCGCCGTCCCCTTTTCCCTGCGCGGCGACCCCGTGCCGCCAACCCCCCTGACGCTAGGGGTCCGCCGGGCCGCCACCCATCCGGCTGGCCGGTGAATCGGGGGAGGGGCAGCTCCACCCGAGGAAGGAAGGCAGCTCCACCCCAGGGAGGGGGGCTACCCCTACCTCCGCGACTCAAGGCCCCTTACACGTAGAGGGACATCGACCGGTTCAGGGGGTACTGGGCACTTTTCCGTTTTACCGGCGTTCAGCGTCATTTGTATTTACGAAAGGAAGTTGCGTATGTCACAACCCGGCTCGTTTCTTGAATTGAGCCCGTCAATCGGTCAGGGTTTCGAGTCAACCCGGAGCGGTTTTTCCGGTCTACGGGGGCTGCCCCACCAGTTCTTGCAGCCTCCACAACCCCCCACAACCTCACGAGGAGGACCCTCGTCATGGCAACTCACAAGCGTGCCGGCAAGCGGAACATAGCCCTGGCGGTCGCTGCCGCCGCGGCGGTGACCGCGGGCGCCTTCGTGGCCCTTCCCGCCGGTGCCTCGACCCCCGCCGAGGGCACCGTCTACGGCACGCAGTCCAAGGACGCCATCGATGGCAGCTACATCGTGCTGCTCAAGGGCGGGAAGAGCGTCAAGGCCAACTCCGAGGGCAAGGACCTCGCCAAGGAGTACGGCGGCAAGCTCAAGCGCAGCTACGACTCGGCCGTCAACGGCTTCTCGGCCAGCGGCCTGAGCGACACCGAGGCCAAGCGCCTCGCCGCCGACCCGGCGGTGGAGAAGGTCGTCCAGAACCACCGGTTCACCATCGACGCCACCCAGGAGAACCCGCCGTCCTGGGGCCTGGACCGGGTCGACCAGGCCGACACCCAGGGCGACAGCAAGTACACCTACCCGGACACCGCCGGCGAGGGTGTCACCGCCTACGTCATCGACACCGGCGTCCGGGTGACGCACAAGGACTTCGAGGGCCGCGCCACCTCCGGCTTCGACGCCATCGACAACGACGACGACGCCGACGACGGCAACGGCCACGGCACGCACGTGGCGGGCACCATCGCCGGCGCCCAGCACGGCATCGCCAAGAAGGCGAAGATCGTCGCGGTCCGCGTCCTGGACGACCAGGGCTCCGGCACCACCGAGCAGGTCGTCGCGGGCATCGACTGGGTGACCCAGAACCACCAGGGCCCCTCGGTGGCCAACATGAGCCTGGGCGGCGGCGCCGACGAGGCTCTGGACGCGGCCGTGCAGAAGGCCATCGCCTCCGGTGTCACCTTCGGTGTCGCGGCCGGCAACGAGTCCAGTGACGCCGGCCAGGGCTCGCCGGCCCGGGTGAAGGAAGCGATCACCGTCGCCTCCAGCACCAAGGACGACGCGCAGTCGGACTTCTCCAACTACGGCGAGGTCGTCGACATCTACGCCCCGGGCTCGGACATCACGTCCGCCTGGAACGACAGCGACGAGGGCACCAAGACCATCTCCGGTACCTCGATGGCCACCCCGCACGTGGTGGGTGCCGCCGCCGTCTACCTCAGCGGCCACCAGGACGCCACCCCCGAGCAGGTCGCCACCGCGCTGACCGAGGGCGCCACCCCGGACAAGATCACCAACCCGAGCGAGGGCACGCCGAACAAGCTGCTCAAGATCGTCGAGTAGTCACCGGTCCGCCGTCACGCCGAGGCCGGCCGTCGTGTCCTCCCCCCACGGGGCACGGCGGCCGGCCTCCGGCGTCTGCCTGGTGGCGGCACCGCCCGGCTGCGCCCTTGGCCCGGCCCGTGGCCGGTGCCAGGCTCGGCGGCATGAGCGCATACACCTGGACGGCGGTCGCCGACGCACCCGTGAAGGAACTCTTCCCCGGCATCCGGCTGCGCCCGCTGTGGACCGGCGAGAACGGCGCCACGGCACACGTGCTGGAGATGGACCCGGGCAGCCGCTGGGAAGGACTGGACGTCCACGACCCCGGCCCGGAGGAGGTCTTCGTGGTCTCCGGGACCTTCAACGACGGCGACCGGGACTACCCGGCCGGAACCTTCCTCCATGCCCCGGCCGGCTCCTCACACGTACCGCAGACCACCACCGGCTGCACCCTGTTCGTCTTCTACCCCGAGGGCTGACCCCGGCGGCGGGACGGACGGGGCCGAGGAGGCGGACGGCCCGGGGGCCGGAGCGTCCCCCTGGCGCGGCGGGCGCCGCCGGGCCGGGCGCGGGCCGGGCCGGCGGTTCTCCTGCACAGTCGACGGGATCGACGGGATCGACGGGATCGATGGGGTCGACGGGGCCGACGGGGCCGACGGGGCCGACGGAGTCGATGGGGTGGACGGGGCCGACGGGACGACAAGTGGCCCAGTGAGTCCGGCCGCCATTGGACCGGCCGTCAGGGCCAATGGCTCGGTAGGCTCCGGGACATGACACCGCACGACACCGCCGCCACCGCGACCGCCCCCGCCCCGACCGCCCCGTCCGCCGGCCCCGCGCCCAGGGTCGACTTCTACTTCGACCCCGTCTGCCCGTTCGCCTGGATCACCTCCCGCTGGATCCTGGAGGTGGCCCGGCTGCGCGAACTCGACCTGCGGTTCCGGGTGATGAGCCTGTCGGTGCTCAACGAGGGCCGCGAGGGCCTGCCGCAGCGCTACCAGGACCTGCTGGAACGCGGCTGGGGCCCGGTGCGGGTGTGCACCGCGGCCGCCCGGCAGCACGGCGAGGAGGTCCTCGGCGACCTCTACACCGCGCTGGGCACCCGTATCCACGTCGAGGGGAACGAGGACACCGAGGCGGTGATCAAGGAGGCGCTCGCGGCGGCCGGCCTGCCCGCCGAGCTCGCCGCGGCCGCCACGAGCACCGACCACGACGAGGCGCTGCGCCAGAGTCACCACGAGGGCATGGCGCCGGTCGGCGAAGAGGTCGGCACCCCCACCATCCACATCGACGGGGTGGCCTTCTTCGGACCGGTGCTCACCGCGATACCCCGAGGCGAGGACGCGCTCCGGGTCTTCGAAGGGGTCCGGCTGCTGGCCGGCCACCCGAAGTTCTTCGAGCTGAAGCGGACCCGCACCGGCGACCTGGACTTCGGCTGACGCCACCGGCGGGGGCCGACCGCGGGTCAGGCGACCAGCGCCGGCCGCCGCCCGGCGACGGCCTCGTCATAGCGCCGCACCAGCAGCCGGGCCAGCTCCGGGGCCGGGCCCAGTACCCCGGCGAGCACATCGGCGCCCGCCGCGACCGCGCCCGCGGCGATCCGGTCCGGCAGCCGCCCGGGCGCGATGACGTAGGGGGCCACGGCCACCCGGGCGCAGCCCGCGGCCCGCAGCGCGCGGACCGCGTCCTCGGTGCGCGAGGGGCCCGTGGCGGATACAGCGGAGGCGAACGCAGGCCGCACGGCGCACCAACCGGTGTGCCGCCACTCCCGCGCGATTTCAGCGATCACTGCGTTCGCCTCCGGGTCGGAGGAGCCCGCCGAGGCCAGCACGACCCCGGTACGGGCACGGTCGCCGGGGCGCACCCCGGCCTCGTGCAGCCGCCGCTCCAGGGCGGCGGTCAGCAGCGGTGACGGGCCCAGCACCGCGGCCTGGCGCACCGACAGCCACGGGTGGCGCGCGGTGGCCTCCCGCAGCACCGCCGGGATGTCCGCCTTGGCGTGGAAGGCGCGGGTGAGCAGCAGCGGCAGCGCCACCACCTCCCGCGGCCCGCCGGCCGCCGCGGGGCGGGCGCCGGGCCGCCCCGCGGCCTCGGCCGCCAGCCGGGACAGCACCTGCGGTACGGACGGTGCGTTGAAGTCCAGGAACGCCGTCTCCACGCGCAGCCCCGGCCGCAGCGACCGCACCCGCTCGGTGAGCGCGGTGACGGTCGCCGCGTGCCGCGGATCGCGGCTGCCGTGGGCGACGACGAGGAGGGCCGGAGCGTTCATGACCTGGGACCGCCTTCGTTCCACGCGCCGTCAGCGGGCCGCGGCGAGCAGGCCGCGGCTGCGCAGCACCCGTCGCTCGATCGGGGCGAACACCAGCAGTTCGATGGCGATGCCGACGAACAGGATGAGCAGGATGCCGAGGAGCACACCGGCCATGTCGGAGTTGTTCCGCTGGTTCTCCAGGTACTGCCCCAGCCCCAGCCCCAGATCGGGCGACTTGACGATGATCTCCGCCGCCATCAGCGAACGCCAGGCGAACGCCCAGCCCTGCTTGAGCCCGGCGACGTACCCGGGCAGTGCCGCCGGCAGCAGCACGTGCCGGGCGTTGCTGAGCCCGCTGGCGCCCAGCGTCCGGCCCGCGCGCAGGAACAGCGGCGGTACCTGGTCGACGCCGGAGACCAGGCCGTTGGTGATGGAGGGCACCGCGCCGAGCAGGATGACGGCGTACATCATCTTGTCGTTGAGGCCCAGCCAGATCACTGCGGGCGGCACCCAGGCCACCGAGGGCAGGGACTGCAGACCCGACAGGATCGGCCCGATGGCCGCCCGGACGAACTTCACCCGGGCCACGATCAGCCCCAGCGGGGTGGCGATGGCCAGCGCCATGAGGAACCCGAACAGGCCCCGCGAGACGCTGGTCCACACGATGTCCAGCAGCTCGCCCTCGAGCCACAGCCGGCGCAGCGCCTCCCAGACCAGCGACGGGTCCGGCAGCTTGTAGTCCTCGGTGACCTCGGCGAGGACCAGGCCCTTCCAGACCGCCAGCACCAGCAGGATCGCCACCACCGGCGGCAGCACCTTCTGCACCAGTACCTCGGTCACCGGGGTGCGGCGGAGCTGGACGGCGTCCAGCGCGTCGAGCCCGGCCTCCAGCCCGGCCAGGTCCTGGCCGCCCTTGGCGGCCTTGCCGGTGGCGGCGGACGGCTGGGCCGCGCCGTCACCCGGGGCCGGTCCGGCCGCGGTGGCCGGGGCGCCGGCCTCGCCCGCCGCGGCCCGGTCCGCCGTGCCGGTCGCCGCGGACGCGGCTCCCGGACCGGTGGCGCCGAGCGGCTGCTCGCCGCCGGTCTCAGTGCTGGCCATGACGGCGGATCTCCTTACGCAGTTCCTCGGTGATCTCGATGGACAGGTCGGCGACCGCCGCGTCCTCGATGCGGCGCGGCTGCGGGATGCCCACCGTCCACTCCCGGACCACCCGGCCGGGCCGGGAGGAGAGCAGCACCACCCGCTCGGCGAGCCGGACGGCCTCGCGGACGTTGTGCGTGACGAACACGATGGACACCCCCGTCTCGCTCCAGATCCGGGTGAGTTCGCCGTGCAACACGTCGCGGGTGATGGCGTCCAGCGCCGCGAACGGCTCGTCCATCAGCAGCACGTCGGAAGCCTGCGCCAGCGCCCGGGCCAGTGCGACCCGCTGCCGCATGCCGCCGGACAGCTCGTGCACCCGCTTGCCGTACGCGCCGCCCAGCCGTACCAGCTCCAGCAGCCGCTCGGCCTCCGGACGGCGCTCGGCCCGGGGCACCTTCCGCAGCCGCAGCGCCAGTTCGATGTTCTTCCCGGCGGTCAGCCAGGGGAACAGGGCGTGCTCCTGGAACATCAGCGCCGGGCGGCCGCCGGGGACCTCGATCTCCCCGGCGGTCGGCCGGTCCAGCCCCGCGACCAGGTTGAGCAGGGTCGACTTGCCGCACCCGGACGCGCCCAGCAGGCAGACGAACTCACCTGGCCGCACATCGAGGGTGATGTCCTCCAGGACCGGCTGGGCGGTGGAGCCGGGCCGGCCGAAGGTCTTGTGGACATGGCCGATCCGGACGGCGGCGGGCGCCGCGGCCGGGCCGGTTCCGTGCTCCGGACTCCGTCCGGGGGCACCACCGGCATCGGCCTTCGCAGTGGTCAGTGCCGGAGACATCCGGTCACCTCCTGGTACGTAACGGGGCGGTCGGACGGGTGTTACTGGGCGCCGAGGCCGGCGGCCGAGACGGTCGGCCTGCCTTCGGCCCGGAGCACCTTGTTCAGCAGCCGCAGGTCGTAGATGCCGTCGAGGTCGGGCTCCTCCAGCAGCCCGGCCTGCACCGCGTGCTCCGCCTCGGTGTCCAGCGTGGCGGCCAGCGGGTCGTCGATGACCTGGATGCCCTTCCACGCCGGGTCGACGACCTCGGTCGGCAGCGGCTTGCCGGTCAGGTCGGCCAGCGCGGCGTTGGCCTGGGCCTTGGCCCGGTCCGGGTTGTCCTTGATCCACTGGTTGGTCTTCACCGACCCGCGCAGCACCGCCTCGACCACGTCGGGGTGCTCCTCCAGGAAGGACTGCTTGACGATCACGTTCGTGATCACGAACTTCCCGTCCGGCCACAGCGAGCTCTCGTCCAGCAGCACCTTCGCGCCCTCGGCGACCAGCTTGGAGGCGGTCGGCTCCGGGACCCAGGCGCCGTCGATGGAGCCGGACTTGTAGGCGTCGGGGGTCACCTTGTTGTCGGTGCGCACCACCGACACGTCGCCCTTGCCGCTCTGCGCGTCGACCGTCCAGCCGCGCTCCGCGATCCAGTTGAGGAAGGCGACGTCCTGGGTGTTGCCCAGCTGCGGGGTGGCGATCTTCTTGCCCTTGACGTCGTCCAGGGACTTGATCTTCTCGGGGTCGACGACGAGCTTCACGCCGCCGGACGCCGAACCGGAGATGATCCGGAGGTTCTTGCCGTGGGACTTCACATAGCCGTTGACGGCCGGGGAGGGGCCGATCCAGCCGATGTCGATGGAACCGGCGTTGAGCGCCTCGATCTCGGACGGCCCGGCGTTGAAGGTGTAGGGCTTGATCTCGGTCCCGCCCAGCTCCTTCTGGATGATCCCGCCGTCCTTCAGGCCGACCAGCGCGGTGGCGTGGGTGAGATTGGCGAAGTAACCGATCTTCACCTGGTCCAGACCGTCGATCTTCTCGCCGGTGACCTTGGACCTGCCCTTGTCGTCGTCCTTCTCGGAACCGTAGCCGCAGGCGCCGAGCGCGCCGATCAGCAGGGGCAGCGCGGCGGCGGCCGCCACCAGTCTGCGGAGGGAGGACGGGCGGGCGGACGGGGTGCGATCGGCAGACACGGAGGGGTTCCTCTCAGGGGGCCGGGCGGGTTCAGGGAACGCCCGGCGGTCGGTCAGGTTCTCTCGAGCGGTACGGCACACGGAGGGAGCACGGCGTCAGCACGCACATCGCGCGACCCCTCCGTGTCCGCTGCCGAGGGCGCCGCTGCCGACCCGGCCGCCCTCCTTCGCGAAGGTCGAGTACACGTCCCGGTGCATCAGAAGTCCCATCCCTCGTCGTCCTCCGCCGGCGCGGCGGCGGGGGCGGCGAACGAGTCGCCCGCCATGCCGGCCGCCAGCGTGGTGCCGTCCGACGGGTCGATCAGCAGGAAGGACCCGGTACGGCGGGAGTCCGCGTACGCGTCCAGTGCCAGCGGCTCGGCGGTGCGGACCCGCACCCGGCCGATGTCGTTGGCCACCAGCCGGCCCGGCGCCGGGTGCTGGGAGAGGTCGTCCAGCGTCAACCGGGACGGGATCTCCTTGACGATGGCCTTGACGGTGCGCGTGGTGTGCTTCAGCAGCACCCGCTGCCCCACCTCCAGCGGCTGGTCCGCCACATGGCAGACGGTCGCCTCCACGTCCTGCGTGGTGGCCGGCGCGGCGGCGGTCGGGGCGATCAGGTCGCCGCGTGAGATGTCCAGGTCGTCGGCGAGCCGGAGGGTCACCGACTGCGGCGCCCAGGCGATGTCCACGCTGGAGCCGAGCGCGTCGATGCCCTCGATGACGCTGGTGCGCCCGGACGGCAGCACGGTCACGGCCTCGCCGACGCGCAGCACCCCGGAGGCGATCTGTCCGGCGTAGCCCCGGTAGTCGGGGTGCTCGGCGGTCTGCGGGCGGATCACGTACTGCACCGGGAACCGGGCCGGGCAGCCGGCCAGGTCATGGCTGACCGGGACGGTCTCCAGGTGCTCCAGCACGGTCGGCCCGCCGTACCAGTCCATGTGGGCGCTGGGCTCCACCACGTTGTCCCCGGCGAGCGCCGATATCGGGATCGCGGTGATCTCCGGGACTCCGAGCGCGGAGGCGTACCGGGTGAACTCCTCGGCGATGGCGGCGAAGACCGGCTCGGCGTACTCCACCAGGTCCATCTTGTTCACGGCCAGCACCACGTGCGGCACCCGCAGCAGCGCGGCCACCGCGGCGTGCCGGCGGGTCTGCTCCACGACGCCGTTGCGCGCGTCCACCAGGACCACGGCCAGTTCGGCCGTCGAGGCGCCGGTGACCATGTTGCGGGTGTACTGCACGTGCCCCGGGGTGTCGGCGAGGATGAACCGTCGGCGGGGCGTGGCGAAGTAGCGGTAGGCGACGTCGATGGTGATGCCCTGCTCGCGCTCGGCGCGCAGCCCGTCGGTCAGCAGCGCCAGGTCCGGCGCCTCCTGACCCCGGTTGCGGGAGGCGTGCTCCACGGCCTCCAGCTGGTCGGCGAGGACCGACTTGGAGTCGTGCAGCAGCCGGCCCACCAGGGTGGACTTGCCGTCGTCGACGGACCCGGCGGTGGCGAAGCGCAGCAGGGTGGTGGCGGACAGCTGCCCGGCGAGCTGCTCGGTGGTGCTGGTCATGTCTAGAAGTACCCCTCGCGCTTGCGGTCTTCCATCGCTGCCTCGGAGAGCTTGTCGTCGGCGCGGGTCGCCCCGCGCTCGGTGAGCCGGGAGGCGGCGATCTCGGCGATCACGTCCGGCAGCGTGGTGGCGTCGGAGTCGACGGCACCGGTGCAGGACATGTCGCCGACCGTGCGGTAGCGGATGAGCCGCTTCTCGACCGTCTCGCCGTCCTTGGGACCGCCCCAGTCGCCCGCGGTCAGCCACATGCCGTTGCGCCGGAACACCTCGCGCTCGTGAGCGAAGTAGATCTCGGGCAGTTCGATTTTCTCCCGCTCGATGTACTGCCACACGTCCAGCTCGGTCCAGTTGGACAGCGGGAAGACCCGGACGTGCTCGCCGGGCGCGTGCCGGCCGTTGTACAGCTGCCACAGCTCCGGGCGCTGCCGGCGCGGGTCCCACTGGGAGAACTCGTCACGCAGCGAGAACACCCGCTCCTTGGCCCGCGCCTTCTCCTCGTCGCGGCGGCCGCCGCCGAAGACCGCGTCGAACCGGTGCCGCTGGATGGCCTCGGTCAGCGGCACGGTCTGCAGCGGGTTGCGGGTGCCGTCCGGCCGCTCCCGCAGCGTGCCCGCGTCGATGTACTCCTGCACCGAGGCCACGTGCAGCCGCAGCCCGTGCCGGGCCACGGTGCGGTCGCGGTACTCGATGACCTCGGGGAAGTTGTGCCCGGTGTCCACGTGCAGCAGGGCGAACGGCACCGCCGCCGGGGCGAACGCCTTCAGCGCCAGGTGCAGCATGACGATGGAGTCCTTGCCGCCGGAGAACAGCAGCACCGGCCGCTCGAACTCCCCCGCGACCTCGCGGAAGATGTGGACCGCCTCCGACTCCAGGGCGTCCAGGTGCGACAGCGCGTACGGGTTGTCGACGTCGCCGTCGACGGTGACCGCGGTCCTCATGCTGCGTCCCCTTCGGTTGCGTCCTCGGCCGCGCGGCTCGGCGGCACGGCGGTCGCCCGCGGGCCGGCGGCGGCCAGGCCCCGCTCGGCGAGCAGCGCGTGCAGCGCCGCCGCGGACTCCTGCACGGTCTGCTGGTGCGACTCGATGCGCAGGTCGGGCGCCTGGGGCGCCTCGTAGGGGTCGTCGACCCCGGTCAGTCCGGAGATCTCACCGGCCGCCTGCTTGGCGTACAGGCCCTTCACGTCGCGGACCGAGCACACCTCCACCGGGGTGGCCACGTGCACCTCCAGGTACCCGGTGCCCGCGGCCTGGTGGCGCGTGCGCACCGCCTCGCGGCTGTCCGCGTACGGCGCGATCACCGGGACCAGGGTCACCACCCCGTTGCGGGACAGCAGTTCGGCGACGAAGCCGATCCGCTGCACGTTGGTGTGCCGGTCCTCGCGGCTGAAACCGAGCCCGGCGGAGAGGAAGGTGCGGATCTCGTCACCGTCCAGCACCTCCACCCGGTGCCCCTCGCCGCGCAGCCGCTCCGCCAGCGCGCGGGCGATGGTGGTCTTGCCCGCACTCGGCAGACCGGTGAGCCATACCGTGGCGCCTGTCATCTGTCGCTTCCCGTCCTCGCCGTGCCGGTGGCCCGGTCGTTTCCTTCGCCGCCGGTCCGCGGTCGTGTGTCCGTGGTCATCCGTGCAGCCCGCACTCCGTCTTCGCCCGGCCCGCCCAGCGGCCGGCCCGCGCGTCCTCGCCCGCCAGCACCCGGCGGGTGCACGGGGCGCACCCCACCGAGGCGTAGCCGTCCGTCAGCAGCGGGTTGGTCAGCACGCCGTGCTCGGCGACGTAGGCGTCCACGTCGGCCTGCGTCCAGCGGGCGATGGGGGAGACCTTCACCTTGCCGCGGCGGGCGTCCCAGCCGACCACCGGGGTGCCGGCGCGGGTGGCGGACTCGTCGCGGCGCAGTCCGGTGGCCCAGGCGTCGTACCCGGCCAGCCCCTCCCGCAGCGGCTCGACCTTCCGCATCGCGCAGCACCGGTCCGGGTCCCGGTCGTGCAGCCGCGGCCCGAACTCGGCGTCCTGCTCCGCGACGGTCAGCCGCGGCATGAGGGTGATCACGTTGACGTCCATCACGGCCGCGACCGCGTCCCGGGTGCCGATGGTCTCCGGGAAGTGGTAGCCGGTGTCGAGGAAGACGACGTCCACCCCGGGCCTGGCGCGCGAGGCCAGGTGGGCGACGACGGCGTCCTCCATCGAGGAGGTCACGCAGAAGCGGTCGCCGAAGGTGTCGGCGGCCCAGCGCACGATCTCCAGCGCCGGGGCGTCCTCGAGGTCCCGGCCGGCCTGCTCCGCCAGGGACTTCAGCTCGTCTCCGGTGCGTTCCCGAACGGTCGTCATCTGCTGTCTCCCGCTTCGTCGTCGCGCCGCAGCCCCCGGGCCAGCAGGCCCAGGAACTTCAGCTGGAAGGCTCGATTGCACGCCGCGCACTCCCAGGCGCCGTGGCCCTGCTCGCTCGGGCGCAGGTCCTCGTCGCCGCAGTACGGGCAGAAGAAGGGGGCGGCTCGCTCACTCATGAGGCGGCCTCCGTCCGGCTCCGCCGGGCGCGGCCGGCGCCGTGGGCGGTCATGACAGCGCCTCCTCGGGGGCGCGGGTCGCCCAGGCGGCGAAGCGCTCGCCCTCGGCGCGCTGCTCCCGGAAGCGGGTGAGCACCCGCTCGACGTAGTCCGGCAGTTCGTCGGCGGTCACCTTCAGACCGCGGACCTTGCGGCCGAACCCGGCCTCCAGGCCCAGCGCGCCGCCCAGGTGCACCTGGTAGCCCTCGACCTGGTTGCCGTCGTCGTCCAGCACCAGCTGGCCCTTGAGGCCGATGTCCGCGACCTGGATGCGGGCGCAGGCGTTGGGGCAGCCGTTGATGTTGATGGTGACCGGCTCGTCGAAGTCGGGCAGGCGGCGCTCCAGTTCGTCGATGAGCGAGGAGCCGCGCCCCTTGGTCTCCACGATCGCCAGCTTGCAGAACTCGATGCCGGTGCAGGCCATGGTGCCGCGCCGGAACGGCGAGGGGGTGACCCGCAGGTCCATCGCCTCCAGCGCGGAGACCAGCGATTCGACCCGGTCCTCGGCCACGTCGAGCACGATCATCTTCTGCTCGGCCGTGGTGCGCAGCCGGCCCGAGCCGTGCTCCTCGGCCAGCTCGGCGATCTTGGTGAGGGTCGCGCCGTCCACCCGGCCGACCCGCGGGGCGAAGCCGACGTAGAACCGGCCGTCGCGCTGGCGGTGCACGCCGACGTGGTCCCGCCAGCGCTCCACCGGCTGCGCGGGGGCCGGGCCGTCGGCCAGGTCGCGCTTCAGGTACTCGTCCTGGAGGACCCGGCGGAACTTCTCCGGACCCCAGTCGGCGACCAGGAACTTCAGCCGGGCGCGGTTGCGCAGCCGCCGGTACCCGTAGTCGCGGAAGATGGAGATGACGCCCTCGAAGACGTCGGGCACGTCCGCCAGCGGCACCCAGGCGCCCAGCCGGACACCGATCTTGGGGTTGGTGGAGAGCCCGCCGCCGACCCACACGTCGAAGCCCGGCCCCAGCTCGGGGTGTTCGACACCGACGAACGCGACGTCGTTGATCTCGTGCGCCACGTCCAGCAGCGGGGACCCGGAGACCGCCGACTTGAACTTGCGCGGCAGGTTGGAGAAGGCGGGATTGCCCACGATCCGGCGCTGGATCTCGTCGATGGCCGGGGTGCCGTCGACGATCTCGTCCTCGGCGATCCCGGCGACCGGGGAGCCCAGGATGACGCGCGGGGTGTCACCGCACGCCTCGGTGGTGGACAGGCCCACCGCCTCCAGGCGGCGCCAGATCTCCGGCACGTCCTCGATCCGGATCCAGTGGTACTGGATGTTCTGCCGGTCGGTGATGTCGGCGGTGCCGCGCGCGAACTCCTGGGAGATCTCACCGATCACCCGCAGCTGTTCGGTGGTCAGCCGGCCGCCGTCGACGCGGACCCGGAGCATGAAGAACTCGTCGTCCAGCTCCTCCGGCTCCAGGATCGCGGTCTTGCCGCCGTCGATCCCGGGCTTGCGCTGGGTGTACAGGCCCCACCAGCGCATCCGGCCCCGCAGGTCGGCCGGGTCGATGGAGCCGAAGCCCCGGTGCGCGTAGATCGTCTCAATGCGTGTCCGCACATTGAGACCGTCGTCGTCCTTCTTGAACTGCTCGTTCCCGTTGAGCGGCGTGAAGTGGCCCACGGCCCACTGGCCTTCACCGCGGTGGCGTCCCGTCTTGCGGCGGGGCGCGGCTGCGGCGGCGCGGGCGCCCGAGGCCGAGGACTGGGGGAGTTCCGGAGTGGCGGCCATGGCGGTGTGTGTCCTTCGGGTGCGGCTTGCGGTGCGGCAGGTCGAGACCGGCGACATCCCTGATGACCTGCGCAGACGTAGCCGGGCAGGGGGTGGTGGCGGGGGTCGCGGGCAGCGGGGGTGAACAGCGGGAGGGGTGCTCGTCCACGGCGGCGGGGACGGCGGGCTGTGCGGTGGCTGGAACGGATCAGCCGGCCGGACACATGGCGCTGGACATACGGCCGAGGTCGACGTGACGTCGACTCACCAAGGAGATTCCAGCTCTGGACATGACGGAAGCGTGGCACGGCCGTCTCGGGACAGTCCACCGTCTTCCAGAATATGGACGCCTATGTATCGCATCGCGAGATGATGTGGCGTTGCTCACGACTGCCGCACGGGTCTTGCCCACCGGGCGGATCCGGTCGGGCGGGCCGTCACCGACCGCCGCGCCGGGGACCGCTTCCGCCACCCGTGCGGCTTTCGTCCTGCGCTGCTCGCGGGCCGGCCGCCGCCGCACCGTATCCGCGGGCCGAGCGCCGGCCGCCGCCGCACCGCATCCGCGGGACGAGCGCCGGGCGTCCCCGGACAGAACAGCTAGCCCGCCGTCGCCGCCGGCTCGGTCCGGGTGTCGTACCGCCGGAACCCGCGGCGCTCGTAGTTGGCCATCGCGTGCGGACCGTCCAGGCTGCACGTGTGCAGCCACACCCGGCGGGTCGGCTTCCGCTCCGGCCAGCGCTCGGCCAGGTCCCAGGCCCGTGCCGTGCCGACGGTCAGCAGGTGCCCGCCGATCCGGCGGCCCCGGAAGTCCGGCAGCAGCCCGAAGTAGGTGATCTCCACGACGCCGTCCTGCTGCCCCTGCAGTTCGAGGTAGCCGGCCGGAGTGCCCCGCTCGTACGCCACCCAGGTCTCGGTGCCCGGCCGCTCCACCGTCTCCCGCCAGCGCTCGGCCGGCCACGAGAGCCGGTCGGTCCAGGCGATGTCCGCCCCGACCGAGCCGTACAGATAACGGCTGAACTCCGGGCTCGGCACCTCCGCCCGGTCGATCCGCACCCGCGCCGACAGCGGCGGCACCGCCGCCGGCCGGAGATCATCGGGGGCGGTCTGTTCCAGGTACCAGGTGGTCACGGTGGTGCTCATGGGCCCCAGCCAATCACGCCCGCCGCGCCGCCAGGACGGCGGGCGCCGTGGAGAACGGCAGCAGGTCGCCCGCCCGCTCCGGCCGCACCACCTCGACCACGACACCGTCCGCATAGCGGTACGGCCGGTGGGCGAGCACCCCGCCGAGCGTCCGCCGCAGCCGGGACATCTCCGCCCGCACCGTCACGGCGCGCGCCGGATCACCGAACAGCCCCCCGGCCAGCTGCGCCGCGCCCAGCCCCTCCCGGTGCAGCGCCAGCACCAGCAGCAGCTCGGTGTGGCGCGGGCTGAGCTCCCGGGTCCAGCTGCCCGCCGGCCCCGCCACGCTCACGCTCCACGACCGGGACCCGCTCACGTCCAGCACCACCCGACTCGGCTCGGCCGGCTCCCGGGGCCCCACCCGCACCAGCCAGCCGCCCGGCAGCGGCTCCAGCGTGCACCGGCCGAGCGACGGCAGCCACACCGGCCCGGGCCGCGGCGACCTGGGCAGCGCCACCCGGCCCGGCGGCGCCGTCCCGGTCGCGGCCACCGGCCAGCCGGACTCGTCCACCGCCAGCGCGGTGCCGGTCAGCCGGGCGAGCACCGGCGCCGCGACCGCGCGCAGCCGCTCCAGCGCCGACCAGTGCCGGGCCCGCAGCTCGCCCTCCGCGACCTGCGCCACGGCGGTCACCAGCGGCAGCGTCGAGGGGTGCGTGCTGGCCACCGGGCCGGTCAGGTTCACCGCGCCCAGCAGCCGGCCGTCCCGCGGGTCGTGCAGCGGCGCCGCCGCACACACCAGGGCCCGCAGCGAGTGCGCGTAGTGCTCCTCGGCGTGCACCTGCACCGGCCGGCGGGTCACCAGCGCGGTGCCGATCCCGTTGGTGCCCACCGCCTCCTCACCCCAGTACGCCCCCTCGAACAGGTCCAGCCGCTCCGCGCTGCGCCGCACCGCCCGGCTGCCGTCCTGCCACAGCACCCAGCCCTCGGCGTCGGTGACCACCAGGACGTGCCGCTCGTCCTCGATGACCGGCCGCAGCCCGTCACGGAGCCGGGGCACGAGCTCGGTGAGCGGCGAGCCGAGCCGCCGGCGGGCGATCTGTTCCGCGGTCAGCGGACGGGCCGGCCGTCCCCTCTCGGGGTCGACGCCGTTCTCCAGCGCACGCAGCCAGGACTCGGCGATGACCGGCCGCGCCGGCGGGACGGGCGGTATGGCCCGCTCCTTGGATCTGAGGTTCACGCACACATGGTGCCGCCGCCCGGACGCTTCCGGCGCGCCATCCGCGACATCGGTTGCAACGCGGCGCAACGTTTGCGGCAAGACCGGCCCGCGCCGGACAGTGGAGGCCGCGAGCGGGGGGTGGCGCCGAGTCGGCGCGGCACCACCCTTCGCCACGCGATGCGAGCCGGTCTCCACGCGTCCTTGCTGCGACGTGCGGGCCGGCTCCTTCCGCGTCCGGACCCGCGCGAGGGCGGGGCGCCGGGCGGTACCCCGCGCGGGCCCGGCACCGGGGGCGAAGCGGCGTCCGGGGCCCGGCGCGGCGGGAGCAGCCGCCGGTCCGCTACGGCAGCCGGGCTAACGTAATCCCGTGCAGCCTGCAGAAACTCCGGCGGAACCAGCGGAGCGGCCCTCCGGCCGGCTCCGCAAGGCCCGTGCGCTCTCCCGCAAGACGTCCAAGCGCAAGACCGCCTGGCTGCTCCTGAAGGACACCGTCAACTCCTGCATGGAGTACCGGGTCACCGGGCTGGCCGCGGAGGCGGCCTTCTTCACCCTGCTGTCGCTGCCGCCGCTGCTGCTCGGCCTGATCGGGCTGCTGGGCTACGTCGACGCCTGGACCGACACCCACACGGTGCTCACCATCCGGGACAACATCCTCGACGCGTCCGGCACCGTGCTGTCCGAGCGGGGCGTCAACGAGATCGCCCGGCCGCTGCTGAACGACGTGATGGAGGGCGGCCGGCCCGATGTGATCTCGCTGGGCTTCGCCATCGCCCTGTGGTCCGGATCACGCGCCGTCAACGTCTTCGTCGACACCATCACCGTGATGTACGGGCTGGAAGGGCAGCGGGGCATCGTCCGGACCCGGCTGCTGGCCTTCCTGCTCTACCTGGTCGCGCTGGTCATCGGGGCGATGGCGCTGCCGCTGATGGTGGTCGGCCCGGAGACGATGGTGGACATCATCCCGTGGAGCGGGACGCTGGTACGGGTCCTGTACTGGCCGGTCGTGATGCTGCTGTCCATCGCCTTCCTCACCACCCTGTACCACGTCTCGGTCCCGGTGCGCTCCGCCTGGCTGGACGACATCCCGGGCGCGCTGATCGCCCTGACGATGTGGGTGCTCGGCAGCTTCCTGCTCCGCATCTACCTGGTGCACACCGTGGAGGGGCCCACCATCTACGGTTCGCTGGCCGCCCCGGTCGCGGTGCTGCTGTGGATCGGCATCTCCGCCTTCGCGGTGCTGGTCGGCGCCGCCGTCAACGCCGCCATCGACCGGGTCTGGCCGTCGGTGGCGATCGCCGCCGCCCGGGCCGAGCTCGCGGCCCGGCTGAAGGCCGAGGCCCGGGCCGCGGAGGCCGCCGCGTGGGCGCGCGAGGCGGAGCGGGGCGGCTACGTCGACGATCCGGACGACTTCCCGGACCCGGACGACCCGGACGGGGCCCTGGCCGGGTCGGACGCGGACCCGCCGCCGTCGGAGTACCCCGAGCGCTGGGCCCAGTTCCTGCCACCGGAGGACGTCCGCTCGCGCCTGCACGCCCGGCGCGCCCCGGACCAGGGCCCGGACGGCGGCTGACCCGGCCCCGCCCGGCGGACCCGGTTACCCGGTGTACCGACCTACCGATATGCCGGGGGGTACCGGGATGCCGGTGGGTGCCGGGTGTACCGGATGCGGGGCCCGGGACCCCGGGGCACCGGGAGAACCGGGGCACCGGAAGAAGGGGAGCGCGGACGACACGAGCGGGCGGGACGGGATCACTCCCGTCCCGCCCGCCCGCTCGTGTCGTGGCGGCCGGCCGGTCAGCTCGCCGGCTGGAAGGTGCGGAGCCGGAGGCTGTTGCCGACGACGAAGACCGAGGAGAAGGCCATCGCGGCTCCGGCGATCATGGGGTTGAGCAGGCCACTGGCGGCCAGGGGGAGGGCGGCGACGTTGTAGGCGAAGGCCCAGAAGAGGTTGGACTTGATGGTGGCCAGGGTGCGGCGGGCCAGCCGGATGGCGTCGGCGGCGGCGCGGAGGTCGCCGCGGACCAGGGTGAGGTCGCCGGCCTCGATGGCGGCGTCGGTGCCGGTGCCCATGGCGAGTCCGAGGTCGGCCTGGGCGAGGGCGGCGGCGTCGTTGACCCCGTCGCCGACCATGGCGACCGAGCGTCCCTCGGCCTGGAGCCGCTTGACCACGTCGACCTTGTCCTGGGGCATGACCTCGGCGATGACCTGGTCGATGCCGACCTCGCGGGCCACGGCTTCGGCCACCGCCCGGTTGTCGCCGGTGAGCAGGATGGGGGTCAGGCCCAGGGCGCGCAGCCGGGTGATGGCCTCGGCGCTGGTGTCCTTGACGGCGTCGGCGACCTCCAGCACGGCGCGGGCCTGTCCGTCCCAGGCGACCGCGATGGCGGTACGGCCCTGGGCTTCCGCGTCCTCCTCGGCGCGGCGCAGTGCCGGGGGCAGTTCGATCACCCATTCGGCGAGCAGCTTCTCCCGGCCGACGAGGACCGCGTGCCCGTCCACCACGCCCTGGACGCCGAGGCCGGGGACGTTGGTGAAGTCCTCGGGGGTGGGCAGGGTGCCGGTCCGGGCGGCGGCGCCGGTGGCGACGGCCTGGGCGATGGGGTGCTCGGAGGCGTGTTCCAGGGCTCCGGCCAGGCGCAGTACCTCGTCCTCGTCCTCGCCTTCGGCGGTGTGGACGGCGAGCAGGGTCATCTTGCCGGTGGTGACGGTGCCGGTCTTGTCCAGCACGATGGTGTCGACGGTGCGGGTGGTCTCCAGGACCTCCGGGCCCTTGATCAGGATGCCGAGCTGGGCGCCGCGGCCGGTGCCGACCATCAGGGCGGTGGGGGTGGCCAGGCCCAGGGCGCACGGGCAGGCGATGATCAGGACGGCGACCGCGGCGGTGAAGGCGGCGGCGATTCCGGCGCCGTTGCCGAGCCAGAAGCCCAGGGTGGCCAGGGCGAGGGTGATCACCACGGGGACGAAGACGGCGGAGATCCTGTCGGCCAGGCGCTGGGCGGCGGCCTTGCCGTTCTGGGCGTCTTCCACCAGTTTGGCCATGCGGGCGAGCTGGGTGTCGGCTCCGACCCGGGTGGCCTGGACGACCAGGCGGCCGCCGGCGTTCAGGGTGGCGCCGGTGACGGTGTCCCCGGCGGTGACCTCCACGGGCACGGACTCGCCGGTGAGCATGGAGGCGTCGACGGCGGAGCTGCCCTCCACCACCGTGCCGTCGGTGGCGATCTTCTCGCCGGGGCGGACCACGAACCGGTCACCGACCGCCAGCTCCTCGGTGGGGATACGGACCTCGTGGCCTGCCCGCAGTACGGTGACCTCCTTGGCGCCCAGTTCCAGCAGGGCCTTCAGCGCGGCTCCGGCCCGTCGCTTGGAGCGGGCCTCGAAGTAGCGGCCGGCGAGGATGAAGGCGGTGACGCCGGCGGCGGCTTCCAGGTAGATGTTGCCGGAGCCGTCGGTGCGGGTGATCGTGAGGTCGAAACCGTGGGTCATGCCGGGGGTGCCCGCGGTGCCGAAGAACAGCGCCCACAGCGACCACAGGAACGCCGCGCCGGTGCCGACGGAGATCAGGGTGTCCATGGTGGCCGCGCCGTGCCGGGCGTTGGTGAAGGCGGCGCGGTGGAAGGGCCAGGCGGCGTAGGTGACCACGGGTGCGGCCAGGGTGAGGGAGAGCCACTGCCAGTAGTCGAACTGCCAGGCCGGGACCATCGCCAGGACGATCACGGGGACGGACAGGACCACCGCGGTGATCAGCCGTTGCCGCAGCGGCCGCAGCTCGTCGGCTTCCGGTGGGGGCTCCTGGCCGTCGGTGGAGGATGCGGAGCGCGCCGGGGCGGGCGGGGCCGCGGTGTAGCCGGTGGCTTCCACGGTGGCGATCAGCTCGTCCACCGCGATGTCGTCCCGGTAGGTGACCTTCGCCTTCTCGGTGGCGTAGTTGACGGTGGCCTCGACCCCGTCCATCCGGTTGAGCTTCTTCTCGATACGAGCGGCGCACGAGGCGCAGGTCATCCCGCCGATGGCGAGCTCGACCTCTGCCGTCCCGGTAACCGTGGTGGTCATTGCCTCTCCTCGTGATGGGGTCCGCTCGTGAGCGATTCTATACCTGGCGGGGGTATCTCCGCTGCCTCTCCATGTATACCCCCCTCGGGTATCCGAAGCAAGGGGTGATCCGGACTTGACTGATACCCATGGGGGGTATTCACTCAAGGGGTGTCGCCGCATCGGGCGGCCGTTGCAGGAGGGGAGCACCATGAACACCGCAGGGAAGATCACCGCCTTCGCCGCCGGACTCGCCGTCTCGTTCGGAGCCGCGTACGGCGTGGGATACGCCATCGACCCGGTGACCTCGGGCGAGCCCGCCGCGCACACCGCCCACCGGGCCGGCGGCGCCGAGGGCCACCAGGGCGGCGCCGATTCCCGGAGCGGCGCGGCCGCCGAGGCCGCCCACGCGCCGGGCGGCCTCCAGATCGCCGAGAACGGCTACCGGCTCGCCTTGCGGACCCCCCGGATCGACGCGGGCGAGGACACCGACCTGCGCTTCACCGTCCTGGACCGCAAGGGCCGGCCGGTGACCGCCTTCCGGACGGAGCACGGCAAGGAACTGCACCTCATCCTCTCCTCGCGGGACCTGACCACCTACCGCCACCTGCACCCCACGCGCGCCGCCGACGGCACCTGGCGCACCGGGGTGAAACTGCCCAGGGCGGGTGACTACCGGCTCTTCGCCGACTTCACCCCCGACGTCAAGGGCGGCGAGAACCTCACCCTCGGTGCCGACCTGGCGGTCGGCGGCGCCTACCGGCCCGCGGAACTGCCCGCGCCCGGCCGGACCGCCACCGTCGACGGCTACACCGTCACCCTCGACGGCATCCTGCGCCCCGGAGCCGAATCCGAGCTGACCCTGAAGGTGGCCAAGGACGGCCGCCCGGTCACCGACCTCGACCCGTACCTGGAGGCGTACGGCCACCTGGTGGCGCTGCGCGGCGGCGACCTCGGGTACCTGCACGTGCACCCGCACGGCGAGCCCGGCGACGGCTCGACCCGCCCCGGGCCGGACATCTCCTTCACCGCCACCGCCCCCAGCGCCGGCACCTACCGGCTGTTCCTCGACTTCCAGCACGAGGGCACGGTGCGCACCGCCGCCTTCACGGTGCGGGTGGGCGGATCGGCGGACGACGCCAAGCCCGCGACCGGCGGGAAGCCGGCGGCCCCGGAGCACTCCGACGGCGGTCACCGGCACTGACCCCGCGCGCCGCCGGCCCCGGCGGGCGGCGGGCGGCGCGGGCACCCGAGGCGACCGAGACGGGCAGGACGGCCGAGGCGGATGAGGCAGACAAGACAGACGTGACAGAGGCGAGACAGCCGAGACGGATGAGATGGACAGACGGACGAGGCGGGCGAGACAGCCGAGACAGCCGAGACAGATGAGATGGACGAGGCGAAGGAGGGCGGAGTGAACCGCACCTGGCAAGCGGTCCGGCGGGCCGCGGCGCACCCGGTCGTCCGGGGAATGGCCGTCGTGCTGCTGCACGCCGCGGCGGCCCGGCTGGAGCAGGGCCCGCGCGGAACCGCCGGCCCCGGGGCCGGGCCCGGCGGGCCGGCGCCCGGCCCGCTCCCAAAACCGGTGGCGCGGCCCTGCCTACCGGGCTAGGTTGAGCCGCGTTCCGGTCCGCGCCCCGCGGACCGCGACCGGCCGCCCGCGGCCGGACCGACGGACACGCCGAACCGTGCGGCACCGCACGGGCCCGATACAGGAAACAGGAGGTGAGGACGATGACGGCCGTTACCGCGCCGGGCACCGCCCGGACCCGACAGCTCGTCCACCCCACCCCTGTGGCCCCCGGCTGACACTCCGTCATATCGCCGCGCCCGCGCGCGGCACCCGGGGCCCACCCTGAGAAGGGTCCCCCTTGTCTCTCTCCACCACGTCACTTCCGCACCACCCGCTCTCCGGTTACGGCTGGGACGCCGGTTTCGCCGCGGCCTTCGCCCCGTACGCCGAAGCGGGGCTGGCGCCCGGCCGGATCGTCCGGGTCGACCGCGGACGCTGCGACCTCGTCGTCGCCGACGCCCGCCCGGGCCCCCGGCCCGCCGACGGCGCCGACCACCCCGGCGCCGGGGTGCGCACCGTACAGGCGGACACCGCGCTGGTCACCACCGGTGACCCGCTGAACATCATGTGCACCGGCGACTGGGCCGCCGTCGACCTCGACCAGGGGTACGTGCGGGCCCTGCTGCCGCGCCGTACCGCGTTCGTCCGCTCCACCTCGTCCAAGCGGTCCGAGGGGCAGATCCTCGCCGCCAACGTCGACCACGCCGTCATCGCCCTGTCCCTCGCCGTCGAGCTCGACCTCGGGCGCGTGGAGCGGTTCCTCGCCCTGGCCTGGGAGAGCGGGGCCCAGCCGCTGGTGGTGCTCACCAAGTCCGACCTGGTCACCGACCCGGTCACCCTCGCCCACTTGGTGGCGGACACCCGGACGGCGGCCCCCGGGGTCGAGGTGCTGGCGGTCAGCGCGGCGACCGGTGAGGGCGTCGACGTGCTCGCCGCCCTCCTCGCCGCCGGTACCGCGGTCCTCCTCGGCCAGTCGGGCGCGGGCAAGTCCACCCTGGCCAACGTGCTCCTGGGGGAGGAGGCGCAGACCGTGCAGGCAGCCCGCGACGTGGACGGCAAGGGGCGGCACACCACCACCACCCGGAACCTGCTGCGCCTGCCGTCGGGCGGGGTCCTTATCGACACGCCCGGGCTGCGCGGGGTCGGGCTCTGGGACGCCGGCAGCGGGCTCGCCCAGGCGTTCGCCGAGATCGAGACGCTGGCCGGGGAGTGCCGCTTCCAGGACTGCGCCCACCTCCAGGAGCCCGGCTGCGCGGTCCTCGCCGCCGTCGACGACGGCACCCTGCCCGAGCGCCGGCTGGACAGTTACCGCAAACTGGCGCGCGAGAACGAGCGGCTCGCCGCCCGTACCGACGCCCGGCTCCGGGCCGAGATGCGCCGCGAGTGGAAGCAACGGCAGGCCCTGGGCCGGCACATGATGGAGCGCAAGGGGCGGACCGTGCGGCGGCCGTGAGCACCCCGCCCGGGGACGGCCGCCGGACGCTGGTCCGGCGGCCGCCCGCCCTCGCGCACCCGGCGGCCGCATCCGCCGCGCCGGCCGCATCCGCCGCGCCGGCCGCATCCGCCGCGCCGGCCGCATCCGCCGCGCCGGACGCGTCCGCCGCGGCCGGCCGCATCCGCGGGGCCCTCCGGATGTTCCGGACCGCGGAGCCGACGCCTGCCGCCGGTCCTAGGCTGGGGCCATGCTGATATGGCTCAACGGCCCCTTCGGAGTGGGCAAGACCCAGGTCGCCCACGAACTGCACCGGCGGCTGCCGGGCAGCTTCGTGTGCGACCCCGAGCACCTGGGCTTCGGTCTCCACCGGATGCTGCCGGGACGGCTGCGCGGCGACTTCCAGGACCTGCCGCTGTGGCGGCGGGGTGCCTTCGAGATGATCGATCTGGTGCTGCGCGAGGCGCGCGGACCGGTCATCGTGCCGATGACGGTGGTCGACCCGGTGTACCACCGGGAGACCGTCGGCGCACTGCGCGAGGCCGGGCATCCGGTGCACCACTTCGCGCTGCTGGCCTCCCGCGAGACGGTGCTGCGGCGGCTGCGCGGCCGGGTGGTGCCGCTGCTGCGCGGCGGTGACAGCTGGGCCGTCGCCCAGGTCGACCGCTGTCTGGAGGCGCTGCGGCAACCGGAGTTCGGTGTCCAGGTGCCGACCGACGGACGTACCGTGCCGGACATCGCCGACGACGTCGCGCGCCGCGCGGGACTGCGCCCGGTCCCCGCCTCGGACGGGCGGCTCACCCAGTTCCTGCGCCGCCAGTGGGTGAGCGTCCGCCACATCCGGTTCGACTGAGCGCCGCGGACGGGCGGCCGCACCGGGGAACGGGAGCCCGCCGGCGGCCGCGGTACCCGGAGCGCCCTGCTGTGGCCGGGTCCGCCGGTCCACGAAAGGATGGCCCGCATGAGCGCTGTCGACTGCGACGTCATCGTCCTGGGCGCCGGACCGGTCGGGGAGAACCTCGCCGACCGCACCCGCGCCGCCGGCCTGTCCACCGTCATCGTCGAGCACGAACTGGTCGGCGGTGAATGCTCCTACTGGGCCTGCATGCCCAGCAAGGCGCTGCTCCGCCCGGTCATCACGCGGGCCGACGCCCGCCGGGTCCCCGGACTGCGGCAACGGGCGGACGGCCCGCTGGACGTTCCGGACGTGCTGGCGCACCGCGACGCGTACGCGTCCCACTGGAACGACGACGGCCAGGTGAGCTGGCTGGAGTCGGCCGGGATCGAACTGGTCCGCGGCCGGGGCCGGCTCGACGGGCCGCGCCGGGTCCGCGTCGACCTGCCGGACGGCGGCCGGCGGCTGCTCACCGCCCGGCACGCCGTCGCGGTCTGCACCGGCAGCCGGGCCGCCCTGCCGAAACTGCCCGGCCTGGACACCGTGCGGCCGTGGACCAGCCGGGAGGCGACCAGCTCGCCGACCGTGCCGGGGCGGCTGGCCGTCATCGGCGGCGGGGTGGTCGCGGTCGAGATGGCCACCGTCTGGCAGGCGCTCGGCTCGGCCGTGACGCTGCTGGTCCGGGGCACGGGCCTGCTCGACCGGATGGAGCCGTTCGCCGGGGAACTGGTCGCCCGGAGCCTGACCGAGGCCGGGGTGGCGGTGCGTACCGGGACCTCGGTGACCGGCGTCCGGCGCGCCGGCGCCGACGGCGGCCCGGTCACCCTCACCCTGGACGGCGGCGGCGAGCTGGAGGCGGACGAGGTGCTGTTCGCCACCGGCCGTGCGCCGCGCACCGACGACATCGGCTTGGAGACGGTCGGCCTGACCCCCGGGCAGTGGCTGGAGGTGGACGACAGCTGCCGGGTCACCGAGGTGCCGGACGGCTGGCTGTACGCGGCGGGGGATGTCAACCACCGGGCGCTCCTCACCCACCAGGGCAAGTACCAGGCACGTATCGCGGGCGCGGCGATCGGGGCCCGGGTGCGCGGCACGCCCGCGCCGGACACCGGGCGGTGGGGCGCGCACTCGGCGACCGCCGACCACGCCGCCGTGCCCCAGGTGGTGTTCACCGACCCGGAGGCCGCCTCGGTCGGACTGACCGCCGCCCAGGCCCGGGACCAGGGCCACCGGATCCGGGTGGTGGACCAGGACCTGGCGCAGGTGGCCGGGGCCGGACTGTACGCCGACGGGTACCGCGGCCAGGCCCGGATCGTGGTCGACGAGGACCGCGGGCACCTGCTCGGCGCCACCTTCGTGGGGCCGGCGGTCGGCGAACTCCTGCACTCCGCGTCGATGGCGGTCGCCGGGGAGATCCCGGTGGAGCGGCTCTGGCACGCAGTTCCCGCCTACCCCACGATCAGCGAGGTGTGGCTCCGCCTGCTGGAGAAGTACCGGGACGGCGCGGACTCCTGAGGCCCGCCGGGCGGGCGGGGCGTCCGGGGCGGGCGGGGCGTCCGGGGTCCGCCGGGCGCGCGAGTCGCCGGGGCCCGACGGGGAGTCGTCCGGGGTGCGTCGGGGCGGGCGTCGCCCGGGGTGCGCCGGGCGGCGCAGGCGCGGGGCGGCGCGGTCAGGCCGCGACCACCGCGCCCAGCCAGGCCCCGGCCACCAGCAGGCAGGCGCACAACTCGACCAGCACACTCGTCCCGATGGTCCGCATCACCTGCCGGGTCGAGGCCCGGGCCTCCCCGTGCCCGCCCAGCCGCCGGCGTTCCGCGCCGTAGATCGCGGCGACGAAGCCGAGCGGCGCCCCCAGCACCGGGATCACGAAGAAGCCCGTGATCCCGGCCGCCCCGGCCAGCAGGAACGTGCGCCGGCTGATCGCGGCACCGCCCATCCGCCGCGCCGGCAGCAGCCACTTCACCGCCTGGTTCAGCAGCAGCACGGCGGTGGCGCCGGCCAGCACGCCCCAGGCGAGGACGGTCTTCTCGGTCATCGACCACCACAGGACCCCCGCCCAGACGACGGGCGGCCCCGGCAGGCCCGGTACCACGACGCCGATCAGCCCGAACAGCATGACCAGGCCGCACAGGACCAACTGCCACGTCCCCATGGCCCCAGCCTGACGGAAGCCGCCCGGGAACGCCTCCGGACCTCCTCGCGCCCCGCCCGCGGCCGGGCCGTAGGCGGTACGACCGCCCGCCGCCCGCCGCCCGCCGCCCGCCGCCCGCCGCCCGCCGCCCGCCGCCCGCCGAGGCCCCGGCCCCCGCCCCCGTCCCCGACAGCGGCCGCCCGCCGCCCGCCGCGGGCCCCGCCCCGGTCCCGGCAGCGTCCGCCCGGGCCGGGCCGGACGCTACCCGGGCGCCGTCCCCGGACCGGCGGCCCGGGTGCTGATGCGCTCCGCGGGCGCGGCGGTGCCGTGCTCCTGCGGCGCGGCGGGTCGGCCCGGCTCCCCGGGCCAGGCCCGCCCGGGTCCCGGCCCGTGGTCCGGCTCTCCCTCCGGCCCGCCATCGGGCCGAGCCCCGTCCTGCCGGTGCCCGCGATCGTCGTCGGGGTGCCCGGGGGCACCGTCGTCGGCCCCGGGGGTGCGCTCCGCCGGCGGGGCCGGCGCCGGGTCCCGGCGGGGGCCGCGGTCCGGTCCGTCCGAGGTAGGCGGGCCGTCGCCCACCGGCCCGGTCCCGGCCCGGTCGGGGCGGGACACCCAGCCGCGCTCGTAGGCGTGCCAGCCCAGCTGCAGCCGGGTGGTCACCCCGACCAGTTCCATCAGCCGCTTCACCCGCCGCTGCACGGTCCGCAGCCCCAGGTCCAGCTGCCGGGCGGTGCTGGCGTCGGTCAGCCCCGCGAGCAGCAGCGACAGGATCGCCAGATCCGTGCCGTCCGGCCCGAGCGGGGAGTCCGGACAGTCCGGCACGTCCTCCCCGGGGCAGTCGCGGGAGTCCCCGCCGAGCCGCAGCGGCACCGCTTCCGCCCACACCGCCTCGAACAGCGCCAGCAGCACCTCCAGCAGGCCGCTGGCGTGCACCACCAGGGCGGCCGGCTCGGCGGCCCGCGCGGTCAGCGGCACGATCGCGAGCGTCCGGTCGGCTATCACCAGGTCCGCGGGGACCCGCTCCGCCACGCGCAGCCGGGGCCCGGGCCCCGGCCCGGGGCCGTGGCCACCGGGGCCGGACGGGCCGGAGAGCAGCGCGTCCCGCTCGATCACCACCCGCTGCACGGCGCCCCCGCCCACCGCGGGCCAGGGATCCGCCGCGCGCCCCGCGACCAGGGCGCACACCTCGTCCACGGCACCCCAGCGGAGCTGCGCGAACCGGTGGGCCACCGGGCCGGCGCCGGTGACCACCTCCAGCGCCCCGGGCGCGGCGGCCCCCTCCGCGCGGTACTCCTTGTCGAGCAGCACGGCCGCCCGCTCGGCCCGCTCCAGCCGCCGGCGGTGCCGGCTCAGCAGGGCGCCCAGCGCCACCCCGGGCGGAGCCGCGACCCAGTGCCCCGGCCGCACCGGGGAGCGCGCGGCCAGCCCCTCGCGCTCCAGGTCGCGCAGGGTGCGCACGGCGTCCTCCGCGGGCAGCGTCAGCCGGTCCGCGAGATCGGTCACGTCGGCGGAACCGAGCGCGACCAGCGCGCGGTAGGCCGACTCCTGTATGTCGTCCAGACCAATGGCACCCAGCACGTGACACCCCTCCCACGGTCGGGCCACATCCTCGCACCGGTGGGCGGGCACGCGGCCAGGTGGCATCGGCCGAGTTCTGTTCCGGATCGGTCCGCGGTGTGGACAATATGGGGCATGAGCCAGCAGGGGGAGAGGCGCGGCACCCAGCACGACTGGTGGCGCGAGCTGTACGAAGAGGGTTCGGACGACGCCGGGCCGGCCCCGGGCGGGGACTCCCTGGACGACCGCGTCGCTTCCGCTTTCCGCGCGGCGGGTGCTCCGCCGCCCGGTCCCGGCCCCTCGGCCCGGTCCGGCGGTCCGCCACCGCCCGGCCCGCCGGGCCCCGGCGCCCCGTCCGCTCCCGGAGCGGGTCCGGGCGGCGACGCCGGAGCACCGCAGGACGGACCGCCCGATGCCCGAGCGCCGCAGGACGGACCGCCGGAGGCCGGGGCATCCCGGGGCGGACCGCCGGACTCCGGCCCTCCGCGCACGCACGACGACGGGCCGGGGCCCGCCGCCCGGCCGCCGCGCCGCGACGTCCCGCCGCCGCGGGACGGCCGCGCGGGCGGGGCGGACGACGGGCCGGCGGCCGGCGCGCCGGCTCCGGCCGGAGCGGTCGGAGCGGCCGGGGCGGCGGGAGCCCGGACGTCCCGGGTATCCGACCCGGCGCGGGTCGGATACGTGGGGGACCGGCCCCCCACCTACGAGCCCGAACCGACCGCGCTGCCCCTCGCCGACCCGGCGGGCCTTCGGACCCTGGTCCCGGACACCGTGCTGGACGGCGCCCGGTACGGCCCGCTGACCCTGCGCGCCGCCTCGTTACGCGGCGACTCGGCGCGCTTCCGCGGCGAGCCGCGCCGCGACGCGCTGCTGACCGCGCGGTTCGGGGCGGGCGAGTCCGCACTGCTGCTGGTGGCCGTGGCGACCGGACTCCGCGCGGCCGAAGGGGCGCACCGGGCGGCGCACGAGGTGTGCGAGTGGATCGGCGGCGCGGTCGGCCGGAGCCAGGCCCGGCTCGCCGCCGACCTCCGGGCGGGCAGCCGGGCCGCGCTCAGGTCAGGGCTGCACCGGCTCACCGCCCGCAGCCTGGGCAGACTGCGGACCCGCGCCGCGGAACTGGGCCTGGACCCGGACACCTACACCGCCTCACTGCGCTGCCTGCTGCTGCCCGCCGACCCCGCCTGCCGGACCCGGGTGTTCTTCGGGGCCGGGGCGGGGGGACTGTTCCGGCTGCGGGACGGGGCGTGGCAGGACCTGGAACCCCCGGTGCGGGAGCCCCGGGAGCCCGGCGAGCCACGGGGCACCTGGGAGCCGAAGACGCCGGGGACGGCGGACCGGGCGGAGCCGGACGCCGCCGCGGCCGCGACCTCCGGCGGCCCCGCGGCCGGAGCGGCGGACGGCCGCCCCGCGGACCCGGACGGCGCCGGTCACCCGGCCGGCGGCCCGGCCGGTGACGGACCGCCGGACCTCGACCCCTTCCGCTTCCGGGCCTCGGTCGCCCGGCCCGGTGACACCCTCCTGCTGTGCAGTCCCGGCCTGGCCGAACCGCTGCGCGGCGAGCCCGCGCTGGCCAGGGCGCTCGGCGAACGGTGGGCCGGCGCGGAGCCACCGGGACTGGCCGGTTTCCTCGCCGACGCGCAGACCCGGGTGAAGGGCTACGCCGACGACCGTACGGCGGCCGCCGTCTGGGAGGCGTGAGCGCCGGGTCCGTGGGTTGATGGTCCCGTGGGCCGGTGCGGCCGCGGGCGCGCCCGGTGCCGCCCGGCGCGCGTCCGGCTGCCCGCGCGGGCCGGACCCGGTGGGCCCGGACGGCACCGGAAGGCCCGGGACGGGGCAGCCCAGGTCACCCGAAGGGACGAGCGCGATGGGCAAGCAGACGGTGGCGGAGCAGTTCGTGGACATCCTGGCGCGGGCCGGGGTGCGCCGGCTGTACGGAGTCGTCGGGGACAGCCTCAACCCCGTCGTGGACGCCATCCGCCGCAACCGCGGCATGGACTGGATCCAGGTGCGGCACGAGGAGGCCGCGGCGTTCGCGGCCGGCGCCGAGGCGCAGCTCACCGGCAACCTCGCCGCCTGCGCGGGCTCCTGCGGCCCCGGCAACCTGCACCTGATCAACGGGCTGTACGACGCGCACCGCTCGATGGCTCCGGTGCTGGCCCTGGCGTCCCACATCCCGAGCAGTGAGATCGGCACCGGGTACTTCCAGGAGACCCACCCCGACCAGCTGTTCCGGGAGTGCAGCCACTACAGCGAGCTGATCTCCAGCCCGCAGCAGATGCCCCGGGTGCTGCAGACCGCGATCCAGCACGCGGTGGGGCGCGGCGGCGTCAGCGTGGTGTCGCTGCCCGGCGACATCGCCGCCCGCCCGGCCCCGGAGCGGGCCGTGGAGCACGCCCTGGTCACCTCCCGCCCGACGGTGCGCCCCGGTGACGAGGAGATCGACGCGCTCGCCCGGATGGTGGACGAGGCCCGGAAGGTGACGCTGTTCTGCGGCAGCGGGACCGCCGGGGCGCACGCGGAGGTGATGGCGTTCGCCGAGCGGGTGAAGTCCCCGGTCGGGCACGCGCTGCGGGGCAAGGAGCACATCCAGTACGACAACCCGTTCGACGTCGGGATGAGCGGGCTGCTCGGCTACGGCGCGGCCTACGAGGCCACCCACGAGTGCGACCTGCTGATCCTGCTGGGCACGGACTTCCCGTACAACGCGTTCCTCCCGGACGACGTGCGGACCGTGCAGGTCGACGTCCGGCCCGAGCACCTGGGCCGCCGGTCCAAGCTCGACCTGGCGGTGTGGGGCGACGTACGGGAGACGCTGCGCTGCCTGACGCCCCGGGTGCGGGTGAAGAACGACCGACGGTTCCTGGACCGGATGCTGAAGAAGCACGCGGACGCCTTGGAGGGGGTGGTCAAGGCGTACACCCGCAAGGTGGACAAGCACGTGCCCATCCACCCGGAGTTCGTCGCCTCGGTGCTGGACGAGGAGGCCGCCCCGGACGCGGTCTTCACGGTCGACACCGGCATGAACAACGTGTGGGCGGCCCGCTACCTCACCCCCAACGGCCGCCGCCGGGTGATCGGTTCGTTCACCCACGGGTCCATGGCCAACGCCCTGCCGCAGGCGATCGGGGCGCAGTTCCTGGACCGCCGCCGCCAGGTGGTGGCGATGTCCGGCGACGGCGGGTTCGCCATGCTGATGGGCGACTTCCTCACCCTGGTGCAGTACGACCTGCCGGTGAAGATCGTGCTGTTCGACAACTCCTCGCTGGGCATGGTGGAGCTGGAGATGCTGGTGGCCGGCCTGCCCTCGTACGGCACCGGCAACCGCAACCCGGACTTCGCGGCGCTCGCCGAGGCGGCCGGGGCCTACGGGGTGCGGGTGGAGAAGCCCAAGCAGCTGCGCCCGGCGCTGCGCGACGCCTTCCGGCACAAGGGCCCGGCCCTGGTCGACGTGGTCACCGACCCCCACGCGCTGTCCATCCCGCCCAGGATCAAGGCGGAGATGGTCACCGGTTTCGCGCTCTCCGCCAGCAAGATCGTGCTCGACGGGGGCGTCGGCAAGATGCTCCAGATGGCCCGCTCCAACCTGCGCAACGTCCCGCGCCCCTGATGCCCCGCCGGCGCTCCGGCCAGGATCCGTGCGCCCGGTCGTGCTTCCGGGAGATCACCTTCCGAGGTGTACGGGGACCGACCCGCGGGGCATGCATTCCCGTGAGCGCGTTCGAGGACATGGGGTGCCGGAGAGTCGACGAACGGCGGGGCGGGGAAGGAATGAAGCGTCAGCCTGCACAGCGAGGCGGCATGGACACCAGATGGCCGGAGAGCACGGCGGCGACCGAAGGGGAGCGGGGGCAGGTCCTGGAGATCCGATTGCGTCACGCCGAACTGACGGGGGTGGCGGAGGTCCGGCGCGAGCTGCGCTCCCTGCTGCGCCAGTGGGGCGGCCCCGGCCGGGCCGACGCCGCGGAACTCCTCACCAGCGAACTGGTGACCAACGCCCTGGTGCACACCGACGACGGCGCGGTGGTCACCGTCACCCTGGACGGCGGCCACCCCACCGAGCGCAGGCGAGGCCGATTACGGGTGGAGGTACGGGACTTCGTCGACCGGCGGCCGACCCCCCGGCGCCATCCGGAAGGTGCCGAAGAGGGTACGTCGGGCCGGGGGTTGCTGCTGGTCAACGCACTTGCCGACGCCTGGGGGGTGCGGGCCCAGGACGTCGGCAAGGTGGTGTGGTTCGAACTCGACGGCGTGGCCGCCTGAGCGGGTACCGGCTCCGGTGCCGCCCGGCGGGTGCCGTGCGGCGGCCCGGTCAGCCGAACTGCCGCTCGATCTGCGCCAGTTTCTCCTCCAGGGAGTCCAGGCGCGGGATGGTCAGGGTGTCGTCCTCGGCCGTGAGGTCAACGGTTCGCGGCCGAGCCTTGTCGAAAGGGCTGAGCACGTCCGAGGTCCGCTCGGCGATGCTGTCGGTCTCCGGCTCCGCGGACCGCAGGGCCGGCAGGGAGGAGCGCGCGGGCAGCTGTCCGGGCTCCGCTATGGCAGGGTCCGAGCCGAGCTGCGGCGGCTGCCCCGAGGGCAGCGCGACGTCCACCTGGCGGCCGCCCCGGCGGCCCCACATCCGGTGCTGGCGGTTGTACGCCTTGATCCGGGCGCGCTCCAGCTTCTCCTGGTCCCGCCGGCGGGTCCGGGTCTGCTCCTTCTGCCGCCGGTCCTCGCGGACCTCCTCGACCGCCTCGTCCAGCGTCCGCACACCCTCCAGCAGCATCAGCGACCAGGCGGCGAAGGTCTCCCGCGGCGCGCGCAGCCAGCGGACCATGCGGATCTGCGGCAGCGGGCGCGGCACCAGGCCCTGCTCGCGGAGCGCCGCGCGGCGGGTCTGCTTCAGCGCGCGGTCGAAGAGGATGGCCGCGGAGAGCGACATGCCGGCGAAGAACTGCGGGGCGCCCGCGTGGCCCATGCCGCGCGGCGCGTGCACCCAGTTGAACCAGGCGGCGGCACCGGCGAACAGCCATACCAGGAGCCGCGATCCGAGCGCGGCGTCACCGTGGCTCGCCTCCCGCACGGCCAGCACCGAGCAGAACATGGCCGCGCCGTCCAGGCCGAACGGGACCAGGTACTCCCAGCCGCCGGAGAGGTTGAGGTTCTGCCGGCCGAAGCCGACCAGCCCGTGGAAGGAGAGCGCCGCGGCGACCGCGGCACAGCAGAACAGCAGGACGTACGAGGCGATGCCGTAGATCGCCTCCTTGCGCCGCCGTCGCTCCTCGCTGCGCTCCCAGGAGTCCGTGACCACCGCCTCCTTCTTGTGCTTTCCGGCACGACCGCGAGCGAGCACCGTCCCGGCCACCCCGACTCCGACGAGCGCCACGGTGAGGGGCAGCGCCCAGCCCAGCGATATGTCGGTCAGTCTCATCCGGCCCCTAGCCTCGCTTCCGTGTGGTGTTCTGGCCGCGGAACGGCCTACTCGCGCGACATCTTGGCGGAGTCGGGCCTTGCCTCAAGGGGTTTCCCGGCAAGAGGACGCCAACGGACGGTGGGGACACGCGGATAGGTGCGCTACGGTTCGAACGCTCGCCTGGTGCAAGCGACTTGCATTCTATTCATGGAATCCGTTTCGGTGGAATCGAAGCGATCAGCTTGCGATCTGCCGCCGGATGCGCTCTGTGTCGCAGGTGCGGGGGCAGGTCGCGCAGGTCTCCCGCGGCCGCAGGGTGTAGAACAGGCAGCAGGCGGCGCGGTCCCGGGTGACCAGCCGGTCGCCGTCCGGGCCGGTCAGCTCGCGGAACCCGGCACCGACCGGATACGGGGTCACCGCCGACGGCAGCAGCCCGGCCAGCTCGGTCAGCGCCCGGTCCTCCTCGCCGAGCAGCGCGCCGATGCGCCACAGCCCCTCGGTGATGTCGTCGGCCACCATCCCCCACAGCGCCCGGGTGCCGCGCCGCGTCCGGCGGCGGAACGCGTCCAGCACCGGGCCCACGTGTTCGGCGACCGCCTCCCGCACCGCGTCGCGCAGCCCCTCCTCGTCCGGCACCACACGGGCGCCGGGCAGGGCGGCGGCGGGGTCGTCCGGCAGGCACCGGAACTCCGTCACCCGGACGGTCATCCGGCCCCGGGCCCGGTCCAGGGAGACCTGCCCGACGGGCAGCCGGGGCACCCGCCGGAGCAGGAACCACGGCACGGTCACCAGCAGACAGGCCGGCCACACATAGCGGTGCAGACCGAATCCGGCCACCACGTCGGGCCGGCCCGGCTCCCCGTAGTCCCGCAGCACCTGGTCCTCGTCCCAGCCGAGGAAGGCGTCCAGCGCCGCGCCGCCGGCCGCGAGTTCGGCCGAGGTCACCCAGCCCCCGCCGGACCGCGGTTCCCCCTCCAGCACCGTCAGCCCGGGGTAGACCCCGGAGAGGCGGGTGTACGCCTCGGACAGCGGGGACGCGGTGACCGCCGCCGGACCGCGCGAGGGCGCCGGGGTGTCGGGCAGCGGGCGGGCGGGCACGGCCATGGTGGAACCACCGAATCGCGAGTACGTGAGGTTAGCCTTACCTTAGCTCACAAGATCGGGGTTTGACCTCGCGCGACGCCCGCTTATGGTTCAAGGCGACGTCAGGAGGATCCGAGTGGAGCAGCCCATCGCCGAGATGGCGCCGCCGCGCGTGCCGCTGCAACGGCACTCCGTGCGCCGCCAGATCCTGGAAGCCCTGCGCGGCGCGCTGGTCGGTGGCGAACTCACCCCCGGCGAGGTCTACTCCGCGCCCGCCCTCGCCGAGCGCTTCGGGGTGTCCGCCACCCCGGTCCGCGAGGCGATGCAGCAACTCGCCGGCGAGGGCGCCGTCGAGGTCGTCCCCAACCGAGGCTTCCGGGTGGCCCGGCGCAGCGCCCGCGAGCTGGCCGAGCTGGCCGAGGTCCGGGCCCTGCTGGAGGTCCCGGTGATGCTGATGCTGGCCGAGACCGTGGCCCCCGAGCGGTGGGCGGCCCTGCGGCCGTTCGCCGAGGCCACCGCGCTGGCCGCGGCGAGCGGCGACCGGGCCGCCTACCTGGAGTCGGACCGCGCCTTCCACCAGGCGGTGCTCAGCCTCGCCGGGAACGAGCAGCTGGTGATCGTCGCCGACGACCTGCACCGGCGGGCGCAGTGGCCGCTGGCCCAGGGCCAGGTGGTCCGCACCGCCGGCCTGGTCGCGGACGCCGCCGAGCACGTGGCGCTGCTCGACGCGCTGGCCGCCCGCGACCTCCCGGTCGTGGAGTCGCTGGTGCGCGAGCACTTCGCCGGCGCGGCCTGAGCCCGCCGGGCACCGCGGAGCCGGCCGGCCACCGTCCGCCGGGCCGGCCGCCACCGGGTCAGTCCGCCAGCGGGTCGGTCCGCCGGGCCGGCCGCCACCGGGTCAGTCCGGGGGGCCGGCGGGGCCGGGTGCGCGGCCGAGCTGCGCGGCCAGCCAGGCCGGGACCCCGCCCAGCAGCCGCACCAGCCGCCCCGCCTCGGCGCGCATCCGCCCCGCCTCCGGCTCGTCCGCCACCTCGGCGAGGGCGGCCAGCGCCGGGGCGATGCCGATCAGGTAGCCCAACTCCTCCCGGATCCGCAGCGATTCGGCGAAGCCCCGGCGTGCCTCGGGAAGATCCCCGCTCTCCTCCGCCAGCGCGGCCAGGTGCCGCCAGGTGAAGGAGCGGAGCAGTTCGTCGCCGTGCGTCGCCGCGCCGGCGTGCGCCCGCCGGAACGCGGCCAGGGCACCCACCGGGTTCTGCGCCAGGTGCTGCGCGAACAGCCCGCGCCGGAAGTCCAGCAGGGGACGGGCCGGGGAGTCCGGGGCGAGCAGGGCGACCGCCCGGCCGAGCGCCGCCCGCGCCTCGTCGGCCCGGTCGCGGACCTGGAACAGGGTCGAGGCGTAGGCGAGGTGGCCGCGTTCGCAGGCGGCGGCCCCGCGGTGCTCGTCGCTCAGGGCCAGCGCCTCAGCGGCGCGCAGCGCGTCCTCGGCCGCCTCCCAGCCGTTCGCGGTGAACATGCACTGCTCGGTCAGGAGCGCGGTGCGCCGCAGTGCCATGGCCGGGTCCCCGGCGGCACGCGGGGCGAGCAGTTCGGCGGCGTCGTGCCAGCAGCCGCGGGACCGGAGCCGCCACACCGCCGTATCGAGAGGGTCCTCCCCTCGGCCCGGTCGCGATTCCGATGAGTCCGACGATCCAGACCGTGACATGGCGGTGTCCGCCACATTGCCCTCCCCAAGCGCGCCGTCGAGCCGGAAGTCGTGCCCGCATCTCAGCACGAACCCGCGGGGGCGGCCAAGGGGTTGGTGTGAATGAATTCACAAACTTTTCTCCGGGGGTACCCGGCGTGGCCGCTCGCGCGAACGCCCGTCGGATGTCGTGCGGCAGGTGTGCGAACGGGCGGCGCAAGAGACGGGCCCCGGCCGGCACCGCCCCGGCACCGGACGGCGCCGGGGCCCGGGACGCCACCGGTGCCGGCGGGCCCGGTGGCACCCAAGGGGCGGGCCGTGGGCCTCGGCGGCACCCGGGGACGGGCCCCGGGGGAGCCGGTCAGCTCATCCGCAGGGCCAGGAAGAAGTCCAGCTTGTCCTCCAGCCGGGCTAGGTCGCGGCCGGTCAGCTGCTCGATCCGGCCCACCCGGTAGCGCAGCGTGTTGACGTGCAGATGGAGCTGGGTGGCGCACCGGGTCCAGGACCCGTCGCAGGCCAGGAACGCCTCCAGGGTGGGGATCAGCTCCGCCCGGTGCCGGCGGTCGTAGTCGCGCAGCGGGTCCAGCAGCCGGGCGGTGAACGCGCGGCGGACGTCGTCCGGCACGAACGGCAGCAGCAGCACGTGCGAGGCGAGCTCCTGGTGGCCCGCGGCGCACACCCGGCCGGGCCGCGCCGCGGCCACCCGGCGGGCGTGCCGGGCCTCCTCCAGGGCGCCGCGCAACCCCTCCGCGGAGTGCACCGTGGCACTGACCCCCAGCGTCAGCCGGCCGTCCCCGTCGAGCCCGCGGGCGAGCGGCTCGCGCACCGCGGCGAGCAGCCGGTCGGCGTGGAGCGCGGCGTCCGCCCGCTCGTCGTCGGTGGCGGCGGGCAGCGCCACCAGGGCGACCGCCTCGTCACCGGTGTGCGCCACCGCGATCCGGTCCGAGGGATCGGGTCCGGCGCCCTCCGGGTCGACCAGCAGCTCCTCCAGCAGCGCCTGGGACACCGGGCCGGCCGGGAGCTGCGCGTCCCGGCCGGGCTCCGCGCCCTCCGGCGCCCAGCCCTCGCCGGTCAGCCCCCACTCCACCCGGGCCACCACCACCTGCCAGTGCGGGGCGCCGCCGAGCCCGGGCAGCAGCACCGGCGCGGCGACCCGCAGCCGGGCGGCGATCTCGGTCGGCGGGGCCGCCGCCGTGACCAGCTCCAGCACCTCCTGGGCCAGCCGCCGCCGCACCGTGCGCGCCGCGTCCCGCCGGTCCCGCTCCACCGCGATCAGCTGGGTGACGCCGTGCAGCAGGTCCAGCCGCTCGGCCGGCCAGTCCCCGGCGTCGGCCTCCACCGCCAGCAGCCACTCCGACAGCACCGTCTCCCGGACGTCCGCGCCCGCCGGACGGCTGCCGCCCCGCACCGGGAAGAGCGAGTAGGTGCCGCTGCCGGGGACCGCGACCCGGTGCGGGGGGCGCCGTCCGGCCCGTACCGCGGCCAGGTGCTCGCCGGCCAGCCGGGCGCACACCGCGGCGGGCAGCCGCGCGCCCGGGCCTCCCGGGCTGGCCCCGGCGATCTGCCGGCCGGTGGGCGACAGCACCCAGGCGTTCAGGTCCAGGTCGGAGCCGAGCAGGTCGAGGATGACGTCCGGGCCGCCGCCCGCGGGCCCCGAGGTCATCAGCCGCCGGTGCCGGTCGACGACCGCGGCGAGGTCCCCGGCCCGCTCCCCGGACACCTGGCGCACCACGTGTTCGGTGATCGACGCGAACGACACGTCCTCGACCACCGAGAACAGCGGCAGCCGGTGCCGGACGCAGGCCGTCACCAGGTCCTCCGGGACGTCGCCGAGTTCCGCCTCGCCGGCGGCGAGCCCGGCGACCCCGGCGCCGGCCAGGATCCGTACGAACCGTTCCGAGTCGGCGGGGTCCCGCCGCCAGGCCAGGCCGGTGAGGACCAGCTCGCCTCCGGTGAGGTAGCGGCTGGGGTCGCGCAGATCGGTCGTCATCACGCCCCGTACCGTGCGGTCCAGCTCCTCCTCACCGCCGAGCAGTCGCAGGCCCAGGGCCTCGGTCTCCAGCAGTGCGCGCAGCCGCATGTCGTTGCCAGCCGATCTGTCGTGGTGTTACCGGTCGAATACCGCGAGGTTGTCGGCCCCCGCCTTTCGTTCGAATCTACAAGACCGGCCCCCTGGCCTGCCAACCGCTTCATGCGTTCCGTCACTGCACCCGACCGGGCGGCCACCGGTGTACTGACTGCCAGGCCGCGTGCGCGGTGCCGACCGGGGAACATCGCCGCGAACCCGGGAGGGCACCTCCCAGGGCGGGAAACAGACAGGAACACCACGCCGAAACACCCCTCACCCCCACGAACGAATTCCGAGAAGAGAACGCCCATGGACTTCCTGCGCCCCGCCAGCTGGGAAGAGGCGCTCGCCGCGAAGGCCGAGTACCCCACCGCTGTGCCCATCGCGGGTGGGACGGACGTCATGGTCGAGATCAACTTCGATCACCGGCGCCCGGACCACCTGCTGGATCTGAACCGCATCGGCGAGCTGAGCGAGTGGGAGGTCAGCGCGGACGGCGGTACCGTCCGCCTGGGACCGTCCGTCCCGTACACGCGGATCATGCGGGATCTGCGCACCGAACTGCCGGGGTTGGCGCTCGCCTCCCACACGGTCGCCTCCCCGCAGATCCGTAACCGCGGTGGCGTCGGCGGCAACCTCGGCACCGCCTCCCCGGCCGGTGACGCGCATCCGGCGCTGCTGTCCGCCGGGGCCCGGGTCGAGGTGGAGTCCGTCCGGGGGAGCCGGCTCATCCCGATCGACGACTTCTACACCGGTGTGAAGCGCAACGCGATGGCGCCGGACGAGCTGATCAGGTCCGTGCACATCAGGACCGCCGACGGGCCCCAGCAGTTCTCCAAGGTCGGCACCCGCAACGCCATGGTGATCGCGGTGTGCGCCTTCGGCATCGCCCTGCACCCGGAGACCCGGACGGTCCGCACCGGCATCGGTTCGGCCGCGCCCACCCCGGTACGCGCACGCGAGGCGGAGGACTTCCTGAACGCCGCGCTCGCCGACGGCGGGTTCTGGGACAACGGCCAGATCATCACCCCGTCCGTCGCCAAGCGGTTCGCCGAGCTGTGCTCCGGCGCCTGCAACCCGATCGACGACGTCCGCGGCAGCGCCGGGTACCGCCGCCACGCGGTCGGCATCATGGCCCGCCGCACCCTCGGCTGGGTCTGGGAGGCCTACCGTGCCGGCGGCAGCAGTAAGGGAGAAGCACAGTGCGCGTGAACTTCACCGTCAACGGACGGCCGCAGACCGCGGACGACGTCTGGGAAGGCGAGAGCCTGCTGTACGTGCTGCGCGAGCGGCTCGGCCTGCCCGGCTCCAAGAACGCCTGTGAACAGGGCGAGTGCGGATCCTGCACGGTCCGCCTGGACGGTGTGCCGGTCTGCTCCTGCCTGGTGGCCGCCGGACAGGTCGAGGGCCGTGAGGTGATCACCGTCGAAGGGCTCGCCGACCTCGCCCGGGGCCGCGCCGAAGCGTGCGCGGACGGGGCCCGCGGCGGCACCCCGCCGGACCCGGCCGAGCCGGGGGTCCTCCCGGACGGAGCCCGGGAACGGCAGGCGCGCCCGTCCCGGGGCCGGCCGCCGCTCGCCCCCATCCAGCAGGCGTTCATCGACGCCGGCGCCGTCCAGTGCGGCTTCTGCACCCCCGGCCTGCTGGTCGCCGCCGACGAACTGCTGGAGCGCGACAGCGAGCCGTCCGACGCCGACATCCGCGAGGCGCTCTCGGGCAACCTGTGCCGATGTACCGGCTACGAGAAGATCCTGGACGCGGTCCGCCTGGCGGCCGCCCGCGCCGGAGAGGCGGTCTGACCATGGGCGGAGTCACCCGCACCCCCACCGGCATCTCCCAGACCAGCCTGACCAGGGGCGGCGTCGGCGAGTCCACGCTGCGCCCCGACGGCACCCTGAAGGTCACCGGCGAGTTCGCCTACTCCTCGGACCTGTGGCACGAGGACATGCTGTGGGGCCAGATCCTGCGCTCCACCGTCGCCCACGCCGCGATCGAGGGCATCGACATCTCCGAGGCGGTCGCGACGCCCGGTGTGTACGCCGTGCTCACCCACGACGACCTGCCGACCGACGTGAAGAACTACGGCCTGGAGATCAAGGACACCCCGGTCCTCGCCGACGGCGTGGTACGCCACCACGGTGAGCCGGTCGCCCTGGTCGCCGCCGACCATCCGGAGACGGCACGCCGCGCCGCCGCCAAGATCAGGGTGGACTACCGGGAACTGCCGGTCGTCACCGACGAGGCCTCCGCGACCGCCGCGGACGCACCGGTCCTCCACCCCGGCCGCGACGACCACCACGCCGGGCACGTACCGCACCCGAACATCGTGCACCGCCAGCCGATCGTCCGCGGCGACGCGGCCGAGGCCGCGAAGCGCGCCGATGCGATCGTCACCGGCGAGTACACCTTCGGCATGCAGGACCAGGCATTCCTCGGCCCCGAGTCCGGCCTCGCGGTGCCCGCCGAGGACGGCGGCGTCGACCTGTACGTCGCCACCCAGTGGCTCCACTCCGACCTGCGCCAGATCGCCCCGGTCCTCGGCCTGCCCGAGGAGAAGGTCCGGATGACGCTCTCCGGCGTCGGCGGTGCCTTCGGCGGCCGCGAGGACCTGTCGATGCAGATCCACGCCTGCCTGCTGGCGCTGCGCACCGGCAAGCCGGTCAAGATCGTCTACAACCGGTTCGAGTCGTTCTTCGGCCACGTCCACCGGCACCCGGCCAGGCTCCACTACGAGCACGGGGCCACCAGGGACGGCAAGCTGACGCACCTGAAGTGCCGGATCGTGCTGGACGGCGGCGCCTACGCCTCCGCCTCCCCGGCCGTCGTCGGCAACGCCTCGTCGCTGTCCGTCGGCCCGTACGCGGTCGACGACGTCGACATCGAGGCGATCGCGCTCTACACCAACAACCCGCCCTGCGGCGCCATGCGCGGGTTCGGCGCGGTCCAGGCGTGCTTCGCCTACGAGGCGCAGATGGACAAGCTCGCCGCGAAGCTCGGCCTGGACCCGGTGGAGTTCCGCCGGATCAACGCCATGGAGCAGGGCACGATCATGCCGACCGGCCAGCCGGTCGACTCGCCCGCCCCGGTCGCCGAGCTGCTGCGCCGCGTCAAGGCGCGCCCGATGCCGCCGGAGCGCCAGTGGGAGACCGCCGACGGCGCCGCGGACCTCCGTGAGCTGCCCGGCGGCCTGTCCAACACCACGCACGGCGAGGGCGTGGTCCGCGGGGTCGGCTACGCGGTCGGCATCAAGAACGTCGGCTTCTCCGAGGGCTTCGACGACTACTCCACCGCCAAGGTGCGGATGGAGGTCGTGGGCGGTGAGGCGGTCGCCACCGTGCACACCGCGATGGCCGAGGTGGGCCAGGGCGGCATCACCGTGCACGCCCAGATCGCCCGCACCGAGCTGGGCGTCAACCAGGTGACCATCCACCCGGCCGACACCCGGGTCGGCTCCGCCGGATCCACCTCCGCCTCCCGCCAGACGTACGTCACCGGCGGCGCGGTGAAGAACTCCTGCGAGCTGGTCCGCGAGCGGGTACTGGAGATCGGCCGCCGCAGGTTCGGTTCGTACCACCCCGCCTGGGCCACCGCGGAGCTGCTGCTGGAGGGCGGCAGGGTCGTCACCGACGGCGGCGAGGTCCTCGCCGACCTGGCGGAGGTGCTGGAGGGCGAGACGGTGGAGGTCGAGGCCGAGTGGCGGCACCGCCCCACCGAGGCGTTCGACCCGCGCACCGGCCAGGGCGACGGCCACGTCCAGTACTCCTTCGCCGCGCACCGCGCGGTGGTGGAGGTGGACACCGAGCTCGGCCTGGTCAAGGTCGTCGAACTCGCCTGCGCGCAGGACGTCGGCAAGGCGCTCAACCCGCTGTCCGTGGTCGGCCAGATCCAGGGCGGCACCGCCCAGGGCCTGGGCATGGCGGTGATGGAGGAGATCATCGTCGATCCGGAGACCGCGAAGGTGCGCAACCCCTCCTTCACGGACTACCTGATCCCGACGATCCTCGACACGCCGAGCATCCCGGTCGACGTGCTGGAGCTCGCCGACGAGCACGCGCCGTACGGGCTGCGCGGCATCGGTGAGGCCCCGACCCTGTCGTCCACCCCGGCGGTGCTCGCCGCCATCCGGGACGCGACGGGCCTGGAACTGAACCGGACGCCGGTACGACCCGAGCACCTCACCGGCACCTAGCCCGCCGGGCCCGCCGCCGGCGGGTCCCGGCAACCGGTGCCGCCCCGACGGGGGCGGCACCGCACCACACGTCCCCGTTCCGCGGGGCCGCCCGCCGGGTGGCCCCGGGCCGGGGCCCGTTCCCCGGCCCCACCGGGGAGCGACCCTCCCGTCCGTCCGACGGCCGGGAACCGCACCCCCTGCCCCGCAGGGGGCAGCACACCCCCCACGCCTCGCCGGCCAGGCGAGGACACCGCACCACCGCTCCGGGCCGTCCCCCGGGTCGTGATGCCAGAGCTCCATCCCAAATCCCGTGCGCCTGCGCGGGTGCCCCTGTGAACCTTGGGAGTGGCACCGCATGACCCAGTCAACAGTCGAGCCCAGCACGTCCCCGGAGGACGCCGGCACGGGCTCCCGTCCCTCGGCCGGACGGTCATGGCTCGACCGGTACTTCCACATAACCGACAGAGGATCCACGGTCGCGCAGGAGGTGCGCGGCGGCATCACCACCTTCATGGCGATGTGTTACATCCTCCTGCTCAACCCGGTGATCCTGGGCACCGTCGACGACGTCGACGGCACCGTCCTCGCCCACGCCCCCCTCGTGACGGCCACCGCGTTCGCCGCGGCGCTGTCCACCCTGCTGATGGGCTTCATCGGCAAGGTGCCGCTGGCCCTGGCGGCCGGCCTCAACGTGTCGGCGGCCCTGGTCAGCCAGGTCATCCCCAACATGACCTGGCCGCAGGCCATGGGCATGTGCGTCATCTACGGCGTCGTGATCATGCTGCTGGTGGTCACCGGACTCCGCGAGATGATCATGAACGCCATCCCGCTGCCGCTCAAGCACGCCATCACCATGGGCATCGGCATGTTCGTGGCGCTGCTCGGCCTGGTCAAGGCGGGCTTCGTGGGCGTCGGCGAGGGCGGGCCGGTACAGCTCGGCACCGGCGCCGGCGGCCAGCTCGTCGGCTGGCCGGTGTTCTTCTTCGCCGTCACCCTGCTGCTGATCTTCATGCTGCAGGCCCGCAAGGTCCCCGGCGCGATCCTCCTGGGCATCGTCGTGGGCACCGTCCTGTCGATCGTGGTCACCAAGATCGGCGGCCTCACCGACAAGGACTGGGGCGGCACCACCCCCGAGCTGCACGGCAGCGCCGTCTCCTCCCCGGACTTCAGCCTCTTCGGCGACGTGGAGTTCGGCGGCTGGGACCAGATCGGCGCGATCAGCGTCACCATGATCGTGTTCACCCTGGTGCTGGCCGGCTTCTTCGACGCGATGGCCACCATCATCGGCGTCGGCACCGAGGCGAAGCTCGCGGACGACAAGGGCCGCATGCCCGGCCTGTCCCGGGCCCTGTTCGTGGACGGCGCGGGCGGCGCGATCGGCGGCGTCAGCGGCGCCTCCGGCCAGACCGTCTTCATCGAGTCGGCCTCCGGAGCCGGTGAGGGGGCCCGGACCGGCCTCTCCTCCGTGGTGACGGGCCTGTTCTTCGCCGCCTGCCTCTTCTTCACACCGCTCACCCAGCTCGTGCCCAAGCAGGTCGCCGCGGCGGCCCTGGTCGTCATCGGCTCGATGATGATGAGCGCGGCCGCCCACATCGACTGGAGCGACAAGGCGGTGTCCATCCCGGTCTTCCTGACCGTGACGCTGATGCCGTTCACCTACAACATCACCGCAGGAGTCGGGGCGGGCGTGATCTCCTACACCGCGATCAAGGCCGCCCAGGGGAAATTCCGCGAGCCCGGGGCTTTCATGTGGGTACTGACCGGCGTCTTCATCGTCTACTTCGGACTCAACCCCATCGAGCACTGGCTCGGTGCCAAGTGAGCCGACCCGGTCGGGCTAGGAGCTGATCACCCATGCTGGACATCGCTGCCGATCTGCACCGCTGGTGCGAGGAGGGGCGTGACTTCGCCGTCGCCACCGTGGTGGCCGTCAGCGGCAGCGCGCCCCGGCAACCCGGCGCGGCGCTCGCCGTCGACGCCGCGGGAGCCGCGGTCGGCAGCGTGTCCGGCGGGTGTGTGGAAACCGCCGTCTACGAACTGTGCCGACAGGCGCTGGAGAGCGGCGAGACCGTACGGGAGAGCTTCGGCTACTCCGACGACGACGCCTTCGCCGTGGGCCTGACCTGCGGCGGCGCCATCGACGTCCTTGTCTCCCCGGTCCGGTCGGCGGACCCCGAGCGCGCGGTGCACGCCGCCGCGCTCGCGGCCGCCGCCGGCGGGGAGGCGGCGGCGGTCGCCAGGGTCACCGCCGGCCCGGCCGCCCTGCTCGGCCGCACCCTGCTGGTACGGCCCGACGGCGGCCACACCGGAACCCTCACCGGGGGCCCGGTGGCGGCCGGCACGGCCCTGGACCGCACGGCGGCCCGGACGGCCCGCGCCATGCTCGACAACGGGCGCACCGGCACCGTCACCATCGGCGCCGACGGCAGTCAGTGCGGCGAGCCGCTGGAACTGCTCGTGGAGGCCAGCGTCCCGCCGCCCCGGATGATCGTCTTCGGCGCGATCGACTTCGCCGGCGCGCTCGCCCGCATCGGCGGCTTCCTCGGCTACCACGTGACCGTCTGCGACGCCCGTCCCGTGTTCGCCACCGCCCAGCGCTTCCCGGACGCCGACCGGGTGGTGGTCGACTGGCCGCACCGGTACCTGGAGGCGACCGAGGTGGACGGCCGCACCGTGCTGTGCGTCCTGACCCACGACGCGAAGTTCGACGTACCGCTGCTGGTGCGGGCGCTGCGGCTGCCGGTCGCCTACGTCGGGGCGATGGGATCCCGGCGCACCCACCTGGACCGGCTCGGCCGGCTGCGGGAGGCCGGGGTCACCGAGATCGAGCTGTCCCGGCTGCGCTCCCCGATCGGCCTCGACCTCGGGGCCCGCACCCCGGAGGAGACCGCCCTGTCCATCGCCGCGGAGATCGTGGCCCACCGGCGCGGCGGCAGCGGGGTCCCCCTGACGGGTGCTCATACGCCGATCCACCACGACGGCGAACCCCCCGCCGGACACGGGCGGTTCGGCTCCGTGGCCTGACGGCCAGTCAGTCGGCGTGCGCCACCCGGAGTAGGCCGCGGTTGCCGCCGCCCCGTGCCCGCGCGGGAATGGGAGGCGTGCGCACACGACGTCGACACCTCACCGCACTCACCGTGCTGGCCGGACTGACCGTCCTCGCCGGGACGGCCGTCAGGGAGCCGTCCGCCGCCCCGCTGCCGGCCGGAGCCGCGGCGGACCCCGGGCCTCGATCGGCGACGCCGCCGGGGACCCGCCTCCACACCCCGCCCGCCGACCCCGACGCGTACCGCCATCTGCTGCGGCTGACGAAGGCCGGTGCCTACCGGGACGCCGCCGGCCTGCTCGCCATGATCCGCACCCCGCACGCCGTCTGGTACGGGGACCAGCCACCCGCCGAGGTGGAGCGGGAGGTGCGGGACACCACCCGGGCGGCGGCCCGCCGGCACCAGGTGCCGGTGCTCACCCTCTACGACGTGCCGGGACGCGACTGCGGCAACTACTCGGCCGGCGGAGCCCGGGACAGCCGCGCCTACCGGGCGTGGATCGACGCCGTCGCCCGCGGCATCGGCGACCGCGAGGCCCTGGTGGTCCTGGAGCCGGACGCCCTCGCCCTGCTGCCCCAGGACTGCCCGCCCGGCGACGGCACCGATCCGCAGGACCCGGACGGCGAGCGGGACGAGCGGGACCCCGACGCGGCCGACGGCTGGACCCCGGACGCGGACCCCGACGAGGACGACGGCGACCAGGACCGGGACGACGGCGACGAGGACGAGGGGGACGACGGGAACGAGGACGAGGGGGACGACGGGAACGAGGACGAGGGGGACGACGAGGACGACGGGGACGAGGACGACGCGGACCGGGAGCCGGACCCCGACCGGGACACCGGCGAACCGGAGGCCGACCGCCCCGGGAGGCCGGCGGCGGACGCGGGCGGCGAGGAGGGCGCCCCCGGCGGACGGGAGGGGAGCTGGGACTGGTCACGGATCGGCGACCTCTCCGACCGCTTCCGCGACTGGCCCCCGCTCACCGGCCGCGGCCGCCCCGGGGCCGGAACCGCCGGGCCGGAGCCCGGTGCGCCGTCCCGATCGCCGGAGGCCGGGCCGCACCGCCCCGGCGCCCCCGCTCCCGCGCGGCCCCCGATGGCCGACCGGGGGCCGGCCCCGGCCGGGCCCGGCGCGCCCGGCCGCACTCCCGCGCCGCGCCGCTCGGAGCCGGCCGGTCACCGGCCGGGCGCCCCGGCGACCGGCGGGCGGGGTTCCGGACCCGCCCGGCCCGGTGCGGCGGACTCCGGCGCCGCGACGGCCCGGCCGGCCGGCCCCGGTCGGGGGCCCGCCTCCCCGGCCGGCCCTCGCCCGCAGGCACCCGGCACCCGGAGCCCGGGTGCCCAGGAGCCCGGCCCCGGACCGCGCCACGACGGCGAGCCGCCGGCCCGGGACCCGCACACCCGGTCCCCGCACACCAACGCTCCGCACACCCGGGACCCGCACACCCGGGCCCCCCGCCCCGGCGCCTCGCGCACCGGGACCCCGCCCACCGGGACCCCGCCCACCGGGACCCCGCCCACCGGGACCCCGCCCACCGGGACCCCGCCCACCGTGGCCCCGGGCACCCGGGCCCCCCGCCCCGGAGCCCCCCGCTCCCACGACGCGACCCGCCACGGCATCGGGAACGGGGCGCCCGGCGGCACCGGGCAAGCGGCGGCCGGGAGGACCCCGCACCGGTTCGCCGCCGAGCCCGCCGACGCCCGGACCGCGGCGCGGTACGCGGAGATCGGCTACGCCGTCGACGCACTGGAACCGCTGCCCCGGACCCGGGTCTACCTCGACGCGGGACACCCCGCCTGGCATGCCGTACCCGCCATCGTCCCGCGGCTCCTGGCGGCCGGAGTCGACCGCGCCACCGGGTTCTTCGTCAACGTCTCCGGCTACCGCTCCGACGACGCCAACGCCTGGTACGGCAGGTTGATCTCCTCCTGTCTCGCGTACGCCGGGCAGGGCGGGGACCCGGCGTCCTGCCCCAGCCAGTACTGGCCCCGCGACCATGCGCGGGCGTGGCTGGACGCCCGGGTGGGACCCGTGGACCCGGCCCGGATGAAGCACTTCGTCACCGACACCAGCCGGAACGGCCGCGGTCCCTGGATCCCGCCGATCGGACGCCACCCCGACCCCCAGGACTGGTGCAATCCGCCCGACCGCGGTCTGGGCGCCCGGCCCACCCTGCGGACCGGCGATCCGCTGCACGACGCCGCGCTGTGGGTGAAGACCCCGGGCGAGTCGGACGGCGGCTGCCTGCGCGGCACCCCGGGGCCCGAGGACCCCGAGCGCGGCACCGTCGCACCCAGGGCGGGGGCCTGGTACGCCGAGCAGGCACTGGAACTGGTGCGCCTCGCCCGGCCGGGGATCGTCCCGGAGTGGGTGGGGATGATCGGCGCCCGCGGCCTGTTCCCGGCGACGAAGCTGACCCCGGAGGACCTGGCCACGTATGACCCGGGCGAGGACGGGTACCCGGACAAGCCCCCGGCCGAGGGAGCGGTCGAGGTGCCGGACGGCCGGCGGCCCACGCGGCCACCGACCGCCGGCGCCGGTGACGGACGACGGTGAACCCGGTCGGGGCCGGACCCCGTACACCCGGGCTCACGCCCCCTATCCGGAGGTAGTTCTCCATGACTCGGCAGTTCGACGGCGACGGCAGGCGGACCGCGACCTCTCCGCCCACGCACCCCGACCCGGTGCCGCCGTCCCCGACGCCGACACCCGGACCCGGCCCCGGTCCGGAGCCCGGCCCGGTGCCGGGCCCCGTGCCGGGCCCGGAGCCGCAGCCGCCCCCCGGCCCGGCGCCGCACCCGGTGCCCAGCCCGCCGGGACCCGACCCGGTACCGGACCCCTCACCCCAGCCGGGTCCGCTGACCTGACGGCCCCGGCCCCCGGCGCGAAGCCGTGATCCGCCGGGCCCGCCCCCGAAGGGCGGGCCCGGCGGGGGTCAGGAGAAGATCGCGTGCACCCGCTCGATCGACTCCGCGCCGTACCCGACGGCGCCCACCGCCACCCGGCCGTCGACCGCCTCGATCACCCGTGCCGTCCAGACCGGGCCGAAGCCGCCGCAGAGTTCGATCAGCTGGGCCCCGTCCCGGGCCAGCCGCCGCGCCTCACCCACCGCCTGGTCGTGCGAACCCACGGCGACGAGGTCGACCCGGCAGCCTTCGTGGCGCACCGTCCGGCTGTCCCGGCCGGGGTCGGCGCCGGCGGCCTGGTAGATGAAGGCCCAGTGCACCAGTGTCATCGTCGAGCACGCTCCCGGATCGGTGGGGTCTGACCTCCCCAGCCGACGGCACCGGCGCCCCGCGGGCATCCGGTGCTGCGCCGTCCGGACCGAAGTTCACCCCCGCGTCCGGCACCGAACGCTTCCGCCGCCCCGGCCGGACTGCTCCAGGGGGCTTCCCGGCATCGCGGCAGCACTCGCTGTCCAGGATGAGGGCGCCGCTCACCCGGCCGTCCCGGTTGCGGCTCCGCTGTCCGCAACTACTCCCTGTGACGTGTGGCGCCGCCAGTGAGTCGCACCGGGGGTGGTCGAGGTCGGGGGACGGCGCACCCCTGGGGTGCGGTCTGGGTGGACCGGCAGAGTCCGGGATGCGCGAGGAGTTGCCCGTGAGGCCGAAGGGAGCTCGGGACTTCCTTGAGATCGGGGCGTGAGCGATCCCGGTCGCGATCACGAGCTGCAACGGCACTACGCCTCAGGAGGGTTGGGATGCGGTGGGGCCCTTGTTGCGGTCGGGAGAACGCACGCCCCCCCGATGGATCGGAATCTCGGGGGCTTCGATGGGTCCCTATCTGTTCACACTGGCTGGCACCGCAGGCACGTCCCTGGTGACGCTGCTCGTCGGTGAGGGATGGCAGCAGACGCGCGATGGAGTCGTGACCATCTGGCGCCGCTTCCGTCCGCAGGCCGCAGAGGAGGTCGAGCGAGAGCTCGACGCGTCCCGGACCACCGCGCTCGGCGCCGCCGACCGACCGGACCCCTCCGGACGGGTCGGGCGGTTCGCCGCGCTGCTGAGTGAGCACCCGGAAGCCGCCGACGATCTTCGGGACCTGGTCGAAGGGTGGCGGCGGACGCCTGACAGACAGCGGATCGACGGAGGGGTGCATCTGGAGGCGCGGCCTGAGGACAACGCGTGAGCTTTTGGAGTCTGACGCTCGCGGCGTGGGCGACCCTTGACATGCTGGACCGGGATTCGGAGGCGGATGCCGGTTTCTTCGCGTTGATGTTCAGCTTCGCGGCATCTGCGATTTTCTTGATAGCCGCGTTCTTCACGCCTCTCAGCTGGCCGGGTCCTGCCGCGAGAATGGGGGCAGGGCCTCGCATCCGCCGTGGGTCTGGGTCAGGCGTCCGGTGTTGACGGCGGGCGGTGTCACTCTTGGCCTGGGCTTCCCGCCGTGCTCGGCATCGGCGATCAGTCCACCGAGGTGGCAGCCCCGAGCTGCTCCTCGACGCCGTTACGGTGACCGTTGGCTCCGCGACATCGACCGGCACTGCGCGGGCCCGATGGATCCGACCTTCGCCCCCCGACATCCGACTCGGCGGGGTGCCGCCCCTCCCAGGACGTACGCCGCCACGCAGTCCGTCCCCCGGTCGCCGACTGGCCGCCTCGGGGTTCGTCGGTGCCGAAAAGCGCACCGGACGTGCCTATGAAGGGATCCGGACGCCCCGGCGGACCGCACCCGCTGCCCGCCGGGGAGGACTCAGAGCCAGTCCCGCCGCTTGAAGACGAAGTACAGGCTGGTGCACACGATCGCCATCAGCAGGATCGCGAAGGGGTACCCCCAGGCCCAGTGCAGCTCCGGCATGTGGTCGAAGTTCATCCCGTAGATCGTCCCCACCAGCGTGGGCGCGAAGAGGATGGCGGCCCACGAGGAGATCTTCTTGATCTCCTCGTTCTGCTCGAAGCCCGCCTCGGTCAGTGCCCGCATCTCCGCGTTCTGCTGCTGGGTGACCAGGGTGGCGTTGACCGCGAGGATGTCGGTGAGGGCGGAGCGGAAGCCGTCCACCCGCTCGCTGGTGTACGTCACGTGGTCGGCGACGTCGCGCAGATAGCGCTGGAGTTCGTCGTCGGTGCCGTACTTGTCGAAGCCCGCCATGAGGGCGTGCAGCATGCCCACCAGGGGGCGGGTCGCGCGCTGGAACTCCACCATCTCCCGGGAGAGTTCGTAGATCCGGCGGGACACCTCGGGGTGGCCGCGGAAGACCTCGGTCTCGATCTCGTCGATGTCGTTCTGCACGCCTTCGACGACCGGGGCGTAGCCGTCCACCACCGCGTCGAGGATGGCGTACAGCACCGCCTCCGGCCCCAGGGCCAGCAGTTCGGGGCTGCCCTCCATCCGGCGGCGCACCGCCGACAGGTCGGGCGCGGCGCCGTGCCGGACGGTGATGACGAAGTCGGGGCCGACGAAGACGTGCAGTTCGCCGAAGTCGACCTCCTCGGGGGCGTCGAGGTAGCGGGCGGCCCGCAGCACGACGAACAGCGTCGCGCCGTAGCGCTCCAGCTTGGGCCGCTGGTGGGCCTCCATCGCGTCCTCGATGGCCAGTTTGTGCAGGTCGAACTCCTCGGCGAGGGAGAGCAGCTGCGCCTCGCCGGGCCGGTGCAGCCCGATCCACGCCATGCCGCCGGGGCCCTCCGCGCGCAGCCGCCGGTAGGTCTCGGCGAGGGTGCCGGGGGAGCCGACGCGCCGTCCGTCCCGGTAGAGGGCGGCCTCGACGACCGTGTCCGGGCCGGCGGGGGCGGGCGGATGGTCGGGCGGCGGCGGTACGGCGGGCGGCGGGGCGCCGGCCCCGGCGGTGCGGGACGCGGCCGGGCGCAGCCAGGAGTAGTGCTTGCGCGAGCGCGGCGGCAGCGGGGCCGGGGCGCCGGGAGCGCGCTCGGGGCGGGGAGCCTCACCGCTGGTCACCGGCAGGCCTCCTTCTCCTCGTCGTGGTCTCGTCCGATCCGATCACCCAGGGGAAGGATATACGTGGCAAAAGGTGACGGCCGTGGCGCCCGATCCCCGGCGACCGGCCCGGGTAATGCGGACCGGAACTGTCCGCGATGGTGCGTAACGTTCATGCCATGACGACGAGCGGACCGGTACTGACCACGCGCGAACTGAACCGGGCGACCCTGGCGCGCCAACTGCTGCTGCGCCGGTCGGAGCTGTCCGTGCCGCAGGCGGTCGACCATCTCGTGGGGCTCCAGGCCCAGGCGGTGAAGCCGCCCTACCAGGCGCTCGCGGCCCGGCTGGACGGCTTCCGCCCGGAGGTCCTGTCGGAGCTGCTCGGCGAGCGCCGGGTGGTGCGGATCTCCCTGATGCGCTCCACCATCCACCTGGTCGGCGCCGCCGACTGCCTGACCCTGCGGCCGCTGGTGCAGCCGATGCACGACCGGGCCTTCCAGGGGAACCAGGGGAAGCGGCTGGCCGGGGTCGACCTGGCCCGGCTGGCGGTGCTCGCCCGCGAGCTGACCGAGGAGCGCCCGCTGACCTTCAAGGCGCTGGGCGAGGCGCTGCGGGCGCACTGGCCGGACCGCGACCGGCAGGACCTGGCCATGGCCGCGCGTACCGTGCTGCCGCTGGTGCAGGTCACCCCGCGCGGACAGTGGGGGCGCAGCGGCCCGATCGCGCACACCACCGCCGAGGCCTGGCTGGGCGCCGGGCTCGACCCGGAGCCCGATCCCGGCCGGATGGTGCTGCGGTACCTGGCGGCGTTCGGCCCGGCCTCGGTGCGGGACGTCCAGACCTGGTGCGGCCTGACCCGGCTGCGCGAGGTGGTCGACGGGCTCCGGCCGCGGCTGCGGACCTTCCGCGACGAGCGGGGCGTGGAACTGTTCGACCTCCCGGACGCGCCGCGCCCGCCGGCGGACACCCCGGCGCCGCCGCGGTTCCTCCCCGAGTACGACAACCTGCTGCTGTCCCACGCCGACCGCCACCGGGTCATCGGCGACGCGGCCCGGCGCCGGGTCTGGCAGGGCAACCAGGCGTACTGCGCGTTCCTGGTGGACGGCTTCGTCCGCGGGACCTGGCGCATCGAGCGGGGAGAGGGGATCGCGGCCCTGGTCGTGGAGCCGATCGAGCCGCTCGCCGCCGCCGACCGGGCGGCGCTGGAGGAGGAGGCGGCCGGCGTGCTGGCGATGCACGCCCCCGGAGCACGGCCGGAGGTCCGTTTCACCGCCGCCTGAACGGCCCGCGGCCCGGCCCCGGACTGCCGTCTCGCCGCGCCGCCTCGCCTCGCCGCGCCGCCTTGCCGTGCCGTCTCGCCGCGCCGCCTCGCCTCGCCGCGCCGCCTTGCCGTGCCGTCTCGCCGCGCCGCCTTGTCTCGCCGGACCGCCATCCTGCCTCGGTCCGGTCCGGTCCGGTCCGGTCCGGTCCGGTGCGGTCCGGACCCGACCGGCCCCGGGTCACCGCCCGCCGCCCGGCCCTGGGTCGCCGCCCGGCCCCGCCCGCCCCGGGTTGTTCCCGGAGCGGCCCCGGTTCGGTCCTCCGGGCTCCGGCCGGCCCGCCGTCCGGCCCCGCCCCGCCGCCCGGTCCCGACCACCGCCGGGTCACCGCCCGCCGCTCACGGCAGCAGGCCCGACCGGCGGGCCTCCACGACCGCCTGCAGCCGGGTGTGCGCCCCCAGCTTCCGCATCGAGGACCGCAGATAGCTCTTCACCGTCTCGGGCCGCAGCCCCAGCCGCTCCGCGGCGGCCGCGTTGGTCGCCCCCGAGGCGACACAGGCCAGCACGTCCACCTCCCGCGGCGACAGCTCCACCGGATGGGGGCCGGAACCCTCCCGGCCGGGCCCGGCGGCCGCACGGGCCAGCCGGGCGCACACCGCCAGCAGGTGTTCCCGCAGCCGGGGGTCGGGAACCCGGTGGGCCAGCGCCCGCAGCTCGCCGTGCGCCTCCCGGACCTCCTCCCACCGCGCGGGAGAGGCGTCCACCGGCTGCCGGACCACCGACAGCAGCCGGTGCGCCTCGTCGCGCACCGCGAGCGACTGCTCCAGCTCGCGCGCCGCCGCCACCGCCGCCGCCACCGGCCGGTCGCCGAGGGCCTGCGGCTGCCGCAGCGCTCCGTACAGCACCCCGCGCACCTGCCGCCGCACCACCACCGGCACCGCCAGCACCGCCCGCAGGCCCTCGCCGGCCACCGCCGCGTCGTACTCGTGGCTGATCGCCCGGGAGACCGGGTAGTCGGGCACCGCGATCGGCCGGGCGGTGGTGATCGCCTTCCCGCCCAGGCCGTTGCCCGGCGAGATCGCCAGCCCGCGCAGCGACTGCGTGGTGGTCCCGCTCAGCTCGGAGATGCGGAACTGCCGGGGCCCGGTGAACAGTCCGCCGAACGTCACCGGCAGCCCGCCGCCCCGCCGCATCCGCTGCAGCGCTGCCCGGACCTCGGCGGCGCTGTCCGGTTCCACCACGGCCACCTCCTCGAAAACCCGAACGCCGACACCCCCGTCCGGGGGTGGTGAGACCCAGATCACCCGTCGCACGATGCTAGCGAGCGGTACGGCAACGAGGAGGACATGTGACAGCAACGAATCCGACCGACGACTTCCGCGCGGCCCGGGACTTCCTGCTCCGGCACCGCGAGGACTACGCGGCGGCGTACCGGGGATTCGGCTGGCCGCGCCCGGAGCACTTCAACTGGGCGCTGGACTGGTTCGACCGGATCGCGGAGGGCAACGACCGCACCGCGCTGCACATCGTCGAGGAGGACGGCCGGGAGACCCGGCTGAGCTTCGCCGAACTGCGTGCCCGCTCCGACCGGGCGGCCAACTGGCTGCGCGCCCGGGGCGTGGCGGCCGGCGACCGCATCGTGGTGATGCTGGGCAACCAGGCGGAGCTGTGGGAGACCGCGCTCGCCGCGATGAAGCTGCGCGCCGTCGTCATCCCGGCCACCCCGCTGCTCGGGCCGCTCGACCTCGCCGACCGCATCGAACGCGGCCGGGCCCGGCACGTGCTGGTGCGCGCCGAGGACACCGGCAAGTTCGCCGAGGTGCCCGGCGACTACACCCGCATCATGGTCGGCGACGGCCCCGGCGGTGAACGGCCGGCCGGCTGGCTGCGCTACGAGGACGCCTACACCGACCCCGCTGCGGGGGCGCCGTTCACCCCCGACGGGCCGACCGCCGCCACCGACCCGCTGATGCTGTACTTCACCTCCGGCACCACCGCCAAGCCCAAGCTCGTCCAGCACACCCACACCTCGTACCCCGTCGGCCACCTGGCCACGATGTACTGGATCGGGCTGAAGCCCGGTGACGTCCACCTCAACATCTCCTCACCGGGCTGGGCCAAGCACGCCTGGTCCAACCTGTTCGCGCCCTGGAACGCCGAGGCGACGGTCTTCATCCACAACTACAGCCGGTTCGACCCGGCCCGGCTGATGGCCGAGATGGAGCGGGCCGGGGTGACCACCTTCTGCGCCCCGCCCACCGTCTGGCGGATGCTCATCCAGGCCGACCTGACCCAGCTGCGCACCCCGCCGCGCGAGGCGGTCGCCGCGGGCGAGCCGCTCAACCCCGAGGTGATCGAGTCCGTGCGGCGCGCCTGGGGCGTCACCATCCGGGACGGCTTCGGGCAGACGGAGACCGCCGTGCAGGTCGCCAACACCCCCGGCCAGCCGCTCAAGCCCGGCTCGATGGGCCGCCCCACCCCCGGGTTCGCGGTGGCCCTGCTGGACCCGGTGACCGGCGAGCCGGGCGACGAGGGGGAGATCAGCCTGGACCTGTCCGGGCGCCCGGTGGGCCTGATGACCGGTTACGAAGGCGACCCCGGGCGCACCGCCGAGGCCATGGCCGGCGGCCACTACCGCACCGGGGACATCGGGGTCCGGGACGCCGACGGCTACATCACCTACATCGGCCGCGCCGACGACGTGTTCAAGGCGTCCGACTACAAGATCTCGCCCTTCGAGCTGGAGAGCGCGCTGCTGGAGCACGAGGCGGTCGCCGAGGCGGCGGTGGTGCCGGCCCCCGACCCGATCCGGCTCGCCGTCCCCAAGGCGTACGTGGTGCTGGCGGCCGGCTGGGAACCGGGCCCGGAGACCGCCAAGGTGCTCTTCGCCCACTCGCGGGCCGTCCTCGCGCCGTACAAGCGCATCCGGCGGCTGGAGTTCGCCGAGCTGCCCAAGACCGTGTCCGGCAAGATCCGCCGTATCGAGCTGCGTGAGCGGACCGCGCAGGGCGGCGGCACCGAGTTCCACGAGGAGACCTCATGACCTCCCTGACGCCCGCGACGCCACCCGCCGCGGCAGCCCCGGCCGGGGAGCTGTCGTACGCCGCCGGCACCGGCGGGACCCCGCTGCTCGGCGACACCATCGGCGCCGACCTGGCCCGGGCGGTCCGGCGGTTCGGCGACCGGGAGGCGCTGGTGGACGTCCCCACCGGCCGCCGCTGGACCTACGCGGAGTTCGGCCGGGCGGTGGAGGAGGTGGCGCTGGGCCTGCTCGCCAAGGGGGTGGGGAAGGGCGACCGGGTCGGCATCTGGGCCGTGAACTGCGCGGAGTGGATGTTCGTGCAGTACGCCACCGCGCGGCTCGGCGCCATCATGGTCAACCTCAACCCCGCCTACCGCGTCCACGAGCTGCGGTACGTGCTGCGCCAGGCCGGTATCTCGGTCCTGGTCTCCTCCGTCCGGCACAAGACCAGCGACTACCGCCGCATGGTGGAACAGGTCCGCGCCGACTGCCCGGACCTGCGTGACGTGGTCTACATCCAGGACCGCACCTGGGCGGGGCTGATCGCCGCGGGCACCCGGGTGCCGCCGGACAGGCTCACCGAGCGGGAGGCCCAGCTCTCCTGCGACGACCCGGTGAACATCCAGTACACCTCCGGCACCACCGGCTTCCCCAAGGGCGCCACCCTCTCCCACCACAACATCCTCAACAACGGTCACTCCGTGGGGGAGATGCTCGGCTACACCGAGCGGGACCGGGTCTGCGTGCCCGTCCCCTTCTACCACTGCTTCGGGATGGTGATGGGCAATCTCGCCGCCACCAGCCACGGCGCCTGCGTCGTGATCCCGGCGCCCTCCTTCGACCCGGCCGCCACCCTCGCCGCGGTCCAGGCCGAGCGCTGCACCTCGCTCTACGGCGTGCCGACGATGTTCATCGCCGAACTGAATCTGCCGGACTTCGACGGCTACGACCTCTCCTCGCTGCGCACCGGGATCATGGCCGGCTCGCCCTGCCCGGTGGAGGTGATGAAGCGGGTCGTGGAGCGCATGCACATGGCGGAGGTGTCCATCTGCTACGGCATGACCGAGACCTCGCCGGTCTCCACCCAGACCCGCCGCGACGACGACATCGAACGCCGCACCGGCACCGTCGGCCGGGTGATGCCGCACATCGAGGTCAAGGTCGTGGACCCGGCCACCGGGGTCACCGTGCCCCGCGGCACCAGCGGTGAGCTGTGCACCCGCGGCTACTCGGTGATGCTCGGCTACTGGGAGCAGCCCGACCGCACCGCGGAGGCGATCGACGCCGCCCGCTGGATGCACACCGGCGACCTGGCGGTGATGCGCGAGGACGGGTACGTGCAGATCGTCGGCCGTATCAAGGACATGATCATCCGGGGCGGGGAGAACGTCTATCCGCGGGAGATCGAGGAGTACCTGCACACCCATCCCAAGATCGCCGACGTGCAGGTGGTGGGGGTCCCCGACGAGAAGTACGGGGAGGAGATCCTGGCCTGCGTCATCCCCGCCGACCCCGCCGATCCCATCGGGCGGGACGAACTCGTCCGCTACTGCCGGGGCCGGCTCGCCCACTTCAAGGTCCCCCGCTATCTGCGGATCATGGACGGCTTCCCGATGACGGTGAGCGGCAAGGTCCGCAAGATCGAACTCCGTGAGGACGGCGCCCGTGCGCTCGGCCTGCCGGCGGCCGCGGAGGCCGCCTCCGGCTGAGGAGACCCCGGGGCGGACCCGTGGACGGTCCGCCCCGGCGTCCCCCGGCGGGCCGGGGCGTTCAGGGAGCGCCAGGGGCGTTCAGCGGGTGGCGGCGCCCCGGAGCACGGTGTCGACGGCGCGGGGCACGAAGTCCGGCTCGACGGGCTGCTGGCGCAGCACGACGCGCAGCCAGACGGCCCCCGCCAGCAGGTCGATCAGGAGCACCGGGTCGGCGTCCGGCGGCAGTTCGCCCCGGGCGACGGCGCGCTCGAACACCTCCCGCTCGCGGGCCAGCCGGTCGGCGAAGAAGCCGCGCACCGACCGTGCGAGGTCGGGGCTGTGGGTGACGGCCCCCAGGGCCGCGACCGCGACCGCCGAGGTCGGGGGAGCGGTGAGCAGGTCCACCACCTGCCGTACGATCGCCTCCAGATCGCCCCGGAGGGTGCCGGTGTCCGGGACCCGGAGGCCCAGCCGCCCGGCGCCGGTGAGCGCCGCGCTCACCAGTGCCCCCTTGGACGGCCACCACCGGTACAGGGTCGTCTTGTTGACCCCGGACCGCTCGGCGACGCCCTCGACGGTCAGGCCCTCGTAGCCCTGTGCCGCCAGCAGGTCGAGGGTGGCCTCGAAGATCTCCTGGGACCGGCGGGGGCCGGCGCCGCGGCCGGTGCCGGACACTCCTTCGCGCATGGCGGCACCGTACCATCGAATACAACGCAACGGTGCGTTGCGTTTGGTGCTAGCGTGCGGGCATGGCATCCATCGAGGAGAAGCTGCCCGTCGTCTTCGTGCACGGCATCCGGGTGAGCGGCACGATGTGGGGACCGGTGCGCGAGTGCGTCGGGGACCGCCACCCCACCGCCGCGCCGGACCTGCCCGGCCACGGGGCCCGGCGCGGCGAGCCCTTCACCATGGCCGGGGCGGTCGAGGCGGTCGCCGGGGCGGTGGACCGGCTCGGCGGGCGGGCCCTGGTGGCCGGTCTGTCGCTGGGCGGCTACGTGGCGGTCGCCACCGCGCACCGCCACCCCGGCCGGGTCGCCGGACTGGTGGCCATGGGGTGCACCCTCCGGCCGCGCGGGCTGCTGGGCGCCGCCTACCGCGGCGGGGCCCGACTGGCGGCCGCGCACCCGGAGGCCGCGGACCGGCTCAGCGCCTGGGGGATGCGCCGCGCGCTGCCCGGCCCCCCGGGCGAGGCGATGGTCCGGGGCGGGCTGTCCTGCGAGGTCGTGCCGAGCGCGGTGCGGGCGGTGCACGCCCTGGACCCGGCGGCCGCGCTCCGTACGTATCCCGGGCCGGTGTGGCTGGTGAACGGCGAGCGCGATCCGTTCCGCCGCGACGAGCGGAGCTTCCTGAGCGCCTGCCGGGAGGGACGCCTGTACCTGCTGCCGCGGCACGGGCACCTCGGCCCGCTCGCCGATCCGGCGGCCGTCGCCCGGGTGGTGCTCGACGCCGCCTCGCTGGCCGGGGCGCGGCCGCCCGGCGGTCCCGCGGCCTGCCCCGCGGACCGGGCCGCGAGGTAGGCGCCGCCCCGGCTCGGGCCGGGTCAGCGCAGGGCGTCCTCCGGCAGGCAGGCCGTGACGCCCGAGCGGGCACCCTTGTCGAAGGCGGCGATGCGCTCGCCGGCGTCGCCGTGGTCGGTGGTGTCGGTCCACGGGGTCTCGTCGGCGAGCGCCGTCAGGGCCTGGTTCAGCTCCTGGGTGTCGCCCTCCTCGAACCGCAGCGTGCCGTCCCGCTCGGCGCCGAACAGCGCTGCCCCGGCCAGGCAGTCGGCCTGCAACTCGGCGGCCCGGCTGACCAGTTCGGCGCTGAGCCGCTGCTGGATGGCGTGCCCCCACTCGTGCGCGATCACCAGGTACACCCAGGCGTCGCCGGCCTGGTGCCCGCGCGACATCAGGTCGAGGTCCCAGGCGACGTAGTCGCCGGCCGGGCAGTAGACGGCGTTGTCGTCCGGGAGCGCTTCCCCGGCGCAGCCGGGGACCGGCGGGGTGGCGCCGTCGTAGGCGCCCAGCAGCCGGGGCGGCTGGTAGGAGCCGGTGAACAGGTCGCCCCAGTGCTTCGACCAGTACGCGTCGGTCACCCGCACCGCCGCCTCCACGTCCTCCCGCACCGTGTCGTCCCCACCGTCCGCGGGCGGGGTGGCCGGGGCGGTCGGTGAGCGGGGGGAGCCGGGCGGCGGCGAGGTGGGTGACGGGGTCGGGGTCGGCTCCGGAGTGTCGCCGTCGTCGCCGAGGCCGCAGCCGGCCATCAGGGCGAGGGCGGCGACCAGTGCGGTCGCCGCCCGTGCGTACCAGCTAGCAGCCATCACGGTCTCCGGCCGAACGCTCGCGGGGCGGCTGTGCTCCCCACGGAACTCGCCCCGGGTCATGATCGCAAGACCGCCGGGACCGCCGGCCGGGCCCGGGCGGGGGCACCCCGCCGGCTCCGCCGGGCCGGGGCGGGCCGGACGGCGGGTGCGGCGGCGGGTCAGCGGCCGGGCGGGCCGCTGCGGATCAGCTCGTCGGCGGGGTCGTTCACCGGCTGCGGGGTTCCGGTGAGATCCATGACGAACAGCGGCAGCCGCAGCTCGTCGGCGCGCCTGCGGGCGTCCCGGGCGTACCCCGCCAGGGAGAAGAACACCGCGCTGACCGAGTCCCGCAACGCGGTCAGGAACAGGCACTCCACCTCCCGCACGGTGGTCGGGTGGGTCGTCGGGTCCACCTGGGCGACCAGCCCGTCACCGCGCAGGTCCACACCGGTCATGGACCGGTTCTCCGGGTGGCGGAGCCCGCCGAATCCCAGCCAGCGCAGGTACTGGGCGGCGGCGTTGACCGCGTCCCGGGAGGTCCTTATGGTCACCGGCCGGAACGCGGGGCGGCGCAGCGGCTCCGCGGCGCCGGGCGCGGCGGACTCCGGTGTGCCGCTCGCGGTTCCCTCGGACGCGGGTTCCGGGGACGGGGTGACCGGCACCCGGATGACGGTGCCGCACGGGCAGCCGAGTTCCGGTTGCGGCCAGTGCGCGCGGCGCGCGCAGGTGGGGCAGCCCACCAGTACCCAGCAGTCCTCCCAGGTGCGGTGGGCGAGCACCTCCGGGGTGCCGTCGGGCGGGACGGGCAGGGTGACGGGCGCTCCGCAGGAGCAGGGGAAGGTCGGCGGGGCGAACGACTGCTCGTGGCGGCACACCGGGCAACGCACCGTCACACTCCGGGTCATCTGCGGCTCCAGCGAGGGTTCCGTGGGCGGCGGGACACGGGCGGCACCGCCGGCGGCGGGGTACTCCGGCGTCCGCGCCGGCCCGCTGCCCGTGCTCCCACCGACCATGCTCCACCAAGCACACCGCCACGGAAGGGGAATCACCCCTTTCCGTGGCGGACGGGTTCCGGCACGTCACCGGTGGTTGACGCGCCGGAGGCGGTCTGGTGACGGATGGGGCCGGAGGTGAACGATGTGGCGGATGTGACGAACGTCGGACGTGGTGTGGCGGAGGTGGTGGCCGCCCGACGGAGCGAGGCTGCGTGCGCTGCAGGACGTTCGCGCCGCCGGGCGGATCTCACGGGGCCGGCGGGTGCCGGCCGGCGGCCACCGGCCGGACCGTCGGGCGGTGGCCGCCGGGTCTCAGTCCTCGCGCAGGGCGCGGACCGCGGCCTCCACGCGCTTGCCGTACTCGGGGTCGGCGGCGTGGAAGTGCGCGAGGTTCTTCTCGATCACGTCGTCCCGGGTGACCTGGGAGAGGCCGCCCGCGATGTTGGCGACCAGGCGCTCCTTCTCGTCCGCCGACATCAGCCGGTACAGCTCGCCGGCCTGGAAGAAGTCGTCGTCCTTGGTGTGCGCCGGGGCGGCGTGGGTGCCGGTCCAGCCGGTGACGGCCAGCGGGGCGGACAGCGGCTGGTCGGTCTGGGCCGGGCCGTCGTGGGAGTTCGGCTCGTAGTTCTTGGCGTGGCGGCCCTGGCTGTTGGTGGCCATCAGGCCGTCCCGGCCATAGTTCGACGCGGTGGTCGCCCGGGGCGCGTTCACCGGGAGCTGGGTGTGGTTGACGCCCAGCCGGTAGCGGTGCGCGTCGGCGTAGGCGAAGAGCCGGCCCTGGAGCATCTTGTCCGGGGACGGGCCGATGCCGGGCACGAAGTTGTTCGGCGAGAAGGCGGCCTGCTCGACCTCGGCGAACACGTTGTCGGGGTTGCGGTCCAGCACCAGGCGGCCCACCCGGCGCAGCGGGTAGTCGGCGTGCGGCCACACCTTGGTGAGGTCGAACGGGTTGAAGCGGTACTCGGCGGCCTCGGCGGCCGGCATCACCTGCACGTACAGCGTCCACGAGGGGAAGACCCCGCGCTCGATGGACTGCACCAGGTCGCGCTGGTGGCTGTTGGCGTCCTGCCCGACGGTCTCGGCGGCCTGCTCGGCGGAGAGGCAGCGCACGCCCTGGTTGGTCTTGAAGTGGTACTTGACGAAGAACGCCTCGCCCTCGGCGTTGGTCCACTGGTAGGTGTGCGACCCGTAGCCGTTCATGTGGCGGTAGGAGGCCGGGATGCCGCGGTCGCCGAAGAGCCAGGTGACCTGGTGCGTCGCCTCCGGGGCGTGTGCCCAGAAGTCCCAGACGTTGTCCGCCTCCTGCACGCCGGTGAACGGGTCGCGCTTCTGGGAGTGGATGAAGTCCGGGAACTTGATCGGGTCCTTGATGAAGAAGACCGGGGTGTTATTGCCGACCAGGTCGTAGTTGCCCTCTTCGGTGTAGAACTTGACCGCGAAGCCGCGCGGGTCGCGGACCGCGTCCGCTCCGCCGAGGCTGTCGGCCACGGTGGAGAAGCGCAGGAAGACCTCGGTGCGCTTGCCGACGGTGGCGAGGAAGGCGGCGCGGGTCACGTCGGAGACGTCGTCGGTGACCTCGAAGTGGCCGTACGCCCCGGAACCGCGGGCGTGGACCACGCGCTCCGGGATGCGCTCGCGGTTGAACCGGGCGAGCTTCTCCAGGAGGTGCTGGTCCTGGAGGAGGAGCGGGCCGCCGGGGCCGGCGGTGGCGGAGTTCTGATTGTCGGCGACAGGGGCGCCCGACTCAGTTGTCAGCGTGTGCTTTGGCATGGCGGACCTTCCGTGACTACTGCCCAGCGGTAGCGCATTTCCGTATCGCGGACACTAGGGATTGCTTCAACAAAATGTCAATGGTGTGGAAGGGTGCCGCCCGGCGGCACTTTGGGCGCGACAGGACAGGTCAGCGCCGCCGGGCGGAACTCAGGGGAGGGGCCGTCAGGCCCCGGGGAGCGGCTCGAACTCCTTCACCGCGTCGATCGACGGACCGTGCGGGGTGTTGGCCTCACGCTCGATCATGATCTCCACGAGCACCGGCCGCCGCGTGGTCTGGGTCTCCTTGCGGGCCCACTCCAGCGAGCTGCGGATGTCCTTGGGGTCGTAGACGCGGGTGCCGGAGCAGCCGTACGCCTCCATGATCTTGACGTTGTCGGAGCCGTACTCGTCGTAGTGGATGTCCACCTGGTAGTTCATGTCGAACGGGATCGACGCCTGGCGGATCAGGCCCAGGTACTCGTTGTTGAGCATGATGATGACGTACGGGACGTTGTACTGGGCCGCGACCGCGAGTTCCTCGACCATGTACTGGAAGCCGTAGTCACCGACGATGCCGACGACCTCGTTGTCCTTGCCCTGGTTCTCCAGGGCCTTCTTCACGCCGATGGCCGCCGGGATCTCCCAGCCGAGCGGGCCCGCCTGGCCGCAGATCTGGTAGTGGCGCGGGTGGTAGGCCTTCTGGTGCTGGCCGCCCCAGATCTGGTAGAGCCCGATCGCCGTGACGAAGTAGGTGTTCTCGTCGAAGACCTCGTTGATCTCCTTGTAGGCCCGCGGGGCCTTGATCGGGATGTCGTCGAAGTCCTCGCGCCGGGTCAGGGTCTGCCGCAGCTCCTGGACCCGCGCCACCCACGCGCCGTCCGCGCGGCTGAGCTCGCGGGCCCGGGCGGCGTCGATCAGCGCGCGCAGGAACAGCTTGGCGTCCGAGACGATGCCCAGGTCGGGTTCGAAGACCTTGCCGATCTGGGTGGCCTCGACGTCCACGTGGATGAACTTGCGCTCACCCCGGTAGGTGTCCAGCTGCCCGGTGTGCCGGTCGCCGAAGCGGGCTCCGACGGCGAGCACGGTGTCGGACTCCAGGAAGGACTGGTTGCCGTACCGCTGGGAGGTCTGCACACCGGTCATCCCGGAGTACAGCTCGTGCTCCTCGTGGATGGCGCCCTTGCCCATCAGGGTGACCTGCACCGGGATCCGCAGCAGCTCGGCGAGCTCGCGCACCTCGTCCGAGGCCTCGGCGATGATCACACCGCCGCCCGCCAGGATCAGCGGCTTCTCGGCGGCCAGCAGCAGGTCCAGCGCCGCCTCGACGCGCGGCAGGTGCGGCTTGACGGTCTCCACCGCCAGCGGCGCGTCGATCTCCGGGTCGTACCAGATCTCGCGCTGCGCGACGTCGACCGGGATGTCGATCAGCACCGGGCCGGGGCGGCCGGAGCGCGCGATGCGGAACGCCTCGCGGAAGATCCACGGCGCCTGCGCGGCCTCCTTGATCTGCACCGCCCACTTGGTGACGGGCTTGGCGATGTCGACGATGTCGACCGCCTGGAACGCCTCCTGGTGCAGCTTGGTGGAGGCGGCCTGACCGGTGATGCAGATGATCGGGATGGAGTCCGCGATCGTGGTGTACAGACCGGTGATCATGTTGGTGCCGGCCGGGCCGGAGGTGCCGATGGCGACACCGACCTTGCCGGTGGTCCGGGCCCAGCCGTCGGCCATGTGGGTCGCGCCCTCTTCGTGGCGGACCGTCAGGTGGTCGATCCCGCCGACCGTCTCCATCGCCTTGTACAGCGGGAGGATCGCGGCGCCCGGGCAGCCGTACGCGATGTCGACACCCTCGGACTTCAGGACGTGGACGACCGCCTCCATGGCGGGCATCTTGCGCAGAGCCATGAGTCAGCCCCCGATCTTCTGGCCCGAGAGCCGCTCGACCCCGCGCAGCAGCGCGGAGTGGTCCAGGCCGCCGTCACCCTGGGCGCGCAGCGAGGCGACCAGGTTGGCGACCACGGCACCGACCGGGAGGGCGGCGCCGACGTTGCGGGCCGCGTCGGTGACGATGCCCATGTCCTTGTGGTGCAGGTCGATCCGGAAGCCGGGCTTGAAGTCCCGGTTCAGGAAGTTGTCCTTCTTGCGGGTCAGCACGGTCGAGCCGGCCAGACCGCCGTTGAGCACGTCCAGCGCGGCGGCCAGGTTCACCCCGGACTTCTCCAGGAAGACCACGGCCTCGGCGCACGCCTGGATGTTGACCGCCACGATCAGCTGGTTGGCGGCCTTCACGGTCTGGCCGGAGCCGTGCGGGCCGCACAGCACGATGGTCTTGCCGAGGGCCTCCAGGATCGGCTTGGCGGTGTCGAAGTCCGCCTGCTCACCGCCGACCATGATGGACAGCACCGCCTCGATGGCGCCGGCCTCGCCGCCGGAGACCGGGGCGTCCAGCACCCGGATGCCCTGGTCGGCCGCGGCCTTGGCCAGGTCGACGGAGGTCTGCGGGGTGATGGAGGACATGTCGATCAGCAGGGCGCCGCGCCGGGCGTTCGCCAGGATGCCGTCCTCGCCGTAGGCGATGGCCTCCACCTGCGGGGAGGCCGGGACCATCGTGATGATCACGTCGGCGTCCTTGACGGCCTCGGCTATGGAGGCGGCGGCGGTGCCGCCCGCCTTGGTGAGCCGGTCGAGCTTGTCCTGCTCGAGGGTGTAGCCGGTGACGGAGTAGCCCGCCTTGATCAGGTTCTCGGACATGGGGGAGCCCATGATCCCGAGCCCGATCCACGCGATCGCGGGCCGGGCGGAGTCTGCGGGGTTGCTCATGAGGGTGCCTCTCTGAGGTGGTACGAAAGTTCAGTCGGCGGGTGCGGTCGCCGGGGCCGCACCGGGGACGCACCGGGCTCAGGCCGGGAGCCAGCCGAAGGCCTCGGCGCTCGGGCGGTCGCCGGGCTTGTACTCCAGGCCCACCCAGCCGTCGTAGCCGGCCTTGGAGAGCTGGTCGAGCAGCTGCTCCAGGGGGAGCGAGCCGGTGCCGGGGGCGCCGCGGCCGGGGTTGTCCGCGATCTGCACATGACCGGTCTTGGCCGCGTAGGCGTCGATGACCTCGGGCAGGTTCTCGCCGTTCATCGACAGGTGGTAGAGGTCCAGCAGGAAGGCGGCGTTGCCGAGGCCGGTGGCCGCGTTGACCTTGTCCACCACCTCGATCGCCGCGGGCGCGCTGACCAGCGGGTACCGCGGGGACTCCGGCGCGTTGAGCGCCTCGATCAGCAGGGTCGCGCCCACCCGGTCCGCGGCGCGGGCCGCGAGTACCAGGTTCTCCAGCGCGAGGCTGTCCTGGACCTGCGGGTCCACGCCCTCGACCCGGTTGCCGTACAGCGCGTTGAGCGCCTTGCAGCCCACCGATCCGGCGAAGTCGGCCGCGACGTCGATGTTGGCGCGGAAGCGGTCCGACTCCTCACCGGGGAGGGAGAGCGCGCCCCGGTCGGGCCCGGGGAGCTGCCCGGCGTAGAAGTTCAGGCCGACGAGCTGGGTCCCGGCCTTGGTCAAGGCGGACCGCAGGGCGTCGAGTTCGGCCTGGGCCGGGGTGGGCGAGTCGATCCAGGGCCACCACAGCTCGACCGCGTCGAAGCCGGCGGCCGCCGCGGCGGCGGGGCGCTCCAGCAGCGGAAGCTCCGTGAAGAGGATCGAGAGGTTCACATCGAAGCGCTGGTCCTGGAAACCCACTGGTGCGCTCCTTCCGTATTGCGGAAGTCAGTTTCTGTGTGATGGAAGATTGCAGTGGCTCACGGGAGGCTGTCAAGTGGGGCTGCCCGATCGGCCGTGCCGCGCGTTAGGTTGGCGGCGTGAGATTGAGGGTTGAATTCACCACCGAGCCGTTCGACCTCGACGAGGCCCCACCGCATGCCGTGGTGGCCCGCGAGGTGGTGCAGTCCGCCGAACTGGACGCGGTCGACGTCGGGCCGTTCGGCAACACCGCGGAGGGCCGGGCCGACGCGGTGCTCGCCGCCGTGGGCGAGCTGCTGCGGCAGTCCCTGGCCGCCGGGGCCACCCGGGTTTCCCTGCAGGTCAACGTCGTCGGGGAGGGGGAGGGGTGACCGCAGCCGCCGACCAGCCGTTCGTCGCGGCGGTCAAGCCGCTGGTCGACGCCATGGGGGGCGAGATGGTGGCCCCCGAATGCGCTCAGGGCGACGACGTGGTGCTGTCCTGGGAGGGCCGGGAGGTGGTGGCCGTGCGGCTGCCGCACCTGTCCGATTCGCTGGACCACATCCTCGCCGAGCTGGAACGCCGGCACGGCGTACCGCTGTCGCAGCTCGACCGGAAGACCAAGCAGTCGGTGGTGCGGATCCTGGAACAGCGCGGGGCGTTCTCGGTGCGGCACGGGGTGGAGACCGTGGCCGGGGCGCTCGGCGTCAGCCGGTTCACGGTCTACAACTACCTCAACCGGGAGAGCGCTGCGCGGAACGGCGACTGACCCCGCGGGGGCGCCGTTCGCCGGCGCTCCCCGCGGCCCGCCGCCGTTCACGCTTGTTACCGGAAGTTTTCAACAAAGTGTTGACGTCTTGTGCCAGGGGCTCCTAGCTTGCCGGTGTGACTTCCAGCGCATCGCCGGGCCTGTCCCGGCTCAACACGGCCGACGAGCCGGAAGCGGCCGCCGTGCTGCACGAGGTGTGCGGCAGCCGGGCCTGGGCCGCGGCGGTGGCGGGCAGCCGCCCCTTCGCCGACTCAGAAGCCCTGTTCACCGCGAGTGACGCCGCCATGGCGGCGCTCACCCCCGCGGACCTCGACGAGGCGATGGCGGGCCACCCGCCGATAGGCCGGCCCAAGCCGGGCGACCCGACCTCGGCGCGGGAGCAGAGCGGGGTGCAGGACTCGGTGCGCGAGGAGCTGCTCGAACTCAACCTCGCCTACCAGGACCGGCACGGGCACGTCTTCCTCATCTGCGCCACCGGACGCACCGGTGACCAGATGCTCGCCGCGCTCAAGGAGCGGATCGGCAACGACACGGACACCGAGCGCGAGATCGTCCGGACCGAACTGGGAAAAATCAACCGTATCCGGCTGACCCGGCTCGTAGAAGGAGATCTGTGATGACGGACCCGTCCGCCGTGTCCCACACGTCGGTGTCCACCCACATCCTGGACACCAGCATCGGCCGCCCGGCCGAAGACGTGGCCGTGCAGCTGTCGGTCCGCGCCGGGGGCGAGGCCCCCTGGCAGGACCACGGTGCCGGCCGGACGGACGCCGACGGGCGCTGCAAGGACCTCCCGGCCCTGCCGGAAGGCACGACCCACGTACGGCTCACCTTCACGACCGAGCCGTACTTCACCACCCAGCAAGCCGAGGCGCAGCAGGACGCCCCCCGCGTAAGGGACAGCGGCGCGTTCTTCCCCGAGGTGGCGATCGTCTTCGCCGTCACGGCGGGAGAGCACTACCACGTACCGCTGCTGCTCAACCCGTTCGGCTACTCCGTTTACCGAGGGAGCTAGCAGACAGACATGCCTACGATTCTCGGCCAGAACCAGTACGGCAAAGCAGAGAACCGCGTCGTCAAGATCACGCGGGACGGCGACACGCACCACATCAAGGACCTCAACGTATCCGTGGCGCTCTCCGGCGACATGGACGACGTGCACTACTCCGGCTCCAACGCCAACGTCCTGCCGACCGACACCACCAAGAACACGGTGTACGCGTTCGCCAAGGAGCACGGCATCGAGTCGGCGGAGCAGTTCGGCATCCACCTGGCCCGCCACTTCGTGACCAGCCAGGAGCCGATCCACCGGGCGCGCATCCGGATCGAGGAGTACGCCTGGGAGCGGATCGAGGCGTCCGAGGGCAACTCCCGCTTCATCGGCGCCGACGAGGTCCGGCACTCCTTCGTCCGCAAGGGCCAGGAGGTCCGCACCACCCAGATCACCTACGACGGTTCGACCTGGCAGGTCATCTCCGGCCTGAAGGACCTCACGGTGATGAACTCCACCAACTCGGAGTTCTGGGGCTACGTCAAGGACAAGTACACCACTCTCCAGGAGGCGTACGACCGCATACTCGCCACCCAGGTCGCCGCCCAGTGGCGCTACGGCTGGTCCGACGACGCCGAGCGGATGCCCAACTGGGACCGGTCCTACGCCCAGGCCAGGAAGCACATGCTCGCGGCCTTCGCGGAGACCTACTCCCTCTCCCTGCAGCAGACCCTGTACCAGATGGGCGCGCGCATCCTGAACAGCCGCGGTGAGATCGACGAGATCCGCTTCTCGCTGCCGAACAAGCACCACTTCCTGGTCGACCTCGAACCGTTCGGGCTCAAGAACGACAACGAGGTCTACTTCGCGGCGGACCGCCCGTACGGCCTCATCGAGGCGACCGTACTGCGGGACGGCGTGGAGCCGCAGATCCCGGTCGACATGACCAACCTGTAGGGCCACCGCCCTACCCCCGACGCTCGCGCCGGCGTCTTTTCCCAGGGGGAGAGCGGGGGCATCTGCGCACCGAGCAGCACCGCGGACCCGGTCGTCACCCCGCTCGACCCCCGGGCCGCGCATCCACAGGGAAAGAACGAGGAACCCATGGCAGCTTCGCGCATCGTCATCGAGAACTGCGCCATCGCCACCGTGGACGCGGACGACACCGAGTACGCCTCGGGCCATGTCGTCGTCGCCGGCAACCGCATCGAATCGGTGGGCGCCGGCGCGGCGCCGGACGCCCTGGACGGCGTCGTCCGCCGGATCGACGGCACCGGCCACCTGGCCACCCCCGGCCTGATCAACACCCATCACCACTTCTACCAGTGGATCACCCGGGGGCTGGCCCAGGACTGCAACCTCTTCGACTGGCTGGTCACGCTCTACCCCACCTGGGCCCGGATCGACGAGGAGATGGTCCACGCGGCGGCCCAGGGGTCGCTCGCCATGATGGCCCGCGGCGGCGTCACCACCGCCATGGACCACCACTACGTGTTCCCGCGGGGGTCGGGCGACCTGTCCGGCACCCTCGTGCGGGCCGCCGCCGACATGGGCGTCCGGTTCACCCTGGCCCGTGGTTCGATGGACCGCGGCGCCTCCGCCGGCGGACTGCCGCCGGACTTCGCGGTGGAGACCCTGGACGGCGCGCTCGCCGCCACCGAAGCCACCGTCAAGCGGCACCACGACGCGTCCTTCGACGCGATGACCCAGGTCGCCGTGGCACCCTGCTCCCCGTTCTCCGTCTCCACCGAACTCATGCGCCAGGGCGCGGAGCTGGCCCGCCGGCTCGGCGTACGGCTGCACACCCACGGCTCGGAGACGGTGGAGGAGGAGAAGTTCTGCCACGAGCTGTTCGGCATGGGCCCGACCGACTACTTCGAGTCCACCGGCTGGCTCGGTGAGGACGTGTGGATGGCGCACTGCGTCCACATGAACGACTCCGACATCGCCGCCTTCGCCCGCACCGGGACCGGCGTCGCGCACTGCCCCTCGTCCAACGCCCGGCTCGCGGCCGGCATCGCCCGGGTCCCGGACATGCTGGCCGCCGGCGTCCCGGTGGGCCTCGGGGTGGACGGCACCGCCTCCAACGAGTCCGGCGAACTCCACACCGAGCTGCGCAACGCGCTGCTCGTCAACCGCCTCGGCGGCCACCGGGAGAAGGCCCTTAACGCCCGGCAGACACTGCGGCTGGGCACCCACGGCGGCGCCCGGGTCCTCGGCCGCGCCGACCAGATCGGCTCCCTGGAGGCAGGGAAGCTCGCCGACCTGGTGCTCTGGAAGCTCGACGGCATCGGCCACGCGTCGATCGCCGACCCGGTCGCGGCGCTGGTCTTCGGCGCCGCCGCACCGGTGACCCTCTCGCTCGTCAACGGAAAGCCGGTCGTCGAGGCGGGACGCCTCACCACGGCCGACGAGGACGCCATCGCCCGCAGCACGCGGGACCAGGCACGGCGCCTCGCCCAGATCGCCGCCGCCGCGGGCTGACCCCCGCGCCACGGCGCGCACCGCACCACAACAGCACACCAGAACTCGGCCGGGAGGGACGGCTCCCGGCCGGGCCCGCGGACCCCTTCGTCCGCGGGCGCCGTGTCCGGGGGCGGGGGCCCGTAACTCACGTCCCCGGACACGGACGGACCTCACGGGGGGAGCCCTACCGGGCTCCCTTCTTCCGTACGCGCACCCGCACGCGCTCATCGCACCGCAGCTTCAGCACACCCCCCATGGCCCCATCACCTCCCTGAACCCGCGCCCGACAGCGGCGCGTTAAACCGACAGGAGGATCGGCGTGCACCCGGTCGATCAGACTCTTCCTCCCCTCAAGATGTTCACCAGCGGCCTGCAGCATGTGGCCGCCATGTACGCGGGCGTGGTCGCCCCGCCGATGATCATCGGCCCCGCGGTCGGCCTCTCGGCCTCCGAGACCGCCTTCCTCATGGGCGCCAGCCTCTTCACGGCCGGCCTGGCCACGCTGCTCCAGACGATCGGCTTCTGGCGCATCGGCGCACGGCTGCCCTTCGTCAACGGGGTGTCCTTCGCGGGCGTCACCCCGATGATCGCCATCGGCAACGGCGCCGGGGACAACGACGCCCTGCCGGTGATCTTCGGCGCCACCATCGTCGCCGGCGTGCTGGGCTTCGTCCTGGCACCCTATTTCTCCAAGCTGGTGCGGTTCTTCCCACCGCTGGTCACCGGCACCGTGATCACCCTCATCGGCATATCGCTGCTGCCGGTCGCCTTCAACTGGGCCCGGGGCGGCAACGCCGCGGCCGACGACTACGGCGACTCCAAGTACCTGGCACTGGCCGCCATCACCCTCGTCCTCGTCCTGGTGCTCCGCCGCGTCCTGCGCGGCTTCCTCCAGCAGATAGCCATCCTGCTCGGCCTGATCGGCGGCGCGCTGATCGCCATCCCGTTCGGGGTCACCAACACCGACGCCATCCGGGACGCGGACCTGGTCGGCTTCCCCACGCCCTTCCACTTCGGCGCACCGCAGTTCGAGGTCGCCGCGATCATCTCGATGTGCGTGGTCATGCTGGTCTGTATGACCGAGTCGACCGCGGACATGCTGGCGCTCGGCCGGATCGTGGAGCGGCCCGCCGACGAGCGGATCCTGGAGGGCGGGCTGCGCGCGGACACCCTGGGCACCGCCGTCAGCCCGCTGTTCAACGGCTTCGCGTGCAGCGCCTTCGCGCAGAACATCGGCCTGGTGGCGATGACCAAGGTACGCAGCCGGTTCGTGGTGGCGTCCGGCGGCGTCATCCTCATCGTGCTCGGGCTCTGCCCGGTCGCCGCCTCGCTGATCTCGCTGGTCCCGCTGCCGGTGCTCGGCGGCGCCGGTGTCGTGCTGTTCGGCTCGGTGGCCGCGAGCGGGGTGCAGACGCTGGCCGAGGCCGCGCTGGAGAAGGGTGACAACGCCCTGATCGTGGCGGTGGCGCTCGGAGTCGGGCTGGTGCCGATCGCGGCGCCGGACTTCTACCACTCCTTCCCCGACGACCTGCTGGTGGTGCTGGACTCCGGCATCAGCACCGGATGCCTGGTGGCGGTCGGGCTCAATGTGGCCTTCAACCACCTGGGGAAGCGGAAGGCGGCGGGGGAGGCGCCGGAGGAAGCGGTGCCGCAGCCGGTCGCCGCGGCACACTGAACCCGGCGCCCTGCCGCCTCCGATCCCCGAGTCGCCGTGACCGAGGGCCCCGTCCGGCCCGAAGCTGTCGAACCCCACCGCGTGCCCGCAGCCGCCCAGGCCCACTGCCCGGGCGGCTGCGTCGTTCCCGCCGCCGGCGCCGCTCCCGGTGGCGGGCCCGGCGCCGCCCTCCCGGTGCCCCCGGCGCCTGCGGGGCCGGCTCCGGTGTCTGCGGGGGCCGGCTCGGAGACGTAGGCAGGTTCCCCGGGGTCGCCGGCACACCCCCGGCGCGTTCTCCCGGCGCCCCGGTGGTGGCCGGCCCGGAGAGACGAGTCCTCTTCCGGCGGCCGCCGCGGGCCGGGCGAGGACACCGGCGGGGGAGGGGACGGAGCCTCCCGGGCCCGGGCCCGTGGCGGCGCGCCCGGGCCCCGCGGGCGCGCCGCCCGGCCGGACACCGGCGCCCCGGGCCCGCGGCGGTCACCGGCGGCGCGGCCGGGCCCCTCGCCGGTGCGGGCGGAGGGCGCGGACGTCCGCCGGTCTCCGGCGGTCCGGGACGGGAAACGACGGGCCCCCGGCACCTCGGGGCGCTGCGCGGGTGCGACAGCGTCCGTGCGGCACCGGGGGCCCTCGGCCACCGGGCCGGCCTGCGGCCGGACCGGCTCAGCCGAGCAGTTCGTAGGCGGGGAGGGTGAGGAAGTCCGCGTAGTCCTCGTCCAGGGAGACCTTCAGCAGCAGGTCGTGCGCCTCCTGCCAGCGGCCGGCGGCGAACGCCTCGGCGCCGATCTCCTCGCGGACGGCCGCGAGTTCCTCGGCCGCCACCGCGCGCGCCAGCTCGGCGGTGACCGGCACGGTCCGGCCCTCGTGCGACACCTCCACGCCCGCGTTGATCCACTGCCAGATCTGCGAGCGGGAGATCTCCGCGGTGGCGGCGTCCTCCATCAGGTTGAAGATCGCCACGGCGCCCAGGCCGCGCAGCCAGGCCTCGATGTAGCGGATGCCGACCTGGACGGCGTTGCGCAGCCCCTCGAAGGTGGGCTCGGCGTGCAGCGAGGCGATGTCGGTCAGCTCCGCCGCGGTGACATGGACGTCCTCGCGCAGCCGGTCCTTCTGGTTCGGCTTGGTGCCGAGGACGGCGTCGAAGGACGCCATGGCGATCGGCACCAGGTCCGGGTGCGCGACCCAGGAGCCGTCGAAGCCGTCGCCCGCCTCCCGGTCCTTGTCGGCCCTGACCTTGGCGAAGGCGGCCCGGTTGACCTCGGCGTCGCGGCGGGAGGGGATGAACGCCGCCATGCCGCCGATGGCGTGCGCGCCGCGCTTGTGGCAGGTGCGGACCAGCAGTTCGGTGTAGGCGCGCATGAACGGGGCCGTCATGGTCACCGCGTTGCGGTCCGGCAGCACGAACTTCCGCCCGCCGTCGCGGAAGTTCTTCACGATCGAGAACAGGTAGTCCCAGCGGCCGGCGTTGAGCCCGGAGGCGTGGTCGCGCAGCTCGTAGAGGATCTCCTCCATCTCGTAGGCGGCGGTGATGGTCTCGATGAGGACGGTGGCGCGGACCGTGCCCTGCGGGATGCCGAGGCGGTCCTGGGCGAAGACGAAGATGTCGTTCCACAGCCGCGCCTCGAGGTGCGACTCGGTCTTGGGCAGGTAGAAGTACGGGCCCTTGCCCAGTTCGACGAGGCGCCGGGCGTTGTGGAAGAAGTACAGGCCGAAGTCGACCAGGGCGCCGGGCAGCGCCCGCCCGTCCGCCCGGATGTGACGCTCCTCCAGGTGCCAGCCGCGCGGCCGCATCACGACGGTGGCCAGCTCGTCGGCGGGCCGCAGCGCGTAGGTCTTCCCCTGGGGGCTGGTGAAGTCGATCCGGCGCTCGTAGGCGTCGATCAGGTTGAGCTGGCCGAGGATGACGTTCTGCCAGGTCGGGGCGGAGGCGTCCTCGAAGTCGGCGAGCCAGACCCGGGCACCGGAGTTGAGCGCGTTGATCGTCATCTTGCGGTCGGTGGGTCCGGTGATCTCCACCCGGCGGTCGTTCAGCGCGGCCGGGGCCGGGGCAACCCGCCAGCTGTCGTCCTCGCGGATGTGCGCGGTCTCCGGCAGGAAGTCGAGGGTGCTGGTACGGGCGATCTCGGCGCGGCGCTCGGCGCGGCGGGCGAGCAGTTCGTCACGGCGGGGGGTGAATCGCTGGTGGAGCTCGGCGAGGAAGGCGAGGGCCTCGTCGGTCAGCACCTCGCCCTGACGCCCCAGCGGCTCGGTGTCGACGATGGCCAGTGGGGACGGAGCTGGTGCGGACATGGCTGTCACTCCTTCTGGGATGGCACGGGGTGCCGCGGCTCATCGGGCGCGGTCGCCGGGCGCCATCCGTTGCTCAATGGTGCTCAGGGCGCTGCTGACCAGTGGAGAATAATTTCCTCATGGTGGAAGTTCAATGGTTTGTTGATGTCGAGATAATTTTCTTCCGGCGGACCGGGGCGCGGATGGCGCGCAGTGCCACCCGTGCGGCCGGGTGCGCCCGGCCGGTTCACTCCAGCAACCGGAGGTCCGGCGGGGTGTCGATGTCGTCCGGTGCCGCGACGTCGGAGCACTCCACCAGCCGTACCCGGTCGCGGTGGGCGCGCAGGAAGTCCCGGGCGCCGCGGTCGCCGGTGGCGGTCGCCATCACCTCGGGCCACAGCGGCCGCCCCAGCAGCACCGGATTCCCGCGTTCCGCGCCGTACGCGGCCGCCGCCAGCGGTGCGCCGTCCCGGTGGGCGGCGACCAGCCGGGCCACCGCCTCCGCCCCCACGCGCGGCTGGTCCACCAGCATCACCAGCGCCGCCCCGGCCCCGGTCGCCGACAGGGCGGTCAGTCCGGCGCGCAGCGAAGAGCCCATCCCCGATTCCCACTCCGGGTTCTCCACCACCCGGCACCCGGACAGGTCGGCCCGCCGGCGCACCTCCGGCGCGGCGGCGCCCAGCACCACCTGGACCGGGTCGCAGCCGCCGGCGCGCAGGGCGGCCACCGCGCGTTCCACCAGGGGCCGGCCCTGGTGGGTGAGCAGGGCCTTGGGCCGTCCACCCAGGCGCCGCCCGGCCCCGCCGGCCAGCAGCAGCCCCGCCACCGGTGCCGGGGCGGGTGACGGAGGGTCAGGAGGGTGCGTCGTCATGCCGATTGCATACCGCATCCGGCGCCCGGGGGCGCCGCGGGCAACCGCCAGGTAAAAGATGAACCCTCAATTTCGCCCTGTGTGTGGCGGAGGACGCGGAGAGTGTCGTTAACTGATCCGCACCTCTCGCGCCCCTCGGGGGCGCCGGGAGGTCATGCCGAACGGGCGAGAACTCGTGCGACGGTGCGCGAGGGGGAGAGGCGAGTGTTGTCCGACGATCTTACGGGGCTCGGGGGACGGCCCGGGGTCCCGGTCAGGGAGGGCGTCGCCGGCACGGCCGGGACGCGGGTGATCGGCGCCGACGAGGATCCCAGGGCCGGGGAGCTGCTGCGCGCCGTTGCCCGGCTGCGCCGTGAACTCGCGACCCATCCGGCCGACTTGCCGGAACGCCCGGTGGCCGAGGAGGAGCTCGCCGCCCTGGCGGCGGTGGCCGCCGCCGGGCTGCCCGAGCCGGCCCGGCTGCGCCGCTCGCTGCTGGTCATCGCCGGTGCGCTGGGCTCGGTGAGCGCGCTGGCCGCCGCGCTGGCCTCGGTGCGGCACGCCGTCGATCTCTTCGGGCCCGTCCCCCCGGTGCGCGGCGTCGGCTGAGCCACCGGACCCGGCGGGGCGGTCGGGGTGGCGCCGGGTCCGGCGTGGCGGTCGGAGGGCACCGGACCGGCGTGGGCGTGGCGGCCGGGGGGGCACCGGACCGGCGGGCCGAACGGGGATGGCACCGGGTGCCGTACCGCGGGACGGCTGCCGTGCGGTTCGCCGCTTCCGGCGCCACCCGGGGTGTGCCCGGTGCGGTGCCACGGCAGGACACGCCGCCCGGCGAGGGGGACGGTGGCGACTGCCCCGGGGCGGCCCGCCGCGTCCGGGCCCGTCCGGAGGGCGCAGACGCGGGGCGGCCCGAAGCGGGAGTGCCCGCGCCTGGCCCCAGGAGCCCGCGACCCGCACCCGAGAGCCCGCGCCTGGACCCGGAGGGCCCGCGCCCGGGCCGTCCGGCTCAGCCGGAGTTGGTGTCCGCGAGGGCGACCGACAACTGCTCCGCCACCTCCTTGAGGACCGGCACGATCTCCTCGGTCGCCTCCTCGGTGACCCGGCCCGCGGGCCCGGAGATCGAGATGGCCGCGGAGGTGGGGGAGTCGGGCACCGGCACCGCCAGGCAGCGCACGCCCATCTCCTGCTCGTTGTCGTCGACCGCGTAACCGGCCTCGCGCACCAGCTCCAGGGCGGCCAGGAACTCGTCCGGCGTGGTGATGGTCCGCGGGGTGGCGGCGGGCATGCCGGTGCGGCCGAGCAGGGCCCGCACCTCCTCGGCGGGGGTGTACGCCAGCAGTGCCTTGCCCACGCCGGTGGAGTGCGGCAGGACCCGGCGGCCCACCTCGGTGAACATCCGCATCGAGTGCCGGGAGGGCACCTGGGCGACGTACACCACCTCGTCGCCGTCGAGCAGCGCCATGTTCGCGGTCTCGCCGGTGGCCTCCACCAGCCGCGCCAGATAGGGCCGGGCCCAGGTGCCGAGCAGCCGGGACGCGCCCTCGCCGAGCCGGATCAGCCGGGGGCCCAGCGCGTACCGCCGGTTCGGCTGCTGGCGTACATATCCGCAGGCGACCAGGGTGCGCATCAGCCGGTGGATGGTGGGCAGCGGCAGCCCGCTGCTGCCGGAGAGTTCGCTCAGCCCGACCTCGCCCCCGGCGTCGGCCATCCGCTCCAGGAGGTCGAAGGCGCGCTCGAGCGACTGGACGCCACCCGAGTTGCTGCTGGCGGTCTTGGTCTCGGCGGACGGCGGCACGTCACGTTCCTTTCGGGACGGGTGGGGCCGAGCGGTGCGCACCGGGGTGCGGCAGGCCGTTCGGCAACCGGCAGCCTACCCGGCCCCGGCGATCCACACAGCGGCTTGGACATGCTGTTATCGCCGGTCACGGGCTGTTCACGGGCGGAGGGCGGGGGGATGCACGAACCATGCCGGGCGGGCCAGTGGCCATAGATCCATTCTGGTGTGTGGAAACTTCCTTTCACTTTGTGGAATCCTCCGAATCTCCTCCGGCGGCCCGCCCCGGGGTGCGGTGGGCCCCCTGAGGGTCTTGACGCCGTCCGGAGGCGAATGAAAACTTCAACAAAACGTTGAGCGGCTGATTCCGCTCAGCGGCGAGAGAGTGGGAGGGAGAGGTGCCCGACGTGGAACTGGTGCTCCGTTCGACGCGCGTGATCACTCCGGACGGCACCCGGCCGGCGTCCGTCGCCGTCGCCGGGGGGAAGATCGCCGCCGTCCTGCCGTACGAGGCCGGGGTTCCCGGTGGAACCCGGCTGGAGGACTTCGGCGACGACGTCCTGCTGCCGGGGCTCGTCGACACCCACGTGCACGTCAACGACCCGGGCCGCACCGAGTGGGAGGGCTTCTCCTCCGCGACCCGGGCCGCCGCGGCGGGCGGCGTCACCACGGTGGTCGACATGCCGCTCAACAGCATCCCGCCGACCACCACCACCGAGGCGCTGGAGATCAAGCGGGCGGTCGCCCGCGCCCAGGCCCATGTCGACGTCGGCTTCTGGGGCGGGGCGATACCGGGCAACGTCCCGCACCTGCGGCCGCTGCACGAGGCCGGGGTCTTCGGCTTCAAGTGCTTCCTGCTCCACTCCGGCGTGGACGAGTTCCCGCAGCTGTCCCCGGCGGAGCTCAAGGACGCGCTCGCCGAGATCGCCGGCTTCGACGGCCTGCTGATCGTGCACGCCGAGGACCCGCACCTGATCGACTCCGCCCCGGCGCCCACCGGGTCCCGCTACACCTCCTTCCTGGCCTCCCGCCCCCGGGCCGCCGAGGACCGGGCCATCGCCGGGCTGATCGAGCTGGCCCGGGAACTCGACGCCCGGGTGCACGTACTCCACCTCTCCTCCGGTGACGCCCTGCCGATGATCGCCGCCGCCCGCCGGGACGGCGTCCGGATCACCGTCGAGACCTGCCCGCACTTCCTCACCCTGACCGCCGAGGAAGTCCCCGACGGCGCCACCGAGTTCAAGTGCTGCCCGCCCATCCGGGAGGCGGCCAACCAGGACGTCCTGTGGCAGGGCCTGGCCGACGGGGTGATCGACTGCGTGGTCTCCGACCACTCGCCCTGCACCCCCGACCTCAAGGTCGGGGACTTCGGTCAGGCGTGGGGCGGCATCTCCTCCCTCCAACTCGGCCTGCCCGCCGTCTGGACCGCCGCCCGGCGGCGCGGACACCGGCTGGAGGACGTGGTCCGCTGGATGGCCACCGCCCCGGCCGGCCTGGCCGGACTCGACTCCAAGGGCGCCATCGAGCCGGGCCGCGACGCCGACTTCGCGGTGCTCGCACCCGACGAGACCTTCACCGTCGACCCCGCCGGACTCCACCACCGCAACCAGGTCACCGCCTACGCGGGCAAGACCCTGCACGGCGTAGTGCGGTCCACCTGGCTGCGCGGAAACAAGATCGCCGACCACGGCACGCCCACCGGACCCACCGGCCGACTCCTCGAAAGGCAGCGCACCGTATGACCGCCGCGATCCCTTCCTACACCGGAGACGCCAGCCCGTACGGAGGCGGCGACCCCTACGCCGACTACCGCACCCCCGGGCCCTCCGGGTTCCCCTTCGAGCACCTCGCCGACCTCGCCGACCGGCGGCTGGGCGCGGGCGTCATCGCGGCCAACGACGAGTTCTTCGCCGAGCGGGAGAACCTCCTCAAGCCCGAGGCCGCCCACTTCGACCCGGAGGCGTTCGGCCACAAGGGCAAGATCATGGACGGCTGGGAGACCCGCCGGCGGCGCGGCACCGGGGCCGACACCCCGCACCCCACCGACGACGACCACGACTGGGCCCTGATCCGCCTGGGCGCGCCCGGCGTGGTCCGCGGCATCGTGGTCGACACCGCGCACTTCCGCGGCAACTACCCGCAGGCGGTCAGCGTGGAGGCCGCGTCCGTGCCCGGCTCCCCGTCCCCGGCGGACCTGCTCGCCGAGGACGTCGAGTGGACCGTCCTGGTACCCCGCACCCCGGTGGGCGGGCACGCCGCCAACGGCTTCGCGGTCGACGACGAGCGGCGCTTCACCCACCTGCGGCTCAAGCAGCACCCCGACGGCGGCGTCGCCCGGCTGCGGGTGTACGGCGAAGTCGCCCCGGCGCCCGAATGGCTCGCCGCGCTCGGCACCTTCGACCTCGCCGCGCTGGAGAACGGCGGCGCGGTCGAGGACGCCTCCGACCGCTTCTACTCGCCGCCGACCAACACCATCCAGCCCGGCCGCTCCCGGAAGATGGACGACGGCTGGGAGACCCGCCGGCGCCGGGACAAGGGCAACGACTGGGTGCGCTACCGGCTCACCGAGCACGCCGAGATACGCGCCGTGGAGATCGACACCGGATACCTCAAGGGCAACTCGGCCGGCTGGGCCGCGCTGTACGCGCTGGACGCCACCGCCGGGGCCGACCCGGCCGACCACACCACCGGCTGGGTGGAGATCCTGCCGCGCACCCGGCTCCAGCCGGACACCGTCCACCGCTTCCTGCTGGACTCGGCGCCCGCCGCCACCCACGTACGGATCGACATCTTCCCCGACGGAGGCATCGCCCGGCTGCGGCTGCACGGCTCGCTGACCGGGGACGGCGCCAAGCGGCTCGCCGCGCGCCACACCGAACTGGGCGGCTGACGGCACGCCGCCCCCGAAACGGCTGGCGGACGGCCACCGGGCCCGACCACGCGGGGACCCGGTGGCCTGCCTGACGCGGTGGCGCCCGTCAGCCCGCCTGTGGCACGGGCTTCGGCAACCCGATCGGATTGGGGAACCGGAGCGCCGTGCCACAGGCATGCGCGAGCGGCGCCAGCAGGACGGCCAGCCGCCGCGACTCCTCGGTGCCCAGCCGCTGCCACGGCCGGGCCGCCGCCCGGTCGGTCGCCCGCTCCACCGAGCCCAGCACCCGCCGGCCCTCCTCGGTCGCCGCGCCGGCCGCGTCCAGCAGCCCGCGCTCGGCCAGCCGGTCCCGGGCGGCCGACCACTCGGTGTCCGTCCAGCCCCGGTACGGCTGGAGCTCGCCGCGCGGCAGGTCGACGCCCGAGCGCAGCACCAGCGTCTCGCAGCCGTCCAGGCCCGCGGCCACCAGCGCGGCGACATGGCCGTCGCCGCGGTGCTCCCGCAGCACGGTGGCGGCGTGCCACAGCCGGTCCAGCGGGTCCCGGGGCACCGGCAGCGCGGCGTTCGCCGCGCCCAGCACCCGGCCGGCCAGGTCCAGCCCGCCGATGACGCCGAGCAGTGTGTCGCCGGCCCGGACGACCTCCTCCTGGTGGCCGGCGAGCAGCCGGCGCAGGGCGGCACCGGCGCCGGCGCGCCGGATCTCCACGGCGCGGGCCGGTCCGGTGACCTGCCACACGGCGGGCAGCGCACGGGCGACCATGGCGGGCGCGAAGCCGAAGAAGGCGGCGACCACCGGTTCCGGGCCGACCGGGCCCAGCGGCGCCGCCCGGCCGGCGAAGTAGCCGCGCCAGAAGCCGCGCAGCCCCGCCTCCTCGAACGCGGCGTGGGCCTCGGGTGCGAAGTAGCTGACGGCGTGGACCGGCTCCAGCAGGGTCCACATGGTGCGGGCGCAGGCCGCCGCTCCGGCGGGCGTGGCAGTGGAGGTGGAGGTCATGGATGAGCAGACTGCCAGAGCGGACCGGGGAGTTCGAGGGCGCCGCGGCCCGGGGGAGTGGCCGCGGCGCCCCCGGTCATCCGGCTGCACCCGTGCGCGGCCGGGTCACTTCGCCCCGCCCAGGTAGAACAGCAGGAAGAGGAAGGCGGCGATGACGTGGACGCCGACCAGGTAGACGAAGATCCGGAAGGCGATGGCCCAGGGGGTCCGGTCCTCCTCGTTCACCGCGGGCCGCACGGCGTCGGTGCCGTCGTTCATGGGGTGCCTCCTGTCGTGGGCGGGGTTCCGGGGCCGGTGTCGTACGGGCCCGTGGCGGGGGTGTCGTGCGGGTCCGCGGCGGGGGTGGTGTCGTGCGGGGCGCCCGGCGGGTCCGCGCGCGGCCCGCGCGGGACGCCCCGCGGGACCGGGTCGCCCAGGCACAGTTCGGCCGCGCCGCTCTGGATCAGCGTGTGGACGAACAGCAGCTCCACGCCGCCGCGGGACACCGCCGACAGGCGGTGCGGGGTGAGGGAGTCGTAGTGCGCGGCGTCGCCCGCGGTCAGCACGTGGGCGGCCTCGCCGAGGACCAGCCGCAGCCGCCCCTTGAGGACGTACAGCCACTCCTCGCCCGGGTGCACCCGGACCAGGTCCTCCTCCGGACTCTGCCGCGGCGGCAGGAGGACGCGCAGGGCCTGCATCGCCCGTCCCGAGCCGCCCGCCCGCCAGTACGTCCAGCCGCCGCTGACCGACGCCTCCATGCGGTCCGCCCGGATGATCGGGTCCCACTCCGGCGGTACCTCGCCCAGCAGGTCGGATACCGTGGTTCCGTAGGCGCGGGCCAGCGCCAGCAGCATCGGCAGCGACGGCTGCCGGTGGCCGGTCTCCAGCCGGGAGAGATGGGCGGGGGAGAGCCCGGCCAGCCGGGCCGCCGCCTCCAGGGTCAGGCCGCTGCGCCGGCGCAGTCCGCGCAGGCGGGGGGCGACGGCGGGCAGTGCGCCGGCCGCGTCCTCGGGTGACGAGGTCATGTCTCCGGTATAGCCAGCCCTGGCCCCGGAGGCAAAAATTTTGCCCGGCAGGCAAAAATCGGTGCGCCTCGGGGCCGCCGCCCCCGGCCGGCACGCGCCCCCGGCAGCGGCGCGGAGGGCGAGGCGGCCTTCCGCCAGGGCGGCCTTCCGCCGGGGCGCCGCGCCCGGTGCCGTCCGCCGCCCCGGTTCCGGCGGGCGGGGCGCCCGGCCCGCCGGCGGTCACAGCTCCTTCACCGCTCGGTGACGTGTGGCCCGGTCTCGTGAACTCTCGGGGAACAGCCCGCCTTGGCGTTGACATGACACCTTCTACGCGCGTCATGCTGTTCGGCATGAGAATCCCCCCACGGATCGCCCGAATCGGCGCCCTCGGCGCCCTCGCCTCGACCCTGCTGCTGGCCGGCCCGGCCGTCGCGGCCACCCCGGACCTCCCCGCCCGGAGCGCCGCCGTCGCGGTGACGGCGCCGGCCGGAACCGCCGCGGTGGGCGAGATCTGCTACTCCGCCCTGCCCTCGCAGGCCCATGACACCCTCGACCTGATCGCCGACGGGGGCCCGTACCCCTTCCCGCAGGACGGCACGGTGTTCCAGAACCGGGAAGGCATCCTCCCCGACCAGGACAGCGGCTACTACCACGAGTACACCGTGATCACCCCCGGCTCGGACGACCGCGGTGCCCGCCGCATCGTCACCGGCGAGGGGACCGCGGAGGACTACTACACCGCCGACCACTACCGGTCCTTCGACCTGGTCGACCGCGGCTGCTGACCACCGCCCCGGCCGGTGGGTGCCCACCCCGCCGGCCCCCCGCGGCCGCCGCTTCCTTCCGGCGGCGGCCGCGGGGCTCACCCCGGCCGCCCCGCGGTGCGGGCGCCGCCCCGCCGCGGGGGCGCCGCCGCGGGTCCGCCGGTGCGCGGTCTTCCGCCGCCCGGGCGGCGCTGTGATCATGGCGCGTGTCCGCCCGGTGCCAAGGAGATGCCATGAGACGTGCCGTCACGCTGTCCGCCCTCGCCGCCGTGCTCGCCGCCACCGCGGCCGGATCCGCGCTGGCGACCGGATGGACCGACCAGTCCCAGCCGCGCGAGCGCAGGCACGGCAGCCTGCTCGACGCGGTGCCCGCGCGCGGGGTGCTGCGGGTGTGCACCACCGGCGACTACCGCCCCTTCACCCACCGCGACCCGGCCACCGGCGACTACCGGGGCATCGACATCTCGATGGCCACCGCACTGGCGAAGTCCCTGGACGCCAAGGTGCGGTTCACCCCGAGCACCTGGGCGAACCTCATCGACGACCTCGACGCGGGCCGCTGCGACATCGCCATGGGCGGCGTCTCGGTCACCCTGCCCCGGGCCCGCAAGGCGTACTTCAGCGAGCCCTATCTGACCGACGGCAAGACGCCGATCGTGCGCTGCGCGGACAGCGCGAAGTACCGGACGCTGGAGCAGATCGACCAGCCGGGGGTGCGGGTGATCGTCAACCCGGGCGGCACCAACGAGCAGTTCGCGCGGGCGAACATCAAGCGGGCCACGCTCACCGTGCACCCGGACAACACCACCATCTTCGACGAGATCATCGCGGGCCGGGCCGATGTGATGATGACCGACGCCAGCGAGACCCGGTACCAGGCCGCGATCCATCCGGAGCTGTGCGCGGTCCACCCGGAGAAGCCCTTCACCTTCTCGGAGAAGGCGTACGCGCTGCCGCGCGGCGACGAGCAGTTCCGGGAGTACGTGGACCAGTTCGTGCACCTGGCCACCCACGACGGGACGTACCGCGGCTTCGCGGACGAGTGGATGAAGCCGGCGGACGGCGGCTGACGCCGGGGCCGGCCGGCCGCAGCCGCGCCCCATGGCGGTTCCGCACCCGCCCCGGCCATCCCGCGCCCCCCGTCGGCCGTCCCCGCTCCCGCCCCGGCCGGCCCCCGCCGGACGGCCCTGCCGGCGGATGGCCGGAGCAGCCCCGCTCACCGCGGGGGTGGCGGTATCTCTCCACCGGCCCCACGAGCGCGGCGCCGGCCGTGAACCGCTCCGGCAGGCCGGGGCCGGCGAGGCAGGCGCGGCCGAAGGAGACCGGATCCGCAACGCCCTCCGGTCCGCTCCCGGGGGTGCCGGACGGGGTCATCCGGGAAGCCGGGGGCCCGGACTCAGCGCCTGGACGACGTCGCGGATCACCGCCCGGTGGTCGTCGGGACGCCAGGCGAGCGCCAGTTCGCTCGGCGACAGTCCGGTGACCGGCACCGTCACCACCCCCGGCCGCCGGTAGATCTCCGCGTTCCCGGAGGCCAGCAGCACCACCCCGCTGCCCTCCTCCACCGCCTCGAAGGTCTCGTCCGCGTTGGAGACGGTGGCCCCCACCCGGACCGGCCTGCCGCCCCGGTCCGGCACCGCCAGCCAGAAGTCCCGCAGCACCCCCGCACTCTCCGGCAGCGCCAGGAACGGCTCGTCCAGCAGCTCCTCGAAGGCCACCTCGGACCGCCCGGCCAGCCGGTGCCCGGCCGGCATCGCCAGCCAGCGGGGCTCGGTCGCCACCACCCGCGTCCGGAACGCCTCCTGGCCCGGCACCGGCAGCCAGATCAGCGCCACGTCCACCGCGCCGCCCGCCAGCCCGGCGGTCGCGTCCTCCCAGTCGATCTGCCGGACCCGGATCCGCCACGCGGGATGGCGCTCCGCGAACCGGGCGCGGGCCGCCGGCAGCAGGCCCCGGCCCACGCTGGAGGAGACCCCCACCGTCAGCACCGCCGCCTCGGCCGCCGCCGCGTCGCTCACCGCCCGCTGCGCCTCGTCCCAGACCTGGATGACCTCCCGCGCCTTCACCAGCAGCGCCTCGCCGGGCGCGGTGAGGGCGACCGACCGCCGGTCCCGCCGGAACAGCTGCACCCGCAGCAGCTCCTCCAGCCGGCGGATCTGCTTGCTGAGCGCGGGCTGGGAGACGAACAGCCGCTCGGCGGCCCGGGTGAAGTTCAGTTCCTCCGCGGTCACGACGAAGTACCGCAGGTCCCGCACATGAGCGTCCATAGCCGATGGCTATCACGAAGGATCTTGGACGCGCATCGTCCCGGCGGCGCACCATCGGAACCATGACAGCAACCGCGCCGCGTCCGTCCGCCACCGATCCCCGCCCGGTGGCGCTGGTCACCGGCGGCAACCGGGGCATCGGCTACGAGGTCTGCCGCCGACTGGCTGGTGCCGGCCACACCGTGCTGCTCACCGCCCGCTCCCGGCAGGCGGCACAGGACGCCGCCGAACGGCTCGCCGCCGAGGGCGCCGAGGTGCACCCGCTGCGGCTGGACGTCACCGACGACCCCGGGGTGCGCGCCGCCGCGGACCGGGTCGCCGAGCGGTACGGCCGGCTGGACGTGCTGGTGAACAACGCCGCCATCACCTACGACACCTGGCAGCGGGCGGTCACCGCCGATCTGGACGTGGTCCGGGAGGCCGCCGAGACCAACCTCTACGGGCCCTGGCGCACCGTCCGCGCCTTCGCCCCGCTGCTGCGCGCCGCCCCGCACCCGCGCATCGTCAACGTCTCCAGCGAAGCCGCCTCGCTCACCAACATGGGCGGCGGCACTCCCGCCTACACGGCCTCCAAGGCCGGCCTCAACGCGCTGACCCGGATGCTCGCCGCCGAACTCCGCGCCGACCGGGTGCTGGTCAACGCCGTCTGCCCGGGCTGGGTGGCGACCGAGCTGGGCGGTCCCGGCGGGCGGCCGGTGGCGGACGGCGCGGCCGGGGTGGTGTGGGCGGCGACGCTGCCGGACTCCGGACCGTCCGGCGGGTTCTTCCGGGACGGCCGCCCGCTGCCCTGGTGACCGGACGCCGCCCGGCGCCGGGGGCCGCCCGGCGCCCGGCGCCCGGTGCCCGGGGGCACGCGCCCGCCGGCGCCGCGGGCCGGCCGGCGGTGGAACCAGCCGCGGGGCGGCGGGAAAACCGGCCGCGGGCCGGGGCGGCGCACTGCTAGCCTCACCGGCATGCAGCGCGCAGCCGACACCACGACGACGCCGGAGATTGTCCCGGCGCGCTGACCGATGTCCTGACATCTTCAAGCCCCGGGGCGAGTGCCCCGGGGCTTCGTCATGGGGTCCACCCGGCCGCGCCGGGGGAGGGGTCGCTCACCCGGGCCGTCCGCGAGGAGACCGCCATGACCGCCCGCAACGACCACCGCCGGCTCGGCCGCGAGCTGGACCTGTTCGACACCGACCCGCTGCTCGGCGCCGGGCTGCCGTACTGGCTGCCGGACGGCGCCACCGTCCGGCACAGCCTGGAGGAGTACGTCCGAGCCGCCGAGCGGCGGGCGGGCTACCGGCACGTGTACTCCCCGGTGCTCGGCAAACGGGAGCTGTACGAGCTGTCCGGCCACTGGGCGCACTACCGCGACGACATGTTCCCGGCGATGGACCTCGGCGGTGAGCAGGTGGTGCTCCGGCCGAGCCTGTGCCCGCACCACGCGGTGGTCTACCGCGCCCGTCCGCACAGCCACCGCGAACTGCCGCTGCGCATCGCCGAACTGGGCGGCATGTACCGGGCCGAACTCTCCGGAGTACTCGGCGGCCTGACCCGGGTGCGGGCCATCCAGCTGAACGACGCGCACGTCTTCTGCACCCCCGAGCAGGTCGCCGAGGAGGCCCGGGGCGCCCTGGAGATGATCCGCCGGGCCTACCTGGCGCTCGGCATCACCCCGGCCCGCTACCGGCTCTCCCTCCCGGGCCCCGGCGGGAAGTACGTCGCCGACCCCGAAATGTGGCGGCGGTCCACCGCCCTGCTCCGCGACGTCCTGGACCGCTCCGGGCTGCCCTACGAGGCGGCCGAGGGAGAGGCCGCGTTCTACGGCCCCAAGATCGACGTGCAGGTCGCCGACAGGGCCGGCCGCGAGTCGACCCTCTCCACCGTGCAGGTCGACTTCCACCAGCCGGAACGCTTCGACCTGCACTACACCGGCGCGGACGGGGCCCGGCACCGGCCCGTCATGATCCACCGCAGCGTCATCGGGAGCGTGGAGCGGGCCGTCGCCCACCTCGTGGAGGAGCACGGCGGTGCCTTCCCCGCCTGGCTCGCCCCCACCCAGCTGGCCATCCTCCCGGTCTCCGGTGCCGAGCTGCCCCGGGCGGAGGACCTCGCCCGGCGCTGCGCCGGACGTGGCCTGCGCGCCGCCGTGGTGCCGCCGGAACGCGGCACCCTGGGCGCCCGCGTCCGGGACGCCAGGCTGGTGCCCTACCAGGCCGTCATCGGCGCCAGGGAGGCGGCCGGCGGCCTGGTGGCGCTGCGCCTGCGGGACGGGCGCCGACTCGCTCCGCTCCCCGCGGACGACGTCCTCGACCGCATCGGGGCGCTGACCGGGGCACACCGCGCCGAGTTGTGGGCGGACGACTGAGGAACGTCCGGCCCGGGGCTCCGGGGCTGCGGGGCTCCGGGGCCCGCCCCGCCCCGGGCCCCGGCTGGTCCCGGAGCCCGGCCGGGGGCCCCGCCGGCCTTTGTCCGGACAACCGGACCACGCGTCTTCCCGTCATGTACGCATCGGGCTACGCTCGGCCCGTGGCAACGCAGGAAGCTCACCCGCCCGGCGCCGCCGAACCGCTCCACCTCGGCGTGGACCGCACCAGCCCGGTGCCGCTGTACTTCCAGCTCGCCCAGCAGCTGGAGGCGGCGATCGAGCAGGGCCGGCTGGCGCCCGGCAGCCTCCTCGGCAACGAGATCGAGCTGGCCGGCCGGCTGGGCCTGTCCCGCCCCACCGTCCGGCAGGCGATCCAGTCCCTGGTCGACAAGGGGCTGCTGGTCCGGCGCCGCGGCGTGGGCACCCAGGTGGTGCACAGCAAGGTCCGGCGGCCCCTGGAACTCAGCAGCCTCTACGACGACCTGCAGGCCGCCGGCCAGCGCCCGGCCACCGAGGTGCTGCGGCACACCACCGCCCCCGCGCCCGCCGAGGTGGCCGCCGCCCTGGAGGTGCCCGAAGGCACCGAGGTGGTGCTGCTCGAACGGCTGCGCCTGGCCCACGGCGAGCCGGTGGCGTACCTGCGCAACCACCTCCCGGCCGGTCTGCTGGAGCTGCGGAGCGCCGAACTGGCGGAGACCGGCCTGTACCGGCTGCTGCGCGCGGCCGGCATCACCCTGCACAGCGCCCGGCAGTCGGTCGGCGCGCGGGCCGCGACCGCCGAGGAGGGCGAGCGGCTCGGCGAACCGGCCGGGGCCCCGCTGCTGACCATGGAGCGCACCACCTTCGACGACACCGGCCGCCCGGTGGAGTTCGGCGCGCACACCTACCGCGCGTCCCGGTACGCCTTCGAGTTCCAGCTGCTGGTGCGCCCGTGACGCCCGACCGTACCGCCGGGGGCGGCGCCCGGCGCGGCACCGGCGGTACCCCCGCGGTTCCCCGGGCGGCAATCCGTGCGACACCTCTTGACGTGGACCTCCTACGCGCGTAGGACGCTGACCTGACCGGAGCCTCCGGTCCGCGGTCAGGGATACTTGGGCGGCCGGGCGCCGTTTTCCCGGCACCCGGCCGCACCCGTGGTGGACGTGTCGGACAGCGAGAAGGGCGAGTCTTGGTGGCAAGGGTTGGAAGAGGCGTACGGGCGATGACCGCCGTGCTCGCCGCGGTGCTCGGCGTGACCCTGGCGGGGTGCAGCAGCACGGGCGGCAAGCGGGCGGAGGAACGTGCCGCCGAGGCCGCCGAGGGCCGGGCGGCGGTGAACACCCCCCGCTGGACCTTCGCCATGGTCACGCACTCCGGCGACGGCGACACCTTCTGGGACATCGTGAAGAAGGGCGCCGAACAGGCCGCCGTCAAGGACAACATCAAGTTCCTCTACGCCCACCACGAGGAGGGCCAGCAGCAGGCCCAGCTGGTCAAGACCTACATCGACCAGGACGTCGACGGCCTGATCGTCACCCTCGCCAAGCCGGACGCCATGAAGGACGTCCTGGCCAAGGCGCGCAAGGCCGGCATCCCGGTGATCACCGTCAACTCGGGCTCCGAGGAGTCCAAGGAGTTCGGCGCGCTCAGCCACATCGGGCAGGACGAGACCATCGCCGGTGAGGCGGTCGGCGAGGAGCTGAACAAGCGCGGCCGCAAGAAGGCCCTGTGCGTCCTGCACGAGCAGGGCAACGTCGGCCACGAGCAGCGCTGCGCCGGCACCGCCGACACCTTCGACGGCGAGCTGGAGAAGCTGTACGTCGAGGGCACCAACATGCCCGACGTCCAGTCCTCCATCGAGGCCAAGCTCCAGGCCGACAAGGACATCGACGCGGTCGTCACGCTCGGCGCGCCGTTCGCCGACACCGCCGCCAAGGCCGCCGACCAGGCCGGCAGCGACGCGGAGATCGACACCTTCGACCTCAACGAGAAGGTCGTCACCGCCCTGAAGAACGACACCCTCGGCTTCGCCGTCGACCAGCAGCCGTACCTCCAGGGCTACGAGGCCGTGGACCTGCTGTGGCTCTACCGCTACAACGCCGACGTCCTCGGCGGCGGCCGGCCGGTGCTCACCGGCCCCCAGATCATCACCAAGGACGAGGCCGACGAGCTCGCCGAGTACACCAAGCGGACCACCCGATGAGCGCCGCCACCCCCACCGCGCCCCCCGGGCAGGCGGCCGGCGACGAGCGGCTGAGTCCCCGCTCGCCGGCCCGCCGCCTGCTGGCCCGCCCCGAGCTGGGCGCGGTCGTCGGCGCCGCCGCCGTCTTCGTCTTCTTCTCGCTGGTCGCCGACACCTTCCTGCAGTGGTCCAGCTTCAGCACCGTGCTGTACGCCTCGTCCACCATCGGGATCATGGCGGTGCCGGTGGCGCTGCTGATGATCGGCGGTGAGTTCGACCTCTCCGCGGGGGTACTGGTCACCTCGTCCGCGCTGATCTCGTCGATGTTCTCGTACCAGATGACGGCGAACGTCTGGGTGGGCGTCGGGGTCTCGCTGCTGGCCACCCTCGCCATCGGCTTCTTCAACGGGTTCCTGCTGACCCGCACCAAGCTGCCGAGCTTCATCATCACGCTCGGCACCTTCCTCATGCTCACCGGCGCCAACCTGGGCTTCACCCAGCTGATCAGCGGCGGCGTCTCCACCAAGACCATCGGCGACATGGAAGGCTTCCCGGCCGCCAAGAAGGTCTTCGCCTCCCATCTGACCATCGGCGACGTCGAGCTGAACGTGACCGTCCTGTGGTGGTTCGGCCTGGTCGCGGTCGCCACCTGGATCCTGCTGCGCACCCGCGTCGGCAACTGGATCTTCGCGGCGGGCGGCAACGCGGACGCGGCCCGCGCGGTCGGTGTCCCGGTCGACCGCACCAAGATCGGCCTGTACATGGCGGTGGCCTTCGGGGCCTGGGTGGCCGGCCAGCACCTGCTGATGTCGTACGACGTGGTGCAGTCCGGCGAGGGCGTCGGCAACGAGTTCCTGTACATCATCGCGGCCGTCATCGGCGGCTGCCTGATGACCGGCGGCTACGGTTCGGCGGTCGGGGCGGCGGTCGGCGCCTTCATCTTCGGCATGACGAACAAGGGCATCGTGTACGCCCAGTGGGAAGCCGACTGGTTCAAGCTGTTCCTCGGGGCGATGCTGCTGCTCGCCGTGCTGCTGAACGCGTATGTCCGCAAGCGGGCGGAGGCCGAGTAAGTGAGTTCCCAGGACGCGGGCACCGGGCCCGCCACCCCCGTGACGCCGCTGGTCGAGCTGGACGGCGTGGCGAAGCACTACGGCAGCGTCAGGGCCCTGGAGGGCGTCTCCCTCCAGGTGCGCGCCGGGGAGATCACCTGTGTGCTGGGTGACAACGGCGCCGGCAAGTCCACCCTGATCAAAATCATCTCCGGACTGCACCGGCACGACGCGGGCACCCTGCGCATCGCGGGCGAGGAGACCGCGCTCGGCTCCCCGCGCGAGGCACTGGACCGCGGTATCGCCACCGTCTACCAGGACCTCGCCGTGGTCCCGCTGATGCCGGTGTGGCGCAACTTCTTCCTCGGCTCCGAGCCGACCAGGGGCCGCGGCCCCTTCCGGCGGCTGGACGTCGCCGCCATGCGCGCCACCACCCGCGCCGAGCTGCTCCGCATGGGCATCGACCTGCGGGACGTGGACCAGCCCATCGGCACCCTCTCCGGCGGCGAGCGCCAGTGCGTGGCCATCGCCCGCGCCGTGTACTTCGGCGCCCGGGTCCTGGTGCTCGACGAGCCGACCGCGGCGCTGGGCGTCAAGCAGTCCGGGGTGGTGCTCAAGTACGTCGCGGCCGCCCGGGACGCGGGCCTCGGCGTGGTCCTGATCACCCACAACCCGCACCACGCCTATCTGGTCGGCGATCACTTCGTGCTGCTCAAGCGGGGGGCCATGGCCGGCAGCCACGCCAAGGCGGAGATCGCCCTGGAGGAGCTGACCCGGCAGATGGCCGGCGGCAGCGAACTGGAACAGCTCAGCCACGAGCTGGCCCGGGCCACCGCCCCCGGCCACCTCGGCGGCGCCCCGGGGGACCACTCGAAGGACTGACGTCGGTCGGCGCGGCCGCCCGCCCACCGGGCTCGCCATGCACGGGCCCGTACGGGTGAGGCACAATCGCACGGCGGGCCCCGCCCGCGCCGACCGACGCACCCCGAGGCATCCGCCTCCCGATACCACCGCAGGGACGACGACTCTTGCGAGCACGCACCCGCCGACACGCGGTTCCGCCGCGCGGTGCCGGCGACCGCACCCCTCCGCAGCGACCCGCGGCGGCGCCGCCGGGCGGCGTCAGACCGGTGGCCCCGGCGGTGACCGCAGAGGGGGCCGGCCGATGAGCATGTACCGGGACCGGGTGCACCGGGGCTCCGCCCGGGCCACCGTGCTGCGCACCGTCGGCACCCGCGAGCGCCGCTCGCACCTGACCGCGCCGCGGGTGCCGACCGTCGGCATCGACATCGGCGGCACCAAGGTCGCCGCCGGGGTGGTGGACGCCGACGGCAACATCCTGGAGAAGGTGCGGACCGAGACGCCCGACAAGTCCAAGAGCCCCAAGGTCGTCGAGGACGTCATCGTCGATCTGGTGCTCGACCTGTCCGACCGGCACGACGTGCACGCCGTCGGCATCGGCGCCGCGGGCTGGGTGGACGCCGACCGCAACCGCATCCTGTTCGCCCCCCACCTGTCCTGGCGGAACGAGCCGCTGCGGGACCGCATCGCGCAGCGCCTCGCGGTGCCGGTGATGGTGGACAACGACGCCAACACCGCCGCCTGGGCGGAGTGGCGGTTCGGTGCCGGACGCGGCGAGGACCACCTCGTCATGATCACCCTGGGTACCGGCATCGGCGGGGCCATCCTGGAGGACGGCCAGGTCAAGCGGGGCAAGTACGGGGTCGCCGGCGAGTTCGGCCATATGCAGGTGGTGCCCGGCGGGCACCGCTGCCCGTGCGGCAACCGCGGCTGCTGGGAGCAGTACAGCTCCGGCAACGCGCTGGTCCGCGAGGCCCGCGAGCTGGCCGCCGCGGAGTCCCCGGTCGCCTACGGCATCATCGACCGGGTCGGCGGGCACGTGCCCGAGATCACCGGTCCGCTCATCACCGAGCTGGCCCGCGAGGGCGACGCGATGTGCGTGGAGCTGCTGCAGGACATCGGCGAATGGCTGGGCGTCGGCATCGCCAACCTGGCCGCCGCGCTCGACCCCTCCTGCTTCGTGATCGGCGGCGGCGTCAGCGCCGCCGACGACCTGCTGATCGGCCCGGCCCGCAACGCCTTCCGCCGCCACCTCACCGGGCGCGGCTACCGGCCGGAGGCGCACATCGTCAAGGCGCAGCTCGGCCCGGAGGCGGGCATGGTCGGCGCCGCGGACCTGGCGCGGCTGGTCGCCCGCCGCTTCCGGCGCGCCAACCGGCGCCGGGTCGAACGGTACGAGCGGTACGCGCGGGCGGCCCGCTGATGGCCGCCGAGGACACCCCGCCCGAGCGCCCGGCCCGGCCCGGCCCGGACCGGCCGCAGCGCCGCTGGCTGACCGCCGTGGTGGTCTTCCTGCTGATCACCATCCCGGCCGGCTACCTCGTCATCTCGGCCCTGCAGAGCCGGGACAGCGGGGAGGAGAAGCAGGAGAACGCGGCGGCCACCGGACTGAGCGAGGGCTGGCCCAGCAAGGTCCAGCGGCGGATCTACGACATCTGGATCCCGCCGTACTCGGCCGACGTCGGGTTCCACGAGAAGAACTCCTGGCGGAGCAGTTCGATGTACGTCCAGTTCATCACCTCCGCCGAGGGCTTCGACCGGTTCCTGGCCACCCTGGGCACCGACCGGGGCGCCCTGGACCGGGGCCGGATCACCATCGGCCCGGAGGAGGCCGGGGACGTCGGCTGGCGCCTGGGCCCCGGCGACCGGTGGTCGGGGCTGGTGGTGGACCAGAAGGACCCCGAGCCGACGCTCGACGTCACCGTCGACCTCGGCAACCCCGCCCATCCCGAGGTGTACGTGGTCTCCACCATCACCCCGTGACCGGGGCGGTGGCCGGCGGCGGATAGCGTGACGAACGTGAGCGAGACGAGAACCCTTCAGTACCGGATCGACGGGCCCGAGGCGGGGCCCGCCCTGATCCTCGGCCCGTCCCTGGGCACCACCTGGCACATGTGGGACCGCCAGATCCCGGAACTCTCCCGGCACTGGCGCGTGATCCGCTACGACCTGCCCGGTCACGGGGGCTCGCCCGCCCACGCCGCCGCCTCCGTCGGCGAACTCGCCGACCGGTTGCTCGCCACCCTCGACGAGCTGGGCGTCGACCGCTTCGGCTACGCGGGCTGCTCCATCGGCGCGGCGATCGGCGCCGACCTGGCGCTGCGCCACCCGCAGCGGCTCGGCTCGCTCGCCCTGGTCTCCGCCTCCGCCCGGTTCGGCACCGCCGACTCCTGGCGGCAGCGCGGCGTGGTGGTCCGCACCAACGGCCTGGACGCCATCGCCCGCACCACCCCCGAACGCTGGTTCACCTCCGCCTTCGCCGCCGCGCAGCCCGCCATCGTCGACTGGTCGGTGCAGATGGTGCGCACCACCGACCCGGGCTGCTACATCGCCGCCTGCGAGGCGCTCGCCGCCTTCGACGTCCGCGCCGCGCTCGGCCGGATCGGGGTGCCCACCCTGGTGCTGGCGGGCGCCGAGGACCTGGCCACCCCGGCCGCCGACGCCCGGGTGCTGGTGGCCGGCATCCCCGACGCCCGGCTCGCCCTGGTGCCCGGCGGCTCCCACCTGACCCCGGTGGAGCAGCCGGCCGCCGTCACCGACCTGCTGGTCCGGCACTTCTCCGGCTCCTGGCAGGCGTCCGAACCCCACACCGGGATGACCGCGATCCCCGCGCCCGCCCCCAAGCCGCAGCTCACGCCCGCCGCCCCGGCCGGTCCGGTGGCCGAGATCGCCGCGGCCCAGCCCGACCCGGTGGCCGACGTCCGCGCCGACCTCGGGGAGACGGGCATGAAGGTGCGCCGGGAGGTGCTGGGCGACGCCCATGTGGACCGGGCGGTGGCCGGCGCCGACGAGTTCACCCAGGACTTCCAGGACTTCGTCACCCGGTACGCGTGGGGCGAGGTGTGGACCCGGCCCGGCATCGACCGGCGCACCCGCAGCGTGGTGACGCTGACCGCGCTGGCCGCCCGCGGGCACCTGGAGGAGCTGGCCTTCCACACCCGGGCCGCGCTGCGCAACGGTCTCACCCCGGCCGAGATCCGGGAGGTGCTGCTGCACACCGCCGTGTACTGCGGGGTGCCCACCGCGAACTCCGCGTTCTCCGTCGCGCAGCGGGTGATCCGCGAGGAGACCAGCCCGCAGGGGTGACCGGGCCCCGCCGGGGTCGCCGCGGGTGCGGTGCGGGGCCGGTGAAGGGGGTGGCCGCGGGCCTGCCGGGCCGGGCGGGACAGGGCAGGATGGTGACCATGAAGCTCACCAAGAAGGGCCACGCCTGCGTCCGCATCGAGAAGGACGGACGGGTGCTGGTCATCGACCCGGGCGCCTTCACCGAGCCGGACGCCGTGGCGGGGGCCGACGCCCTGCTGGTCACCCACGAGCACCTGGACCACTTCGACGAGGGCCGGCTGCGGGCCGCGCTGGAGGCCGAGCCGCGGGCGGCCGTGTGGACCCTGCGCAGCGTCGCCGACCAGCTCGCCGCCGCCTTCCCGGGCCGGGTGCACACCGTCGGCGACGGGGACGCCTTCAGCGTCGCCGGGTTCGACGTGGAGGTGCACGGCGAGCTGCACGCCGTCATCCACCCGGACGTGCCGCGGATCACCAACATCGGGTTCGTGGTGGACGGCACGGTGTTCCACCCCGGTGACGCGCTGACCGTCCCGGACCGCCCGGTGGACACCCTGCTGATGCCGGTCCAGGCCCCGTGGAGCAAGCTCTCCGAGGTCGTGGACTACGTCCGCGAGGTCCGGCCCCGGCTCGCCTGCGACATCCACGACGGGCTCCTGTCCGACCTGGCCGTCCCGGTCTACGGGCGGATGCTCGGCCCGGAGGGCCCTCCCGGCCTCGGCGGCGCCGAGCACCTGCGCCTCGCCCCCGGCGAGAGCGTGACGCTGTGACTGTCGGACCCGGGCGGTAGGTTTACCGGCATGCGTATCGCCACCTGGAACGTCAACTCGATCACCGCACGGCTGCCGCGGCTGCTGGCCTGGCTGGAGAGCAGCGGCACCGACGTGCTGTGCATCCAGGAGACCAAGTGCGGCATGGAGGCGTTTCCGGCCGAGCCGCTGCGCGAGCTGGGCTACGAGGCCGCGGTCAACGCCGACGGCCGGTGGAACGGCGTGGCGCTGCTGTCCAGGGTCGGCTTCGAGGACGTCGTCACCGGGCTGCCCGGCGGCCCGGAGTACGAAGGGGCGGTCGAGCCGCGCGCGATCAGCGCCACCTGCGGACCGGTCCGGGTCTGGTCGGTCTACGTGCCCAACGGGCGCGAGGTCGGGCACCCGCACTACGCCTACAAGCTGGAGTGGCTGGCCGCGCTGCGCGCCGCGGTCGCCCAGGACACCGCCGGCGACCGCCCGTTCGCGGTGCTGGGCGACTACAACATCGCCCCGGCCGACGAGGACGTGTGGGACGTCGCGGCGTTCGAGGGCGTGACCCATGTGACCGAGCCGGAGCGCGCCGCGCTCGGCGCGCTCCGGGAGACCGGTCTGTCCGACGTGGTGCCGCGCCCGCTGAAGTACGACCACCCGTTCACGTACTGGGACTACCGCCAGCTGTGCTTCCCCAAGAACCGCGGTATGCGCATCGACCTGGTCTACGGCAACGAACCGTTCGCCAAGGCGGTCACCGACGCCTACGTCGACCGGGAGGAGCGCAAGGGCAAGGGCGCCTCGGACCACGCCCCGGTCGTGGTCGACCTGGCGCTGGAGGCCCGGCAGTTCTAGGGCCCGCGGCGGTCCCGGGCACCCGGCGGCGGGCCGACCGGGGCACCCGGGGCGACGGCCGGGCCACCGGACCGCGCGCCGGTATGGTGCGGGCGCCGCGGCGGTGCGACCCTGAACACCATGAACCTCCCTTTCCTGGGCAACTGGCGTAAGCGGCACGGGGCACAGCACGGTCCGGCGCTCGCGGACGCCCGGGAGCGGGACCCGGAGGCAGTCGCCCAGCTGCTCTCGGAGTGCGAGCTGCTGCGTGACCGCGCCGCCTCCTCCGGGGTCGAACTCGATGACACGCCCTTGTCGTTGGAGGCGCTGGACCAGCTCCAGCCGCGCTGGCGGGACGATCCCGAGGAGCTGTCCCGGCTCGGCAACGACGCCGGTCTGTACCTCGGCACGGTCGTCGTCCGCACCGTCCCGGGCGCCGCCTGGCAGATCCTCCCCGACGGCCGGCCGGTGGTCCGGCTCGCCTCCGGACGGGAGATCGACGTGGTGGCGGCCGGCCTGGAGTGGGCCGCGGTGGGTGCCCCGGAACTCTCCCAGCGGTACGCCGAGGTCTCCGAGGGCTGAACCACCGAACCGCCCGTCGTGGTGGATATCCGCCGTTGCATGCGTGTCGCCCGGAAAGTCCAGCGAACAATGCGGATATTTTGCGCTGACCCGACATGGCGACGAGTGGGTAGGGCACCGTATGGCCGTCGATCCGTTGATCGAGCTGCGTGACGTCAACAAGTACTTCGGGACGCTCCACGTGCTGAAGGACATCAACCTCGCCGTGGACCGCGGGGAGGTGGTGGTGGTCATCGGCCCCTCGGGTTCGGGGAAGTCGACGCTCTGCCGTGCCATCAACCGGCTGGAGACCATCGAGTCCGGACGCATCACCGTCGACGGCGAGCCGCTCCCGGCGGAGGGCCGGGCACTGGCCAGGCTCCGGTCCGAGGTCGGCATGGTCTTCCAGTCCTTCAACCTCTTCGCGCACAAGACCGTGCTGGACAACGTGATGCTCGCCCAGCTCAAGGTGCGCAAGCGCAGGAAGGACGAGGCCGAGCGGCGCTCCCGCGAGCTGCTGGACCGGGTCGGCCTCGCCGCCCACGCGCCGAAGTACCCCGCGCAGCTCTCCGGCGGCCAGCAGCAGCGGGTGGCCATCGCCCGCGCGCTGGCCATGGACCCCAAGGTGATGCTCTTCGACGAGCCGACCTCCGCCCTCGACCCGGAGATGATCAACGAGGTGCTGGAGGTGATGCGGCAACTCGCCCGGGAGGGCATGACCATGGTCGTCGTCACCCATGAGATGGGCTTCGCCCGCTCGGCCGCCAACCGGGTCGTCTTCATGGCCGACGGCGCGATCGTGGAGGACCGGGCCCCCGAGGAGTTCTTCACCGCGCCCCGCAGCGAACGCGCCAAGGACTTCCTCTCCAAGATCCTCAAGCACTGAGCGGGAGGAGAGCCATGACCCGCACCCGCCGTACGCTCGCCGCCCTCGCGCTGGCCCTGCTGGCCGCGGCCTGCGGCCGGGAGGGCAGCCCCCCGGTCAAGGGCCCGGAGATCGACAAGCTCCCCGTCTACACCGTGGACACCGGCTTCCGGCTGCCCGACTCCCCGACCTGGCGCAAGGCCGAGAGCCGCGGCCACCTGGTCGTCGGCGCCAAGGAGGACCAGCCCTACCTGGGCGAACGGGACCCGGCCGGCGGCGGCTACGCCGGCTTCGACATCGAGATCGCCAAGATGATGTCGGCCTCGCTCGGCTTCGCCCCCGACACCATCAGCTTCCGCACCATCGCCTCCGCCAACCGCGAAACGGCGCTGCAGAACGGCCAGATCGACTACTACGTGGGCACCTACACCATCAACGACCTGCGCAAGCGGCAGGTCGGCTTCGCCGGCCCCTACTACCTGGCCGGGCAGTCGCTGCTGGTGCGCGACGACGAGGAGGACATCAAGGGGCCCGAGGACCTGGACGGGAAGAAGGTCTGCTCGGCGGCCGGCTCCACCCCGCTGCAGCGCATCGAGTCCGACTACCCCGAGGCCGAACCCGTCGCGTACGACACCTACTCCATCTGCGTCGACAACCTCCTCACCCTCCAGGTGGACGCCGTCACCACCGACGACACCATCCTGCTCGGCTACGCGGCCAAGGTCCCCGACGAACTGAAGATCGTCGGCAAGCCCTTCTCCGAGGAGCCCTACGGCATCGGCGTGCCGAGGAACGACAACGCGCTGCGCTTCGCCCTCGACGACGCCCTGGAGGAGCACGAGAAGAACGGCGACTGGAAGCGCGCCTACGACGCGACGCTGGGCCTGTCCGGAGTGCCCGCCCCCAAGCCCCCGCCCATCGACCGCTACCCGGCCGGCTGAGGAGGAGAACCGCCCCCATGGACGTACTCACCGAGAACTGGTCGCTGTACGGCGAGGGCCTGCTGGGCACCGTGGAGCTCACCGTCTACGCCTCGCTGCTCGCGCTGGGCCTGGGCATCCTGATGGCCGCGTTCCGGGTCGCCCCGGTCGGCTCGCTGCGGGTCATCGGCACCGCCTGGGTCACCGTCCTGCGCAACACCCCGCTGACCCTGCTGTTCTTCGCGGTGCTGCTGGGCATGCCGCGGTTCGGCGTGCAGCTGTCGTTCACCGCCTTCGCCGTCCTCGCCCTGGGCTGCTACACCTCCGCCTTCATCTGCGAGGCGGTGCGCTCGGGCATCAACACGGTCCCGGTGGGGCAGGGCGAGGCGGCGCGCAGCCTGGGCATGACCTTCGAGCAGACCCTCGGCTCGATCGTGCTCCCGCAGGCGTTCCGGTCCGTCATCCCGCCCATCGGCTCGACCCTGATCGCGCTGGCCAAGAACTCGGCCATCGCCGGATCCTTCAGCGTCACCGAGCTGCTGGGGGTGTACCGCCCGCTGAACGAGCTGGGCTACAGCATCGTCTGGACCTTCGTCTGGATCGCCGTCGGCTATCTGATCGTCACCCTGGCCATCAGCGCGATCTTCAATCTGCTGGAGAGGCACTGGGGAGTCGCCCGATGACCACCACCGCGCTCTACGACGTCCCCGGACCCCGGACCAAGCGCCGCCACCGGCTCTACGGCGTGGTGTCCACCCTGGTGCTCCTCGCGCTGCTCGGCTGGATCGTCTACCGGCTCGTCGACACCGGGCAGTTTGAGGCCGTCAAGTGGCGCCCCTTCACCTACGAGGGCATCCAGGAACTGCTGCTGAAGGGGCTCGGCAACACCCTGAAGGCGTTCGCGATCGCCGCCGGCCTGTCGCTGGCGCTGGGCGCGCTGCTGGCCGCCGGGCGGCTGTCGGACTTCCGGGTGGTGCGCTGGCTCGCCACGCTGGTGGTGGAGTTCTTCCGGGCGATGCCGGTACTGGTGATGATCTTCTTCGTCTTCGTGGCGCTGGAGGTCAAGCCGCTGCCGGCGCTGGTCACCGGCCTGACCCTGTACAACGGTTCGGTGCTCGCCGAGGTGTTCCGGGCCGGTGTCAACGCGGTGGAGCGCGGACAGCGCGAGGCGGCGTTCTCGCTCGGCATGCGCAAGACCCAGGTGATGACCTACGTCCTGGTCCCGCAGGGGGTACGGGCCATGCTCCCGGCGATCATCAGCCAGCTGGTGGTGGCGCTGAAGGACACCTCGCTCGGCTTCCTGATCACCTACGAGGAGTTCCTGCACGCCGGGAAGCTGATCGCCAGCAACCTCGACTACGACCTGCCGTTCATCCCCGTCGTGCTGGTCATCTCACCGATCTACATCGGGATGTGCATGCTGCTGTCGGGGTTCGCCAACTGGGTGGCCAGACGGCAGCGGCGCAGCGTGAAGACGGAGGCGGTGGAGGTCTCCCGGCCCGAGCCGGGCACCCTGCTGCCCGGCGACCACCGGCCCTGAGCCCGGCCGGCCGGCGCGCGGGAACGCGGCGCCCGGCCTGGCCACCGGCGCCCGGTCAGCCCTTCCCGGCCCGCCGCGACGTCGGGGCGACGGTGGTCGCGGTCTTGCTCACATCCGCCACCAGCTCCACCACGTCCGGCCCGTACGCCTGGGAGTTGACGACCTTCAGCAGCAGGCAGAAGGTGCCGTCCATGCCGTACTTGCGGGCCAGCTGCGCCTGGTTGCGCACCAGGTGGCGGACCGCGGCCCGGTGGGTGACCGGCCGCTGCCCCGCGGCCAGGAACACCGGCCGCCCGCCCTCCCCGCCGGTCAGCCGGGCCAGCAGCACGTACTCCACCGCGCCCGTCTCCATCCGGTAGGCGGTGCCGGCCACGGTGAGGGTGCCGCGGTCGGCGCCCGTCTCGTCCCCGGGGTGCACCGTCACCCCGGGCAGCAGGTTCGACATGTGCGCGGCGAGACGGCGGTGGGCGGTCGGGTCGCCCACGCAGAACTCGGTGCGCGCACCGAAGCCCTGCAGCCCGGTGTCGTGCGGCGCTATCTCCGGGTGCGCGCCGCAGTTCTCCACCACCGACGCCAGCCCGAGCAGCGCCAGCGCGTCATGGCGCGGAATGCTCCAGTGCGCCGACGTGCTGTCCCGGTGCGTCACCAGCACGCACTCCGAACCGTCCGGCAGTCCGAAGAACCGCTGGGCCCGGGCGCGTCTGCGGCGCCCAGCGGCGGAATGCGCGGCCCAGCCCAGCGCCAGCCCCACGATCAGAGCCGCTCCTCCGGCAATCAAGTCCTGCACGGTGTCACTCATGGCCGCGCATCGTAGCGGGGATACGGGTGGGTGTTCGAGGCCGGTGGGTGTCCGGCGGGCCACCGGAGCGCGGCGCCCCGGGTGAGGGGCGCGGTCGGCGGCGGCGTGCGGGCGGCGGTCCGCGGGCGGGTGTCCGCGAGGTGGGGGCGCGGTCGGCGGCGTACGGGCGGCGGTCCGCCGCCGGACCGCGCGGCCCCTGTCGTGTCCGCGGCAGGGACGAGTATCGTCCGCCCCCTGCCGTCCCACTGGAGGTATGCATGCGGCTCCGCGCCCCGAGAGCAACCGCACCGTCCGCTTCCCCGGCCGCCGGCCGCCGACTGGCCGCGCTCACCGCGGCGGCCGTGCTGGCCGCCGTACTCGGCACCGCCCCGGCCGGGGCCCGCGCCCCGGCCTCCGCCGCGGACGGCGGCGCCGCCCGCACCACGGCCGCCGAACCCGCCAAGACCCCGGTCGCCACCGGTTACGGCGGCGCCGTGTCCAGCGTTGACCCGGACGCCTCCGCGGCCGGCATCGAGGTGCTGCGGCGCGGCGGGAACGCGGTGGACGCCGCGGTGGCCACCGCCGCCGCGCTGGGCGTCACCGAGCCGTACTCGGCGGGCGTCGGCGGCGGCGGGTTCTTCGTGCTCTACAGCGCCGAGCGCCGCAAGGTGTTCACCCTCGACGGCCGCGAGACCGCGCCGCTGAGCGCGGACGCCGATCTCCTGCTCGGCGAGGACGGCAAGCCGGTCCCGTTCGCCGAGGCCGTCACCAGCGGGCTCGGCGTCGGCACCCCCGGCACCCCGGCCACCTGGGAACAGGCGCTGGACAGCTGGGGCACCCGCTCCCTCGCCCAGGTGCTGCGGCCCGCCGAACGCCTGGCCCGCGACGGGTTCACCGTGGACCCGACGTTCCGCCGGCAGACCGCCGACAACCAGGCCCGGTTCGCCGACTTCCCGGCCAGCGCCGAACTGTTCCTGCCCGGCGGCCGGCTGCCCGAGGTCGGCTCCACCCTCACCAACCCCGACCTGGCCCGCACCTACCGCCTGCTGGCCGAGCACGGCACCGACGCCTTCTACCACGGCGCCCTGGCCCGGGACATCGTCCGCACCGTGCAGCGCCCGCCGGTGCGCCCCGGCGCCTCCCGGGTGGTCCGCCCGGGCGACCTGACGCTGCGCGACCTGAGCGGCTACCGGACCAAGCGCCAGGCCCCGACCCGCACCACCTACCGGGGGCTCGACGTCTACGGCATGGCGCCCTCCTCCTCCGGGGGCACCACCGTCGCGGAGGGGCTGAACATCCTGGAGGGCACCGACCTCTCCCGGCTCGACGAGAGCCGGTTCCTGCACCGCTACATCGAGGCCAGCCGGATCGCCTTCGCCGACCGGGGCCGCTGGGTCGGCGACCCGGCGTTCGAGGACGTGCCCACCCGCGGGCTGCTCTCCCAGCGGTACGCCGACTCCCGCGCCTGCCTGATCCGGGACGACGCGGTGCTCACCAGTCCGCTCCCGCCCGGCGACCCGCGCCCCTCGGCCGCCGCCCCTGGCACCGACTGCGTCAGCCGGGGCACCGCCGCGCCCACCACCTACGAGGGCGAGAACACCACCCATCTGACGGTGGCCGACCGCTGGGGCAACGTCGTCGCGTACACCCTCACCATCGAGCAGACCGGTGGCAGCGGCATCACGGTGCCCGGCCGCGGGTTCCTGCTCAACAACGAGCTGACGGACTTCTCGTTCGCGCCCGCCGACCCGGCGGTCCACGACCCCAACCTACCCGGACCGGGCAAGCGGCCGCGCTCCTCGATGTCCCCGACCATCGTGCTCGACCACGGCCGCCCGGTCCTCGCGCTCGGCTCGCCCGGCGGCTCCACCATCATCACCACCGTGCTGCAGACCCTCGTCAACCACCTCGACCGCGGGATGCCCCTGGTCGACGCGATCGCCGCGCCCCGCGCCAGCCAGCGCAACGCCGCGACGACCGAACTGGAACCGGGCCTGTGGAACAGCCCACTGCGGTCCCGGCTGGAGGCCCTGGGGCACTCGTTCAGGCAGAACCCGGAGATCGGCGCGGCCACCGGCGTCCAGCGGCTGCCCGACGGCCGGTGGCTGGCCGCCGCCGAGACCGAACGGCGCGGCGGCGGCTCGGCGATGGTCGTCAGGCCGGCGGCCGGCCGGCGCTGAACCGCCCGCACGGCGGACTGCCACCGGGCCGGCGGGCCCGGCCGGTGGCGCGCTCGGTCAGGTGCCAGGCACCGGGCACCTGACCGAGGCGTCCCCAGCGTGCCGGACCGTGGTCGAAGACCACTCGCGACCCCCCGTAGCCGGCAGCGCTGCCCCGGCGCCCCGCGCCGCTGCCGGCCGCCTCGCTCGGCAGCGGCCCGCGCGGGGGAGCACGGGGCCGCGGTGGGGCGGGGCGCCCGCGGCGAGCGCCAGGGCGGTGTGCCGGACGGCGGCCCCCGGCCCGGCACCCGGCCCCGGGGCCCGGTCGCGCGGCCACCGGCGGGGCCGTGACGGACCGCCCCTGAGTCCCGCCGGGCGCCCCACCGCCCGTGGATCCCGCCGCCCGGCGGCCGGGCAACCGTCCTCCCGTCCGCTCCGTCGACCCGGTGCCGGCCGACCCGCCGCCCGCCCGGCCGCCCCCGCACCGGCTGCCCGTCCGCCCCCGCACCGGCTGCCCGGCCGCCCCCGCACCGGCTGCCCGGCCGCCCCGGCATCAGCTGCCCGCCCGACCCCGTGCCGACCGGCCCCGGCGCCGGCCGCCCCGCCGCCGTCGCGCCCGTCGGTGCCGGGTGGGCGCGCGGGGGACGGACGCGCTCCGGAAACCCCGAGTGGCTTCGTTGCTTAACGCGGGTGGTCTTGCCACGGTGGGAGACCGGTCGTACGTTCTCCACCTACGCCCGGTGTCTACGTGCGTAGATGCGTCTGACGTGCAGTCAAAGGAGCCAATCATGGCCGAGATTGTCCGTGCGGCACTGGTCCAGGCGACCTGGACCGGCGATACCGAGTCGATGATCGCCAAGCATGAGGAGCACGCCCGCGCCGCCGCCGCCCAGGGTGCCGCGGTGATCGGCTTCCAGGAGGTCTTCAACGCCCCCTACTTCTGCCAGGTGCAGGAGCCGGAGCACTACCGCTGGGCCGAGCCGGTCCCGGACGGCCCGACCGTGAGCCGGATGCGGGCACTGGCCCGGGAGACCGGCATGGTGATCGTGGTGCCGGTGTTCGAGGTCGAGCAGTCCGGTTTCTACTACAACACCGCCGCGGTGATCGACGCCGACGGCAGCTACCTGGGCAAGTACCGCAAGCACCACATTCCGCAGGTCAAGGGGTTCTGGGAGAAGTATTACTTCAAGCCCGGGAACGCCGGCTGGCCGGTGTTCGACACCGCCGTCGGGAAGATCGGCGTCTACATCTGCTACGACCGGCACTTCCCCGAGGGCTGGCGGCAGCTCGGCCTCGGCGGGGCCCAGCTGGTCTACAACCCGTCCGCCACCTCGCGCGGCCTGTCGGCGTACCTGTGGCAGCTGGAGCAGCCCGCCGCCGCGGTCGCCAACGAGTACTTCATCGCCGCGATCAACCGGGTGGGCCGGGAGGAGTACGGCGACAACGACTTCTACGGGACGTCCTACTTCGTCGACCCGCGCGGCCAGTTCGTCGGGGACGTCGCCAGCGACAAGGAGGAGGAGCTCGTCGTCCGCGACCTGGACTTCGGGCTGATCGACGAGGTGCGCCGGCAGTGGGCCTTCTACCGGGACCGGCGCCCGGACGCCTACGAGGGGCTGGTGCGGCCGTGAGCGAGACACACGCCGCGCTGCACGCCCGGCACCGTGCCGTACTGCCCGAGTGGCTGGCGCTGTACTACCGGCAGCCGATCGAGATCACCCACGGTGAGGGCCGGTACGTCTGGGACGCCGACGGCAAGCGCTACCTGGACTTCTTCGGCGGCATCCTGACCACCATGACCGCGCACGCCCTGCCGGAGGTCACCAAGGCGGTCACCGAGCAGGCCGGCCGGATCCTGCACACCTCCACCCTCTACCTGGACCGCCCCATGGTGGAGCTGGCCGAGCGGGTGGCGCGGCTGTCCGGGATCCCCGACGCGCGGGTGTTCTTCACCGCCTCCGGGACCGAGGCGAACGACACCGCCCTGCTGCTGGCGACCGCCTACCGCCGCTCCCACCAGATCCTGGCGATGCGCAACAGCTACCACGGCCGCTCGTTCTCCACGGTCGGCGTCACCGGCAACCGCAACTGGTCCCCGACGGCCCTGTCGCCGCTGCAGACGCTGTACGTGCACGGCGCGGTGCGCGGCCGGGGGCCGTTCGCGGCGCTGTCCGACGCGGAGTTCATCGCGGCCTGCGTGGCGGACCTGGAGGACATGCTGGGGCAGACGGGCGGGGACGTGGCCGCCCTGATCGCCGAGCCGGTCCAGGGCGTCGGCGGGTTCACCGCGCCGCCCGACGGGCTCTACGCGGCCTTCCGCGAGGTGCTGGACCGGCACGGCATCCTGTGGATCACCGACGAGGTGCAGACCGGCTGGGGCAGGACCGGCGAGCACTTCTGGGGCTGGCAGGCGCACGCCGCCGCCGGCCCTCCGGACCTGCTGACCTTCGCCAAGGGCATCGGCAACGGCATGTCCATCGGCGGCGTCGTCGCCCGCGCCGAGATCATGAACTGCCTGGACGCCAACTCCATCTCCACCTTCGGCGGCAGCCCGGTCACCATGGCGGCGGGCCTGGCCAACCTCAACCACCTGCTGGAGAACGACCTCCAGGGCAACGCCCGCCGGGTGGGCGGCCTCCTCATCGAGCGGCTGCGGGCCGCGACGGCCGGGAACGACGCGGTCCGCGAGGTGCGCGGCCGCGGTCTGATGATCGGCGTCGAGCTCGTCGAACCCGAGCCGCCGCTGCCCGGCGGAGCGCCCGGCGGCAGCAGCGACCGGCCGTCTCCGGAGGCGGCGTCCGCGGTCCTGGAGGCGGCCCGGGAGCGCGGTCTGCTGATCGGCAAGGGCGGCGGCCACCACAGCAGCGTGCTGCGCATCGCACCGCCGCTCAGCCTCACCGTCGCCGAGGCGGAGGAGGGCGCCGCCATCCTCCAGGAGGCGCTGGACACCGTCCGCCCGCGCGGTGAGAGGGGAACCCGATGAGCACGCGCACCGTGATCCGCGGCGGACTGGTCCTCACCGCCGCCGACGAACTGAACGCCGACGTCCTGGTGGAGGACGGGAAGGTGGTGGCGCTCGCCGCGCACGGCAGCGCCTGGGCCCAGGGCTGGACGGCCGACACCACCATCGACGCCACCGGCCACTACGTCCTGCCGGGCGGGGTGGACGCGCACACCCACATGGAGCTGCCGTTCGGCGGCACCTTCGCCTCCGACACCTTCGAGACCGGGACCCGGGCCGCGGCCTGGGGCGGCACGACCACCATCGTGGACTTCGCGGTCCAGTCGGTGGGGCACTCGCTGCGCGAGGGCCTGGACACCTGGCACGCCAAGGCGGACGGCAGGTGCGCCGTCGACTACGCCTTCCACATGATCATGTCCGATGTCGACGCCGGATCGCTGAAGGAGATGGACCACCTCGTCGACGAGGGCATCACCTCGTTCAAGCTGTTCATGGCCTACCCGGGGGTCTTCTACAGCGACGACGGGAAGATCCTGCGCGCGATGCAGCGGGCGGCCGGGAACGGCGGGCTGATCATGATGCACGCCGAGAACGGCATCGCCATCGACGTCCTGGTGGAACAGGCCCTCGCCGCCGGGCGCACCGACCCCCGCCACCACGGCGAGGTGCGCAAGGCCCTGCTGGAGGCGGAGGCCACCCACCGGGCCGTCCAGCTGGCCCGGGTGGCCGGCGCCCCGCTGTACGTGGTGCACGTCTCCGCGCAGGAGGCGGTGGCCGAGCTGGCCGCGGCCCGCGACCTGGGCCTCGACGTCTTCGGCGAGACCTGCCCGCAGTACCTGTTCCTGTCCACCGACAACCTCGCCGAGCCCGACTTCGAGGGCGCCAAGTACGTGTGCTCCACCCCGCTGAGGCCGCGCGAGCACCAGGCCGCGCTCTGGCGGGGCCTGCGCACCAACGACCTCCAGGTGGTCTCCACCGACCACTGCCCCTTCTGCTTCACCGGGCAGAAGGAACTGGGCCGCGGCGACTTCTCCAAGATCCCCAACGGGCTGCCGGGGGTGGAGAACCGGATGGACCTGCTCCACCAGGCCGTGGTGGACGGCCACCTCTCCCGCCGCCGCTGGATCGAGATCGCCTGCGCCACACCCGCCCGGATGTTCGGGCTCTACCCGAGGAAGGGCACCATCGCGCCCGGATCGGACGCCGACATCGTCATCTACGACCCCACCGCCCGGCAGACGATCTCGGCCGCCACCCACCACATGAACGTCGACTACTCGGCGTACGAGGGCACCGAGGTGACCGGGCAGGTCGTCACCGTGCTGTCACGCGGCGAAACCGTGATCGACCGGAGGCGTTACACCGGACGCGCGGGCCACGGCCGGTTCGTCCCGCGCGCCACCTGCCAATACCTCACCTGACCCAGGGAGCGCGTATGGAATTCGGACTCGTCCTGCAGACCGACCCGCCGGCGTCCGCGGTCGTCGGCCTGATGCGCCGCGCCGAACGCAACGGCTTCCACTACGGCTGGACCTTCGACTCCGCCGTGCTCTGGCAGGAGCCGTACGTCATCCACAGCCGCATCCTGGAGCACACCCGCAGGCTGATCGTCGGCCCGATGGTCACCAACCCCGGCACCCGCACCTGGGAGGTCACCGCCTCCACCTTCGCCACCCTCAACGAGATGTACGGCAACCGCACCGTCTGCGGGATCGGGCGCGGCGACTCCGCGATGCGGGTGGCCGGCCGCAAGCCCAACACCCTGGCCCGGCTGGAGCAGGCGATCGGCGTCATCCGCGACCTGGCCGAAGGCCGGGAGGCGGTGGTGGACGGCACCACGATCCGGCTGCCCTGGGTCAAGGACGGCCGGCTGCCGGTGTGGATGGCCGCGTACGGGCCCAAGGCGCTCGCCCTCGCCGGCCGGTGCGCCGATGGCTTCATCCTCCAGCTCGCCGACCCGTTCCTGACCGAGTGGATGGTCACCGCGGTCCGCGCCGCCGCGGCCGAGGCGGGCCGGGACCCGGACCGGCTCACCATCTGCGTCGCCGCGCCCGCCTACGTGGGCGACGACCTGGACCACGCGCGCGACCAGTGCCGCTGGTTCGGCGGCATGGTCGGCAACCACGTCGCCGACCTGGTCGCCCGCTACGGGGAACACACCGGCGCGGTGCCGGAGGAGCTCACCGACTACATCAGGGACCGGCACGGCTACGACTACCGCCACCACGGGCGCGCGGGCAATCCCGACACCGCGTTCGTGCCGGACGGGATCATCGACCGGTTCTGCCTGCTGGGGCCGGCCGAGGCGCACATCGACCGGCTGCGGCACCTGCGCGAGCTGGGCGTCGACCAGTTCGCGGTCTACGCCATGCACGACGCCAAGGAGGCGACCATCGACGCCTACGGCGAACACGTCATCCCCGCGCTCACCGGCTGAGCCCGCCGACCGACGGCGGGCGGGCCCCGGACGCCCGGCTTGCGGGCTCGGACATCCGGCTTGCGGGCTCGGGCGCCCGGCTTGCGGGCTCGGGCGCCCGGCCTGCGGCTCGGGCGCCCGGCCTGCGGCCTCAGGCCCCCGGTCGGGTGTCCTCCCCGGCCGGGGGCGGCGGGCGGCGCACCTCCTCCTCCTCGGGCACCAGCCCGGTCACCGCCTTGGCCAGCAGACCGCACACATAGGCGATCTCCAGATGGGTCCGATTCCGTTCGGTGACGACCGCGGAGAGCAGCAGCGCGGTCATCGACACCGTCCCGTTGAACGCCTGCAGGGTGAGCATCTGGCCCGCCAGCCCGTGGTCCTCGAACGGGCCGGCGCCGTCCGCCGCCGCGTCGACCACCAGTACCGAGACGAGCAGCGAACACGGCGCGGCGCCCGCCAGCCGGAACCGGAACGCGGCCCAGATCAGGCACGGCAGGACCAGGAACAGCAGATTGATGGCGCTTCTGGTGGCGACCAGGGTCACCGCCGTGGTGACGGCCAGCAGCGCGGCCGCCTCCGCCCACCGGTACCACGGGACCCGGCGCAGCGGGTTCCCGGCCCACAGGTCCGGCAGGGCGCGCAGCACCAGCAGGAACGGCGCGACCAGCAGCACGCCCATCGCGTCGCCGGTCCACCACACCGACCAGGCAGGCCAGAACTCGCCGTGCGGCACGGCGTCGGCGAGCACCAGGGTGCCGGTCCCCACGGTGGCGCTGACCAGCATGCTCACCATGGCCGCCAGGAACACCATGGCGAGCGCGTCCCGCAGCCGGTCCAGCTCGGTGCGGAACCCGGCCCAGCGCAGCAGCAGCCAGGCACAGACCGGGGCCGCGGTGTTGCCCGCCACGATGCCCAGCACGGCCACCGTGGACGGCCCGATGGTGAGATTGGTCCACAGCGCGCCCGCCGCGATGCCGGGACAGGCCCGCGGCCCCCACCACAGCAGGCAGACCAGGGCGATCCCGGTCGGCGGCCACAACGGGGTCACCTGCCCCCGCACCAGCTCCTGGAGCAGGCCCAGCCGGGCGGAACCGTAGTAGACCGCGGCGATGAGACAGCCCCGCAGCACCTCGGCCGGCAGCCGGGGCATCCGTTCGTGGAACGCCATGGGACCCATAAGACACCGCGCCGTCGCGGGCCACCGGACGTGACACACGCCGCCGCCGGGCCGCGGGCGGGGGCCCCGGGGACGGCCGCGGGCCGTCCGGCGCCGGTCATCCGTCGTACCGCAGCACCAGCACCGCGGCGTCGTCATCGTGCCCGGTCCGGTCGGCCACCGAGATCACCTCGGCGGCCAGCAGCTCCGGGTCGGCGTCGAAACCGGTGGCGACCAGCCGGGCGACTGCCTCCAGCCCTTGGTCGATCGGGTACTTCGGCCCCTCCACCACCCCGTCGGTGAGCAGGACGAAGGCCCCGGGCGGCGCCAGCGGGTGCCGGGTCACCGGATACCGCTCGCCGGCGAACATGCCCAGCGGCAGGCCCCCGGCGTCCCAGACGACCTCCGAGCGGCCGTCCGCGGCGGCCCACACCGCCGGCACGTGCCCGGCCCGGGCGTCCAGCAGCTCGCCGGCCGCCGGGTCGTAGCGGAGGAACGAACAGGTCACGAAGAGCCCGGCGTCCATCGACACCAGCAGGTCGTTGACCTGGGACAGAACCTCGCCAGGGTCGGTGCGGCCGCTCCCGGCGACGGCGCGCAGACCGCTGCGCACCTGGCCCACGAACGCGGCCGCCTCGGCGTCGTGGCCCTGCACGTCCCCGATGGCGACCCCGGTCGTGCCGTCCGGCAGCGGGAAGGCGTCGTACCAGTCGCCGCCCACGTCCAGCCCGCGCCGCGCGGGCGCGTAGCGGGCCGAGATCCGCAGCCGCGGGGTCTGCGGGAGCGTGTCCGGCAGCATCAGCCGCTGCAGGGCCTGTGCCAGTTCGACCCGCGCCTGCTGCAGCTTGATCCCGTCCAGTACCTGGCCGGTCAGCCGCACCAGGGTGTCCAGCAGTTCCTGCCCGCTGGGCTCGGAGCGCCGGGTGAAGTGCAGCCGGGTCATCAGCGCACCTCCGGGTGGGCTGACGGACGTCCCTCACCACGTTACGCCGCCCGGCCGCGCCCCGTCGCCCGGGGCGTACCCGCGGAGCCCGGGCGGCCCCCGCCGGTACCCTCGGCCCTGGCATCACCGGACGGGCCCGGCGCCGGCCCGGGACGGGCCCGCCACCGGGCCACCGCACGGCCGCCGCGCCCCGGCGGGCGGGGCACGAGAGGGGACTGATGTTCACCACCCGGCCCACCCTCCAGGGCACCTTCGGCATGGCCGCCACCACCCACTGGCTGGCCTCGCAGACCGCGATGGCGGTCCTGGAGGACGACGGCAACGCCTTCGACGCCGCGGTCGCCGCCGGGTTCGTGCTGCACGTCGTCGAGCCGCACCTGAACGGACCGGCCGGCGAGGTCCCCATCATCCTGGCGCCGGCCGGCGGCCCGGTGCGGGTGCTGTGCGGCCAGGGCCCCGCCCCCGCCGGGGCCACCATCGAGCACTACACCTCCCTGGGGCTGGACCTGGTGCCCGGCACCGGACCGCTGGCCGCCGCCGTCCCCGGCGCCTTCGACGCGTGGCTGCTGCTGCTGCGCGACCACGGCACCAAGAGCCTCGCCGACGTCCTCCGGTACGCCACCGGCTACGCCGAGCACGGCCATCCGCCGGTGGAGGGAGTCACCACCACCGTGCGGACGGTGGCGGCGCTGTTCGAGACCGAATGGACCAGCTCCGCCGAGGTCTACCTGCCCTTCGGACGGCCCCCCGAGCCCGGCCGGCTGTTCACCAACCGCGCCCTCGCCGCCACCTGGCGCCGGCTCGTCGCGGAGGCACGGGCGGCCGGACCCGGCCGGGAGACGCAGATCGACGCGGCGCGCCGGGTCTGGCGGGAGGGCTTCGTCGCCGAGGCGCTGACCGCCGCGGCGTCCCGGCCCACCATGGACACCAGCGGCGAACGGCACCGCGCCACCCTCACCGGCGACGACCTCGCCGCCTACCGGGCCGGCTACGAGGCCCCGGTCGGCTACGACTGGCACGGCTGGACGGTGTGCAAGGCCGGCCCCTGGAGCCAGGGCCCGGCGCTGCTGCAGCAGCTCGCGCTGCTCCCCGGCGACCTCGACGCGCTGCGTGCCGGGTACGGCACCGCGGAGTACGTGCACACCCTGGTGGAGGGCACCAAGCTGGCGATGGCGGACCGCGAGGCCTGGTACGGCGACGCCGCCGACGTCCCGCTGAAGACGCTGCTGTCCCCGGAGTACAACGCCCGGCGCCGCGCGCTGATCGGGCCGGAGGCCTCCTGGGAGCTGCGCCCCGGCCGCCCCGACGGGCGCGTCCCGCGGCTGAGCCCGCACGCCACCGCCGCCGCGACCGGGGCGCTGCCCGCGGCCCCGTCCGGCGTGGCGCCCTCCGGCGCCGGGGAACCCACCGTCGGCCGGGACGGCGCCACCCGCGGCGACACCTGCCACCTGGACGTGGTCGACCGCTGGGGGAACATGGTCTCCGCCACCCCCAGCGGCGGCTGGCTGCAGTCCAACCCCGTCGTACCCGAGCTGGGCTTCCCGCTCGGCACCCGGCTCCAGATGACCTGGCTCACCCCCGGCCTGCCGGCCTCCCTCACCCCCGGCCGCCGCCCCCGCACCACCCTCACCCCGTCGCTCGCGCTGCGCGACGGCGTCCCGGTCCTGGCCTTCGGCACCCCCGGCGGCGACCAGCAGGACCAGTGGCAGCTGCACTTCTTCCTCGCCGTCGCCCTCGGCGAGCCGGTCCGCGGCGGGCTGCCGCTGCAGACGGCGATCGACGCCCCCAACTGGCACACCGACGCCTTCCCCGGCTCCTTCTACCCGCGCGGCATGGTGCCGGGCTCGGTCACCGTGGAGTCGCGGATGGGCGAGCGGACCGTCGCGGAGCTGCGGCGGCGCGGGCACCGGGTGACGGTGGGCGGGCCCTGGACGGAAGGCAGGCTGAGCGCCGTCGCCCGCGACCCGGAGAGCGGGCTGCTCTCCGCGGCCGCCAACCCGCGCGGCATGCAGGGGTACGCGGTCGGGCGGTGACGGCCGTGCCCGGTGGCGCCGTGGCGGTCAGGCCGCGGCACGCGTTCACCGGGCGGCCACCCCGCATCGGCCGCCCGGAAACCCGTTGTCGGCGGGGCATGGTTCGATGGGGGCATGATCGAGCAATTTCTCGCCGGTGACCTGTCCGACGTCGAGGACGCGGTCCGCAAGGCCGCCGCGGCCGAGATCCTGCCGCGGTTCCGGCAGCTCGCCGACCACGAGGTCGTGCAGAAGAACGGGCCGCACGACCTGGTGACGGTCGCCGACCGGCTCGCCGAGGAGCACCTCACCGCCTCGCTCACCGCGCTGCTGCCGGGGTCCGCGGTGGTCGGCGAGGAGGCGGTGCACGCCGACCCGGCCGTGCTCGGCGCGCTCGGCGGCGACGCACCGGTGTGGATCGTCGACCCGGTCGACGGCACCCGGCAGTTCGTGCAGGGCGAGACGGGCTTCGCCACCCTCGTCGCGCTGGCGCACCGCGGCGAGGTGCTGGCCTCCTGGACCTACGCCCCGGCGCTGGACCTGATGGCGGTGGCCCGCCGCGGCGGGGGCGCGTGGCTGGACGGCGAGCGGCTGGCCGCCGGCTCCCCGGCCCCGGACAAGGTGCTCCAGGTGGCGATATCGCACTACGACTTCACCACCGACGACCAGAAGCGGGCCCTGTCCGGACTGCGCACCGAGGGAGTGGCGCCCCGCCCGTGCGGCTCGGCCGGCCTGGAGTACCTGGCGGTGGCCCGCGGGCTGCTCGACGCGGTCGCCTTCTCCTGGGAGAACGCCTGGGACCACGCGGCCGGGCTGCTGCTCGTCACCGAGGCCGGCGGCGCCAGCGCGACCGTCGCGGGCGAGCCGTTCCGGATCGCCGGCGGCAACGCGCTGCCCTTCACCGCCGCTCGGGACGCGGCCACCGCACGGCATATTCTGGGGCTGCTGGCCGCGGCCGGCTGACGGGCCCTCAGCGCGCACCGCCGCGGGGCCGCTCCGCAACGGCGAGGAGGACCGGAATGGCGTCGACGCTCGACGCGGTGGTGGTGGGAGCCGGGCCGAACGGTCTGACCGCGGCCGTCGAACTGGCCCGCCGCGGACTGTCGGTGCAGGTCTTCGAGGCCGCCGGAGCCATCGGCGGCGGCGCGCGCACCGAGGAGCTGACCCTCCCCGGCTTCCGGCACGACCCGTGCTCGGCGGTGCATCCGCTCGGCGTCGGGTCGCCGGCCTTCCGCGCCATGCCGCTCGACCGGCACGGCCTGGAATGGCTCCACCCCGAGCTGCCGCTGGCCCACCCGTTCCCGGACGGCACCGCCGCGGTGCTGGCCCGCTCGGTGGGCGAGACGGCCGCCTCGCTCGGTGCCGCGGACGCGGCCGCCTACCGGCGGCTGGTCGCCCCCTTCCTCGGCCGCTGGGACACCCTCGCCCCGGACGTCCTGCGCACCCAGTGGCTCGGGCTGCCGAGGGACCCGGTCACCTGGGCGCGCTTCGGCCTGTTCGCCGCCCGGCCCGCCGGCTGGCTCAACCGCCGCTTCCGGCAGGACAAGGCGCGCGGCCTGTTCGCCGGACTCGCCGGGCACGCCGTCTCCCCGCTCACCGGTCCGGCCACCGGCGGCATCGCGCTCACCTTCGCCGTCGCCGCCCACGAGGTCGGCTGGCCCGCGCCGCGCGGCGGGTCCCAGGCCATCTCCGACGCGCTCGGCTCCTACCTGCGCGAGCTCGGCGGCGTGCTGCACACCGGGTTCGAGGTCAAGCGGCTCGACGACCTGCCGCCCGCCCGCGCGTACGTCTTCGACACCTCGCCCACCGCGCTGGCCCGCATCGCGGGACTCGGCAACGCCTACCGCGGCTACCGGTACGGCCCCAGCGTTTTCAAGATCGACTACGCGCTGTCCGGTCCGGTGCCCTGGACCGCGGCACCGGCCCGCCGGGCGGGGACCGTCCACATCGGCCCCACCAGCGGTGAGATCGACGCCGCGCTGCGCGCCGCGGTCGGCGGCCAGGACCCCTCGGTGCCGTTCCTGATCACCGCCCAGCCGTCGCTGACCGACCCCACCCGGGCCCCCGAGGGCAAGCACGTGTTCTGGGTGTACGGCCACGTCCCGAACGGCTGGGAGGGCGACGCCACCGAGGTGATCGAGCGTCAGCTCGAACGGTTCGCGCCCGGTTTCCGCGACCTGGTCCTGGCCCGCGCCACCGCCGGGCCCCCGCAACTGGCCGCCCGCAACGCCAACTACGTCGGCGGCGACTTCGCCTGCGGTACCTTCAGCGGCCTCCGCGGCGTGCTGCGTCCCAAGCTGACCCGGGTGCCCTACACCACCGCCCACCCCGCGGTCTTCCTCTGCTCCTCGGCGACCCCGCCCGGCCCCGGGGTGCACGGCATGTCCGGGCACCACGCGGCCCGGACGGTGTGGCGGCGGCTGCGCGCGGACGACTGACCCCCCGCCCCCGGGGTGTGCTCCCGCTCATGGACGCCGGCCGTCCCGGCGGTGAGAATGCGCTCGTGGAGATCACCATCGCGGCGGAGCACGACGCCGACGCCATCGCCGAACTGCACACGGCCAGTTGGCGGCGCGCCTACACCGACCTGTTCCCGGCGTGGTACCTGAACGGCCCGCTCCTCGCCGAACGCCGGCGAAGCTGGCGGGGGCGCCTGGCCGAACCCGTCCCGGGCGGCGCGCTGTTCCTGGCGGTGGAGACGGGCGAACTGCTGGGCTTCACCTACCTGGAGCCGAAGGCGGACGGGCGCGTCATCCTCGACAACCTGCACGCCCGGCCCGGCGCGACCGGACGCGGGGTGGGCGGCCGGCTCCTCCGCCACGCCCTGGGCTGGACCGCGCAGGCGCACCCGGGCCGGGACGTCTACCTGGAGGTCCTGCAGGGCAACACCCGCGCCGTGGCGTTCTACGAGCGCCACGGAGGCCGCCGCACCGCCTCCCGCGTCTGTCACTTCGAGCAGGGGTTCGCACTCCCCGAGTTCGAGTACACCTGGCCCGCCGGCACGCCCGTGGCCGACGCCTCGTTCTGACGCGGCGACCGCCGGCCGTCGCGGCACTCTGCGCCGCGCCCCCGGCCGCCGCCTGCCCCGGACGCGTGCTGGGGCCGCTGGGCCGGCCGGTCACGGACAGCACGGCGATCCGGCGCGGCCGGGACGGAACGCCCGGACCCCGCCGGTCCCTCAGTGCGGGATGCGGTCGATCAGCTCGCGGGCACCCTGCCGCAGCAGCGCCACCGCCACCGAGGTGCCCAGCGTCGCCGGGTCCAGCGGACCGGCCCACTCGTGCGCGTCCAGCACGGTCTTCCCGTCCGGGGTGAACACCCGGGCCCGCAGCGACAGCCGGCCGTCCCGCTCGGCCCGCGCGAACCCCGCGATCGGTGAGTTGCAGTGGCCCTGCAGCACATGGAGCAGCATCCGCTCCGCGGTGATCTCCCGCCACGCCTCCGCGTCACCGAGCCCGGCCACGGCCTCGATGGTGGCGGTGTCGTCCTCCCGGCACTGAAGCGCGAGCACCCCCGCGCCGATCGGCGGACACATCGTCTCCACCGGCAGCACCTCGCTGATCCGGTCGGCGCGCCCGATCCGCTCCAGGCCCGAGACCGCCAGCAGCAGGGCGTCGCACTCGCCCGCGTCCAGCTTCGCCAGCCGCCGGTTGGCGTTGCCGCGCATCGGCACGCACTCCACATGCGGGTGGGAGATGGCCAGTTGGGCGCTCCGCCGCACCGACGAGGTGCCGATCCGGGCCCCTGTGGGCAGCTCGTCCAGGGTCAGCCCGCCGGGGTGCACCAGCGCGTCCCGGATGTCGTCCCGCTTGAGGTAGGCGGCGAACACCGTGCCCGCGGGCAGCGGCCGGTCGGCCGGCACGTCCTTGACGCAGTGCACCGCGAGGTCGGCCTCCCCGGCCACCAGCGCCGCGTCCACCTCCTTGGTGAACGCGCCCTTGCCGCCGAGCGCCGCCAGGTCGCCCATCCACCGGTCACCCGACGTCGTCACCGGGACCACTTCGGTACGGATCTCCGGCCGCAGCGCGGCCAGTTCGGTCCGCACCCGCTCGACCTGCGCGAGGGCCATGGGGGAGGAGCGGGAGACGATACGGATGGTGGTGGGCGTGGAGCCTGAGGCAGACGGCATGGCCTCCACGATAGGGGGTCCGCCGGGCCGTTCCGCGCGCCACCTCGCCCGCCGCGCCGCCCGCCCCGCGGGTCCTGGGCGCCACCTGCGCCTTCACCGGCGGCCGCTGCCGTCCGGCCCGCGGACCCCGCCGCCGGGGAAGCCCTCGGCGATCAGAGCGGCGAGGTGCACGAGCGACTCCCGGGTCGCGGGGGCCGGCCGCTCCAGGTCCAGCCGGGGGGTCGAGCGCAGCTCGGGGTCGTACGGCACGGTGGCCACGGCACGGCACAGCCCCCGGTACCGGTCGCCGCAGTGCCTCCCGCCCGGCGCGCCGCCGCAGCAGCGGGAGGGCGAGGTCCGGCGCCCCGCGAGGCCGGCCTGCGGGGGCCCGAGGCCCGGTGAGCCGACCGCCATGTCGGATTTCCGCGAGCCCCGCCCCCGTCCGGTGCCCGATGCTGGAGGGCATGCACACCGACCACGACCGGTGCGTACGCGCCGTGCAGTCCAAGGACGCCCGTTTCGACGGCTGGTTCTTCACCGCCGTCCTCACCACCCGCATCTACTGCCGTCCCAGCTGCCCGGTCGTGCCGCCGAAGGTGCGGAACATGACCTTCTACCCGAGTGCCGCCGCCGCCCAGCAGGCCGGTTTCCGCGCCTGCAAGCGGTGCCGCCCGGACGCCGCGCCGGGCTCCCCGCGCTGGAACGAACGCGCCGACGCGGTGGCCCGCGCGATGCGGCTGATCGGCGACGGCGTGGTCGACCGCGAGGGGGTGCCGGGGCTGGCCGCCCGACTCGGGTACAGCACCCGCCAGATCGAGCGCCAGCTCCGCGCCGAGCTGGGGGCCGGCCCGCTGGCCCTGGCCCGTGCCCAGCGGGCCCAGACCGCCCGGCTGCTCATCGAGACCAGCGCGCTGCCGATGGCGGACGTCGCCTTCGCCGCCGGATTCGCCAGCGTCCGCGCCTTCAACGAGACGGTGCGGGAGGTGTTCGCCCTCACCCCGACCGAGCTGCGCCGGCGGGCCCGCGGCGGCGCCCCGGCCACCGCCCCCGGCGTGCTCACCCTGCGGCTGCCGTTCCGCGCGCCGCTGTGTCCGGACAACCTCTTCGGGCACCTGGCCGCCACCGCGGTGCCGGGGGTGGAGGAGTGGCGGGACGGCGCCTACCGGCGGACCCTGCGGCTGCCGTACGGCCACGGCGCGGTCACCCTGCGCCCGCACCCCGACCACATCGAATGCCGGCTCTCCCTCACCGACCTGCGGGACCTGGCCGGGGCCATCAGCCGCTGCCGGCGCCTGCTCGACCTGGACGCCGACCCCGAGGCGGTGGACGCCTCACTCGGCGCCGACCCGGTGCTGGAACCGCTGGTGCGCAAGGCCCCCGGCCGCCGGGTGCCGCGCACCGTCGAGGGGGCGGAGTTCGCGGTCCGGGCCGTGCTGGGCCAGCAGGTCTCCACCGCCGCCGCGCGGACCCTCGCGGGCCGCCTGGTGACCGCCTACGGGGAGCCGGTGGAGGACCCGGACGGCGGTCTGACCCACCTCTTCCCGACCGCCGGCGCCCTGGCCGAGGCGCTGGCCGGCCCCGCCCCGGCGGCCCTCCCGGCCCCCGGGCCCGGCCCGGTTGACCCCGGGCCCGCCGCCGACCGCCCCGCGGCCGCCCTGGCCATGCCCGCCGCCCGGCGCGCCACCGTCGTCGGACTGGTCCGCCGGCTCGCCGCCGGGGACCTGGCGCTGGACGTCGGCAGCGACTGGGAGGAGGCCCGCCGCAAGCTGTCCGAGCTGCCCGGCGTCGGCCCCTGGACCAGTGAGATCATCGCGATGCGCGCCCTCGGCGACCCGGACGCCTTCCCGCACACCGACCTGGGGGTACGCAAGGCGGCGCGGGCGGCGGGCCTGCCGGCGACCCCGGCGGCCCTGGTCCGGCACTCCGCCGCCTGGCGGCCCTGGCGCGCCTACGCGGTGCAGTATCTGTGGGCGACCGACGACCACCCGATCAACCGGCTGCCCGCCTGAGCCCGCCGCCGCACCGCCCGCCGCCCCGGCACCCCGCCGGGGTGGCGCCCGCCCACCACGAACGGAAAGCCGGCACCCGACCCCATGACCCGCGTCCACACCCTCGTCGACAGCCCCTACGGCCCGCTCACCCTGGTCGCCACCGACGGCGTCCTCAGCGGTCTGTACATGGTGGGCCAGCGCCACCGGCCCGCCGAGGAGACCTTCGGCAGCCCCGACGACACGCCGTTCACCGAGGTGACCCGGCAGCTCGACGCCTACTTCACGGGCGGCCTCACCGAGTTCGACCTGCCGCTGCGGATGGCCGGGACGCCGTTCCAGCTGCGGGTGTGGGAGCAGCTGCGGCGCATCCCCTACGGCGAGACGATCTCCTACGGGACGCTCGCCGACCGGCTCGGCCAACCGAGCGCCTCCCGCGCGGTGGGCCTGGCCAACGGCAAGAACCCGATCGGCATCATCGTCCCCTGCCACCGGGTGGTGGGCGCCTCCGGGAGCCTCACCGGGTACGGCGGCGGGCTGGACCGCAAGCGCCGGCTGCTGGACTTCGAGAGCGGCACCAGGGACTCCGGCACGCTGTTCTGAAGCCGGCGGCCCGGCCCGCACGGCCGCCGGGCCGGGCCGGCACGCCCCGGCCGGGTGCCGCACGCCCCGGCCGGTCCGCACGCCCGGGCGGGGATCAGACCTCGGCCGCGATCCGGTCCAGCAGCGCGGGCAGCGCCGTGCCGATCGGCTCCCGGATCAGCTCCGCCGCCAGCGGGTCGTACGGCGTCGGCTCGGCGTTGACGATGATCAGCCGGGCCCCGTGCTCCGCGGCCAGCCCGGCGAGCGAGGCGGCGGGCTGCACCTGGAGACTGGTGCCCACCGCGACGAAGATCTCGCACGCCTTGGTGACCGCGACCGCCTCTCCCAGCACCACCGGGTCCAGCCCCTGGCCGAACATCACCGTCGCCGACTTGAGGATCCCCCCGCAGGCGAGGCACGCCGGGTCGCTCTCGCCCGCCGCCACCCGCGCCAGCGCCTCGGCCATCTCCGACCGGGCCTGGCAGCGGGTGCACTGCACCACCCGGGCGGTGCCGTGCAGTTCCAGCACCTTCCGGTCCGGCATCCCGGCCAGCTGGTGCAGACCGTCCACGTTCTGCGTGATCACCCGGACCGGGACCCCGGAGCGCTCCAGCCGGGTCACCGCGTCGTGGGCCGCGTTGGGCCGGGCGCGCAGCGCCTCGCTGTCCCGCCGCATCAGCCAGGAGCGGCGCCGGACGTCCGGGTCGTTCATGTAGTAGGCGTAGGTGACCAGCTTCTCCGCCTCCGGGTCGCGCCGCCACAGCCCCTGCGGGCCCCGGTAGTCCGGGATGCCGGAGTCCGTGGAGATCCCGGCCCCGCTGAGGATCGCCACCAGGGGGGCGCGCCGCGTCGCATCGCTGCTCATGCCGGCGAGGGTACGCAGCCGGCCGGGCGGCGGCGAGTGCGTTTCCGGCGGCGGGTAGAGTCCGGCGCGCCGTATCCACCGGGGAACGGTGCACGGGGGAGGCCGGGACATGGGAACGATCGTCTGGCTGTCCGACGCGAGCGCGCACACCTCGCTCGGCGGACGGAACAAGGGGCGCGAGCCGGAGGACGGACGGGTCTTCCGCGAGATACGGGTCGCCGACGGCCCGACCCCCGAGGAGCGCGCGCAGGGCCGCCCGCTGGTCCACCCGGAGCGGGTGCTGCCGCCCGGCGGAGCCGACGAGTACCGCGCCGCGCGCAAACAGGGGGCCCGGCACCTGGTGCTGTGGGCGGACCCCTACCGGCAGCGGGCGGTCGCGCACATCCGGACCGTCTCCGCGGCGAAGGGCGCGCCGGCGACGTTCGAGGTGCTGGGCGAGGACGGCGCCGCGCTGGCCCGGATCACCCGGGAACCGGCCATGCGGGGCCGCCGGGTCCGGACCCGCTGGACGGTCCTGCAGCAGGGCGCGGAGCCGGCCGCGGGCCTCAAGGGCCGGCCGTTCTGGTGGGCCGTGTGGTGGCTGATCTCGCCGATCCAGGTGGCCATCGCCGTCGGCAGCCTGGTGGCCGGCAGCGGCGACGTCGCCCGCACCCCGCGCCGTACCAGGTGGCGGCGGCACGGACGGGTGGTGCTCGACTACGCCAACGGGCCCGACGGCTTTGAGCTGGAGGTGCTGGAGGAGGGGTGGGACTGGCGGGTCACCGCCGCCCTCGTCGCCCTGCTGACCAGCCACGGCAGCTGGCTCGCCACCGCGTGGGACGAGCTCGCGCAGTAGCCCTGGGAGGCGCCGGGCGTATAGGGTCGCAGCGGCGCGACTCCTGTGGAACAGCAAGGGGTAGCAAGGTGACGGACACCAGTGTGCTCATCGCCGCGGACAAGTTCAAAGGGTCGCTGACGGCCGCGCAGGTCGCCGAGCACGTCACCGCCGGCCTGCGGCGCGGCGCGTCCGGGACCGTGCGGGTGGAGACCCTGCCGGTCGCCGACGGTGGCGACGGCACGGTCGACGCCGCGGTCGCGGCCGGTTTCGAGCGCCGTGAGGCGCGGGTGACCGGGCCGCTCGGCGAACCGGTGACCGCCGCGTACGCGCTGCGCCAGGACACCGCCGTGGTCGAGATGGCCGAGGCGTCCGGCCTGCGCCATCTGCCGCCCGGGGTCTTCGCGCCCCGCACCGCCACCACCTACGGCACCGGCGAGCTGCTGCGCGCCGCACTGGACGCGGGGGCGCGCACCATCGTCTTCGGGGTCGGCGGCAGCGCCACCACCGACGGCGGCGCCGGGATGCTCAGCGCCCTCGGCGCACGGCTGCACACCGCCGACGGCAGCCCGGTGGGCCCCGGCGGAGGCGCGCTGCGGGAGCTGGCCACCGCGGACCTCTCCGCGCTCGACCCGCGCCTGGCCCGGACCGCGATCGTCCTCGCCAGCGACGTCGACAACCCGCTCACCGGCCCCAAGGGCGCCCCGGCGGTCTACGGTCCGCAGAAGGGTGCCTCGGAGGCGGACGTGGCGGAGCTGGACGCGGCGCTGGCCCACTACGCGCGCGTCCTGGAGGAGGCGATCGGCGGCCGGGCGGCCGCGTACGCCCAGGCCCCGGGCGCGGGCGCGGCGGGCGGCATCGGCTACGGGGCCCTGGTCGGCCTCGGCGCGACCTTCCGCCCCGGCATCGAGGTCATGCTCGACGTGCTCGGTTTCGCCGCCGCCCTGGAACGCGCCGACCTGGTGATCACCGGGGAGGGCTCGCTGGACGAGCAGACGCTGCACGGGAAGGCCCCGGCTGGGGTGGCGGCGGCGGCCCGGGCCCGGGGCCGGCGGGTGCTGGCGGTGTGCGGGCGGCTGGCCATCGACCGGGCCGCGCTGAACGCCGCCGGCATCGAGCGGGCGTACGCCCTCACCGACCTGGAGCCGGATCCGGAGCGCTGCATGGCCGAGGCCGGGCCGCTGCTGGAGCGCACCGCGGCCCGTCTCGCCGCCGACGCCTCGCTGTGACGCCGCCGCCCGGCGGGCGGCGGCCCGGCGCCTGAGCGCACCCCGCGCGGGCGGCGGGCGGGGCGGCACCCGCCGCGCCCGGCCCGCCGCCCGCGCTGCCCGCCAGACACCCGCGCCTCCGGCCCGCCGCCCGCTCTGCCGGACAGGCACCCGTACGGACGGGCGGCACCCGTGCCAACGGCGCGGGCCCCGGACGGTGATCGTCCGGGGCCCGCGCCGTTCTTCTGATGTGTGCGACGCCGCTACGGCAGCTGTGCCGCCCGCGCCTCGCGCCGGTTGTCGCGGAAGGTGTTCACCCGCCGCGCCGTGGCGAACAGCGGGATCACCGCGCCCATGACCAGCTGGAGCGAGCACGCCGTCTGCAGCAGCAGCTCACCGCCGGGGGCCTCGAAGGCCCAGGCCGCGAGCAGCCCCATGCTGGTGACGATCCAGCTGAGCATCGCGACGGCCAGTCGCCCGCGCGGCTTGGGGTACTCCACGCGGCTCACCATCAGCCACGCCACCCCCACGATCGCCAGCAGGGTCGGCACGAACGGCAGGCCCAGCAGGACCACGGAGACCACGGTGAGCGCACCGAACGGGCTCGGCATGCCCTGGAACATGCCGTCCTTCACCGGTACGCAGGAGAATCTCGCAAGCCGCAGCACCACCGCCAGCAGCACCACGATCGCCGCGACCGCGGACACCCGCTCGTGTGCCCCGTCCGCGATCATGCCCCAGACCAGCACGAAGTACGCCGGTGCCAGACCGAAGCTGATCAGGTCGGAGAGGTTGTCCAGCTCCGCGCCCATCGCCGAGCTGCGCAGCTTCCGCGCCACCAGGCCGTCGAAGAGGTCGAACACCGACGCGAGCAGCATCAGCATCACCGCGGTGGCGGCGCTGTGCCGCGCCATGCCGCCGTCCTCGTTGCCGGTGAGGTGGGGGATGAGCACCCCGGTGGTGGTGAAGTACACCGCCATGAAACCGCACGTGGCGTTACCGAGTGTGAGGGCGTCGGCTATGGACAGCCGGGTCGACAGCGGCATGTCGTCGGTGTCGTCCACCTCGACCTCGGCCTCGGGGACCCAGGCCGAGGTCTTGGTATCGGGATCAATCACGGTCAAGACGAGTCACCCCCGCCACCGTCGGCTGGCCCACCTCGACTGCGACGTCCACGCCTTCCGGGAGGTAGATGTCGACGCGCGAGCCGAAGCGGATCAGGCCGATCCGCTCACCCTGCTCGACCTTCACGCCCTGCGGCAGGTACGGCACGATGCGCCGGGCGACGGCGCCGGCGATCTGCACCATCTCGATGTCGCCGAGCTCGGTGTCGAAGTGCCAGACGACCCGCTCGTTGTTCTCGCTCTCCTTGTTGAACGCCGGGACGAACCCGCCGGGGATGTGCTCCACGGAGGTCACCGTGCCGGCCAGCGGCGCGCGGTTGACGTGGACGTTCAGCGGGCTCATGAAGATCGCGACGCGGGTGCGCCCGTCCTTCCACGGCATGATGCTCTGCACCACGCCGTCCGCCGGAGAGATGACCCGCCCCTGAGCGATCTCTCGCTCAGGGTCACGGAAGAACCACAGCATGCCCGCCGCCAGCGCGGTGGCGGGCACGGCGACGGCTGCCCAGCGGCCGGAGCGGCGGGCCGTTGCGGCCGTGAGACTGACCGCCGCGGTGGCGACGGTCGGCAGGAGCCACGGCGATGCTCCGCGCGCGAGGCGTACGCCGGAAAGGCTGTCGCGTGGTGCAGAGGTAGGGCTGTGGGGCATGGATGACCTTCGTAGCGGAGGGTGCCGCGTAGCGAAAACGGGGACGGCGGCTTTCCGGGATGGTATCGGTTGCGAGCGGTAACTGGGCAAGCGCCGAGGTCAGTCGGTGGCCGAACTCCCATGGCGCGGTGTGATCTTGTTCTCTCCGATACCATCCCGAAACAGACATTTAACCTTGTATACGGTACTCCTCCAGCAGGCGCCGTCCGATGATCATTTTCTGAATCTCGGCGGTGCCTTCACCGATGAGAAGCATCGGGGCCTCGCGGTAGAGGCGCTCGATCTCGTACTCCTTGGAGAAGCCGTAGCCGCCGTGGATGCGGAAGGCGTCCTCCACGACCTCTTTGCAGTACTCCGAGGCCAGGTACTTGGCCATGCCCGCTTCGAGGTCATTGCGCTGGCCCGAGTCCTTTTTCCGGGCGGCGTTGACCATCATCGCATGAGCGGCCTCGACCTTTGTAGCCATTTCGGCCAATTTGAACTGGATGGCCTGATGCTGCGCGATCGGCTTCCCGAAAGTGCTTCGCTGCTGTGCGTATGCAACGCCCAGTTCGAAGGCGCGCTGGGCGACACCGCAGCCGCGGGCGGCCACGTTGACCCGGCCGACCTCCACGCCGTCCATCATTTGGTAAAAACCGCGCCCGGTCGCCCCGCCGAGGACCCGGTCGGCCGGGACCCGCACCCCGTCCAGGATCAGCTCGGTGGTGTCGACGCCCTTGTAGCCCATCTTCTCGATCTTGCCGGGGACGGTGAGTCCCGGCCTGACCTCGCCGAAGCCCGGCTCCTTCTCGATCAGGAAGGTGGTCATCGACTTGTGCGGCTTGGCGGCGGCCTCCTCCGGGGAGAGCCCCTCGTCGGTCCGGCACAACACCGCCACCAGCGAGGACGTACCACCGTTGGTCAGCCACATCTTCTGGCCGGTGAGGACGAACTCGTCGCCGTCCCGCTCGCCCTTGGTGCTGATCGCCGACACGTCCGAGCCGAGCGCCGGCTCCGACATCGAGAAGGCGCCGCGGATCTCGCCCAGCGCCATCTTCGGCAGGAAGTGGTCCTTCTGCTCCTGTGTGCCGTGCTGCTTGAGCATGTACGCGACGATGAAGTGGGTGTTGATGATGCCCGACACACTCATCCAGCCGCGGGCGATCTCCTCGACGCAGAGCGCGTAGGTGAGCAACGACTCACCCAGGCCCCCGTACTCCTCGGGGATCATCAGCCCGAAGACGCCGAGTTCCTTGAGGCCCTCGACGATCTGCGTCGGGTACTCGTCCCGGTGCTCCAGCTCGGTGGCGACCGGCAGGATCTCCTTGTCGACGAAGTCCCGGACGGTGGAGAGGATCTCCTGCTGGATGTCCGTCAGCCCGTCGGTCCGCGCGAGACGTCCCATCTCACTTACTTCCTTCCTGCAGCTCGGGCCGGCCGGGCTGCTCGCCGCCGCGCTCCGTGATGTACGTCTCGGTGGGGACCATCACCTTGCGGCGGAACACGCACACCAGGGTGCCGTCCTGCTTGTAGCCCTTGGTCTCGACGTGGACGATGCCGCGGTCGCTCTTCGACTTCGACGGGGTCTTGCCGAGCACCGTGGTCTCGCCGTAGATCGTGTCGCCGTGGAAGGTCGGCGCCACGTGGCGCAGCGACTCGATCTCCAGGTTGGCGATCGCCTTGCCCGACACGTCCGGCACGGACATGCCCAGCAGCAGGGAGTAGATGTAGTTCCCCACGACGACGTTCTTCCCGAAGTCCGTCGTCTTCTCCGCATAGTTGGTGTCCATGTGGAGCGGGTGGTGGTTCATGGTGAGCAGACAGAAGAGGTGGTCGTCGTACTCGGTGACCGTCTTCCCGGGCCAGTGCTTGTAGACGGCACCGACCTCGAACTCCTCATAGGTGCGGCCGAACTGCATGGGTTACGCCTCCGGGGCCTCGAACTTGGACGTACGGGTCATGCCGGCGGCCCGGCCCTTGCCCGCGATCACCAGCGCCATCTTCCGGCTGGCCTCGTCGATCATCTCGTCGCCGAGCATCGCCGAGCCCTTCTTGCCGCCCGCCTCGGAGGTGCACCACTCGTAGGCGTCCAGGATCAGCTCGGCGTGGTCGTAGTCCTCCTGGGAGGGGGAGAAGACCTCGTTCGCCGCGTCCACCTGGCCCGGGTGCAGCACCCACTTGCCGTCGAAGCCCAGCGCCGCCGCGCGCCCGGCCACCTCGCGGTACCCGTCCACGTTCTTGATCTGGAGGAAGGGACCGTCGATCGCCTGCAGGTCGTGGGTGCGGGCGGCCATCAGGATGCGCATCAGGATGTAGTGGTAGGCGTCCGCCGGGTAGCCGGGCGGCTGCATGCCCACGACCAGCGACTTCATGTTGATGGAGGCCATGAAGTCCGCCGGGCCGAAGATGATCGTCTCCAGCCGCGGCGAGGCGGCGGCGATCGCGTCGACGTTGACCAGGCCCTTGGCGTTCTCGATCTGCGCCTCGATGCCGATCCTGCCGACCTCGAAGCCCATGGTCTTCTCGATCTGGGTCAGCAGCAGGTCCAGCGCCACCACCTGCTGGGCGTCCTGGACCTTCGGCAGCATGATGCAGTCCAGGTTCTGGCCCGCGCCCTCGACCACGGTCACCACGTCCCGGTACGTCCAGTGCGTGGTCCAGTCGTTGACCCGCACCACCCGGGTCTTGCCGGTCCAGTCGCCGTTGTTCAGGAAGTCCACGATGGTGTGCCGGGCACCCTCCTTGGCCAGCGGCGCACACGCGTCCTCGAGGTCCAGGAAGACCTGGTCGGCCGGGAGGCCCTGGGCCTTCTCCAGGAAGCGGGGGTTGCTGCCCGGCACGGCGAGGCAGGAACGGCGCGGACGCAGCCGGTTCACAGGGGAAGAAGTCTCGGTCATGCGGGGACCTCCAGAGGGTCGAGCTTGTTCGCTGTCCGGATCTCGTCGACGATACGGCCGATGATCTCAGTGATGCCGAAGTCCTTCGGCGTGAAGACGGCGGCGACCCCGGCCTCGCGGAGGGCCACCGCGTCGGCGGCGGGGATGATGCCGCCCGCGATGACGGGGATGTCACCGGCCCCGGCCTCGCGCATCCGGACCAGCACGTCCGGCACCAGCGCCGCGTGCGAGCCGGACAGGATCGACAGGCCGACGCAGTGCACGTCCTCGGCGACGGCCGCCGAGACGATCTGCTCGGGGGTGAGCCGGATCCCCTGGTAGACCACCTCGAACCCGGCGTCGCGGGCCCGTACCGCGATCTGCTCGGCGCCGTTGCTGTGCCCGTCCAGCCCGGGCTTGCCGACGAGCAGCCGCAGCCGCCCGGAGCCGAGGTCGGCGGCGGTCCGCTCCACCTTGGCGCGCACCGCCGCGAGCGGGGTGCCGGCCTCGGCGGTGACCGCGACCGGGGCGCTGCTGACGCCGGTCGGCGCCCGGAACTCGCCGAAGACGTCCCGCAGCGCCCAGGACCACTCGCCGGTGGTCACCCCGGCCCGGGCGCACTCCAGGGTGGCGGCGAACAGGTTCTCCTCACCCGCCGCGGCCTTCTTGAGCGCGGAGAGGGACTCCTGGGCCCGTGCCTCGTCCCGCTCGTCCCGCCACCGGCCGAGGGCGGCGACGACCCGTGCCTCGTTCGCCGGGTCCACCGTCATGATCGCGGTGTCCAGGTCGGCGGTGAGCGGGTTGGGCTCGGTGGACTGGTAGCAGTTGACGCCGACGATCTTCTCCTCGCCGGCCTCGATGCGGGCCCGGCGCTCGGCGTGCGAGGAGACCAGCTCGGACTTGAGGTAGCCGGACTCCACGGCGGCCATCGCGCCGCCCATCTCCTGGATCCGCTCGATCTCGGCCAGGCAGTCGGCGACCAGCGCCGACACCTTCGCCTCGATGACGTGCGAACCGTCGAAGATGTCCGCGTACTCCAGCAGGTCGCTCTCGTGGGCCAGGACCTGCTGGATGCGCAGCGACCACTGCTGGTCCCAGGGCCGGGGCAGGCCCAGCGCCTCGTTCCAGGCGGGCAGCTGCACCGCGCGGGCGCGGGCGTCCTTGGAGAGGGTGACCGCCAGCATCTCCAGCACGATGCGCTGGACGTTGTTCTCCGGCTGGGCCTCGGTCAGGCCGAGCGAGTTGACCTGGACGCCGTAGCGGAACCGCCGCTGCTTGGGGTTGGTGATGCCGTACCGCTCACGGGTTATCTGGTCCCAGATGCGGCCGAAGGCGCGCATCTTGCACATCTCCTCGACGAACCGCACCCCGGCGTTGACGAAGAAGGAGATGCGGGCGACCACGTCGCCGAACTTCTCCTCCGGCACCTGCCCGGAGTCGCGCACCGCGTCCAGCACCGCGATCGCGGTGGACATCGCGTAGGCGATCTCCTGCACCGGGGTGGCCCCGGCCTCCTGCAGGTGGTAGCTGCAGATGTTGATCGGGTTCCACTTGGGGATGTTGGCCACCGTGTACGTGATCATGTCGGTGGTCAGCCGGAGCGAGGGGCCGGGCGGGAAGACGTACGTCCCGCGCGACAGGTACTCCTTGACGATGTCGTTCTGGGTGGTGCCCTGGAGCCTGGTGATGTCGGCGCCCTGCTCCTCGGCGACCACCTGGTAGAGCGCGAGCAGCCACATGGCGGTCGCGTTGATGGTCATCGAGGTGTTCATCTGCTCCAGCGGGATGTCCTGGAACAGCCGCCGCATGTCGCCCAGATGGGAGACCGGGACCCCGACCCGGCCCACCTCGCCGCGGGCGAGGACGTGGTCGGGGTCGTAGCCGGTCTGCGTCGGGAGGTCGAACGCGACCGACAGGCCGGTCTGGCCCTTGGCGAGGTTGCGCCGGTACAGCTCGTTGGACGCCTCCGCGGTGGAGTGCCCGGCGTACGTCCGCATCAGCCACGGACGATCCTTCTGACGCTCAGTCATGGATGCGCTACAGCCCCTCAGATGTCACGGAAGCGGTTGATGGCGTCGATGTGCTTGGCACGCATCTCGTGATCACGGACGCCCATCCCCTCCTCGGGCGCCAGGCACAACACGCCGACCTTGCCCTGGTGGAGGTTGCGGTGGACGTCGTACGCGGCCTGGCCGGTGTCCTCCAGAGCGTACGTCTTGGAGAGCGTCGGGTGGATCTTCCCCTTGGCGATCAGCCGGTTGGCCTCCCACGCCTCGCGGTAGTTGGCGAAGTGCGAGCCGACGATCCGCTTGAGCGACATCCACAGGTAGCGGTTGTCGTACTCGTGCATGTAGCCCGAGGTCGAGGCGCAGGTGGTGATGGTGCCGCCCTTGCGGGTGACGTACACGCTGGCACCGAAGGTCTCACGGCCGGGGTGCTCGAAGACGATGTCGATGTCCTCGCCGCCGGTCAGCTCGCGGATGCGCTTGCCGAAGCGCTTCCACTCCTTGGGGTCCTGGGTGTGCTCGTCCTTCCAGAACCGGTAGTCCTCGGCGGTGCGGTCGATGATCGCCTCGGCGCCCATCGCCCGGCAGATGTCGGCCTTCTGCTCGCTGGAGACCACGCAGATCGGGTTGGCGCCGCCGGCCAGCGCGAACTGGGTGGCGTAGGAGCCGAGGCCGCCGCTGGCGCCCCAGATCAGCACGTTGTCGCCCTGCTTCATCCCGGCGCCGTTGCGGGACACCAGCTGCCGGTAGGCGGTGGAGTTGACCAGCCCGGGGGCGGCCGCCTCCTCCCAGCTCAGGTGCCCCGGCTTGGGCATCAGCTGGTTGGACTTCACCAGGGCGACCTCGGCGAGCCCGCCGAAGTTGGTCTCGAAGCCCCAGATCCGCTGCTCGGGGTCCATCATCGTGTCGTCGTGCCCGTCGGGGCTCTCCAGCTCCACCGAGAGGCAGTGCGCCACGACCTCGTCACCGGGCTTCCAGGCGTTGACGCCGGGTCCGGTGCGCAGCACCACGCCCGCGAGGTCGGAGCCGATGACGTGGTACGGCAGGTCGTGCCGCTTGGTCAGCGGGGAGAGCTTGCCGTACCGCTCCAGGAAGGCGAAGGTCGAGACCGGCTCGAAGATCGAGGTCCACACCGAGTTGTAGTTGACCGAGCTGGCCATCACGGCGACGAGGGCCTCGCCGGGGCCGAGCTCGGGGACCGGGACGTCGTCCAGGTGCAGGGACTTGCGGGGGTCCTTCTCCCGGGAGGAGAGGCCGGCGAACATCTCGGCCTCGTCCTTGTGCACCGTGACCGCGCGGTACGACTCGGGCAGGGGAAGGGCGGCGATGTCCGCGGGCGTGCTGTCGGTCGCGAGAATCGCGTCCAGGATGTGGTTCACGTGGGCCTCCGGCGAAGCGTTTGGGGACGCTTGAGGGAACGCTGGGGTCGGTATGACGGGTGCTGTGCGGTGCCGTCGGTTCGGCGGAGGTGGTGCTCGGCGGTGCGCTGGTGGCGCGGTTCCCCGGACCGGACGAGTCCGGGGGAGGGTGCCTGTGACGCAGGCGTCCGGGCGCGCGGGGGAGCGTTGCGGGGACAGCCGACGCACGACGGTTCGCTGCGCGCCGGCCGCCCGGACACCTTCAAGGTATGGCACGCCGTGCCATGGTTCAAGACACTGGGTGCCAACAATTTCTCTCAGTTGTCATCCGGGGTGCACGCATGAGCAAAACGGCCGCCCTGTGGCAGGGCGGCCGTCGCTGTGTGCGCGCGTGCCGAAGGAGGCTCGCGCATGTCGTCGATCGAGGGTGGGTGCGCGGTGGCGGCCGGGCGGCGGCCGGGCAGCGGCCGGCGCCGGCGGCCGCCGCCCGGTCCGCACCGGGGCGGCAGCGGGTACCGGTACCGCGCGCTACGCGCGCTTCAGCGCCCGCTCGATGGTCCGCATGACCTCGTCCAGCGGGGCGTCCGTGCGGGCCACCGCGACCAGCACCTCGCCCTCGGTGGAGGTGGTGGCGGCCGGGCCGCGGACCTCCGACCGGCCCGCCCCGATGCCCGTCCCGAAGGTCTCCCGGACGATCGCGAAGGCGTGGTCCAGCTGGGTCTCCACATCGCCCTGGCCGCCCGCCCGCAGCCACCGCCGCAGCACGTGGTTGTGCGCGGTGACCACCGCGGACGCCGCCACCTCGGCCAGCAGCGGATCGTCGTCGCCGACCTGGTGCGCGCCCTCGTCGAAGTGGCCCAGCAGATAGCGCGTGAACAGCCGTTCGTAACGCGCCACCGACGCGATCTCGGCCTCCCGCAGCGCGGGCACCTCACGGGTCAGCCGGTAGCGCTCCACCGAGGCCGCGGGCGAGGCCGCGTACATCTTCATGACCTCCTTGATGCCCCGGCACACGGTGTCCAGCGGGTTCTCGTGCGCCGGGGCGGCCTCCAGCACCGCCTCCGCCCGCACCAGGGTGTCGTCGTGGTCCGGGAAGATCGCCTCCTCCTTGGACCGGAAGTGGCGGAAGAAGGTGCGCCGGGCCACCCCCGCCGCGGCCGCGATCTCGTCGACCGTCGTCGCCTCGTAGCCCTTCGTCGCGAACAACTCCATCGCGGCGGCGGCCAGTTTGCGGCGCATGGTCAGACGCTGTGCCGCCGCGCGGCGGGCGCCTGCGCTCTCACTGCCGTCGGAGGGGGATGTTCGGGTCGAACGGGCGGACTTCACGGGCTGGGACATGTGGGGAACGTAACACGCCGGTGAGTGCGTGTGCCGGGGCGGACCACCGGCCGGTTCCAGCAGCCCGCCCCAGCCCGGGTCCGGCTCAGGCCTTCGCATACTCGCGGAAGCCGCGTCCGGTCTTCCGCCCCAGGCAGCCCGCCGCGACCAGGTGCTCCAGCAGCGGCGCCGGCGCCAGGCCCGGGTCGCGGAACTCCCGGTGCAGCACCTTCTCGATCGCCAGCGACACGTCCAGGCCGACCACGTCCAGCAGCTCGAACGGGCCCATCGGGTAGCCGCCGCCCAGCTTCATCGCCGCGTCGATGTCGTCCAGCGAGGCGTAGTGCTCCTGGACCATCTTCACCGCGTTGTTCAGGTACGGGAACAGCAGCGCGTTGACGATGAACCCGGCCCGGTCGCCGCAGTCCACCGGGTGCTTGCGGACCGTTGCGCACACCTCGCGCACCGTGGCGTGCACCTCGTCGGAGGTGAGCACCGTCCGCACCACCTCCACCAGCTTCATCGCCGGCGCCGGGTTGAAGAAGTGCATCCCGATCACGTCCTGCGGCCGCGAGGTCGCCCGGGCGCAGGCGATCACCGGCAGCGAGGACGTGGTGGTGGCCAGCACCGCGCCCGGCTTGCACACCTTGTCGAGCGTCCCGAACAGCTGCTGCTTGACGGCCAGGTCCTCGGCGACCGCCTCCACCGCCAGGTCCACCTCGGCGAACGCGTCCAGCGACGCGGCCGGGGTGACCCGGGCCAGCGTCTCGTCCCGGGCCTCGGCCGTCAGCCGGCCCTTGGCGACCGACCGCTCCAGCGACTTGGCGATCCGCGCCTTGGCCCGCTCCGCCTTCTCCGCGCTGCGGGCCGCGAGCACCACCGCGTAGCCGGCCTTGGCGAACACCTCGGCGATCCCGCTGGCCATGGTGCCCGACCCGGCGACCCCGACGCTCCGCACGGTGCGGCCGGCGCCGCCCGCCTGCCGCGCGCCCGGCGTACGGTCGTCCGGCACCACCTCGGCGCTGCCCGCCCCGGCGTAGGTGTAGAAGCCGCGGCCGGCCTTGCGGCCGGTGAGCCCCGCCTCGCTGAGCTGCCCCAGGATGGGCGCGGGCGCGTGCAGCCGGTCGCGGGACTCGGCGTACATGGCCTCCAGCACGGTCCGGGCGGTGTCGACGCCGATCAGGTCCAGCAGCGCCAGCGGCCCCATCGGCAGACCGCAGCCCAGCTTCATGGCCGCGTCGATGTCCTCGCGGGTGGCGTACTTCGACTCGTACATCGCGGCGGCCTGGTTGAGGTAGCCGAAGAGCAGACCGTCGGCGACGAACCCGGGCCGGTCGCCCACCGCCACCGGCTCCTTGCCCAGCGCACGGGCGAGTTCGGTGACCGCGGCGACCGCCGCCGGAGCGGTCAGCACCGAGGAGACGACCTCCACCAGCTTCATCGCCGGCGCCGGGTTGAAGAAGTGCAGCCCCAGCACCCGCTCCGGGCGGGCCGAGTCGGCGGCCAGCCGGGTCACCGACAGCGCGTTGGTGCCGGTGGCCAGGATGGTGTCCGGCCGGACCACCGCGTCGAGCGCGGAGAAGACCTCGTGCTTGAGCGCGTAGTCCTCCGGCACCACCTCGATGACGAGGTCGGCGTCGGAGGCGGCGGACAGCTCCAGCGAGGTGCGGAACCGGGCCAGCACCTCGCCGCGCTCCCGCTCGGTGATCCGCTCACGGCGCACCGCGCGGGCGGTCGAGGACTCCAGCGCGGCGACGGCCTGCCGGACCGCGTCCGCGCTGACGTCGATGCCGATCACCTGGTGCCCGGCGCGGGCGAGCACCTCGGCGATACCGGCGCCCATGGTGCCGAGGCCGACGACGGCCACGGTCCGCAGCGCGGAGGCAGGGGAGGAGGAGGGTTCGGGGGAGGGGAGACGGCCCATGGCGAGACTCCAGAGAATGGTCCCCGGGCACGGGGAGGGGTGACGACTGGAAGACCCCGATCCGGCCGAACGCGGACACGAGCGTTGGCGGGAAAGGGAGTTATGCGCTCCTGGGCGGGCACCACTGGTCGTAGATACCCGCGAAGAAGGCTTGCGGCCGGCCCTGTCCCGGGGCCGTGCCGTACTCGAGTGCCGAACCGACTTCACTCTCGGCGGCTGCGTCACCAGGCCGCCCGAGCACGAGTGCTGCTCGTGGACGGGAGCTTAACTCGCGGGTAACCGGGAACGCCAGGGTTCGTTACGACTCTTGCGCTGTGGCGCGCGCCACGGCGCACAGCCACTTGGGGAGGGATCGGGTCATGGAAGACGACTTCCGCGCACTGGCCGACAGGGTGCGGGCTTCACTCACGTCCCCCGAGGAGACCGCCGCGTACGCCGCGCTGCTGGCCCTCGTCCGGGACCGCACCCCCGCCGCGCGCGAGAAGCTCGCCCGTGTCCTGGTCGCCCCCGAGCAGCCGCTGTGGGCGCGGGAGACCGCCGCCTACGTCCTGGGCAGCGCCGGCGACCGGCGCGCCTTCGAAACCCTGGTCCTGATGCTCAACTACCGCGACCCGGTGCGCTGCGTCACCGCCGCCCGCGCCCTCGCGCGGCTGGGCGACCCGCGCACCGCCCGCGCCGCCGCCGCGCTGGCCACCAACCCGGTGCGCACCCACTACGCGCTGCACCCCATCCGGCTGCTGGTGGAACTCCGCGCCCCGGAGTCGGTGCCCGCCCTGATCGCCACCCTGGAGCGGCTGCTGTCCGCCCGCGACCACCACTGGCCGATCGCCCGCGCCTGTGTGGAAGGGCTCGGGGCGCTCGGCGACCCGCGGGCCATCCCGGTGCTCACCGTGGCCAGTTCCTACCCCCAGCTCACCGCGGCCGCCGCCGCGGCGCTGGCCCGCGCCGAGGCGCACCCGGACGCGCGCCGGGACCCGCGCCAGGGGTCCGGCACCCGGCCCGGCGCCGCGGCGCGGCCCGCTCCGGGGCACCGCCCGGCCCCCGGCGCGCGCCCCGGCGCCGTGCGCCGCGCTCCGGGCACCGGGCCCGGACCGGGCCGGCGCCCGGCGACTTGACCCTGACGCAGGCGGCAGGGTTCCACACTCCCCGACATGACGAAGCAGCCCCGGCCCACCGGTCACGTCCCACCCGTCCACCCCGCCGACGGCGGTACCCCGACCCTGCACGGCAAGGTCGCCGTGGTCACCGGGGCCGGGACCGGCATCGGCCTGGCCACCGCCCGCGCCCTGGGCGCCGCCGGCGCCCACGTGGTGGCCGTCGGCCGCCGCCGGGAGCCGCTGGAGCGGGCCGCCGCCCACCCCGGCATCCACCCGCTGCCGGCCGACATCACCGCCGACGGCGCGCCGGAGGCGATCGTCCGGCACACCCTGGACCACCACCGACGGCTGGACATCCTCGTCAACAACGCCGGTGTCACCCGCCCCGGCACCTTCGGCGAGATCACCGCCGAACTCTTCGCGGCGCACACCGCCACCAACGTCGTCGCCCCCGCTCTGCTCGCCCAGGCCGCGCTCGCCCCGCTGGAGGAGGCGGGCGGCGTGATCGTCAACGTCAGCACCGCCGTCGGCCAGCGCGCCTGGCCCGGCCGCTGGGTCTACGGCGCCACCAAGGCGGCCGTCGACCTGTTCACCCGCAGCTGGGCCGTCGAACTGGCGCCGCGCGGCATCCGCGTGGTGGCGGTGGCCCCGGGCGCCATCGACACCCCGATCGGCGACCACAGCGGGCTGACCCCCGAACAGCTGGCGCAGACCCGGGCCTGGCAGCGGAAGCACACCCCGGCCGGCCGGATCGGCCGGGCCGAGGAGGTGGCCTGGGCGGTCACCCAGCTCGCCTCGCCGGGCGCCTCGTTCGTCACCGGGGTGGTGCTGCCGGTGGACGGCGGCGCCGTCGTCGGCTGAGCCGCGCCGGACCGTCCCCCGGGGCCGGTGACCGCGCCCGGCCGCCCCGCCTGGTAGAACGATGCCGGACGGCGGAGGGGGAAGCGGTGCGGATCGGTGAACTGGCCCGGCGGACCGGGAGCACGCCACGCGCCCTGCGCCACTACGAGCAGGCCGGGCTGATCACCTCGGACCGGGCCGCCAACGGCTACCGGGAGTACCCCGAGCGGGCGGTCCGGCGGGTGCGCAACATCCGCTATCTGCTGGCCGCCGGACTCACCCTGGACGACGTGCGCTGCTTCCTGCCGTGCCTGGACGGCGACCTGTCCCGGGCCCCGGCCGGCGAGGAGGGGCTGCGCGTCGCCCGCAACCGGCTCGCCGTGCTCGACGCCCGGATCGCGGCGCAGACCGAGGCGCGGAACCGGCTGGCCGGCGCCCTGGCCGAGGCCGGGGCGCCGGAGAGCGGGCCGGGCGCGCCGCCCGCGGCCCGGGCGGACGCGGGCACCGCCGTCCCGGTGCCGGGCGCCGCCCGGTAGCCGCCCCGGACCGGCATCCGGGCCGCATCCGGGGCATCCGGACCGCATCCGGACCGGCATCCGGGCCGCGGGCGGGCACGGTCCTCCGGCGGGCCGGCCCGGGATCCCGCGGTCCTCACAGCAGCCTCAGCTGGGTGGGCGGCGGCGGGACGTCGGGGGCGGCCGCGGGCCGTACGGCGCGGCGGGCCGCACCCGTGCCGGCCGGCCCGATGCCGTACTCGGCGGCGAGTTCGTGCACCTGCCGGGTGATCCGCCGCTGGTACCACTTCGGGGCGTAGGCGCCGTCCCCGTACAGCGCCTGGTAGCGGCGCACCAGCCCCGGATGGTGCCGGGTCAGCCAGGCCGTGAACCACTCCCGGGCACCGGGCCGCAGATGCAGCACCAGCGGGGTCACCGAGACCGCCCCGGCCGCCGCCACCGCCCGCACGGTGGCGCGCAGCTGACCGGGCGTGTCCCCGAGGAAGGGGATCACCGGGGCCATCAGCACGGTGCACGGGATGCCGTGCGCGGCCAGGGTGCGCACCACCTCCAGCCGCCGTTCGGGGGAGGGGGTGCCCGGTTCCACGGTGCGCCACAGCTCCCGGTCGGTGAAGCCGACCGACACCGAGACCCCGATGTCGGTGACCTCCGCCGCCGCCCGCAGCAGCTCCAGGTCGCGCAGGATCAGGGTGCCCTTGGTGAGGATGGAGAACGGGTTGGCCCGCTCGGCCAGCGCGGTCAGGATGCCGGGCATCAGCCGGTACCGGCCCTCGGCCCGCTGGTAGCAGTCCACGTTGGTGCCCATCGCGATGTGCTCGCCGCGCCAGCGCCGGGAGGCCAGCTCGCGGCGGAGCAGCTCGGGCGCGTTGGTCTTCACCACGATCTGGGAGTCGAAGCCCAGGCCGGTGTCCAGGTCGAGGTAGCTGTGGGTCTTCCGGGCGAAGCAGTAGACACAGGCGTGGGTGCAGCCGCGGTAGGGGTTGACCGTCCATTCGAACGGCATCCGCGAGGCGCCCGGCACCCGGTTGACGATCGACCGGGCCCGGATCTCGTGGAAGGTGATGCCGCGGAACTCGGGGGTGTCGAAGGTGCGGGTGGTGACCGTCTCCGCGCCGAAGAGCGCGGGCGCGGCGGCCGCTCCGTCGTCGTGGGCCAGGTTGTCCCAGCGCATCGCGCTCACCTCCGTCGACCGTCCTCGTTCGAGAATAGAACATGTGTTCGCCCACGGGGGCACCGGCCCCGATTTTGGCGGCACCGCGGCGGATGATTGGGTGATCGGCGGGCGAGGGTCGCCGTAGCGCAACATCCAGGAGGAAGAGCCATGGGGCAGGTCGAGGCCACCACGGAACGGGTCGTCAGCGGCAAGCCGGAGGACGTGTTCGACGCCCTCGCCGACTACCGCGGTACGCGCGCCAAGCTGCTGCCCGAGCAGTTCAGCGAGTACGAGGTCCGGGAGGGCGGCGACGGCGAGGGCACGCTGGTGCACTGGCGCCTCCAGGCCACCAGCAAGCGGGTCCGCGACTGCCTGCTGGAGGTGACCGAGCCGAGCGACGGCCGGCTCGTGGAGAAGGACCGCAACTCCACCATGGTCACCACCTGGACCGTCACCCCGGCCGGTGAGGGCCGGTCCCGGGTGACCGTCGCCAGCACCTGGACCGGCGCGAGCGGCATCGGCGGGTTCTTCGAGCGGACCTTCGCGCCCAAGGGGCTCGCCCGCATCTACGACGCCGTGCTCGACAAGCTCGAGGCCGAGCTGAAGAAGTAGCCGGACGGGGTGGACCGCCCATCACCGGTTCGAGTGGTTTGCGGTGCGGTCGGGTTGCCCGCCGCGACCACTCCGACCGGGAGAAAGGGGGAGTTACGTCCCTCTCTCCAGTGAATTGCCGCACCTGATCGAAGTTGCCCGTGGTTGTCGCGTAATGCGAGAAATGGGCGGCGGCGCAGGCGCGACGAGGGGAGAGGTACGTGGGTGGCATCACCTTGCTCAGGGACGACGAGGGTCCACAGACTCCGGCCGCGTCCGGCACCGGGACGGCCGCCGGCGCCGCCCCGGCCGCCGCTCCCGGCGCCACCCGCGTCCAGGAGCGGCCGGGGGCCGCCGGCGGACCGGCACCGGTGGCGCCCGGGCCGGAGGCGGACACCCCCGCCGCGGGACCCGCCGCCGGCGGCGGGCCGGACGGACCCCCCGGACCGGCCGCCACTCCGGGAGCCGGCGCCGCGGCCGAGGCCGGCCGCCCGGCCACCGAGACCGCCGCGGACGGCGGGGCACCGGTCCCGCTCTCCCCGGCGCGCGTCCGGATGGTCTTCTTCGGCCTGATGCTGACGCTGCTGCTGGCGGCGCTCGACCAGACCATCGTGGCGACCGCGCTCCCCGAGATCGTCGGCGACCTGCACGGCATGGAGACCATGTCCTGGGCGGTCACCTCCTACCTGCTCTCCTCCACCGTGGTCCTGCCGATCTACGGCAAGGCCGGTGACCTGCTCGGCCGCAAGGGCGTCTTCGTCTTCGCGATCGTCGTCTTCATCATCGGCTCGGCGGTCGCCGGCTGGGCCGGCACCATGGACCAGATGATCATCGGCCGGGCCATCCAGGGGGTGGGCGGCGGCGGCCTGATGATCGGCGTCCAGGCGATCATGGCGGACATCGTGCCGCCCCGCCGCCGCGGCCACTACATGGGCCTGATCAGCGCCGCCTTCGGGCTCGCCTCGGTCGCCGGGCCGCTGCTCGGCGGCTTCTTCACCGACCACGCCTCCTGGCGCTGGTGCTTCTACATCAACATCCCGTTCGGGCTGGTCACCCTCGCCGTGGTGCTCGCCGTCCTCGACCTGCCCAAGCCCACCGCCCGGCCCCGGTTCGACGTGCCCGGCTCGGTGCTCCTCGCCGTCGCCTCCACCTGCCTGGTGCTGCTGACCAGTTGGGGCGGCACCGAGTACGCCTGGGGCTCACCGGTCATCCTCTGGCTGGCGGCCGGCGCCGCCGCGTCCGTGGTGCTGTTCGTGGTGGTCGAACGCCTGGTGCCCGAACCTCTCGTCCCGCTGCGGCTGTTCCGCGGGTCGATCTTCAACCTCACCTCGCTGATCGGTGCGGTGCTGGGCGTCGCGCTGTTCGGCGCCGCCAGCTACCTGCCGACCTTCCTGCAGATGGTGGACGGCGCCAGCGCCACCGAGTCCGGCCTGCTGATGGTCCCGATGATGGGCGGGCTGGTGCTCGCGTCCGTCGTCTCCGGCGCGCTGATCAGCCGCACCGGCCGCTACCGCGTCTACCCGATCGCCGGCTGCGCGCTCTCCGCCGCCGGCATGTGGCTGCTGTCGCTGATGGACCAGGACACCTCGCGCCTGGAGTACAGCCTGTGGATGGGCGTGCTCGGCCTGGGCGTCGGACTGGTGATGCCGGTGCTGGTGCTCGCCGTGCAGAACTCCGCCGACCCCGCCGACCTGGGCGCGGCCACCAGCGCCAACAACTACTTCCGGCAGATCGGCGGCAGCCTCGGCGCCGCGGTCTTCGGCACCCTCCTCGCCGACCGGCTCGCCGCCCGGCTGGCGAAGGAGCTGCCCGCCGACGGGCAGCTCCCCGACCCCGACTCGATCACCCCCGAAATGGTGCACGCGCTGCCCGCCGCCGTGCGCGACGGCTACATCGCCGCGTACTCCGACGCCATGCCGCGCATCTTCCTCTACCTCGTGCCGGTGCTCGTCCTGGGCTTCCTGCTCGCCTTCCTCCTCAAGGAGACTCCTTTGGTGTCCCCCGCCGACCACGCCACCACCCCCGCCGACCAGACCGTGCCGAACGCCCGGGTCAACGGCGTCGCCCCGCCCACGGCCGCGCCGAGCGCCCCCGTCGCCGCGGGCATCCCGGTGTGCGGCACCGTGGCCCACCCCGACGGCACCACCGTGCCCCGGGCCGCCCTCACCCTCATCGACGTGGCCGGCCGGCAGATCGGACGCGGCGCCACCGGTGACGACGGGCGCTACGCGCTGAGCACCCCAGGCGCCGGCTCCTACGTGCTGATCGCCTCCGCCGGCGGCCACCAGCCGCAGGCCGTCACGGTGACCGTCGGCGAACGGCCGGTGGAACTCGACGTGGTGCTCGGCGGTGCCGGCCGGCTGGCCGGCACGGTGTGCACCGCCGACGGCACCCCGGTCCGGGACGCCATGGTGACCCTCACCGACGTGCGCGGCGAGGTGGTCGCCTCCACCCGCAGCGGCCGGGAGGGCGGCTACGTCATCACCGAGCTGGTGGCGGGGGAGTACACCCTGGCCTCCAGCGCCCCCGCCTTCCGGCCCGCCGCGCTGCCGGTGACCGTGCAGGCCGCCCGGGAGACCCGGCAGGACATCGAGCTGGCCGGCGGCGCGGTGCTGCGCGGGGTGGTACGGGCCGGCGGCGGCCGGCTCGTCGAGGACGCCCGGGTCACCCTGCTGGACGCCGCGGGCAACGTGGTCGACACCGTGACCACCGGCCCGGACGGCGCGTTCCGCTTCATCGACCTGTCCGCGGGGGAGTACACCGTGATCGCCGCGGGTTACCCGCCGGTGGCCACCGTCCTCCAGGTCGCGGGCGGCGGCCGCACCGAGCGCGACCTGCAACTGGGCCACGAGGACCACTGATCCGGCGCGGGCGCGGCGGCGGCCGGGACCGGTGCCGCCCCGCGCCCGCGCTTGCCGGCGCGCCGGCGGCACCGCGCCGGCCGGCTCCGGCGCGCCCCCGGCGGGCCGCCCCGCCGAAAGCCTGCCGGCCGGCCCCGGCAGCCGGCCGGGAGGACCCGTGCCGTCACCGCCGGGGCACCCGCCGCCGTCGCCGGGGGCCGGGCGCCCGTTCCCGCCCGGGTCCCCGCCGGCCGGCGGCCCGGCGCGCGGAGCCGGCCCGCCGCCGGTCACGGCTCCGCAGGCCACTCCCAGAAGATGCCGTGCACCCCGGCCGGGCACTTGCCGGGGAACAGATGAGTGGTGTGGGACGGGTCGATCACCACCCGGGCTACCTGTTCCCGCTCGGTGTCGGTCCGGCGGCGGTAGTACTTGTGGCAGCTCACCGGCACGGCCGCGGCGTCGAAGCAGACCTGTAGCAGGTACTCGCGCAGGTTCGTCCGCAGCCGGCGCTCGTGGTGCGTGCTGTGCAGCGGACCCGACGGGATCCGCAGGTCGTAGCGGATCACCGCGGTCTCACCGCGGGCCAGCCGCCGCCCCAGCAGGACGTCGGCGACGACGCAGCGCAGCGACTCGGCGAACCGCACCGGCCCGAGGGCGCCGCTGTGCACGGTGAAGTCCGTCGCCGGTGAGATGTCGTTGTCCACCGCGTACACGAGCGTCAGCCGGTCCGGGCCGTCGCCGACCGCGCGCAGCACCTGGGTGACCGAGTACCGCCGGATGCAGCGGTCCGGACCCAGCCACACCGTCTCGTGGATGCTCAGCGGACTGATGTCCCGGTTGAAGTGGGCGAACGCGGCGCCCAGCGCACGCTCCTCCAGCGAGCCCGGCGGGAAGACCTGCCGGGAGGCCGCCAGGTCCACCGCGCCGGTCCGGGCCCTGCCCCGCGGGCGCTGCGGCTGCAGGAGCCGCACCAGGTGATCCGGCGGAACGTCCAGGATGTCCTCCAACTCCCGCACCGCGCGCAGCGACTGCGGGCGTTCGGGCAGGCTGCGACCGCGCTGCCAGTGGCTGAGGGTGGCCGCGCTGACCTGGAGCCCGCGGGCGGCCAGCCGGTCGCACACCCGCTGCAGGGGCAGCCCGCGCAACCGCAGCGCCTCCCGGAGCACGGCCGCGAAGGCCGGCGCGGCCGCCGGACCGGACGGCCCGGTCCCGCGCTCGGCGCCGCCGGGAGCGGGCGGCGGGCCGGTCCGTCCCAAGGGGCCGGCCGGGACCGGCACTCCGGCGGCGGGAAGTCTCCGGACGCCGCGCCGCGCGGCCCCGGACGGCGGAGCCGGCGCGCCCTGCTCGTCGGCGGGTCGCGGCATGGCACCTCCAGATGACGGCGGATGTGGAGCCGGAGTGTACGAGGGACGGACCGGCCGGGGGTATGGGCCGGGCGCGACCGGGTGCCGGCCGTGGCTCCCGGGTGCCGGCCGCTCCGTGCCCGGGGCGCCGGCCGGCCCGGTCGCCGGGTGGAGCGGTCAGGACCGGTGACCGCGGCGGCCGGGCTGCCGGGGCCGTACGGCGGTCGGGAACGGCGGCGGGGACCCGGCACCGGGCGGGGCGGCCACGGGCGGGTCGGGGAGCGGGGCGCCCGCGGTGCGGCGGCGGTGCGAGGCGTGCCGGCTCGGTGATCCGGCGCGGGCCGACGGCGGCGCGGCCGGTGACTCGCGGGCCGCCCCGGGCCGCGGCCGGCGGTGCCGGTGGCGCCGAGCGGACGGATGCGCGCGAAGGCCTGGACCGGCCCCGGACGGCCGCGGTGTGCCCTGAAGGGCCCGGCGGCGCGGGGGGTGGAAGCGCCGCGGGCATGACCCTCTCCTGCCGGGCCCGCCGCCGACAAGCCTCCGGCGGGCCCGGGTTTTCAACAGAATTCCCGCTCTCTGTATATCCCGCCGGGAGGCCCACGGAGGGGCGCCCGGGGAGCCCTCCGGCGGGTGGGCGCGCCACCTCCCGCTTCCGCGGCCCGCCGGGCGCGCTCTCGCGGAACCGCGACGCACCGGCCCGCACCGCCCGGCCCGGCGGCCTCCACCGGGTCCCGGCCCGGCGGCCTCCACCGGGTGCCGCCGCCTCGCCGGGTGCGGTGGCCTCCGCCGGATGCACTGGCCTCCACCGGGTGCGGTGGCGTCCGCCGGGCCCGGCTTCCCCTCCGCCGGGTGCGGTGGTGGCGTCCGCCGGGTGCCGGGGCGGCCTGGCCCCGGAGCGCCCGCCGGGCGGCGGCGGCCGACCGGGTGCGCGGCGGCCCGCCGCCGGGCGTGGCGCGAGTGCCTTCCGCGCCGCGAAGACGCTGGTGAGGCGCCCGGGTCGGCCGGTCGGGGGCGGTTGTCCACAGGGCCTGGCCCGGCTGTTCGGCGACGCGTAACGTGATGAGGCATGAAGATCCGCGTGTCGGAAGGCAGAGGGCCCGGGGCCGCCCCCGTGCCCGGTAAGACTGGTGCCGCAGCTGTCACCGGTCCCCCGGGCGGGGTGACGGGTGCCCACCGTCTCCCCCGCGACAGGACTGGTGCCGCGTGAAGCTTCTCATCAGCGCCGACATGGAGGGCGCCACCGGGGTCACCTGGCCCGCCGACGTGTTGCCGGGCACCCCGCAGTGGGAGCGCTGCCGCAGGTTCTTCACCTCCGACGTGAGCGCGGCGATCGCCGGGTTCTTCGACGGGGGCGCCGACGAGGTGCTCGTCAACGAGGCGCACTGGACCATGCGGAACCTGCTGCTGGAGGAACTGGACGAGCGGGCCCACATGCTGACCGGCCGGCACAAGAGCCTGAGCATGGTGGAGGGCGTGCAGCACGGCGACGTGGACGGCATCGCGTTCGTCGGCTACCACACCGGCGCGGGCGCCGAGGGGGTGCTGGCCCACACCTACCTCGCCAACTCCATCACCGGGGTCTGGGTCGACGGCGTCCGGGCGAGCGAGGGACTGCTGAACGCGCTGGTGGTCGCCGAGTACGGGGTGCCGGTGGTGCTGGTCACCGGCGACGACCTGACCTGCCGGGACGCCGAGGGGTACGCCCCCAGGGCCCGCCGGGTCGCGGTGAAGGACCATGTGTCGCGGTACGCCGCGGTGTGCCGGACCCCGGCCCGGACCGCGGCCGACATCCGGGCCGCCGCCAAGGAAGCGGTGGCGCTCGCGGGGCGGTACGAGCCGGTGCGCGGCGGGCCGTTCACGGTGGAGCTGGAGTTCGACGCCGAGCACCTGGCCGGGGCGGCGACCGTCGTGCCGGGCGTGGACCGCAGCGGGGAGCGGCGGGTGGCGTACACCTCACCGACCATGTACGAGGGCATCCGCTGCTTCAAGGCGGTCACCACCGTCGTGTCGGCGGCGGTGGAGGAGAGCTATGGCTGACCGGTACGACGCGATCGACGCGCAGGCACTGGACGAGGTGGTGCGGTTCACCTCCGAACTCATCCGCATCGACACCACCAACCGGGGCGGCGGGGACTGCCGGGAGCGGCCGGCCGCCGAGTACGTCGCGGAGAAGCTCAGCGAGGCGGACATCGCCCCGACCCTGCTGGAGTGCGAGCCGGGGCGCACCAACGTGGTGGCGCGGCTCGCGGGCAGCGACCCGGGTGCGGGGGCCCTGCTGGTCCACGGTCATCTGGACGTGGTGCCCGCCGAGCCCGCCGACTGGACCGTGCACCCCTTCTCCGGGGAGATCCGGGACGGCGTGGTGTGGGGCCGCGGCGCGATCGACATGAAGAACATGGACGCGATGATCCTCGCCGTGGTCCGCGCCTGGGCGCGCGCCGGGGTACGGCCCCGGCGGGACATCGTGCTCGCCTTCACCGCGGACGAGGAGGACAGCGCCGCCGTCGGGTCCGGCTTCCTCACCGACCGGCACGCCGCGTTCTTCGAGGGCTGCACCGAAGGCATCAGCGAGTCCGGCGCCTTCACCTTCCACGCCGGGCCGGGCCGCCGGATCTACCCGATCGCCGCCGGTGAGCGCGGCACCGCCTGGCTGAGGCTCACCGCACGCGGCACCGCCGGCCACGGCTCCAAGGTCAACCACGCCAACGCGGTCAGCCGGCTGGCGTCGGCGGTGGCGCGCATCGGCGAGTACCGGTGGCCGGCCCGGCTCACCCCGACCGTCCGGGCCGCCCTGCTCGAACTCTCCGCGCTCCAGGGCATCGAGCCCGACCTGGACGCACCCGGCTTCGACGTCGACGAGCTGCTGGGCAAACTCGGGCGGGCGGCCGCGCTGGTCGAGCCGACCGTGCGCAACAGCGCCAACCCCACGGTGCTGGAGGCCGGGTACAAGGTCAACGTCATTCCCGGCAGCGCGACGGCGTACGTGGACGGCCGCACGGTGCCCGGCGGCGAGGAGGAGTTCCGGCACACCCTGGACCGGCTCACCGGCCCCGACGTGGACTGGGACTTCCACCACCGGGAGGTCGCCCTCCAGGCCCCGGTGGACTCCCCGGCCTTCGCGGCGATGCGCGCCGCCGTGGAGTACTTCGACCCCGACGGCCACGTCGTGCCGTACTGCATGTCCGGCGGCACGGACGCCAAGCAGTTCTCCCGGCTGGGCATCCTCGGGTACGGGTTCTCGCCGCTGAAGCTCCCCGAGGGCTTCGACTACCAGGCGCTCTTCCACGGCGTGGACGAGCGGGTCCCCATCGAGGCGCTGCACTTCGGCGTCCGGGTTCTCGATCACTTCTTGCAGGAGGCATGAGAGATGGTGTCCACGGCCCCGTACGGGACCTGGAGTTCACCGATCGACGCCGCGCTGGCCGCGTCCCACGACGGCCGGCCGGAGTTCGTGGGCGTCGTGGGCGAGGAGGTGTGGTGGACCGCGCCCCGGCCGGACGAGGGCGGCCGGCGCACCCTGGTGCGGCGGCGGGCCGACGGCACCGAGGAGTCCGCGCTGCCCGCCCCGTGGAACGTGCGCAGCAGGGTGATGGAGTACGGCGGGGCCCCGTGGGCGGGCGTCGCGCGGGCCGCCGGCGGTCCGCTGATCGTCTTCGTGCACTTCGCCGACCAGCGGATGTACGCCTACCAGCCGGACAGCGGGGCGGGGCCCCGTCCGCTGACCCCGGTGTCCCCGGTGGGCGGCGGACTGCGCTGGGTGGACCCGCGGCTCCACCTCGGGCGCGGCGAGGTGTGGTGCGTGCTGGAGGAGTTCACCGGTGAGTCCGCCACCGACCTGCGGCGGGTGATCGTGGCCGTGCCGCTGGACGGTTCGGCCGCCGAGGACCGCGCCGCGGTGCGCGAACTCTCCGACGGCGCGCACCGGTTCGTGACCGGGCCGGAGCTCTCCCCCGACGGGCGACGGGCGGCCTGGATCGCCTGGGACCACCCGCGGATGCCCTGGGACGGCACCGCGGTGATGCTCGCCGACGTGGGCCCGGGCGGCGTCTTCACCGGCGCCCGGCGCCTGGCCGGGGACCCGGGCCCGGCGAGCCCGGCCGCGGCCCCGGCGGGCGGCACCGGCCGGGACGGGGAGTCGGTGGCCCAGGTGGCCTGGGCGGTGGACGGCACGCTGCTGTTCGTCTCGGACACCACCGGGTGGTGGAACCTGCGCCGCGCCGATCCCGGCGCCGAGCCGCGCACCGCCGACGGGGCCGTGCCCAGCACCGCGCTCTGCCCTCGCCCGGAAGAGTTCGGCGGGCCGCTGTGGCGTACCGGGCAGCGCTGGTTCCTGCCGCTGGAGAGCGGACTGATCGCCGTCCTGCACGGACTGGGCGGTACCCGCCTGGGCATACTCGACCCGGACAGCGGCGAACTGGTCGACGTTCCCGGCCGGTGGACGGAGTGGGAGCCGATGCTGGCCGCCCAGGGCACCCGGGTGATCGGCATCGCGGCGAGCCCGCACAGCGACTACGAGGTCGTGGAGCTGGACACCTGTACCGGCCGGGCCCGGGTCATCGGCGCCGAGCACCGTGACGTCGTCGACCCCGCCTATTACTCCAGGCCCCAGGCCCGGGTCTTCAAGGGCGTGGACGGCCGCGACGTCCACGCCCACATCCATCCGCCGCACAACCCCGACCACGCCGCGCCGGAGGGTGAGGCGCCGCCCTTCGTGGTGTGGGCCCACGGCGGACCCACCGCCCGTTCCCCGCTCGTCCTGGACCTGGAGATCGCCTACTTCACCACCCGGGGCATCGGGGTGGCCGAGGTCAACTACGGCGGCTCCACCGGCTACGGCCGCGCCTACCGCGAGCGGCTCCGGGAGAACTGGGGCGTGGTGGACGTGGAGGACTGCGCCGCGGTGGCCGAGGCGCTGGCCGACGAGGGCAGCGCGGACCGGTCCCGGCTGGCCATCCGCGGCGGCAGCGCCGGCGGCTGGACCAGCGCCGCTTCGCTGACCTCCACCACGCTGTACGCCTGCGGGACGGTCAGCTACCCGGTCCTGGACCTGACCGGCTGGGCGGTGGACGGCACCCACGACTTCGAGTCCCGGTACCTGGAGAGCCTCATCGGGCCGATCTCGGAGGTGCCCGAGCGGTACCGCGACCGCGCTCCGGTGCATCGCGCCGACCGGATCACCGCCCCGTTCCTGCTGCTCCAGGGCCTGGACGACCCGGTCTGCCCGCCCGTGCAGTGCGAGCGGTTCCTGTCCGCGATCGCCGGACGGGGCATCCGCCACGCCTACCTCACCTTCGCCGGCGAGGGCCACGGCTTCCGCCGGGCGGAGACCATGGTGCGCGCCCTGGAGGCGGAACTCTCGCTGTACGTCCAGACCTTCGGGCTGGCCCGGGCCGATGTCCCGGAGTTGCGGCTCACCACCTGACCGGCCGCCCCGGCCCGGCCGCCCGTCCCGGCAGCGCCGGTCCGTCCCGGGCCCCTCGGCCCGGGTTGCCGGTCCCGGCTCGCGCCGGTCCGTCCCGGCCGCCCCGGCGCCGTCTGCCCCGGGCGTCCCGGTCCGGCGGGCCGCCGCGGCCCGGGGGCGGGAGCCGCGGCCGGCCGGGGCACCCGCCCGGCGGTGCTCCGGTACCGGCGGGTGCCGCTACCGGCCGGCGCCGCGGGCGTGCGGCGTCCCGGCCCGCGGCCGGGCCGGTGTGCCGGGGCCGCCGGCCGGCGCAGGCGGCGCGGCGCCGCGCCGCGGGACCAGGTGACGGACCAGGGCGACCGCCGCGAGCAAGGCGAGCACCGCGCAGACGGCGGGCCAGCCGAACGCGGTGTGGGCGCGGACGCCGAGCCAGGAGCCGGCGGTGCCGCCCAGGTAGGAGCAGGTCATATAGGCCGTGTTGAGTCTGGAGCGGGCGTCCGGGCGCAGGGCGTAGACCCGGGTCTGGTTGGCGACCATGCCGGACTGCATGGCGATGTCCAGCAGCAGGGTGCCCACGGTCAGGGCGGCCAGGCCCGCCGGACCGCCCCCGGCGCCGGCCACCAGCACCGCCGCCGAAGCCAGCACCGCGAGCAGGGAGATCAGGTTCACCGGACCGGGTCCGTGCCGGTCCACCAGGCGTCCGGCGAGCGGTGTGCAGAGCATCGTGGCCCCGCCGACCAGGGCGAGCAGCCCGACGGCCTGGGCGCCCAGACCGTAGGCCGGGCCGGTGAGCAGCAGCGACAGGCTGGTCCACACGGCCGAGAAGCCCGCGAAGGCGGTGGCCTGGTAGAGACAGGAGCGGCGCAGTTCCGGCTCCGCGCGCAGCAGCCGCAGTGGCTCGGCGAGGAGCGCGGGGTAGCTGTGGCGGGCGGCGGACGCGGACGGGCTGGTGACCGGCACCGCGTACGCCAGCACCGCCGCGAGGGTCAGCGACACCACCGCGGCCACCAGGTAGGGGGCCCGCCAGCCCAGCCACTCGCCCAGCGTTCCGCTGAAGGTGCGGGCCAGCAGCATGCCGCCGGTGGATCCGCTCAGCAGGGTGCCGAGCACCGCGCCCCGGCGGTCCGGCGCCACCAGGCCCGCCACCAGTGGGCCGATGATCTGCGCGGCCACCGTGGTCAGCCCGACCAGGGCGCCGGCGGCGACCAGCGGCGGCAGTGCCGGGGCGCAGCCCGCGCCGAGCAGGGCCAGGCCGGTGAGGGTGAGCAGGACGACCAGGAGCGTGCGGTGCCGGAACCGGTCGCCGAGCGGCACCAGCAGCACCATGCCGGCCGTGTAGCCGATCTGGGTCGCGGTCACCACCAGGGTGGCCGCCTCCGGCGAGACGTCCAGCCCGGAGGCGATGAGCGGCCCGAGCGCCTGCGGGAAGTAGAGGTTGCCGACCGCCACGGCACAGGTGACGGCCAGCAGCAGGACCAACCGGCGGCTCATCCGGCCGCCCAGGGGCCCGCCGGACACGCGGGAGAGGGGGAAGTCATGGAGGGAAGTCCAGGGCACCGGCGGCCCGCTGCCAATCGATGTAGCCCTCCGCTTAATCGTCGGCTTCCGGGCCGGCGTCCCGGCCCGCCCGGCGGCCACGGCGGTGACCGGCGCGCCGATCGCGCGGACCGGCGACCGATCGGCGAACCGACCGCGAACCGGCTGGCGACCGATCGGCGAACCGACCGCGAACCGGCTGGCGACCGACCGGCGAACCGCCCCGCGATCCGATCGGCGAACCGCCCCGCGAACCGATCGGCGAACCGACCCACGAACCGACTGGCGCCCGATAGGCGCCCGACCGGCGAACCGACTGGCGACCGATAGGCGACCGGCCGGTGAACCGGCCGCCGGACGGCGGCAGATGACGGGCCCGCCACCCGGCCGGCACCGGACGGCGGTAGCGTGATCGTCCGGTACTTGCCGCATGCGACGCACTGGGGGAGAACAACCGATGACCGATGTCAGGGTGCTGGGGCGTGACCGACTGCCCGCAGCCGTCACCGAGGGGGGGCCGGGGCAGCCGCACGCCTGGGTGCTGAGCGTCTCGGAGTACACCACGGGCCCGGAGGCCGACACGCTGGACAAGGTGCTCGACGCGTCCGAGCGGGAACGGGCCGCCGCGTTCGTCCGGGCGGAGGACCAGCAGCGGTACCGGGCGGCCCACGCCGGGCTGCGGGTGCTGCTCGGCGCCTATCTGGGCCTGGAGGCCGCGGCGGTGCCGTTCATCCGTGAGCCGTGCCCCGGCTGCCAGGAGCCGCACGGCCGGCCCGCGGTTCCCGGCGCCCCGCTCCACTTCAACATGTCCCACGCGGGCGACCTGGTGCTGTTCGCCTTCGCGTCCGCCCCGATCGGCGCGGACGTGGAGCGGGTGCAGGAGCCCCGGGTGGTGGCCCAGGTCTCCGGGAGCCTCCACCCGCGGGAGCGCGCCGAGCTGGCGGGGCTGGCGGAGGCGGACCGGCCGGCCGCCTTCGCCCGCTGCTGGACCCGTAAGGAGGCGTACCTCAAGGGTCTGGGGACGGGCCTGTCGCGCGACCCCGCGCTCGACTACGTGGGCACCGGGACGCAGCCGGTGCCGGTCGGCGGGTGGACGATGGCCGATGTGCCGCTGGACCACGTGCGGACCGGGTACGCGGCGGCGTACGCCGTCCTTGGCGTCACCCGTACGGAGTAGCCGGGGTCGGCCTGGGGATGCACGGCCCGCCGGGCCGATGATCCTGGACCCAGGAGGCAGCGGCGGCCGCGCCCCGGCCCGGCCGCCGCTCCCGGCTCCCACGGAGGGTCCAGCGATGAGCCCCAGAACAGTGAAGGCCGGCGGTGACCGGCGCCCCCAGGGCGGAGTGCGCGAACAGCTGACGCCGGCCAGGATCGCCATCCTGGTGATCGGCGTCCTCGCGCTCGTCTTCATCTTCGAGAACACCCGGGAGGTCGAGATCCGGCTGCTCGTGCCCGAGGTCACCATGCCGCTGTGGCTCGCGCTGCTGGCGGTCGGGCTGATCGGGGTGCTGTGCGGGGCGTTCCTGTTCGGGCGCCGCCGCTGAGCGGGGGCAGGGCGCGACCGCCCTCGCCCCGGGCCGCCGGTCCGTCCGGACACCGGACCCGGGGCCGGAGCACCCGGTGCCGCAGGCCGCCGCGATCGTACGATGATCAGATGGCCGATCCCGCGTCCCCCTCGCCATCTTCGTCCCCCTCCCCACCCCCCTCTCCGTATCTGGCGGTGGCGCCCCGGGCGGCCATCCGCCGGGTCGAGCGCCGGGACGGCGCGGAGCTGATCCGGCGGGCCCGGGACAGCGTGGAGCTGCACCGGCCGTGGCTCTTCCCGCCGCTGACCGAGGAGGCCTTCGAGAGTCATCTGGCGCTGCTGGAGCGGCCGGACCGCGCGGGCTTCGTGGTGTGTGTGCCCGGCACCGGGGCGATCGCCGGTTTCGTCAACATCAACAACATCGTCCGGCACGGCTTCCAGTGCGGCGCCGTCGGCTACGGCGCGTACCGGCCCTACGCCGGTCAGGGCCATATGTCCGACGGCTTCGGGCTGGTCCTGCGGTATGCGTTCGGGCCGCTGGGGCTGCACCGGCTGGAGGCCAACATCCAGCCCGGCAACGAGGCGTCGGTCGGGCTGGTCCGGCGGCACGGCTTCCGGCTGGAGGGCTTCTCGCCCGACTTCCTCTTCATCGACGGCGCCTGGCGCGACCACCAGCGGTGGGCGATCACCGCGGAGATGCTGCCGGCCGCGGACGGGCCGGCCGGCGGCACCGGCCGTCCGGAGAGTGACCGCGGGTGGCACCCGGAGTCGCATCAGGCATTCGGCGCGTCATAGGCATTCGACTATCGCCCCGGTGGAATACCGGTCTTGGACGGCGGGCGGCGACGGCTGCTGTGCTGGGTACATGATCAGGTTCACCAAGCGACAGGGTTTCAGCCGGCGTTCCGCGCTGGCCGGCGCCGCGGGCGGCATCCTGGCGGGAGCGGCCGGAGCCACCGTGCTGGGCCGCTCCGCGGAGGCTTCCGCGCCCGAGGAGCGGCAGCGGCCCCGGGCCGGCGGCGGGGCTGCCGCCGAGTTCCGCTGGCTCGGCACGGCGGGCTGGCGGATCGGCTCCGGCGACCGCACCCTGCTGTTCGACCCGTACATCACCCGTTTCCCGACCGGTCTGTTCACCGGGCGGTTCGACGCCGCGACCCGGCTGCGGGTCGACGAGCGCCTCGTCGACACCCACCTCGGCGGGACCGCGCCGAAGCTGGTGATGGTCAGCCACAGCCACTGGGACCACCTCAACGACGTCCCGTACATCGCCCGTTCGACCGGAGCGCCGGTCATCGGCACCGAGACCACCTACCACCTGCTGCGCGCGTTCGGGGTGGACACCGGCGGGCTGATCGTGGTCAAGGGCGGCGAAGTGCTGCGGTTCGACGGCTTCGTGGTGGAGGTGTTCGCCAGCCGGCACAGCCGCAACGGCGCGCGCTCCTACTTCAGCCCCGGCACGCTGGTCGCCCCGCCCGGCCGGCCCCGGACCATCGCCGACCTCCCCGAGGGCGACACCCTGGCCTTCCAGGTGACGCTCGACGGGGGTCCGTCGGTGTTCCTCATGGGCGCCAGCGACTTCGCGGCGCGCGAGGTGGACGGGGCGCGCCCGGACATCGCCATGGTCGCGACCCCGTCCACCACGGCCACCCACCGGTACGCGCCGCGGCTCATGGCCGCCCTCGGCCGGCCCCCGACGGTCGTCCCGGTGCACTGGGACAACTTCGAGACGCCGCTGGACGAGCCGGTGCGGCCGGACCCCACGGTCGACGTGGACCGGTTCGTCGGGCAGTTGCGGCAGGCCGCTCCCGATTCCCGGATCGTGCTGCCGGACTACCGGACCACCTACCACTGGTCCTGACCCCGCCGGTGGCGCCGGGCCGGCCGCGGCTCAGCCGGCCCGGCGGTCGACGTACTCGAACACCGAGCCGTCGGGGTGCCGGGCCACCAGGTTGCGGCCAATGGGCGTGGGCAGCGGGCCGGCGATGATCTCCGCGCCCACCGCCGTCAGGTCGGAGACCGCCTCGTCCACGTCCCGCACCGCGATCGTCGCGGTGATCTTCCGGAGGATCGACAACTCCGCCTCCGGGCCGCTCATCAGGAAGAAGCAGCCGACCGCCGCGACCGAGACACCGCCGCGCTGGAAGCGGAGTGCCTCGGTCCCGGTCAGCCGTTCGTAGACGGTGATCGCCTTGTCCAGGTCGTCGACACAGACCCGCAGTGAGGTCCCCAGAATGTCCATACGGACGAGCCTAGTTGGTGGGACCGGGCGGGACCGGCGGGTCGCCGGCTCCGGGCCGGCCGGTCACCGTCCGGCGCCGCCCCCGGCGTCCGGGCCCTCCCCGGTGCCGGCGCCCTCCGGGGTCTCCGCGCTCCCCGCGGCCTGCCCGGCCTGCCCGGTCTCCGCGGCCGGCCCGGCCTTCCCAGTGCCCCCGGCGTCCCCGGCGTCCCCTGTGCCCCCGGCGTCCTCGGCGTCCCCGGCGGACGCCGGACCGGTCGTCCGGCACCGGATCTCACCGTGCAGCACCGCGAACCAGGCGTCCTCCCGGGCGCCCCACTCCCGCCAGGCGTCGGCGATCCGCCGCAGGTCCCGCTCGGTGGCGTGTCCGCCGTCCACCGCGAGCCGGGCGTAGCGGGACGCCACCGTGCGGTCCGCCCACAGCCCGCTCCACCAGGCCCGCTCCTCGGCGGTGCTGTAACACCAGGTGCCGGCACCGGCGGTGATGTCGGTGAAGCCGGCCCGGCGGGCCCAGGACACCAGCCGCCGCCCCGCGTCGGGCTCACCGCCGCCGGCCCGTGCCACCCGCCGGTACAGCTCCTGCCACTCCGTCAGCCCCGGCACGGCCGGGTACCAGGTCATCGCCGCGTAGTCGGAGTCGCGGGCCGCGACCACTCCGCCCGGCCGGCAGACCCGGCGCATCTCGCTCAGCGCCAGGACCGGATCGCCCACGTGCTGGAGCACCTGGTGGGCGTGGACCACGTCGAACGAGTCGTCGGGGAAGTGCAGTTCGTGGACGTCCGCGACGGCGAACCGGATGCCGGGCAGCCCGCGTTCCTCGGCCAGGGCGCGGGCCTGTGCCAGCACCGGGGCCGCGGTGTCCACCGCCGTCACCCGGCCGGGGGCCACCAGCCGGGCCAGGTCGGCGGTGATGGTGCCGGGACCGCAGCCGATGTCCAGCAGCGACATCCCCGGCCGCAGCTCGTCCAGGAGATAGCCGGCGGAGTTGGCGGCGGTGCGCCAGGTGTGCGAGCGCAGCACCGACTCGTGGTGGCCGTGGGTGTAGACGGCGGTGTCCTTGGACATGACGGTTCTCCTCCTTCGAGCGACCGGTGATCGTCGTACCGCCACGCTACGCCGGAATCTCGAATCCTGAGAGTGGGGTCTCATGATGTGGGCGCCCTGGGTGGCGAGGTGACGCGGCGTCAGCCCTGCCGCTACCCTCCGCGTGTGATCACTCGTGGTCCCGCCACCGGGCTCCGCGCCGACGTGCCCCGCATAGCCGCCGGCCGTCGCCGCCGCTCCTGCCACTGACGCACCCTGCCGCGCCCGCGCCGCTCCGCGCGCCCCCGCGTGCCTCCCAGCGCCGAGCCGCACCACCCACCCCGCCCCTCCGCGCGGGCGCGCCACCTCACCGGCCCCGCGCCGGGGCTTCGAGCGCGCCTGGGCCGGCTCGCGGCCCGCCCACCACCCCCTCCACCGGGAGAGACCCATGACCTCCTCGTCTCCGGCCGCTCCGGACGAATCCGCCTACGACCGCGTCCGGCTGCGCCAGTGGCTCGCCGGTACCGCCAGGGCCGACGGGTTCACCCGCCGTGACCTGCTGGGACTGCTGGCCGCCGCACCGCTGGCCGCCGCCTTGCCGACCGCCGGCCCGGCGGCGGCCGCCTCCGCCGCAGCCGCGCCCGCCGGGCCGGGGGCGGCACCGGGGATCGCCAAACCGCTGCCCGCGGAGCTGTTCACGGTCCGCGACACCAACGCCGAGACCAGATGGAGCGCGCTGCGCGGCACCGGACGGCACACCCCGGTCGACCGCTTCTTCGTGCGCAACCACGGCGCCACCCCGCGACTGGACGCCGCCGGCTGGCGGCTCCGGCTGTGGGGCAGCGGTCTGCGGGGTGCCCCCGGCCTCGACCGGGCGGTCGAGCTGACCTACGACGAACTGCGCGCCCTGCCCGCGGTCACCCGCGCCGCCTTCGTGGAGTGCGCGGGGAACGGCCGCAGCTTCTTCGCCACCCAGCAGGGGGAGCAGGTCGGCGGCACCCCCTGGACGCTGGGCGCGATCGGCTCGGCCCGCTGGCGCGGGGTGCCGCTGGCCACCGTGCTGCGCCGGGCCGGGCTGCTCGAACGAGCGGTCGACGTGATGCCGCGCGGCCTGGACGACGACTACCTCAGCGAGGGCACCAACCTGGGCCGGGTCCGCCGCCCGCTGCCGGTCGCCAAGGCGCTGCGGGACGTGATCCTCGCCTACGAGATGAACGGCGAACCCCTGCCGTACGACCACGGCCACCCGGTGCGGGTGCTGGTCCCGTCCTGGAACGGGGTCTCCTCCATCAAGTGGGTGGGGGACATCGAGGTGTCCGCCGAACCGCTGTACTCGCCGTGGAACACCCGGCTGTACCGGCTGTTCGGCCCCACGCTTCCGCCGGGCGGCGCACCGGTCACCCGGGCGGCCGTGCGCAGCGCCTTCGAGTGCGCCTTCGGGGAGCGGTTCGCCGCCGGCCGCACCCACCGGCTCTCCGGCCGTGCCTGGTCCGGTGCCGGCCCGGTCCGGCGGGTCGAGGTCAGCTTCGACGACGGCGCGCACTGGCGGCCCGCACGGTTGGCGGACCGGCCCCGCGCCGGCGACTGGGTCCGCTGGACGGCCGACTGGCGGCCGTACCGCACCGGAGCCGCCACACTGCTGGCCCGCGCGACCGACGAGGCGGGCAACACCCAGCCGGAGCGCTCGGTGTACAACACCCAGGGCTACCTCTTCGACGCGGTGGTGCGCCACCCGGTCGAAGTGGTCTGAGGGCGGTGCGGGGCCCGCCGGACGCCGGACCGGCGGGCCCCGCACCATCCCCCGGGAGCCGCCCTGACGGGCCCCGGGGCCGGGCGGTGGGCCCGTGGTCCGCTCAGCGGCGTCCGCCGATCTCGGAGGCCACGTCCTCGACGGTGCGGTACGTGTGGTCGGACGACAGCGCCGCCACCATCTCGATCACCGGGTCCGGCGCGTGCCGGTCGTGGAGGGTGCGCAGCAGCGCCGCCCGCTTGGCCGGGAACGGGGTGCGCCCCAGATGGCGGGCGAGTTCGAAGCGCATCGCCTCGTAGCCGCCGCTGGTGCCCGGCCGGGTGGCCGGACCGACTCCCGGCCGCGGGTCGTCGTCCGCCGAGGGCTCCGGGTCGTGCCACTCCTCCGCCCGGGTGGGGTGCCCGGACCGCAGCAGACCGTCCAGTTCGTGCTTCATCTCCTCGTCCCGGCGTGGGCTCAGCCGGTCACTGCCTCGCTGCATACCGTCCTCCTGGTACCTCTTCGAAGACTCCGTGCCGCGGCCGGCGTCCCCGCCTCCTCCGCGAACGGCGCCGTTCGCGGGGGTTCGCGGGGTACGCGGGTTCGCGGGTGGCCTCTGCGTGGGGGCCGGGTACCCGCTCGGCACGCGGCCACACGAACCCGGCCGGACCGGGACGCACGGCGTCCCCGCCCAGGCCCCGCGGCCGCCCCGGCGTCCCCGCCCCGGCCGCGTGCCGCCGCCCCGCCGTACCCCGGGCGCCGGCCCGGCCCCGCCGCGGGGGCGCCGCGGTCCCGGCGGGCCGTCGCCCGCGGCCCTGGGGTGCAGTCGTCCCTGGTCGCGTGGCGACGCCGCGCGGAAGGCGGGTGGCTCGGGCCGGCCGGGCGGCCGGCCCCGGGGCGGCCGTCGTGTCGCACCGCTCCGCCGGCGCGGGGACAATGGGGACATGGCTGACCGCACCGCGCAGGAGACGCTGACCCGGTACGGCCAGGCCCTGGACCTCTTCTCCGACCGCGTGCACGCCGCCCGTCCGGATCAGTGGGACGCGCCGACCCCGTGCACCGAGTGGTCCGTCCGGGACCTGGTGAACCACCTGACCGTCGAACAGCTCTGGGTGCCGCCGCTCGTCCAGGACGGCCGGACCACCGAGGACCTGGGCGACGCCTTCGACGGGGACGTGCTCGGCGAGGACCCGGTGGCCGCCTGGGACCGGGCCGCCGCGGCGGCCCGGGAGGCGTTCGCCGCCCCGGGCGCCCTGGACCGGACCGTGGGGCTGTCGTACGGGGACACCTCGGCGGAGGACTACTGCTCGCAGATGACCGCGGACGCGGTGGTGCACGGCTGGGACCTGGCACGGGCCGTCGGTGCCGACGAGCGGATCCCCGACGAGCTGCTGGCCTTCACGGCCCGTGAGGTCACCCCGTACGCCGGGGACCTGGCGCAGACCGGACTGTTCGCCGCGCCGGTGGAGCCGCCGCCCGGCGCGGACGCCCAGACCGCACTCCTCGCCCTGCTGGGCCGCCGGGCCTGACCGGGCCCGCTCCGTCCCCGCCCCGCCGGCTCGGCGTCCGGCCCCCGCGTTTCGCGGCACGACGCGTCCGTGTGTCGTGCGTCCCGAGACGACGACGCCCGTGACGGCGCTCTCGTGCGTCGGCCGTCCCGAGACGGCGCCCGTGCCGGCGGGGGCATCCGTGCGCCGCGTGCCCGGAGACCGCGACCCGCCGCCGCGAAGCCACCGGCATGTGCGCACGGGTGCCCCCGCCGGGCCGGGCCGGCCGGGGGCATCCGCGCGCCGGAGGGGCTCACAGGGCGGACTGCGCGGACTGCACCGCCTTGTCGAACACCGGGATGAACGCCTCGTGGAACGCCCGCAGATCACCCGGCTTGCGGCTGGTCACCAGGGTGTTCGGGCCCGCCTCGCAGATCTTGACCTGTTCGTCGACCCAGGTGCCGCCGGCGTTGGTGATGTCGGTGCGCAGGCTGGGCCAGGAGGTCAGGGTGCGGCCCCGGACCACGTCGGCCTCGACCAGCGTCCACGGCGCGTGGCAGATCGCCGCGACCGGCTTCCCCGCCTCGAAGAAGTCCTGCACGAAGCGGACCGCGCCCGCGTCCATCCGCAGCGCGTCCGGGTTGGCGACGCCGCCGGGCAGCACCAGCGCGTCGAACTCGCCGGCCGAGGTGTCGCCGACCACGGCGTCGACCGGGAAGGTGTCGGCCTTGTCGAGGTGGTTGAACGCCTGGATCCGGCCGGGCGCGGTGGAGACGAGCACCGGGTCGCCGGCCCCGGCGTGCACGGCCTCCCAGGGGTCGGTCAGCTCGACCTGTTCGACCCCCTCGGGGGCGACGAGAAAGGCGACCTTCATGGAACTCACGTCCTCTCGGAGCAGCGGAACGACGGCCAGGCGGGCGGCCGCGGCGGCGGACGTGCCGCACCGGCCCGCGCCGCCGTGACGCGCGCACGCCAGTCCGGCCCCGGGCAGCCACCCTGCGTTGCGGGTTGCCTGCCGGCCCGCTCCGAAACAACACCGCCGGGCCGCAGCCCCGGCGGCGCCCCCGGTCGGCCGCGTCCCGGGCCACGCCGCCGTCGCGCCTCCCGGTCGGCGGCGTCCCGGGCCACGCCGCGCGGCCGCGCGCCCCGCCCTGCCCGCCGGGCCAGGCCGGGCGGCCGACCCGGTGTGCCGGGCGGGACCGCCCCGGGCCCCGGGCGTCCCGGGGAGCCGGGCCACGTGTCGGCCGCCCCGCCGGCCGGCCCGATCTGCGAAGGTGGACGGACCCGCATCCGTGGTCGACAGGGACGAAGGGGCACCGCATGCAGCCGCAGCCACCGATCCCCGCCCCGGCGGAGCCCGACGGCGGTCTGCCGGTGCTCCCGGAACTCGCCGCCCGGTTCGCCGGGGCCGTGGCCCGGACCGGTCCGGAGCCGGTCGGCGGCGCACCGGAGCTGCACCGGGCGGCGTGCGGCTACTGGTCCCGGCGCGGACTGCCGGCCCGGCCGGACCAGATCGCCGCGGCCCCGGGGGCCCAGCCGCTGCTGCTCGCGCTGCTCGCCGCGATCGGCGGCGACGTCCTGCTGAGCCGCCCCTGCGCCGGCTGGTACGAGCCGCTGGCGCGGCTGGCCGGCCGCCCCGCCTACCACGCGCCGGTCCCCGCCGAGTGCGGCGGGGTGCCGGACCCCTTCGCGCTGCTGGAGACGGTGCGCCGGGTGCGTACCGAGGGCGGCGCGCCCCGGGCGCTGGTGCTGTCGGTGGCCGACGACCCCACCGGGACGGCGGCGCCGCCGGAACTGCTGCACGAGGTGTGCGAGGCAGCGGTGGAGGAGGGGATGTTCGTCGTCAGCGACGAGACCTGGCGCGACACCCGGCACGAGCCGCACGGCACGGTGCTGCTCAGCCCCGCCGAGATGGTGCCGGAACGGGTGCTCGTCCTCAGCGACCTGGCGGGTGCCCTGCTGCCGTCCGGCTGGCCGGTGGCCGTGGCCCGGTTCCCGGACACCCAGGTCTGCGCGGATCTGCACGCCCGTACCCTCGCCATGCTCGCCGCGGTCCGCGGCACCCTGTCCGCGCCGGTCGCGGCCGCCGCGGCGCACGCCCTGGACGAGCCGGAGCCGGTCCGGGCGCGGGTGGCCGCGACCGCGCGGGCCTACCGGGCGGTCGGCGAGGAGGCGCACCGCCTGCTGACCGAGGCCGGGGTGCTCGGGCTGCCGCCGCTGGCCGGCCGCCACCTGTACGCCGACTTCTCCGAGCTGCGCGCCGCCCTCGACGCCCGGGGCATCACCGATTCGGTGGAACTGGCCGAACATCTCACCCGGCGGCTGGACATGCCGGTGGCCGGCGGTCACCTGTTCGGCGACGCCCCGTACGCGCTGCGGGCCCGGCTGCCGCTGGCTCCGCTGCTGGGCGCGGACGAGGTACAGCGACTGGCCGCGGTGGAATCCCCGGCCCCGCTCGAACTCACCCGGGTGGCGGAGGCTTTGACGGGGCTTGCGGAGGGCGTCGGCGAGCTGTCCCGGCCGCCTGGGAGCTGAACCGACGGGCCGTCACCACCAATGGCGGCATTCCCGGCATAAGTGGCAGGTTGCGCTGACTACTCATAGCTTCCAGTCATGTACATACGACAGCTGCGCCTCGTAGCGCCTCTCGCCACCCTCGCCGTTCTCGAAGCCGCCATCCCGGCCGCCGCGAGCGCCACCCCCGACCACCCGGCCCGGCACATCGTCCGGCCCGGGCAGTCCATCCAGGCGGCCGTCGACGCCGCCCGGCCCGGCGACACCGTGCTGGTGCTGCCCGGTACCTACCGGCAGCGCGTGACCATCACGGTCCCCGGGCTGACCCTGCGCGGAGTGGGCGGCCGTACCGTGATCGCCGCGCCCGCCGCCTCCGCCGCGAAGCCCCCGGCCGCGAAGCCCCCCGCGGCCACGAAGCCCGACCCGGCGGCGAAGAAGCCCCCGGCCGCCACCAAACCCGGCCCCGCCGGGAAAACCGATCCGGCGACGAAGCCCGGCTCCGCGCCCACCGCCCCGTCCGCGACCCCGGCGGACGCCGCGGCCGCCGCCGAGGCCGCGCCCTGCGCCACCGACCACGGCATCTGCGTCCTCGGGACCAAGCAGCGCCCGGTCCAGGGCGTGGCCATCCGCAACCTGACCGTCCGAGGCTTCGCCAAGAACGGCGTCTGGGGCAACCGGACCGACCGGATGAGCGTGCACGGCGTGACGGCCGAGGACAACGGCGCCTACGGCATCAGCCAGGAATGGTCCACCCGCACCGACCTGCGGCGCAACGACGCCCACCGCAACGGCCAGGCCGGCATCCTGATCGCCAACACCACCGCCGAGGAGGCCGCGGCCATCGACACCCGGGGCACCGTCGTGCGGGACAACGAACTCGCCGACAACCGCATCGGCGTGGTGCTCCGGCGCGTCCGGAACCTCACCGTCGAGCAGAACACCGTGACCGGCAACTGCGGCGGCGTCTTCGTCGTCGGCGACGAGTCCATTCCGCGGGGCGGCGCGCTGACCGTCACCCGCAACAACGTCCACCACAACAACCGCTACTGCGCGGCGACCGCCCGCCTCCCCTTCATCCAGGGCACCGGCATCCTGCTCACCGGAGTGGAGGAGACCCGGGTGACCGCCAACCAGGTGCGCGGCCACACCGGCAAGTCGCCGATGTCCGGCGGCGTGGTGCTCTTCAAGAGCGTGGTGGGCACGGCCAACTCCCGCAACACCATCAGTGACAACGAGGTCCGCGGCAACAGCCCGGCCGACCTCGACGACCAGGACCGGGGACCGGGGAACGCCTTCACCGGCAACCGCTGCGACCGGTCCGTACCGGAGGGACGGTGCTGAAGTGACCGCCACACCCATCCGGGCCGCGCACGCGGCCCCGCCGCAGACCGCGATGCGGTTGCGTGAGATCGTTTTCGGCGCGGCACGGGCCGCCGCGGTACGTGCCGCGGCCAGGCTGGGTGTGGCCGACGCGCTGGGCGAGACACCCGCCACCGCCGAGGAACTGGCCACCGCCCTGGGCACCGAACCGCAGCCGCTGCGCCGGCTGTTGCGCGCGCTCGCCTGCGACGGGGTGTTCAGCGAGACGGCGGACGGGTGTTTCGCCCACACCGAGATGTCCCGGCTGCTCCGCGAGGACGCACCGGGCAGCCTGCGCTACATCGCCCTGTGGTGCACCGAGCCCTGGACCTGGCAGGCCTGGCCCCTGCTGGACCAGGCGGTGCGCTCCGGCAGCCATGTCTTCGACAGCCTCTACGGCAAGGACTTCTTCAGCTACCTCCACGACGACGCCGAGGAGTCCGCCGAGGTCTTCGACAAGGCCATGACCGCCTCCAGCCGGCAGTCCGCGGCGGATGTGGCGGACCTGCTGGACCTCACCGGAATCGGCCACGTCGCGGACGTCGGGGGCGGCCAGGGCCAGGTGCTGGCCGCCCTGCTGGAGCGGCACCCCGGGCTGCGCGGCACCCTCCTCGACCTGCCCAAGGTCGTGGCGGGTGCCGACCCCCGGCTGCGGCCCGGCGGCGCGCTCGCCGACCGGGCCGCGCTGGTGCCCGGTGACGTCCGGCGCGGCATCCCCGTCGACGCCGACCTGTACCTCATCAAGAACATCCTGGAATGGGACGACGACAGCACCCGCCGGACGCTCCGCAACGTGGTCGCGGCCGCGCGGCCCGGGGCCCGGGTGGTGGTCGTCGAGAACCTCGTCGACGACAGCCCCTCGATGCGGTTCACCACGGCCATGGACCTGCTGCTGCTCCTCAACGTCGGAGGGCGCAAGCACACCAGGGAGAGCCTGGTGGCACGGATGGCCGAGGCCGGACTGGAGGTGGCGGACGTCCAGCCGGTCAACGCGTACCTGCACGCCTTCCACGGCACCGTCGCGGCCCCGCGGCCGGTCGCCGGGACGACCACCGGCTGACCGCGGCGCGAGCCGGCCCGCAGAGGGCCGGGGCCCCGGGTGACTCCCGGGGCCCCGGCCCTTTCCGTGCCTGTGCGGCCGCGGCAACGGGCCCGGAACCGCCGCGCCTTGCCGGGGTGCGGGGGTCGGTGGGCGACGCCGGCGTGCGGGGCCTGTCGGGCGACCGACCGACCGCCGCCGATCCTCCCCTCGCCCCTCGCCCCTCGCCGCTCGCTCCCCGCCCCTCGCCACCGTCCGCCGGCCTCGGCGGATGAGTGCCGAGGCCGGACCGGGAAGGAAGCGGCGGGAGGGGGAAGGGAGACGGGGGAGGCGGGGGAGGCGGGGCGACGAGCCCGCGTCAGGCCCAGGCGAACGAGTCGAGGTGCGCGAACACCACCACGTTCGCGGTGTAGTCCTGGGTCTGCCGGTCGTAGGTCCCGCCGCAGGTGATCAGCCGCAGCTGGGCGTCGGGGGTGTCGCCGTAGACCCGCTCGTCGGGGAACTCGTCCTTGTCGAACGTCGCCACGTCGTCGACCACGAAGGTGGCGACGATGCCGTCGGCGCGGGTGATCGTCACCTTCTCCTTGGCCTTGAGCGTGGCGAGCGACCAGAACACCGCCGGGCCGGTCTTGGTGTCCACGTGTCCGGCGACGATGGCGTTGCCCCGCTCACCGGGTGAGGCGCCCTCCCGGAACCAGCCGACCAGGTTGTTGTCATCGTCCGGGGGCGCGTTGAGCTGTCCCTCGGAGTTCAGCGTGAGCTCGGTGAACGGGGCGTCCACACCGAGCGAGGAGATCGCCAGCCGGGTGGGGGCCGAGCGCGGCAGCGCCGGGCCCCGGGTGGACCGCGGCCGGTCCGCCGAGACGTCGCCGGCCTCGGACGAGGCGGAGGCCGCCGGCTCCTTGCTGGAGGAGTCCGGCGACGCGTCGACGGAGTTGTAGACGAGGAACGCGCCGACCAGGCAGGCCGCGGCGGCCCAGCGGAGGATGCGCGCACTGTTGTCGCGGCGCGCCGGCTGCGCGGCCGCGGGCCCCTTCGGGGCTTGTCCGACGTCCCCCTGCGGGGGGTATTCGACCATGGAGCGTCGCCTTTCTTCGGGCAGTCCGGCCGGGGTCCGGCCGCGACAGTGCCGTGGTCACCGCCGGGGGAGCGGCGGTGACCACGGCAACGGCACGGGCCGGTCAAGAAGCCTCGGCTCAGACCGCCTTGCCGGCCGGGGTACGGCGGCGCAGGACGTACGCGCCGGCGCCGAGGCCGCCGACGAGCAGCACCGCCCCGGCGGCCAGACCGCTGCCGCTGTCGAGGGCCATGCCGCCACCGCCGGTGTGCACACCGCCCTTCGGCTTGTGATGGCCGTTCCAGCCACCCTCCTTGTCCTTGCCTTCCCACTGCTTGTGGTCGCCGTGCTTGCCCTGCCACTCGTGGTGGCCGTCCTTGCCCTGCCACGAGCCGTGCTGGTCGTGGCGGGAGTCGGACGTGGTGGAGTCCTGTCCGTCGCTCTGCGGGCTGCTCTGGGCGTCCTGGGTGGTGGAGTAGCGGTTTTCGCTGCCCGGGTCGGTGGCGTACGCGGCCGCCGGGGCACCCACGGTCAGCGCGGCGCCGAGCACCGCACCGGCGATAAGCGTGCGAGTGGAACGCATGGTTATTTCCTTCCGGCGCTCCTGACGATTACTGACCATCTGTCAGCTGAAGGGAATCGCGGAGCCGCCTTCCTCACCGTCAGCCAGATCCCGGGGCCCCGCCACCGGACACCAGCGCATTCGGGTGGCGGTGTGCGCCCTACGGGTGGTCCCCACGGCGTGTCGTCACCCGAAGGAAGCAGGGGCTCCCGAGCGGCCGGAGACCCCCGTGGCGGCGATCCGGAACCCGCCGCCCACCCGCGCCCCCGCCCGCGCGCACGTGTACGCCGACCGCCGCCTCCGCGCACGCCGGACCCGCCGGTGGGCGCGGGAACGCCCGGACGGCCCCTCCGCGGCCTTCGGACGCCCCCCGGCCGGCGCCCCGGCTCCCGGCGGCCCGGCTCCCGGCGGCCCGGCTCCCGGCGGCCCGGCCGACCGGCCGCCCCCCTGCGGCGCCCGGGCCCCGCGGCCGGGCCCGGCCGGCCGTCCCCCGCGCGCGTCGGCCGCGTGCGTCGGCCGGCCGCGGCCCGCGCGGCACACGAAGACGGCCGCCGGACCCGGACCACCGCGGGGGTGGTGCGGATCCGGCGGCCGTCGGCCGGGGCGCGCGGGCCCGGCGGGCACATCGGAGGGAACGGGGTCAGCCCGGACCGCGGTCCCAGCGGTAGAACTCCCGCGCCATGGCGTCCTGGGGGCCGCGCCAGGTCGCGGGGTCGTAGGCGGCGACGAACGGGGCGAGCCGCGCGCTGATGTCCTGGAACTCCGGATGGCCGGTGTGGTCGGCCACCCGCGCCGCGGGCGGCCGTTCCGCCTCGATGAGGTGCAGGTACACCTCGCCGAACTGGAACAGGCTGCGGCCGGTCACCCCGATCAGCTCCGGCAGTTCGCCGCGCCGGTCGGACTCGGCGAACACCGCGGCGATGTCGTCGGCCGAACCGGGCCGCATCCGGGCCACGATGAGGCTGCGGTGCACCCGCTCCCCGCCGCCCCGGTCCCGGCCGGGCCCGGCCGCCGCGCCCGGGCCCGCCTCGGCGTCGGTGCTCATGCCCCCACCCTGGCGCGGGCGCGCTGCTCCACCCGGTCCCGGATGAGCTCCATCTGGATCTTGGAGTTCCGGTTGATCCGCTCGGTCATGCCGGCGTCGTCGACCGGAGCCTCCGGCTTCATCTCGAAGTCCTGGGTCCACCGCATCAGGGTGCCGCGCGGCGTCTCCTCGTACTCCCAGCGGATGTTCATGTAGGAGAACGGGCCGGTCTCCACCCGCCGCGCCCACACGGTGAGCGCCTCCCGGTCCGCCTCGCGCTCCGAAACCCAGCTCCACACCGTGCCGTTCTCGTCCGGGTGCATGGTCAGCCGGAAGACGGTGGTGTCGCCGTCCCGTTCGAGCACCTCCACGGAGGCGTACTCGCTGAACAGCTGCGGCCAGCCCTCCAGGTCGTTGGTGACCTCCCAGACGAAGTCCAGGGGAGCGTTGATCAGGATCTCGTTGTCGGTGTGTCCGGCCATGTCATGCTCCTACGGTGAGGGACTCGTTGACGACCTCGACGAAGTCGCCGGGGGTCTTGCACGCCTCGGCCCGCGAGTCGATCTGCACGCCGTAGCGCTGCTCCAACTCGCTGACGATGGCCAGCAGTCCGAGCGAATCGAGACCGAACTCGGCCAGTGGGGCGTCCTGTCCGCCGCGCAGTCGCTCGGGGTCGACGGCGATCCCGGCGCAGCTCTTCATCAGGGCAGCCAGTTCCTCGTGCGTCAGTTGACTCGACATCAGTTTTCTCCTTCCGCGCGGCGCAGCAGCAGCGCCGCGTTGGATCCCATCAGCCCCCGGCTCAGTACCAGCGCCGTGCGCAGCTCGGCGCTGCGGGCGCGGCAGGTCACCAGGTCCAGGTCGTGGCAGACCTCGGTGACCTGCGGGGTCGGCGGCACCGTGCCGTGCTCCAGGGCGAGCACCGCGGCAGCCACGTCCAGCGGCGGGCCACCGCAGTAGGCCCGGCCGTAACCGGCCTTCGGCGCGGTCACCGGCACCCGCGCGGCGTGCGCGCCCAGCGCGTCCGCCACCGCCAGCGCCTCCGCCCGGTCCGCCTCCGGCGTGCCCAGCGCGTCCGCGAACACCACGTCGACCTCGTCCGGAGCGCACCCCGCCCGCTCCAGCGCGATCCCGATCGCCCGCGCCAGCCCCTCCCGCGACTCCTCCCAGCCCGACGGCCGGGTGAAGGTGGCGCCGTGGCCCAGCAGCCGGGCCCGGACCGGGGCGCCCCGCTCCAGCGCGGCGGTCTCCTCCTCCACCACCAGCATGGCGCCGCCCTCGGCGGGGACGAACCCGCTCGCCTCCGCGGTGAACGGCAGGTACGCGCGCTCCGGGTCGGCCGAGCGGCTCAGCTCCCGGTAGCCCAGCTGGCACACGACCGAGTAGGGCGCCAGCGGGGCCTCGGTGGCGCCCACCAGGACCGCGTCCGCCCCGTTGCGGACCGACCGGCAGGCGTGCGCGAAGGCGTCCAGACCCCCCGCCTCGTCGGCGGCCACCACCCCGCACGGGCCCTTGAACCCGCCCCGGATGGAGATCTGGCCGGTACTGGCCGCGTAGAACCAGGCGATGGACTGGTACGGGCCGACGTACTTCGGCCCCTTCCCCCACAGCCGTTGCAGCTCCCGCTGGCCGAACTCGCCGCCGCCGGAGCCGGCCGCGGTCACCACCCCCACCGAGTAGGGCGGCAGCCCGTCGGTGTTCAGCTGGGCGTGGCCCAGCGCCAGGTCGGCGGCGCCCATCGCGAAATGGCTGAACCGGTCGGTCTGCACCAGGAAGCGGTCCTCCACCGCGGCTCCGGCGTCGAACGCCCGCACCTGGCCGGCGACCCGCAGCGGATAGTCCGCGCAGCCCTCCCGGGAGAGGCGGTCCAGGACCAGGACGCCTTCCCGGGTCGCCTTCCAGAACGCGTCGGTGCCGATGCCGTTGGGGGCGACGATGCCGAGCCCGGTGATGACCGTGTGCCGTGCCGTACCGCCCATCACACCCTCCCGCCGTCGTGACCGAGGACCACCGCGGACTGGAAGCCGCCGAAGCCGCTGCCCACCGACAGCACCCGGCGCAGCGGCGCCGTACGCGCCGTCTTCGGCACGTAGTCCAGATCGCACTCCGGGTCCGGTTCCTCGTAGTTGGCCGTCGGGGGGATCACCCCGTGGGCCAGCGCCAGGGTGCACGCGGCCAGCTCTATGGCGCCTATCGCGCCCAGCGAGTGCCCGACCATCGACTTGATGGAGCTCATCGGCGTGGCGTAGGCGTGCTCGCCCAGCGACCGCTTCACCGCCGCCGTCTCATGGCGGTCGTTCTGCTTGGTGCCCGAGCCGTGCGCGTTGACGTAGTCGATCTCGGAGCCGTCGATCCGGGAGTGGTCCAGCGCGGTGTCGATCGCCCGGGACATCTCCAGGCCCTCCGTGGTCAGGCCCGTCATGTGGTACGCGTTGCCGAACGTGGCGAAGCCGTTGACCTCGCAGTACACCTCCGCGCCCCGCCGGCGGGCGTGTTCCAGTTCCTCCAGCACCAGGACCGCGGCGCCCTCGCCCATCACGAAGCCGTCCCGCCGGGCGTCGAACGGCCGGGACGCGTGCTCCGGGTCGTCGTTGTTCGCCGACGTCGCCTTGATCGCGTCGAAGCAGGCCACCGTGATCGGTGAGATCGGCGAGTCCGAGGCGCCGGCCACGCACACGTCGGCGGCGCCCTCCTCGATGGCCTGGAAGGCGTAGCCGACGGCGTCCAGGCCCGAGGTGCAGCCGGTGGACACCGTCTGCACCGGACCGTGCGCGCCCAGCCGCTCCGCCACCCCGGAGGCCAGCGCACTGGGCGAGAACGCCCGGTGCAGGAACGGCCCGGCCGGCCGGTGGTCCACGTCCCAGCGCGCCCCCTCCCCGCTGACCAGGACGTAGTCGTGCTCCAGCCGGGTGGTGCCGCCGACCGCCGTGCCCAGCGACACGCCGACCCGCCAGGGGTCCTCGGCGTCCATGTCCAGGCCGGCGTCGCGGACCGCCTCGTCGGCCGCCACCATCGCGAACTGCACGTACCGGTCGGCGGCCGCCACCTCGTCCGGGGTGAGCCCGCACGCCGCCGCGTCGAAGTCGCACTCGGCGGCTATCCGGGAGCGGAAGCCGGCCGGGTCGAACAGCGTGATGGTCCGCGTCGCGGTACGGCCCGCGGTGAGCATGTCCCAGAACGCGCCGGTGCCCACCCCGCCCGGCGCGACCACCCCCACCCCGGTGACCGCCACCCGCCGGGTCATGACGCCACCCGGGCCGTGCCGGGGTCCTCGGCGATGCGGGCCCCCGTCGCGTCCTCGGTGTCCACGTGGCCGAGGTCGGGGCGGGGCGCCAGCGGACCGAGGTGGAAGACCATCCGGGCCTCGGTGTCGCCGACGTTGCGGAACCGGTGCCGCATGAACGCCGGGATCAGCAGGCCGTGGTCGGCGCGGAGCGGGTGCGCCGTGCCGTCCAGGTCCACTTCGAGTTCGCCGCACACCACGTACACGAACTCCTCCGAGTACGGGTGGTAGTGCTCGGCGATCCGCTCACCCGGGCCGATCAGCGCCAGCCCCATGAAGCCGCTGGTGGCACCCACCGCCGTCGGGGTGAGCAGGGCGCGCAGATCACCGCCGCGGCGCCGGTTGGGCGGGACGTCGTCGAGGCTCACGACACGCGGAGAGGACGGGGTGGGGGTCGGGGTCGGCTGGTCGGTCATGGGGATACCTCCCGGACGGGATGGGAACGGACAGCGGGGCGGCGTCGCGGACCGCCGCGGGGGACGTGGCCCGGCGGCGGCCCGGGGCGCCTCGGCGGGACGGGATGTCACCGATGGCGGCGGGGACGGGGTGGCGGCGGGATCACCCGTCGTCGGCCGACCGGCGGTCGGTGACCGGGGTCATCACACAGCGCGCGAGGAACCGGCGGCGCCCGGCCTCGTCCGACAGGCCGCCGTCCGGGCCCAGGTCCACCAGGCGGCTCAGCACCGCTCCGGCCCGCTTGCCGCCGACGCCCAGCGCCAGCGCCGCGTGCCGCTCCAGCGGGGCGGTCGCGTCGACCATCCGCATCACCGTGTCGTCCCGCTGGAAGATCGTGGCGCCCACCACCGGGTTCGACGGGTCCGCCGCGGCCAGTTCGTCCTGGCGTGCCAGCAGCGTGGCGACGGCGGCCCCGCACCCGGTGCGCACCGGGTAGAGCAGCGCGTGCCGGCGCACCCCGGAGGGCCGCAGCCCGGAGACCGTGCGGTGGTGCGACATGGGCAGCGCCGCGCGCATGAAGAACTCCCGGGCCGACTCCGGGTCGTCCAGGTCCCGGTCCACCTCCAGGTACGGGTTGATGGCCTCCTCCACCGCCCGCACCTCCGGCTGCCGTGCCACGTGCCGCAGCGCCGCGACCAGGTCGCCCTTGACCTCCACGGCCCGGACGACCCGGTTGCCGCGCATGAACAGCGAGGTGCGCAGCAGCCGGGTGGAGTCGTCGACCCGGGCCTCGGGCGACTCGTACGCGGCCAGGATCTCGGCCACGGTCCGCTCGCTGCCGGGCCGCACCGTGAAGGTCAGCGCATGCCGCACCACCCCGTCGCCCACCCTGGGTTCGGCCAGCAGGCCGTCGGTGGTCACCGGTCCGAGCGGGCCGTGGCTGGTCTCCCGCATGACGGTGAACCGCAGCGACCGGGTGTCGTTGACACACCCGTGCAGCGGCTTGACCATCTCGCGGTGCTCCTCGCTGTCCACCCAGGCCAGGAACGGCGGGGCGCTCTCCCACTCGCTGGTGATCAGCCACTGGGACGGGTTCTCGATCGACTGGCACAACTGGTCGCTGATGTGGCCGGGCACCTCCGCCACCTGGTGGCACAACTGGTCATAGGCGTCCAGGAAGCGCTGCTGGGCGCCGTGGCGGACCTCCAGCAGCAGGATGACCCGCAGCCGCGAGTCGGTTCGGGAGGCGGGTCGCGCGGTGCGCGGGGACCGGGGAGTCTCGGACAGGGTGCTCATGTTCCACGTCTCCTTCGAGAGGTGCGCCGCTCCGTCGGGGGGTGCGCCGCCGGAGGGTGCGCCACCCGCTTCCCGATCGTGGAGCGCTCCCACGGATGGCGCGAGATGTGTGATCCATCCGGGGGAACGGGCGGCCTGCCTGCCCGGTGACCCCTGAAATGGCGGGCATAGCCAGAAAATGACGCCACATGTTCCGCACGCCGATGCCTCGGTACCGGTCCTGATCGTGGGCGGCTCCCTGGTGGGCCTGTCCACCTCGCTCTTCCTGGGCCGCCTGGGCATCCGCCATCTGCTGGTGGAGAAGCACCCCGGCACCTCCATCCACCCCAGGGGCCGCGGCAACAACGTGCGCACCATGGAGCTGCTGCGCACGGCGGGGGTGGCGGACGCCGTCCGGGAGGCCGCCTCCGTTCTCGCGGACAACCACGGCATCCTGCAGGCCGGCTCCCTCACCGGCACCGACCGGAGCTGGCTGTTCAAGGAGATCGACCCCGGCGGGGCACTGTCCCGCCTCAGCCCGGCCGGTTGGTGCCTGTGCAGTCAGAACGACCTGGAGCCGGTGCTGCTGCGGGCGGCCGGCGAGCTCGGCGGAGAGCTGCGGTTCAACACCGAGCTCAGCTCCTTCGAGCAGGACGCCGACGGGGTGACGGCGCGGCTCACCGACCGGGCCACCGGCGAGTGCCGCACCGTCCGCGCCGCGTACCTGGTCGCGGCCGACGGGCCGCGCAGCCCGGTCCGGGAGCGGCTGGGCATCGGCCAGTCCGGACGCGGCGACCTGTTCCACAACGTCAGCATCACCTTCCGCGCCAAGCGGCTCGCCGACGTGGTGGGCGAGGACCGGTTCATCGCCTGCTACCTGACCACCCCCGGCGCGGACGGCGCGCTGCTGCCGGTCGACAACGTCGAGCACTGGGTCTTCCACGCCCCCTGGCACCCGGAGACCGGCGAGGCGCTGGAGGACTTCACCGACGAACGGTGCGTCGCCCACATCCGGGCCGCCACCGGCGTCCCCGGCCTGGAGGTCGAGATCACCGGCAAGGCGCCCTGGCACGCCGCCGAGCGGGTCGCCGAACGCTACCGGGACGGCCGGGTCTTCCTCGCCGGGGACTCGGCCCACGAGATGTCGCCGACCGGCGCGTTCGGCTCCAACACCGGCATCCAGGACGCGCACAACCTGGCCTGGAAACTCGCCGCGGTACTCGGCGGCTGGGCCGGCCCCGGACTGCTGGCGACCTACGGCGCCGAGCGGCAGCCGGTCGCCGTCGCCACCAGCGCCCGCGCCGCGGCCCGCTCCGCCGAGCACAGCCACCCCGGCTACGCCGCACCCCCGGCGGCCGCCCGGCAGAGCGACGTGCTGGCGGTCGCGATGGGCTACCGCTACCCGCGCGGCGCGGTGCTGGGCACCGACCCGGACCAGCCGCCGGTGCCCGAGCGGTTCGAGGCCACCGGGGCGCCGGGCAGCCGGGCGCCGCACATGTGGCTGCTGCGCGCGGGCGTCCGGCTCTCCACGCTCGACCTGTACGAACGCCGCTGCGTGCTGCTCACCGGCGCCGCCGGAGCGGCATGGCACACCGCCGCGCGGCGGGTCGCCGCCCGGCTCTCGGTGCCGCTGGACAGCTACCGCGTCGGAAGCGGCCCGGACCTGGACCTGGCGCCCGCCCCCGGCGGCGACTGGGCCCGCACGCACGGCACCGCGGAGGACGGCGCGGTGCTGGTACGCCCCGACGGCTTCGTGGCCTGGCGCGCGGACGGCCCGGACCCGGACCCGGACCGGGTCCTGACCTCGGTGCTGACCTCGGTCCTGAGCCTGACCCCCTGACGGCCGGCCGACCGGTCAAGCGGTGCGCGGGCGGCGAACGCTTGACCGGTCGGCCGGCCGCGCACCGCGCCCCGGAGGCGTCCGTGGCCCCCGTCCTCCGGAAGCGTCCGTGGTCGCCGTGCACCGGAAGCGTCCGTGGTCGCTGCTCTCCGGGGCCGTCCGCGTCCGGCGCGCATCGGCGCCGTCCGTGGCCCCGTCCTCCGGAAGCGCCCGCGTCCGCCGTGCACCGGAACCGCCCGCTGCCGCCCCCACCGGAACCGCATGCTGCCGGGTGCGGGCCGCGGCCCGGCGGTCCCGCGGCCCGGTCAGCCCGCGGGCTCCCGGTGCGCCCGGCGCACCCGGCGCCACAGCGCCGGAACCGAGCCGACCACCACGGTCAGCGCCACCGCCGCCGCCACGCCCTCCCACGGCTCGGCGAACAGCGAACCGCCCAGGATCCCGATCACCTGGTACGTGGCCGCCCACGCCAGCGCCGCCGGCAGCGCCCCGCGCGCGAACCGCCGCACCGGCATCCCGGCCAGCAGACAGGCGAGCATCACCGGGATCCGCCCGGCCGGGACCAGCCGGGACAGCACCAGCACCGTCACCCCGTGCTCGTCCAGCCGTGCCTGGGCCTGCGCCAGCCGCTCCGGCGCCGCCCGGTCGCGGATCCGGCCCAGCCAGCGCGAGCCGTTCCGCGACCGCACCCCGCGCCGGCCCAGCCAGTACAGGGCCAGGTCCCCGAGGAACGCCGCGAGGGCGGCCACCAGGAAGACGATCAGCAGCGAGAACGGCGCCGTCTGGTGGAGTGCCACCACCGCCGCCGAGCTGACCACCGCGCCGGTCGGCACCACCGGCACCAGCGCACCCACCACCACCAGCAGGAACAGCGAGGGATACCCGACCGCCTGCTGTGTGGACTCCGGTGGCACACTGCGTGCCAGCTCGACCAGCTCGTCGATCACCTGGCGGCCTCCAGCAGCACACTCTCCCCGTGCCCCAGCCGGTGGACCGCCGCGGCGGGGGCGAGCCCGCCGGCGTGCCGCACGAACTCCTCGCCCGGCGAGTGGAACTCGTGCGGCCGCACCGCGTCCAGCCCGATCGGCCAGTACGTGCCGTAGTGCACCGGAACCGCGCTGCGCGCCTCCAGCCGGGCCAGTGCCTGCGCCGCGCGCCGCGCGTCCAGGTGCCCGTGCCCCAGATAGGGGCCCCAGCCGCCCACCGGCAGCAGCGCCACGTCGCAGGGGCCGACGGCCTCCGCCATCCCGTCGAAGAGCCCGGTGTCACCGGCGAAGTACGTGGTGGCCTCACCGCGCACCACGTAGCCGAGCGCCGGCACCCGGCGCGGCCCGTACGGCAGCCGGCGGCCGTCGTGCGCGGCGGGCACCGCGCGTATCCGCACCTGGCCGACCGCGACCTCGTCCCCCGGACGCACCTCGACGACCCGCAGCCGGCGCGTCGCGGCCACCCGCCGCAGCCCCGGCACCGCGGCGCCCGCCCCCGCGGGCACCACCAGCCGGGTGCCCACGGCCAGCCTGGCCAGCGACCCCAGGTGGAGATGGTCGGCGTGCAGGTGCGACACCAGCGCGACGTCGGCGACCGCGGCGGCCGGCGGCGGCAGCGCGCCCCGGCGGCGCCGCAGATGCGCCAGCCGCCGCGCGAAGAGCGGATCGGTCAGCACCGTCACGCCCGAGTCCCGCACCGTCGCGGTGGCGTGACCCCACCAGGTGACTTCCACCGGCACCCGGAACCTCCTGTCGCTCGACGGAGCACGCACCCGAGCGTAGTTCAGCCCGGTCGCGCCGCGGGCCGGTACCGCGCGGGGCTCCTGCCGCGGGCCGCACCGGAGGCCGCCCGCCGGAGCCGCGCCAGGGGTGCGAGGGGCCCCGGACACGCCCCGACGGCCGCCTGCCCGCGCCCGCGCACAGCCGCCCGCGCCCGCGCCGCCGGCCCCCCGTCCGCCGCACAGCCCCGCCCACCGGCTGTGACACGCTGGGGAGCGAGCACGGCGGAACGAGATGGGATGGGAATGCGGATGCCCAGCTGGAGAACCGTGGGCGGGGCCGGTCTGCGGGTGGTGGCCGTGTGGGCGGTCAGCACCCTGACGATGCTCGTCCTGGCCGCCGCCCTGCCCGACTTCCGGCTGCAGTCCGCCGACGGCGACAGCGCCACCCGGATCGGCGTCACCGCCGCCTCCGGGGCCGGCGCCTTCGGCCTGCTGGGCGCCCTGGTGTGGCCGCTGCTGGTCCGCGCGCTGCTGCTGGTCCCGGCCTTCGTGCTCGGCCTGCTGGTGTTCGTCCTCAACGGGTCGCTGCTGCTCATCGCGCTCAGCCTGATCCCCGACGGCCGGGGTACCGCGGAACCGGAGACCGCCGTGGTGGTCGCCGCGGTGATGTCCGCCGCCTCCTCCGCGACCAGCACCTTCCTCACCGTCCGCGACGACGGGGCGTACCGCCGCCGGCTGGCCCGGATGGCCGACCGCAGACGGCGCCGGCTCGGCGAGCGGGCCGGACACCGGCTGCCCCCAGGCACCGTCTTCCTCCAGCTCGACGGGGTGGGCCACGACGTCCTGCTCGCCGCCCTGCGCGGCCGGCGGCCGCTGATGCCGACCGTCGCCGGCTGGCACGCCGGCACCCACACCCTCACGCCCTGGCGCACCGACTGGTCCAGCCAGACCGGCGCCAGCCAGCTGGGCATCCTGCACGGCTCCACCGAGGACGTCCCCGCCTTCCGCTGGTACGAGAAGGAGACCGGCCAGGTGATGGTCAGCAACCGGCCCACCAGCGCCGCCGAGCTGCAACGCCGCGCCATCGCCCGGACCGGCGACGGAGGGCTGCTCACCGTCGACGGCGCCAGCCGCGGCAACCTGTTCACCGGCGGCGCCGAGCAGCTCGCCCTGGTGCTCTCCGTCGCCGCCCGGCGCGGCCGGTACAACCGCTCCCGCTCCGGCTACTTCGCCTACTTCTCCGACCCGGCCAACGCCACCCGCACCGCGGGCTCCTTCGTCGCCGAGGTGTTCCGGGAGATCGGGCAGTCCACCCGGGCCCTGCTGCGCCGGGAGACCCCGCGGATGCGGCGCGGCGGGCTCTACCCGTTCATCCGCGCCTTCGCCACCGTCGTCGAACGGGACGTGGTGGTGGCCGCGGTCGTCGGCGACATCCTGTCCGGGCGCACCGTCGTCTACGCCGATCTGGTCGCCTACGACGAGGTGGCCCACCACTCGGGGCCGCACAGCCGCGACACCCACCAGGTGCTGCGCCGGCTGGACCGCGCCGTCGCGCTGATCGGCAAGGTCACCGAGCACGCCCCGCGCGACTACCGCATCGTGCTGCTGTCCGACCACGGGCAGAGCCCGGGGGAGAGCTTCGCCGGCCGCTTCGGCCTCACCCTGGAGGACCTGGTCCGGGCCGGCTGCGGACTGCCGGTCCCGCGCCGCGCCGGAAGCACCGCCTCCGGCGCCGAGGCGCGCGAGGCGGCCCGTACCGCCCTGCGCCGCCCGGAGCGGGACGGCACCGGCCACGGCGGCGGCGAGCCGGTGGTGCTCGCCTCCGGCAACCTGGGCCTGGTGTCCTTCCCCGACGTGCCCGGCCGGATGACCCGGGAGCAGATCGACGCCCGCCACCCCTCCCTGCTGCGCGTCCTCGCCGACCATCCGGGGGTGGGCTTTGTGCTCGTACGGTCGGCCGAGCACGGGCCGGTGGTGCTCGGGGCCGGCGGTGCCGAGCACCACCTCGACAGCGGCCGGGTCATCGGCCGGAGCCCGCTGGCACCCTTCGGCGAGGGGGCGGTGGCGGCGGTCCGGCGCACCGACGGGTTCCGGAACGCCGCCGACATCATGGTCAACTCGGCGTACCACCCGCGGACCGGCGAGGTGCACGCCTTCGAGAGCCAGATCGGCTCGCACGGCGGCCTGGGCGGGGCCCAGGGGCACCCCTTCCTGCTGTGGCCCCGCGACCTCACCCCGCCGTCGCCCGACGGGCCGCCGCTGGTCGGCGCGGAGCAGGTGCACCGCGTCCTGCGGCGCTGGCTGCGGGAGGCGCACGGACCCCAGGTCCCCGCGGACGAATCACCGCCGATCAGCGATATCGCCGTACCTTTTCCGGTCGTCACCCCGGGGATGCAGGACAAAACCCGGTGATTTGGCGCGCCGCACTCCATCCATGACCATGACGGGGCGCTCGGCACCCCACGAACCACCGCCGGGCGGCAGCACCAGGAGAGGCGCACCACCCCATGCACCACAGCCCCACCCGTCGTCCGCCCGCACCCCCCGTGGCGGAGACCCCCCGGGCCCCCGAACCGCCCCCCGCTCCCGTCGCCACCGGCCGCCGCTTCGGGCTGCCCACCGCCACCGCGCTGGTGACCGGCAACATCATCGGCGGCGGGATCTTCCTGCTGCCCGCCTCGGTCGCCCCGTACGGCACCGTGAGCCTGCTCGCGTTCGCGGTGCTCACCGTGGGCGCCGTCGCGCTCGCCCTGGTCTTCGGCAAGCTGGCCCGCCGCGACCCGCGCACCGGCGGCCCCTACGTCTACGCCCGGGAGGCGTTCGGCGACTTCGCCGGCTTCCTCTCCGCCTGGTCCTACTGGACCATGACCTGGGTCAGCAACGCCGCGCTCGCGGTCGCCGTCGTCGGCTACGCGCACGTCCTCTTCCCCGGCCGGTCCGGCGGCGCCACCGATCTGACGCTGGCCCTGCTGGCGCTCTGGCTGCCCACCCTGGCCAACCTGGCCGGCACCCGGTGGGTCGGCGCGGTGCAACTGGTCTCGGCGGTCCTGAAGTTCCTGCCGCTGCTCTTCATCGCGGTCGCCGGGCTGTTCTTCTTCGACGCCGACAACCTCGGCCCGTTCACCGACGGCGGCGGCAGCGCGCTGGGCGGGATGTCCGCGGCGGCCGCCATCCTGCTCTACTCCTACGTCGGCGTGGAGTCGGCCGCCATGAGCGCCGGGGAGGTCCGCGACCCGGAGCGCAACGTCGGCCGGGCCACCGTGCTGGGCACCCTCGCCGCCGCCGTGGTCTATCTGCTGGGCACCCTCGCGGTCTTCGGCACCGTCGCCCATGAGGACCTGGTCTCCTCCGCCGCGCCGTTCTCCGACGCCGTCGACGCCATGTTCGGCGGTGACTGGGGCGGCACCCTGATCGCGGCCGCCGCGGTGGTGTCGATCCTCGGCGCCCTCAACGGCTGGACCCTGATGAGCGCCCAGGCTCCGTACGCCGCCGCCCGCGACGGCCTGTTCCCCGCGGTCTTCGCCGTCAAGCGGCGCGGCGTCCCCACCGCCGGAGTGATCGTCGGCACCGTGCTCGCCTCGCTGCTCACCCTGGTCAACCACACCAGCTCCTCCGGCCGGGTCTTCGAGACCCTGGTGCTGATCACCACCTTCTCCGCGACCGTGCCCTACCTGCTGGCCAGCGGCGCCCAGCTGTACTTCCTGCTCTCCGGGGAGTCCGACCGGGTCCGCACCGGCCGGTTCGCACTGGACACCGCGCTCGCGGTCACCGGCTTCGGCTTCTCCTTCTGGCTGGTGGCCGGCGCCGGGTACGCCGCGGTCTACCAGGGCGTGCTGTTCCTCTTCGCCGGGGTCATCGTCTACGCGTGGATGGCCGCGCGGACCCGGCGACAGGCGCTGACCAGCTCCATTACCTGAGCGGTAATCGACCCGCGGACGCCGGGGCGGCAGAGTTCAGGGCATCGGGTTCCCCGGCCGGCGCACTCCGGCCGGGGACCCGCCCCGAACCGCCCCCATCGACGCCGGAGGTTGACCGCCATGTCCGCCACGCAGCTGACCACCGCCCCCGCCACCGCCTCCGCCGGCACCGCTCCCGCCGGCACCGCTCCCCGCACCTGGCTGCGCCGCTTCCTGGCCCTGGACGCGGTGGTCACGGGCGCCAACGGGCTCGGCTACCTCACCCTGTCCGGTCCGCTGGGCGACCTGCTCGGCGTCGACCGCGGCCTGCTGCTCGGCCTCGGCGCCTTCCTCACCGTCTTCGCCGCGGCCGTCGGCCTCCTCGCCGTCCGCCCGCAGCCGCCGGCGCTCGGCGTCCGGTTCGTCGTCGAGGCCAACCTGCTGTGGGCGGCGCTCAGCGTCGCCGCGCAGGTGCTGTGGCTGTCGCCGACGACCGCGGGGGCCGTGTGGATCCCGATGCAGGCCGTCACCGTGGCCGGTTTCGCGGTCCTGCAGTACGGCGCGCTGCGCGCCGCGTCCAGGGCCTGAGCCCGGCCCCCGGCCCCGGGTCACCCGGCCCGCCGGAGACAGGCCCCCGCCCCCGGGTCACCTGGCCCGCCGGGGAAAGGCCCCCGCCTCCAGGGTCACCCGGCCCGCTGGAGGTAGGCCGCCGTCTCCGGGTCCGCCGGCAGCAGCGTCTCGATGGCCAGCTCGGAGACGGTGATGTCCATGGGGGTGTTGAAGGTGGCGATGGTCGAGATGAAGGACAGCACCCGCCCGTCGTGCTCGACCACCATCGGCAGGGCGAACGGGATGTGCTCCGGCCCCGCCGCCATCCGCTCGGCCCCGGACCCCGGCCAGGACTCCCCCCGGCCGGGGTCCGGCACGGGATACGCGCTGACCTCCTCGTACAGTTCACGCAGCGACGAGGACCGCAGCAGCGCCAACTGCCGTTCCATCTGGTCCAGCAGATGGCCGCGCCACTCCCGCAGGTTCCGGATCCTCGGTGCCAGACCCTGCGGGTGCAGGGTGATCCGCATGGCGTTCATCGGCGGGCGCAGCAGTTCGGGCGCGACCCCGCCCAGCAGCGCCGCGATGCTGTCGTTGGCCCCCACGATGTCGTACCGGCCGTCCACGACCAGTGCCGGATACGGCTCGTAGGCCCGCAGCAGCCGCTCCACGGCCGTCCGCAGGGTGCTCATCGCGGGCGCGTCCAGGGCGGTCTCGGTGAACCGAGGGGCGTAACCGGCCGAGACCAGCAGCGCGTTGCGCTCGCGCATCGGGACCTCCAGGTGGTCCGCGAGACGGAGCACCATCTCCTCGCTCGGCCGGGACCGGCCGGTCTCGATGAAGCTGATGTGGCGGGCGGAGGAGTCGGCCCGCAGCGCCAGTTCCAGCTGGCTGATCCGGCGCCGGTCCCGCCATTCGCGAAGGAGCGCGCCCACACCCGGGGCAACCGCGACAGTCGTCATGCCCGAACCGTAACCGACCGTTCGCCGGCCGCGGCGGGCCCGGCCCTCCCGGGCACTTCCCGGGGGGCGGCCGGCGCCGCCGGGGAGTGGTTGCCGGAACGGCAACGGGAGTTGCCGTGGTCCCCGGTGGTCGGGGACGCTCGGCGCGGCCGACCGGCGGCCGGGGCGGGCCCCGGGCACCGGTCGGGTACCACGACGGACCGAGACCGCGGAGGCACGCATGGCCGGGCACCACCCTCACCACCACCACGATCACGACCGCGGCGGCACGCACCTGGACTGGGAGGTCCTCGGGCCGCTTCTGGAGAGCCACGCGGAGATCAGCACACCGCTCCTGGAGCAGGCCATCGGCTGGCTGCGGGGCCTGACCGCGCCGGGTGCCGGGACGGTCGGCGAGGTGTGGGACGTGGGCAGCGGGCCAGGCGTCGCCGCCTGCCTGTTCGCCCAGGCGCTCCCGGCCGCACGGGTCCTGGCCGTGGACGGCGAGGACGCCCTGCTGCGGCGGACCCGGGAGCGGGCCGCCCGCACCGGTGTCGCCGACCGGCTCGGCACCCTGCGGGCGGACCTGCCCGACGGCCTCCCCGCCGGGCAGGCCGACCTCATCTGGACCAGCAGGACGCTTCACCACGTGGGCGACCAGCGGGGCGCGGTGGCGACCCTGGCGGAGCGGCTGCGGCCCGCCGGACTGCTGGCCGTCGTCGAGGGCGGGCTGCCGGCCCGCCGGCTGCCCCGGGACATCGGCATCGGGCGGCCCGGGCTGGAGGCGCGCCTGGACGCCGCGACCGAGGACTGGTTCAGCCGGATGCGCGCCGAGGTGCCCGGCGCGAAGGAGACCGTGGAGGACTGGCCGGCGCTGCTCGCCGCGGCCGGGCTGGAGCAGGTCCGCAGCCGCACCTTCCTGCTGGATCTGCCCGCGCCGCTGGACGTGTCCGTCCGCTCCTACCTCCGGGCCGAGCTGACCCGGACCCGTGAGGGGCTGCAGGACGTGCTGGACGCCGAGGACCTCGCCACCCTGGACCGGCTGATCGACCCGGACGACGAGGCGGGCGTACTGCGCCGGCCGGACGTGTTCCTGCTGAGCGCGCAGACCGTCCACACCGGGGTGCGGCCGGCGGCCTGACCCGGCGCGGCACCCGCGGGGCGGCGAGCCCGGCCCCGGTCGCACCGCCGCCCCGCGGGCCGCCCCCTCCCGTCCGTCCGGCCGGGACGCCGCGGCCGGGCGGGACGGGGGTCAGCTGTGGTAGAGCGCGTCGACCTCGAACGCGTAGGCGTGCTCGATCGCCTTCCGCTTCAGCTTCAGCGACGGCGTCAGCAGGCCGTGCTCCTCGCTGAACTGCGCCGCCAGTATCCGGAAGGTGCGGATCGACTCGGCCTGCGAGACGAGGGTGTTGGCCGCGACCACCGCCCGCCGGATCTCCATCTCCAGATCCGGGTCGCGCACCAGCTCGTTCGGCGACATCCGGTCCTTGCCGCGCATCCGCAGCCAGTGCGAGACGGCCTCCGGGTCCAGCGTCACCAGCGCGGCCACGAACGGCCGGTCGTTGCCGACCACGATGCACTGGGACACCAGCGGATGCGCCCGGACCCGTTCCTCCAGCCCGATCGGCGAGACGGTCTTGCCGCCCGAGGTGACCAGCACCTCCTTCTTCCGGCCGGTGATGGTCAGATAGCCGTCCTCGTCCAGCGCGCCGAGGTCCCCGGTCGCCAGCCAGCCGTCCCGCAGCACACTGTCGGTCGTCTTGGGGTCGCCGAGGTAGCCGGCGAACACCTGGCCGCCGCGCAGCCACACCTCGCCGTCGTCGGCGATGTGCACGGTGGTGCCGGGTATCGGCTTGCCCACGGTGCCGAAGCGGGTCTGCTCCGGCGGGTTCGCGGTGGCCGCCGCGGTCGACTCGGTGAGGCCGTAGCCCTCGTAGACGGTGACCCCGGCGCCCGCGAAGAACAGGCCCAGCCGCCGCTCCATCGCCGAACCGCCGGACATCGCGTGCCGGACCCGGCCGCCCAGGGCCTCGCGCACCTTGCCGTACACCAGCTTGTCGAACAGCTGGTGCTGGACCCGCAGCCCGGCGCCGGGCCCCGGACCGGTGCCGAACGCCTTGGCCTCCTGGGCCTCCGCGTACCGCACCGCGATGTCCACCGCCTTGTCGAACGGGCCCGCCTTCCCCTCCGCCTCCGCCTTGCGCCGCGCCGCCGCGAACACCTTCTCGAAGATGTACGGCACCGCGAGGATGAACGTCGGCCGGAAGGACTGCAGGTCCGGCAGGAGCGCGGTGGCGCTGAGATTCGGCTGGTGGGCGAGCTTCACCCGGCCGCGGATCGCGGCCACCTGCACCATCCGGCCGAAGACGTGCGCCAGCGGCAGGAAGAGCAGGGTGGCCGCGGTGTCGCCCGGCTTGTGGTGGAAGACGTGCTCGTAGCGGGCCACGATGTTGTCGCACTCGGCCATCAGGTTGGCGTGCGTGATGACGCAGCCCTTGGGCCGGCCGGTGGTGCCCGAGGTGTAGATGATGGTCGCGGGGGCGTCGGGCGTCATGGCCAGCCGGTGCCGGTCCACCACCTCGTCGGCGATCCGCGCGCCGGCCGCGACCAGCTCGCCGAGCGCGTCGGCGTCCAGCTGCCACAGGTTCTTCAGCTGCGGCAGCCGGTCGATGACCGAGCCGACCGTCATGGCGTGGTCCTCGTGCTCGACCAGGCACGCCGCGACCCCGGCGTCGTGCAGCGCCCAGTAGACCTGCTCGGCCGAGGAGGTCGGGTACAGCGGCACGCTCTGCGCGCCGACCGTCCAGATCGCGAAGTCGAACAGGGTCCACTCGTACCGGGTCCGGCTCATGATCGCGACACGGTCGCCGAACCGCACCCCGGAGGCGAGCAGCCCCTTGGCGAGCGCCAGCACCTGGTCCCGGAACTCGGCCGAGGTGACGTCCCGCCACGCGCCGTCGGCGGTCTTGCGCGCGAGCACGACCCGGCCGGGATCGTCGGCCGCATGGTCGAAGACGGCGTCCGCCAGTCCGCCGACTTTCGGGGCCGTCGCCAACGGGGGGACGGTGATCTCGCGCAATGACGTGCTCCTCGAAGCGCTCCGCACAGCGCCGCGACCGTACCCGATGGCGAGCGGCAGGGGGAGTGGTGTCCGCGCTGAGGAACGTACGGGCCTATGCACCGATCACTGGGGAAAACCGGGTGACTTCGGGGGAAGCCGGGACGATTGGTGACCTGAGCCCGCACTCCACGCGGCCCATTTCTGCACGGAATCTCTCCGGACACGGCACATGCCCCGTCGAATTCCAGCCGCGCCCTACCGGGCCGCGGAACCCGCGCCCGGCGGGGCTAGCCGGACCGCGGGCGGTGCAGCCGGTCGCCGCCCGCGAGCACCGCCGCGGCCAGCGCATCCGCGGCGGCACGGGCCGCGTCGCCCCGCCCGCCCCGCTCCCCGTGCAGCAGGACGAAGTCCACCGCGCCCAGGTCGGGCAGCGCCGCCCGGTCCGGGATCCGCACCAGACCCGGCGGAATCAGGCCACGGGTGTGCGCCATCACCCCCAGCCCGGCGCGGGCCGCCGCGACCAGACCGTTGAGGCTGCCGCTGGTGCACACGATGCGCCAGGCGCGGCCGTGCCGCTCCAGCACCTCCAGGGCCCGGGCCCGGGTCAGTCCCGGCGGCGGGAAGACGATCAGCGGCAGCGGCCGATCCGGGTCGACCCGCAGCCGCTCGCTCCCGATCCACACCAGCCTGTCCCGCCAGACCAGCCGCCCCTGCGGCCGGTCCTCCGACCGCTTGGCCAGTACCAGGTCCAGCCGCCCGGCCCGCAGCCGCTCGTGCAGCGTGCCGGAGAGTTCCACGGTCAGCTCCAGGTCCACCTCCGGATGGTCCCGGCGGAACCCCTCCAGGATCTCCGGCAGCCGGGTGAGCACGAAGTCCTCGGAGGCGCCGAAGCGCAGCCGGCCGCGGAGCCGGGTCCCGGTGAACCAGCTCGCGGCCCGTTCGTTGGCCTCCAGGATGGTCCGCGCGAAGCCGAGCATCGCCTCGCCGTCCTCGGTGAGGTCCACCCCGTGGGTGTCCCGGCTGAACAGCGGGCGGCCGGTCGCCGCCTCCAGCTTCCGGATGTGCTGGCTGACCGTGGACTGCCGCAGCCCCAGCCGGTGCGCGGCCTGGGTGAAGCTCAGCGTCTGTGCCACGGTGAGGAAGGTCCGCAATTGAACCGGGTCGAACAGGTTCTCCACCCGCCCAGCCTAGGCGGGGCCATCACGGAACGCGATGGCAGTCAGAGCGGTGAGCGGGATTCCCGATGGGCCCGCGGCCCCGCAGGCTGGGGATCATGAACCGCCGCGCCCTCGCCCTCCCCGCCCGGCTCCCGGTGGACGGCTACGTCCTCGCCCTGCTGGGCACCGTCGTGCTGGCCGCCGCGCTGCCCGCCGGCGGCCGCGTCGCGGTCGCCGCCGAGCATGCCACGACCGCCGCCGTGGCCTTCCTGTTCTTCCTCTACGGCGCCCGGCTCTCCACCCGGGAGGCGCTCGCCGGGGCGCGCCAGTGGCGGCTGCACACCGCGGTGCTCGTCTGCACCTTCGTGGTCTTCCCGCTGCTCGGCCTGGCCGCCCGCGGGCTCGCCCCGTGGCTGCTCACCGACGAGCTGGCCACCGGGCTGCTCTTCCTGTGCCTGGTGCCGTCGACCATCCAGTCGTCGATCACCTTCACCTCCCTCGCCCGTGGCAACGTGGCCGCCGCCGTCTGCGCGGGTTCCTTCTCCAGCCTGGTGGGAGTGGTCCTCACGCCCGTGCTGGCCGCCCTGTTGCTGAGCGGCGGCGGGGGCGCGGGCGGCGGCTTCTCCGCCGACGCGCTCGCCGGCATCGCCCTGCAGCTGCTCGCGCCGTTCCTCGCCGGGCAGCTGCTGCGCCGGTGGGTGGGGCCGGTCGTCTCCCGCCACCGCAGGGCGGTGGGCCTCGCCGACCGCGGCTCCATCCTGCTGGTGGTCTACGTGGCGTTCAGCGCGGGGACGGCGGCCGGTGTCTGGGGCCAGGTGTCGGTGCCCCGGCTGGCCGCCCTGCTCGGGGTGGAGGCGGTGCTGCTGACCGGGATGCTCGCGCTGACCTGGTACGGCTCGGGCCGGCTGGGCTTCCCCCGGGCGGACCGGATCACCGTCGTCTTCGCCGGATCCAAGAAGAGCCTGGCGGCGGGGCTGCCGATGGCCAGCGTGCTGTTCGGGGCGGAGGCGAGCTGGATGGTGCTGCCGCTGATGCTCTTCCACCAGATGCAGCTGATGGTGTGCGCGGTGCTCGCCGGCCGGTTCGCGGCCGGCGCGGCGGGCCCGGCCGGCCGGCCGGTGCCCCGCGGCGGGGCGGCCGCGGGCCGGCCGGCCGGAGCCGCGCCGGACGGGAGCGGGGCCGGTCCCGCCGCGGCCGGGCCCGGCGGCCGGGCGGGCGGCGGACACCCGGCCCGGCCGCCGGTGACCGGTCAGCCGTCCGTGCGCTGAACCCGGTCCAGCGGCAGCCGGAACACCACTCGGCTGTCCTTGCCGTCCAGCGGCGCGTTGTCCTCCCGGATGAGCCGCAGCTCGGCGCCGGTCAGCGCGCGGCCGTACACCCGGACGTCGTCGAGCGCGCCGGACAGCTGCGACCGGCTGTCCAGGCCCTGCCCCAGATGGACGCCGAACACCGAGGTGCGGCTCACGGTGCCGGGCACATCGGCCACCGAGACCGCCGGCGCGTCGTCCACGGTGAGGGTGAGCCGGCCGCCCGAGCGGATCAGCGCCGCGTGGTGCCACTGCCCGTCGTTGTACGCCCGCGCGGTGCCCACCGACGCCGAAGCGGGCGGCGCGGGGCCGTCCAGCGTGGTGATCAGCGCCCGGACGCGGCCCGCGGACGGTTCGCCGCGCAGCCACACCTGCGGCTGCCGGTTGCCGACCCCGCCCATCCACAGGAAGGGGTGCTGCCCGGAGCCGGCCGAGTAGCGGAACCACAGGCTGACGCTGAAGTCTCCCGCGCCCAGCGGCAGCGCCGACCGGTACGGCAGCCGCACCGCGTCGTCCCGGCCGTCGAAGGCCACCGCCGCCCCGAACCGCCCGTCGGTCTCCCGGGCGCCGCCGAGCACCGCCGCGGCCCGGGCGCCCGGCGCGCGGTCCGGGGTCCTGGGGTCCGGGGCCCGGCGCGGGCCGAGCCACTCCTCGGTGAAGCGGGCGAACCGGATCTCGTCCCGGGCGTCCACCGCCCCGCCCTCGTAGAGCAGTCCGACCTCGTCGGCGGAGATCGCCACCAGGTCGGAGTAGCCCGACCAGTCGGTGGTGACCACCTTCCCCCGGTCCGTGCCGTCCCACGTCCTGCCCTCGTCCCAGGAGGACCGGATCATCATGGTGCGGCGCCGGTCCGGGTCGCCGGGGGAGGAGAACAGCAGCCGGCTGTAGCCGTCCCGGGCCTCGCTGCGCAGCCGCAGGACGGATCCCTGCACCTGCGGGGTGTACAGGTCCGGGACGGCGCGGAACGGCGCGGCGAAGGAGGCGCCGCCGTCCCGGCTGACCGCGTAGGTGCGGTGGCCGAGGTCGGTACCGTCCTGCTCCCGGCCGTTGACGTGGACGGAGCCGTCGGCCCGCTCCACCAGGGTCAGCTCGGAGGGTTTCTGACGGAACGTTCCGTCGGCCGCGGTCGGCCAGCTGTCGACCGCGCCGACGCGCCAGCTGTCACCCCCGTCGTCGCTGATCACCAGGGCCGCGTGGTTGTGCGTCACCCGCGTCCCGTCGTAGGTCTCGGCGTTCACCCCGAAGACCAGCCGGCCCTTGTGCCTGCCCTGGGTGAGCTGGATGCCGTGCACCGGGCCGGTGGCGTACCAGGAGTTCCAGTGCGGCGGCAGGACCGAGTCGCTCAGGTCGCGCGGCTGCGACCAGGTGCGGCCGTCGTCATCGCTGAACTGCAGGTGGGGCGAGCGGTCGCAGGGGACGTCGCAGTTCTGGGCGTCGTCGCGCCCGGTGTTGTAGGTGGTGGCGAGCAGGATCCGGCCGGTCCGGGCGTCGACCATCGGAGCCGGGTTGCCGTGCGTGTCACCGACCCCTTCGTCGACCACCTCCAGCGGGCCCCAGGTGCGGCCGCCGTCGGTGGAGCGCTTCAGGACGAGGTCGATGTCGCCCGCGTCGCCGCAGTTGTCGACCCGGCCCTCCGCGAAGGCGAGCAGCGTGCCCCGGGTGGACTTCACGATCGCCGGAATACGGAAGCAGGAATACCCCTGCTCCTGGGAAGACTTGAAGAGCACCTGCTGCTCGAAACCGGTACGGGCCGCGGCCGCCGGATCACCGGCGTCCACGGCCCGTACCGGAACGGGGAGGAGAGCGAGCACCGCGGCGGCGAGTATCACCCGTCCGCGCTGCCACCGTGGTCTTCTGGAACGAGCACGTTGATCTGGCGCCATGGCCGACCGACCCTTCGATGACATATGGACATCAAGACATCCCACGTCCCTGGTGCGCTGTTCCGAAGTGTCCCGTCCCGGGCATCGGCCGACAAGGACCGTGCGTCACATTTCCATAGAAATGGGCCGGTTGGGTGACCGGGTCGCCGCCGGGCCGTACCGGCTCGCCCGGCGGCCCGCCGACCGGTCGGCCCGTGCGGTCAGGGGACCAGGACCACCTTGCCCAGGTTGGCGCGGGACTCGATGATCCGGTGCGCGGCGGCCGCCTCCGCCAGCGGCAGGACCGCGTGCACCGCCGCCCGCAGCCGGCCGGCGGCCCGCAGCTCCCACAGCTCCCGGCGCCACCGCTCCATCAGGTCCGGCCGGGTGGCGGCGGTGCGCGCCATCTGGAACCCGGTGACCGTCCGGCCGCCCACCAGCAGGTCGTACGCGGCGATGGTGCCGCCGCCCGAGCTGTACGCGACCAGCCTGCCGCCGGGGGCCAGTGCGGCGACGGCGGGGGTGAGCAGCTCGCCGCCGACCGCGTCCAGGACGACGTCCACCGGATCGCCCCAGGACGCGTCGTCGTAGACCACCACCTCGTCGGCGCCCAGGGCCCGGACGAAGCCGGCCTTGGCCGGGGAACTCACGGCGGCGACCACCCGGGAGGCCCCGTGCATCCGGGCGAGCTGCACGGCGAGATGACCGACCCCGCCGGCCGCGCCGGTGACCAGCACGGACTCGCCGGGCTCCGGCCGGGCGGCGGTGTACGCGCCGAGCGCCACCAGGCCGCCGCGGACCAGGGCCACGGCGTCGACGGCGTCGGCGCCGTCGGGCACCGGGGACGCCATCGCGGCGGAGACGACCGCCTGCTCGGCGTAGGAGTCCCGGAAGCACAGCGCCGTGACCCGGTCGCCCACCGCGAAGCCGGTCACCGAGGGGCCGAGCGCGGCGATCCGCCCGGCCACCTCCCCGCCGGGTGACCCCGGGAGCGGCAGACCGCCGTCCCGGACCTTCCGCACCATCGGCAGGGTCACCCCCATCGCCTCGGTGCGGATCAGCAGTTCGCCGGGCCCGGGCACGGGCGCCGCCGCCTCCTCCACGCGCAACACCTCGGGACCGCCGTACTCGTGAAACCGCACCCGGCGCACCGGCGCCACCTCCATAAAACGTTGGGAGGCCCAACGGTAAACCGGAGACCGTTGGGACGTCCAACGGTTTTGGGTAGGGTGGGGCCATGGTCGAGACCCCCTTCGTCCCCGCCCGGATCCGCACCCTCCCCAGCTGGCTGCTCGGTCGGGCGGCCGCCCGCGGCCACCGCCTGGTGGCGGAAGCGCTGGCCCGCGAGGGCATGCGGATGATGCACCACGCGGTGCTCTGCGCCGCGGCCGAACTCGGACCGGTCTCGCAGGCGGACCTGGCACGCGCACTGCGGATCGACCCCAAGGACATGGTCGGGGTGATCGGCGACCTGGCGGCGGAAGGACTGGTCACCCGCAGCCCCGACCCCGGCGACCGGCGGAAGAACGCCATCACCGTGTCCGCCGCCGGGAAGCGCCGGCTGCGGCGCACCGAGAAGCTGGGCGACCAGGCGAACGACGAACTGACCGCGGGGCTCACCCCGGAGGAGCGCGAGCAGCTGATGGTCCTGCTGGCCCGGATCGCGGGCCCGGAGGCCGGCTGCGACCGCCCCGCCGGCTGAACGCCCTCCGGGGCCCGGCTCCTGCGGCCCGGCAGGGCTCACCCGCCGGCCCGGCCCTCGCGCCCGATCGGCGCGGTGGGACAGCCGGCCCGATCGGCGCGGCGGGCCTCACCCGGCCGCCGGCCCGGCCCTCGCGCCCGGCCGGCGCGGCGGGGCCGCCGGCCCGGTCAGCCGGTGCCCGGCCGCCCCGCGTCGATGACGGTGTCCAGCAGCGAGCGGGAGGTCTCCAGCTCCTCGATGGCCGAGGTCATCCGGGCGCGCTGCTCCAGCAGCGCCGTGACGAGATCGGGGCAGGTGGGCGCCAGCCGCTCGCCGTCGTCCCGGACGCAGGGCAGTACCTGCTCGATGGTGGCCGTGGAGAGCCCGGCGGCGAGCAGCGAGCGGATGCGCCGCACGGTGCCGACGTCCGACTCGTGGTAGACCCGGTAGCCGCTGGGCAGCCGCTCGGGACGGAGCAGCCCCTGCTTCTCGTAGTAGCGCAGCAGCCGCTCGTTGACCCCCGTGCGCCGGGACAGTTCCCCGATCCGCATCCGGCTCTCCCTCCCACGTCCCGTGCCGGCTTCCCGCCGGATCCTACCGACGGGGCCCGGCCGGGCGGCGGCTCACCGGGCGGGCGGCCCGCCGGCCCCGTGCGCCGGGGCGAGCCCCGCCCCCGCCGGCTCCCCGCCGCCGTCCAGCGCCAGCCGGTGCTCGCCCGCGTACACGTTCATCGAGCTGCCGCGGAGGAACCCCACCAGTGTCATGCCGGTCTCCACGGCCAGGTCCACCGCGAGCGACGAGGGCGCGGACACCGCGGCCAGCACCGGGATCCCCGCCATGACCGCCTTCTGCGCCAGCTCGAAGGACGCCCGGCCGGAGACCAGCAGCACCGCGCCGGACAGCGGCAGCAGCCCCTCCCGCAGTGCCCGCCCGACCAGCTTGTCGACCGCGTTGTGCCGGCCCACGTCCTCCCGGACGTCCAGCAGATCGCCCTGCGCGGTGAAGAGGGCCGCGGCGTGCAGGCCGCCGGTCCGGTCGAAGACCCGCTGCGCCGCGCGGAGCCGGTCCGGCAGCGCCGCGAGCGTCCCGGTGGTCAGCCGCACCGGCGACCGGAGGTCGTCGCCGACCGGCCAGCGGGCCGTGGTGCGGACCGCGTCCAGGCTCGCCTTGCCGCACAGCCCGCACGATGAGGTGGTGTAGACGTTCCGTTCCAGGGTGATATCCGGGACCGGGACCCCGGCCGCCAGCCGGACGTCCACCACGTTGTAGGTGTTGCCGCCGCCCCCGGCCCCGTCCGGGCCGGCGTCCCCGGCCGTCGCCCCCGCGCAGTACACGATGCTCGCCAGCTCCTCGGCCCGGCCCAGCACCCCCTCGCTGACCAGGAACCCGGCCGCCAGCGCGAAGTCGTCGCCGGGGGTCCGCATGGTGATGGCCAGCGGCTTGCCGTTCAGCCGGATTTCCAGCGGCTCCTCCGCGACCAGGGTGTCGGGCCGGCTGCTGACCGCGCCGTCCCGTACCCGGATGACCCGTCGCCGCTCGGTGACCCGTCCCATATCGATCAGTCCCGGTTTCTCGTGTGGTCCGGCCGCGGCGGCCCTCGGCCGACGCCTGTGCGCGCACATTCCGCGGCCACCGGTCCGGTACGGGGCGGTGGCCGATACCGCCCCATTCTCCGGCATCCGCCGGCCGCCGGTCGCCGGTGGAGCCGACCGGTGCCCCGGCGCCGCGTTCCGGATCCGCCGCGCCGCTCCGTGCTGCCCGCCCGGCCGGGCGGGCAGCACCCATAAAGCCGCCTTATGGGTCAGCCCCGGCCGCATACGCAGGTGAAACGCACTCCGAAACCTTGGTATCGTTATCCATGTCGCCGCGGGGAGCAGCCGCGGAGCACACCTGGTCCGGGTGGCGGAATGGCAGACGCGCTAGCTTGAGGTGCTAGTGCCCTTTATCGGGCGTGGGGGTTCAAGTCCCCCCTCGGACACCACTGAGAACCCCAGCTGAGCTGGGGTTCTTCTGTTTTTCCCGTACTGCATCGGGCGTCGGCGTGACCAGCGCCTGACCAACAGGGTTCGGACCTCCCGCGACAGGCGGCGTGACCGACCACGAGGCCGGCCGTGCGGGGATCTCGCGCAGGCCGACCGCCGCCCGGTGAGCCGGACGGGGGCATCCGTGAGGCTGATCCGGCCGGCACTCTGGTGGCCAGGCCGGTCTCGGCAAGGACCACGAGTCGAACCCCGATGACCATGCACGGGCTCGTCAGCCGTCGAGGAGGAAGCCGACCGCCATCACGGCGTGGAGGACGATCATGGCGCTGCAGCAGAAGACCAGGACGGCGCCCGCGTAGGTGTTCACCAGGTGCTTGAACGGCGACTCCGGCACCAGCACGTCCGCCGGGTCCTCCGGGGGGTGGGCCACGGTGATCGCGGGGCCGGCCTCGCCGTGCAGGAAGCCGCGGTACGTCCCGGTCGCGTCCGGGTAGATGTACGCGCCGCGGGTCATCGTGGCCCGGGTGGCGGTCACCATGATGCCGTGCCGGTACAGCCAGCGTTCCCGCCGCGCGCGGATCACTCCGTACAGGCCCAGCCACAGGCCCAGCCAGGCGAAGCCGCCGACCGGAACCGTGAGGAGCACCAGATCCCACCTGCCGAGCGAGCCGGCCACCACGCAGAGGGCGACGAGCGCCAGCAGGTGCCACAGCGTGCCCCGCAGGATCCGGCGGTGGAACCTCGTCCGCCAGGTGGGGGCGAGTGAGCGGACCACGGCGAACGGAGCCCCGTCGACATCGTCGCTGTCCGTCCGGTTCGCCAGGATCGCGTTGACCCCGTCGGCGAAGGCGGTGGCCGCCGTCTCGTCCACGTCGTCGATGCGGTGGACGCGCGGCGTCACCCCGGACTTCGCCCGCAGTTCGATCAGGACCGAGCGGCCCTCGGCGCGTATCCGGCCCAGCCCGTCGGGGGTGAAGGTGACCTGCTCGCGCGGGAGGTCGAGGACCAATCCGATGTCCTCGGCGGACAGGACGGCCCCGTCCCGGCCGCGGAGCACCGGGAGGGAGGAAATGGAGATCGACATGGGCATGATCGTAGAGCGGGGTGCTGTCCGGTCAGTCCCTCGGATCCCCGCTCGTCCGGCCCTTCCAGGGGAAGAGGGCGGCGCGGGCCGCCGCCACGTCCGGCCGGCGGGTCCGGCGCGGCTCCGGGGCGCGGGGCGCGCTGGTCGTGACGAGTGCGGCGCCGTCGGGCCCCGGGGTGTCGAGGAGGGCGGCGGTGACGGCCTCCGCGAAGGCGAGCGCCCCGCTCTCGTCGGCGGGCGACCGCAACACCACGAGTTGCACCGGCCCGCCAGGCGCTCACGTACGCACGTCTTCGTGAGCGGTGACGCCCGCCGGGCCGGGACCCCGGACCGGCGGGCCGCCACGACCGCTGCGGGCCGCCACCGCTCCGGGGCACCGGCCGCGCCGGCCCCGCCGCTGTCAGGCACCCCGCGGACGGCGTCCCCGGCGCGGCGGTCTCCGCGGCCGGGTGATCAGTCGTCCCCGCCGGACGGGTGCCCGCGCCGCGGCGCGGACCGGGACCTGGCCAACGCCGGCACCCGCGCCCACCGGCCGCGGTGCGCCCGGCGCGGTGGCGGGCCGTACGGCGACTGCCAGGCCGGCCGCCCGGTCCGGTCCGGGCCGCCCACGACGGGACTCCGCGACTCCGGGGCCCGAAGCAGTGCGGCTGCCGGGCCGGGGCCGTCGCCGTGCGGCAGGTCGGGGAATCCGGGTGGCGCGGAACGCAGGTACCGGCGCTCCGGAACGGTGAGTTCGGCGGCCTCCCCGCAACCGGTGCACAGCGCGCGGAGCCCGGCACCGAGGAGCCGGGCATCCAGCAGCCGGGCATCGAGGAGCCGGTGGCTCGCGGTGGCGCGGGAGGTGCCGCCGCTCCGGAAGCGCCCGGAGGCGCACCGGTGGCAACGGCGGAGGACGATCGGCAGGCAGGTGGGCAGGACCACCCGGATTTCGGACATGCAGATACACCGGTTCCAGTGAGAAGACCGCAGCGAAAGGGAGCGCGGCGCACAGGTGCGACGCGCGACGGATCAGCGCTCGGGAGGTCTCACTTGGTGTACAACGGCACGTCCTTGACGGGGTGACAGCGGGCGGGAGCACGGTAACGGCACCCGGCGGTGCGACTCCACCGGTTTTCCGGCGGTGGCGAGGACCCACGGCGGGCGCCCGCACCCCCTCGCCCGCCACGCACCTCTCGCTCACCGCACACCCTCGGTGTCCGGTTCTCCCACCACACGACCTTCGTTGTCCGGTTCTGCCGGCGGGTACCCCTCGGTGTCCGGTTTTGGCGGCGGTGATTCCCCCTGCCGGGCAACGCCCGGCCCCGCCCACGGCTCTTCCTCACCGGACACCCGTGTCCGACCGATCAGGACCGATGACCGATGAAGGAGCCACTGGTGCGTAGCAGACTCACGGGACGGACCGTCCTCGCCATCGCCCTCGCGGGCGCCGCGCTGGCCCCGGTGCCCGCGCTGGCCGCCGGGACCCCGCCGCGGGCCGATCTGCGCGCGGACGTCGACCGCGACGGCCGGGTGGACGTCACCGGCGACAGCGACACCGCGGGCGAGGACCGCTGGAGCACCGGGCGCGGCGCGGTGTTCCTGCCCAACATCGACGACGACGCCAAACGCTGCCGGACCACCGGCCCGGACGGCAAGCCGCTCGGCGACGCGGAGCTGGCCCGCTGCAACGACGCCGCCGACACCCGGCTGAACGGTGCCGCGGACGCCGCCGACCTGGCCCGGCTGCGGACCGTGCCGATGACCGGGCTCTCCGGACGGGCCACCGGCACCGTCAAGATCACCGGTACCGGGTCCCGGCACGCCCGGCTGTTCGTCAAGCGCGAGGGAACCTGGCAGGTGGTCCGGGCGTCGACCCGGCTGACCGCCGCCGAACTCCGGGCGGGCGTCGAACTCGGCATCGAGGGCACCGACGTGGTGCGCGACCGCGCGGTCTGGGACGGTACCGCCGTGGTCGACCTCACGGTACGACCGGGCGGCGACGCCCCGGCGACCAGCGACCGGGTCACCCTGCGCGTCGCCCCGATGCTCACCCACCACCACCTGCAGCAGGCCCGGCAGCTGATGGTCACCGAGGTGCGCGGCAACGACCCCTACAGCCGGGCCCAGCGGAAGTTCGTGGCCACCCTCGCCGTCCAGGCGCGGCAGGCGGGCCTCACCGCTCCGCTGACCAAGTTCACCGCGTACGGCGACGTATGGGCCCAGGACTTCGTGGAACCCGCCTACGCCACCATGACCGGCCCGGACGGCACACCACACGGCATGCGGATCATGCTCCGCTCGGCGCAGCCGGACCGGGACGCGGGCCGGGAGCTGTTCGAGAAGCTGCGCGGCCGCGACGTGGGGGTCGTCCAGGTCTCCGGCGTCCGCGACTCCGAGGAGTGGACCCTCAACTCCATGGGGAACCTGGAGACCGTCCCGCCGTACGAGCACCAGGGCCGCTCCTACCCGGCCGGGCGCATCATCATGGGCGAGCGCAAGGACAGCGGCTCCAAGCCGGCCAAGGCGATGCGCACCCTGCTGGCCTCGCAGGGCTTCCAGGACCCGCTGCTGCTGGACACCTCCTGGCTGCACGTCGGCCACGTCGACGAGTTCGTGCAGTTCCTGCCCGCCGACACCCCGCGCGGCTGGCGGATCGGCATCGCCGACCCCGACGCCGGGATGCGGCTGCTGAAGGACGCCCAGGCCGCCGGGCACGGTGCCAAGCGGGTGTTCTCGGTGCCCGGTTCGGACGATGTGCCGGTGCCGCGGGAGACCATCGACCAGGCGCTCGCCTCCCGGGTGCTCCGGGCCGACAACGTCCTCGCCGCCCGGCGGATCGCCGCCAACCTGGAGACGCTGAAGCGGGCCACCGGCATCACCGACGCCGAGGTCGTCCGCGTCCCGGCGCTGTTCACCCGGGGCTCCGAGACCGAGGAGGCCGGCGCGCGGATGCCGCGCCTGAAGCGGCTCGGCGGCGAGGTGCCCGTCCCGGACGCGGTCACCGAGCACGGGCAGCAGCGCCATCTCCGCCCCGGCACCGCGGCCGACACCACGATGACCAGCGCCTACATACCCGGGGCGGTCAACGGGGTGCTCCTGGGCAAGGACCGCTACCTCGCGCCCCGGCAGTGGGGACCGGTGATCGACGGCAAGGACATCTTCACCCAGGCGGTGACCGCGGCCTACCGCAAGGCCGGTATGCGGGTGACGTACATCGACGACTACGCCACGTACCACCTCGGCATGGGCGAGGTGCACTGCGGCACCAACACCCTGCGGGACATCTCGGCGCCCTGGTGGAAGCGGTGAGCCGCCGCCCGGGCCGGTGGGCCCGCCGGTGAACGGCGGCGCCCGCCGCTGAACGGACCGGCCGCGCCCCGGGAACGGCGGGCGCGACCGGTGCCGGCCCACCGAGGGGGCCGGGGCCCGGTGCCGGGCCCGGGTCCCGGACCCGCCGGTGCGGCCGGACCCGGCCAGGCGTCCGACGGCCCCGCCCCCGGCCAGGCGTCCGCCGGTCGGGACGGAGCCGGCGGGGCACCGGCCACGTCGTGACGGAGCCGGCGCGGCACCGGCCGGTGCGGCCGGGCCCGGCGAAGGCGCGCCGGAGGGGCGGCCCTCGTCGCGGGCCGCCCGCCCACCGTGTCAGCGGGTCTCGGCCAGCCAGGTCCGCTGGTCCAGCGCGTAGCCGTACGCCGGACGGCCCTCGATGCCGCTGGTCCGGAACGGCCGGCCGTTGTCGTCGATCCGCACCGTGCCGCTGCGGTCGCCGCTGGTCCAGTCGAGCTCCAGGTACCAGTCGCAGTCGCAGCCGGCGGTCCGGGCGTTGACCAGCAGCACCTCCGGATCGGAGTCGGAGACCCGGTACGGGAGCCGGACGGCGGGCACGGTGTGCTCGCCGTCGAAGCCGTCGGTGGGCCGGGCCAGCGGCCGGTCCGCGTCCAGATTCACCGCGAACGCGCTCGGGGTCAGCGCGCCGCCGCAGCCGTTCTCCATCGCGAACGAGGACCAGGGCAGCGGTGCGCGCCGCTCCACCACCCGCACATGCAGGTCCTGCAGGACCACCGCCGAGGAGCTGCGGCCCTTCACCGTCACCTCCACATTGGTCGTCCCGCCGTGCACCGCGCCGTGCGCCGCCGCCCAGGGCGCGGCGTCCTGCTCCACCGGCGGCGGGGCCACCCGGGCGGCCGGACGGTCGATCAGATAGCGGTGGTCGCAGCCGTTCTCCCAGACGTGCGAGCGGGTGGTGAGGGTGAGGGGGGTGCCGGTGCCCGCCGGCCGGCCGGACCCCGGCGAGCCGCCGGAGGCACCGCCGGACTGCTGCCCGGCGCCGGTGCCGGACGGCGTCGGGGCGCCGCCCCGCCGCCCCTTCGCCCGGGGTTCCGCCTCCGGCTCCGGCCGCTCGGTCGAACCCCGCTCGCCGGACCGGGGGCCGGCGGAGGCGCGATCGTCCGGCCCGGGCGCCGGGGAGCCGGACCCGGCGGGTCGGGGTGGCCCGGGCTCGGCCGCGGTGTCCGCCCGGCCGTCCCCGGAGTGCGGCCGCACCTCGGCCGCGGTGACCGCGAGCACGAGGGCGGCCGCCGCGCCCACCATCAGCGCCCACGGCAGCCTGCCCCGGCGGGCCGCCCCGCGGGCCGCGAAGACCGCCGCGGCCAGCGGGCCGGGGCGGCTCCCGGCCGGGCCCGGACGGTCCGAACCCGCTCCGGGCCGGTGCGCGCGGCCGGACCGAGGGGCGGCCCGGACCGGCGCGTCCGAGGACTCCGGTGCGTCCGCCGACTCCCGGGCGTCCGCCGACTCCGGGGAGTCCCCGGGGCGCGGCCGCTCCGCCGCGGCGCCGGGCGGCTCCGCGCCGGGTAACGCCACCGGAGCGCTGCCTTCGGCACGGGTTCCCGCCGGGCCGCCGGCGGTGCCGTGCGCAGTGTCGCCCCCGGCGGTGCCGTGTGGAGTGTCGCCCCCGGCGGGCCGCCCGGCCCGCCCCGCCCCGGCGGTGGTGTCCCCTGGCGCCCCGGCCCCGGCGGTGCCGGCCGCGGTCGTGGGGTCTCCGGCCCGGTGGTCCGGGGCCGTACCGGTGCCGGGGTGGGGTGGGCCGCCGTCCCGGCCTCCGGTGTGGCCGTTTCGGTCCCCGGTTCCGCCGTTCCCGCCTCCGGTTCCGCCGTTTCGGTCCCCGGTTCCGCCGTTCCCGCCTCCGGTTCCGCCGTCGCGGCTGTGCCTCCCGGCCCGCTGACGTCCCGTCCGGAGTGTCCGGTCGCGCTCGCCGTCCGCGACCCCGCCGTCCGCGACCCCGTCGTCCGTTTCCTCCCGCCCCGGGCCCGTGGCGTCCGGGCCCGTGCCGTCCCGGCTCGTGCGGTCCGCGCCCGGGTCGTCCGGACCCGTGGCGTCCGGACCCAGGGCGTTCGCGCTCGTGCCGACCGGGTCTGTGCCGTCCGGTCCCGGTCCGGCCGTGCCGCCGCGGCCCCGTGTGCCGGTGCCGCGGGTGCCGCCGGTGGCCGGTCCGGCCGGCGGGCCCGTGCGGCCCGGCCCGGTGCGGCGGACGGCGTCCGCCAGCAGCCAGTAGCGGTGCAGCCGGACCAGTTCCTCGGGGCCCGCCCCGCACAGCCGGGCCAGCCGCTCCACCCGGGCGTACTCGGTGGGTACCGCCTCACCGCTGCAGTAGCGGTGCAGTGTCGACGTCGACATGTGCAACCGCTTGGCCAGTACGCCGTAACTGCGCCCCGAACGCTCCTTCAGTTCGCGCAGACACTCCGCGAACCGCTCGACCTCTCCGCTCCCCACGGAGCCACCCCCACGTCCCCAACTCGTCGATTCCTGCCCCCGCAACAGCGTCCCGCGTCCCACGCCACCGTTCCAGGGTTTGGTTGTCTTCCCACGTCAGAGCCTGTGCGGCCGTTCCAGCGTCCCGTATGCCGGCGCTGTTGTTGCCGCGCCCCGACCCGGCTGCCCAGGCTGGTGGTCGTACCGCCGCGACCACTGCGGCGGACGGAGAGACGGGGAACCACCCATGCACATGTCCGAGTTCTCGGCCCGCGCCGCCGGCGTCGCGGTCACCCTGGCCCTGGCCGCCGGAGCGGCCGTCGCCACGACCGGCACCGCGCACGCCGGAGCCAAGCAGCCGAAGCCCGCCCGGGCCGCCACCGCACCGGCGTTCCTGGTGCCCAAGGAGCTGCCGCCGCACGCCAGTTCCGACTGGTACACCGGCGACGTCCTCAAGGGGCTGCCGGAGGCTCCGTTCTGCCTGGAGAACGCGCTGCCCACCACGGGCTCCTCGCACCGCCTGTACTGGACCGAGTACGACACCGGGGCCTCCCAGATCGTGGTCCGGACCGGCAGCGCCGACGCGGCCAGGAAGCTGGCCGCCACCGCCGAACGCAGGATCCGCGAGTGTGCCGCCGACTGGCAGCAGCAGTACCCGGGCGGCACCGCCTCCTGGCGCGACTACGGCACGGTGCAGGCCGAGGACGGCGCCCACGTGTACGGGGTGCACACCTCGTATCCCGAGTCGGAGCCCGGCATCCACCTGTTCGGGGTCGGCCGGGACGACCGGACCGTCACCATCGTCAACTGGGGCGAGATGGGCAACTTCAGCCACGCGCCGGTGACGGCCTTCAAGAACACCACCAAGACCGCGGTGGTCAAGCTCTACCAGTGATGACGGGGGGCGGCCGGGTGCCGGATGCCGGGCGGCGGGCCGCCGCCCGGTGCCGCCGGCCGCGGGGCGGGCACGTGTACGGGGGGCGTGCCCGCCCCCGGCGGTGTGGTGCCGGGCCCCCGCCGCCGGCCCGGGGCCGCGGTGCCGCCGCGGCCCGGCGCCGCTCATACGTCCCGGAGCAGTGCCGCCAGGTCCACGTCGAGATCGAGATGACGGCCTTCGTCGCCCTCGGCGACCAGTTCGTAGGAGCGCTCCAGCAGGCGCCGCAGGTCCCTGGTGTCGAACTGCACCATGGCCACCCCCTCCGGGGCGTGGAACTCCAGGACCGTCCGCTCCCGGCCGCACGGCCACACATGGACGTCGCCGTGGCCGGCCGGGCCCCGCAGCCCCGCCGCGAGCAGTTCCCTGCCGAAGGTCCACTCGACCTCGGAACCGTCCAGGGACGCCACCGGGGGGAAGGAGACACGGACGGCGAACGGATCGCTCCGGGCGTAGCGCAGGCTCGCCGGGATGGCACGCGCCTGAGGGGTGGACGCGATGAGGCGGGCCTGGACGGCTTGGTCGATGACGGTGGACATCGCCGGCTCCCTTTGCGATCTGATCGGTGCGGATCCTTGCCTCTCTTCGCCCGGTTAGACGCCCCGGTCGGCACGGCCGTGCACCCGAAGGAGACGTGACATACGTCACTGCGCCCGGGTGGGGTGGATATGGGCCGGTAAAATCCCGCCCGCCCGGCGCCGCTACGCGGGTTGCGTCTCCGGTCCGGCGCTCCCACCGCCGCCCCGGGCGCCTCCGCCCGGCGAGGACGACGGCCGTCGCCGCGCCGCTCCCGTGCGCACGGTGCCCGGTCGTGCTCAGTCCGTGACCCGGCTGCGGTTCTTGTACGCGAGGCTCAGATAGTCGGGGTGGCGCGCCATCCACCCGGAGATGAACGGGCAGACCGCCAGGACCTCCAGCCGGTGGGCCCGGGCGTCGTCCAGCGCGGAGCGGGCGAGGGCCGAACCGATGCCCTGGCCTTCGAAGGCGGGCTCCACCTCCGTATGGACGAAGGCGATCAGTTCGGGGGTGCGGATGTACCGGGCGAACCCGGCGAGAACCCCGTCGACGCGGGCCTCGAAACGCTGTGCCTTGGGTGCATCGCTGACCATGAGTGTCATGCGGCAGGCTCCTCGCTCCCCCTGCCCACCATAGGAACCCCGGAACGTCGTCGCGATTCGGCGGCCGGTCCCGGCCGGATCCATGGACGGCGGCGGGCCGATGGGCTAGCTTCCAGGCCGATGAGCCGCAAGGGGCCGACGAGGGCCCCGGGGCCACAGGGGCAGAAGGGGCCAGGGGATGGGGACGAGGGGCGTGGCGCAGCCGGGGCGTAAGCCGCGGGGGACCGGGGCCGGGGCGCGGGCCGGGACGGTGCGGGGGTGGTCCGCCGCACTGCTGGGAGCGGCGCTGACCGTGGTCCTCGCGGTCCCGGCCGGTGCGGGCACCCCCGGGCCCGGACAGCAGACCCGGCCGGAGGCGCCGCGGGGCGAGGACCGGGCGGCCGCGGTCGGCGGTCTGGACTGGGCGCCCAAGACCAGCGGCAGCCAGGCGCGGTTCCGGGGGCTGGCCGCGGTCAGCCGCTCCACCGCCTGGCTGGCCGGCTCGGGCGGCACCGTACTGCGCACCGTGGACGGCGGCCGCAGCTGGCGGGACGTCTCGCCGCCCGGCGCCGGGGAACTGGAGTTCCGGGACGTGGAGGCGTTCGACGCCCGGCGGGCCGTGGTCCTCGCCATCGGCGAGGGGGAGGCGTCCCGGGTGCTGCGCACCGACGACGGTGGCGCGACCTGGACGGAGACCTTCCGTAACGCCGACCCGCGGGCGTTCTACGACTGCATGACCTTCTTCGACCGCCGCAGCGGCATCGCGCTGAGCGACCCGGTGGACGGCCGGTACCGCATCCTGTCCACCCGGGACGGCGGCCGCAGCTGGCGGGTGCTGCCCTCGGACGGGATGCCCGCCGCCCAGCCGGGGGAGGCGGCCTTCGCCGCCAGCGGTCAGTGCCTGGTCAGCTCCGGCGGACGGCACGCCTGGATCGCCACCGGCGGCGCCGCCACCGCCCGGGTGCTGCACTCCGCCGACCGGGGCCGCACCTGGACGGTGGCCACCAGCACCATTCCGGCGGGCGACCCGGCGCGAGGGGTGTTCGCGCTCGCCTTCCGCGACCACCGGCGCGGCATCGCGGTGGGCGGCGACTACCGGGCCGGGCAGCCCTCGCCGGACGCCGCGGCGGTCAGCTCCGACGCCGGGGCCCGCTGGACGGCCGCCGCCCAGTCGCCGCCGGCCTACCGGTCGGGCGTCAGCTGGCTGCCGTACGGCCGGAGCACCGCCCTGGCCGTCGGCCCCACCGGCACCGATGTGACCACCGACGGCGGGCGGAGCTGGCGGCCCTTCGACGACGGCTCGTACGACACCGTGGACTGTGCGCCGGACCGGGGCTGCTGGGCCGCCGGCGAGCGGGGCCGGGTGGCGCGGCTGGAGCCCTCAGACCGGTAGCGTCTCGCGGTACGCGGCCAGGTCGGGGGCGGTCTTGGTGGCCGTGAACTGCACGATCCGGTACGCGCAGACGCCCGCCACGACGAACGGGTCGGCCTCCGTGATCCGCTCGATCGCGGCGCGGTCCTCGGCCACCGCGATGATCACCCCGCCGTCCCGGGGCTCCTTGCGGCCGGACGCGATGAAGTGTCCGGCCGCGTACTGCTCGTCGAGCCAGGCGACATGGGCTTCGAGGGCGGCGTCGACCCGCTCCAGCGGGGCGGTGTAGCTCAATTCCAGGATGAACATGTGAGCACAGTACGCCCCGCTGAACGGCCGGCGCGGATGGGCCGTTCGGGTGCCGGGCGAGTACCGTGGGCCGCACCATGATCGAACACCCTGCCGCGCTCCGGCGGCCCGAGGACTGGCCGGCCACCGAGGCCGAGGCCGTCGCCGTCCAGGACCGGCTGCGCGGCCTGGTCGAGCGGGACGGGTGCGGCCCCGTCCCGGCCGACGGCACCGTGGTCGGCGTCGACGTGGCCTACGACGACGACCGGGACCTGGTCGCCGCCGCCGCGGTCGCGCTGGACGGCCGGACCCTGGAGGTCGTCGAGACCGCCACCGCGGTCGGCCGGGTCGCCTTCCCCTACGTCCCCGGGCTGCTGGCGTTCCGTGAGATCCCCGCCGTGCTGGAGGCGCTGGAACGGCTGCGCCACACGCCCGACCTGGTCGTCTGCGATGGGTACGGCATCGCCCACCCGCGCCGCTTCGGGCTCGCCAGCCACCTGGGGGTGCTCACCGGACTGGCCACCATCGGCGTCGCGAAGAACCCGTTCACCTTCCGCTTCGACGCGCCCGGACCCCGGCGCGGCGACTGGGCCCCGCTGCTGGACGGGGACGAGGAGGTGGGCCGGGCGCTGCGCACCCGGGACGGGGTCAAACCGGTCTTCGTCTCCGTCGGCCACCGGGTGGGCCTGCCGGACGCCTGTGCGCACACCCTGTGGCTGGCCCGGGACTACCGGCTGCCGGAGACCACCCGGCGGGCCGACGCGCTCTGCCGCCAGGCCCTGCGGGCGAGCTGACCCCAGGGGCGTCCGGCCCGGAGCGTGCCGGGCCCGGTGCCCGGCCCGGCGCCGGCCGGGGCTCGGCGGCCCGGTCCGCGGTGGGCGCGCCGGCGCGCCTCGGCGCCCGGCGGTCAGTCCCGGGTCAGTGCCCGGCGGTCGGTCCCGCATCGGCGTGCGGCGGCGGTCCGGCGTCAGCGCTCGGCCACGGTGCGGAAGGTGATGCCGGCGCGCACCAGGCGCCCGGTCAGCGCGTCGCCCATCGCGGTGGCGGTGGTCACCTGTCCCGCGGTCTCGGGCAGGTCGTCGAAGGCCAGGCAGAGCGCCGACTCGGCGAGCATCTTCGCGGTCTCGTCGTAGCCGGGGTCCCCGCCGGAGACCTCGGTGACCACGCGCCGGCCGCCGCCCTCGCCGGAGAACCGCACCGCGAACCAGCTGCCCGCGCGCCGCGCCTCGTCCGGCCCCTCGCCGGGCATCAGCCGCCCGGACAGCCAGTTGCGGGCCCAGGGCACCTGGGCGAGCGCGAACAGCGCGCCGAGCCCCGCCGCCCCGCCCGCCACCACGGGCAGTCGTTTGACCACCGCGTGGTGGGCGTAGTGGAAGTCGGGGCCGTACCGGTCGTCGGCGGCGGCGGACCGGGCGACGATCTGCGGGTCGACGGTGGGCAGCGGCACCGCCCAGGCGCCCAGGTCGCGGCGCCGGTGCAGGGTGCCCGCGGTGCCCCGCACGGTCCGGTCGGCGGGCCAGGGCTCGCTGCGGCGGCGCGCCTTGGCGGTGCGGACCATGCTCACCGGCCGGGACATCGCGTGCAGCACGGAGGCGAAGGTCCCGCCGGAGAAGGTGCCGTTGGTGCGGACGAAGCCCTGGACGCGCAGCGGGACCCCCTCCGGCAGCAGGCCGACGGTGTAGTGCACCCCGAGGTCGTGCGGTACCGAGTCGAAGCCGCAGGCGTGCACGATGCGGGCGCCGGTCTCCCGGGCGAGCGCGTGGTGCCGCAGGTACATCAGGTCCACGAACTCCGGCTCGCCGGTCAGGTCGACGTAGTCGGTCCCCGCCTCGGCGCAGGCGGCCACCAGCGGCTCGCCGTACCGCAGGTACGGGCCCACGGTGGTGGCGACGACCCGGCTGTCGGCGGCGACCGCCCGCAGCGACGCCGGGTCGGTGGAGTCCGCGTGCAGCAGCGGGAGTTCCGCCAGCCGGGGGTGGCGCCGGGCCAGCCGGTCCCGCAGCCGCTTCAGTTTCTCCTGGTCGCGGCCCGCCAGCGCCCAGCGCACCTCGGCCGGGGCGTGCTCGGCCAGGTACTCCGCGGTCAGCGTGCCCGCGAAGCCCGTAGCGCCGAACAGCACGACGTCATGGGTCCGTTGTGTCCTGTCGTCACTGCGCCGCATGGACCGGTCCTCTCGCGGGATCGCCGACGGGGTGCGCGTCACCCTACGGCAGCGGGCGCCGCGGCGAGCGCGGCGGGGCCGCCGGCCGGGCCGCCCCGCCCTCTTGACACGCTGTCCGCCCTGGGAGACATTTCGCCAGACATGGGATGTCCTATGTCCCATTTGGTGTGATCGTGATCGCCCGTCCCTGCCGTCGCCGAACGGAGCCCTGGCCGCCCGTCCCCCGCACCCCGTCAGAAAGCTGGACCCCGATGCCCCCGACCCGCCTCCCGGTTCCGCTCTCCGGTGTCGTACCGCCCCTGTGCACCCCGCTCACCCCGGCCGGCGACGTCGACACCGGGTCGCTGGCCGCGCTCGTGGAACGGGTGATCGCCGCCGGCGCCGGCGGGGTGTTCGCCCTGGGCTCCAGCGGCGAGGCCGCCTACCTCGACGACGCCCGGCGGCGCACCGTACTGGCGACGGTCCGGCAGGCGGCCGGGGACCGGGTGCCGGTGCTCGCCGGGGCCATCGACATGACCACCGCCCGGGTGCTGGACCACGCCCGCGCCGCCGCCGAGGCGGGCGCCGACGCGCTGGTGGCCACCGCCCCCTTCTACACCCGCACCCATCCGGCGGAGATCGCCGACCACTTCCGGCGCATCCGCGAGGCGGTCGACCTGCCCCTGTTCGCCTACGACATGCCCGCCTCGGTGCACACCAAGCTCACCCCGGAGGTGCTGCTCGCGGCGGCCCAGGACGGCACCCTGGCCGGACTGAAGGACAGCAGCGGCGACGACGGGGCGCTGCGCCGCCTGCTCGTCGCCCTCCGCCGCCGCGGGCTGGACGGCTCGTTCACCGTGCTCACCGGCTCCGAACTCGCCGCCGACGGAGCCCTGCTGGCGGGCGTGCACGGGGTGGTGCCGGGCCTGGGCAACGTCGACCCGGAGGGCTATGTGCGGCTGTACCGCCACGCCCGGGCCGGACGCTGGCGCGAGGCCGCCGCCGAGCAGGACCGGCTCGCCGCCCTGTTCGCCATCACCGGGACCGGTGACCCGGCCGTGATGGGCGGCAGCTCCTCGGCGCTGGGCGGCTTCAAACTCGCGCTCCACCTGCTCGGGGTCATCGACTGCCCGGCCACCGCGGCTCCCCAGGTCCCGCTCGGCGAGGCCGCGCGGACCGCGGTGCGGGAACTCCTGCGCGAGGCCGGGCTGCCGGCATGACCTCGGCGCGACGGGGCGCCGGACCGGCGGCGCCCGGCCCGGACGCGCCGGTCCGCTGGTACCGCGAGCTGTCCGGCCGGCAGTGGAAGGCGATGTTCGCCGCCTGGGTGGGCTACCTGCTGGACGGCTTCGACTTCGTCCTCATCACCCTGGTGCTCACCGAGATCGCCGACGAGTTCCGGCTCGGTACGGCCGCGGCGGCGAGCCTGGTCTCCGGAGCCTTCGTCACCCGCTGGCTGGGCGGGGCGCTGCTGGGCGCCATGGGCGACCGGTACGGGCGCAAGGCCGCGATGATCGCCAGCATCCTGCTGTACTCGCTCGGCACCTTCGCCTGCGGCTTCGCGTGGGACCACACCAGCCTCTTCGCGGCCCGGCTGGTGGTCGGCATGGGGATGGCCGGGGAGTACAGCGCCAGCGCCACCTACGTGCTGGAGAGCTGGCCGGCCCGGCTGCGCAACCGCGCCTCCGGTTTCCTGATCTCCGGTTACGCGGGCGGGACGATCCTGGCGGCCGAACTCTACAAGTGGGTGGTGCCGAACTGGGGCTGGCGCTGGATGTTCTGGATAGGCGTCGCCCCGGTGCTGGTCGCGCTCTGGGTGCGGCGCGCGCTGCCGGAGGCCGAGGAGTGGAGCGCCGAGGCGGGCGGCCGCCGGGCCCCGGCCGCCGGGGCCGCGCGGCCGCCGTCCGGCGGGCGGGCCCGCGCCTGGACCGACACCGGGCTGGCGGTGGCCGCGAGCGCCGCGCTGTTCGGTGTGTTCACCCCGGTGGGGGAGGGGCTGCGGTGGCCGCTGTCGCTGGTCGCCGCCGGCGCCCTGTTCGTCTTCGCCGCCCGGCTCGGCGGCCGCCGCGGCTGGGTGCTGTACGCGGCGCTGATGTGCACCGTGTTCTGCGCGTTCCTCTACAGCTGGCCGATCCAGGCGCTGCTGCCCACCTACCTGAAGACCGAGCTGGGCTACGCGCCCGCGCAGGTCGCGGACGTGATGTTCTACGCCGGGTTCGGCACCATGGCCGGCTGCTGGCTGGCCGGATTCACCGGCGACCGGTTCGGCACCCGCCGCGCCTACGCGGCGACCCTGGCCGCCTCCCTGGTGTTCGTCTTCCCCGTCTTCCTGGTGCAGGACTCCCTGGTCGGGCTCGGTGTGCTGCTGTTCTTCCTGCTCGCCCTGAGCCAGGGCATCTCCGGCATCCTGCCCCGGTACATCGCCGGGCACTTCCCGGTGGCGAACCGGGCCGCGTCGCTCGGCTTCGTCTACAACACCGGGGCGCTGGGCGGCGCGGTCGCGCCGGTGCTCGGTGCCGAACTCGCCGAGGGCATGCCGCTGGGGCAGGCCCTCGCGGTGCTCACCTTCGCGCTCACCCTGGTGGTGATCGTGCTGGTCGGGGCGGACGTGCCGCGGCGGCTGGCGCGGCTGGCGGAGGGCTCGGCGGTGGCCGACCACCTGGCCCCCGAGCGGCCGCGGGACGGGCCGGGGCCGGTGGCCCGGGAGCGCTCCCGCCGGGGCTGGAGGCGGGCCGCGGGCGGGGGATAGCGAGGAGCCGGACCGGTGCCGGGAGCCCGGCCCGACCCGGTGCACCCGGCTGACGCCGGGGCTGGAGACGGACCGCGGGCGGGGATAGCGTGGAGCCCGACCGGTGCCCGGGAGCCCCGGCCCCGACCGGTGCACCCGGCTTCGAACGCGCACGGAGGACCGATGGCCCCGACAGCAGATCCGCTCGCCGTGCGGGAGCGGGTGCGCGCTTTCGCGCTGAGCCTGCCCGGCGCCGTGGAGGAGTTCCCCTGGGGCCAGAGCGTGATCAAGGTCAACAAGAAGATCTTCGTCTTCCTCGGCGCCGAGGAGGGGACCGAGCCGCCCGGCATCACGGTGAAACTGACCCACCCCGAGGCCCACGCGCACGCCATGGCCGCCCCGGGCGCCCGCCCCACCGGATACGGGCTGGGACGGGCCGGCTGGGTGTCGGTGCCGCTCGGTGACGGCGCGCCCCCCGCCGACCTGCTGTGCGACTGGGTCGAGGAGAGCTACCGGGTGATCGCCCCCAAGCGGCTGACCGCCCGGCTCGACGCGGACTGACGCCGCCGCGGGCCGCACCCTCCCGCGCCCCTCTTCCCTTCTCCCCTCCGTCGCCTCCCGCCAGGCCCCTCCGGCCTTTCGGGTGCTCCTCGGCCCCTTCACTCCCGTCCACCGCCGGGCCCGTACGGGTACGCCGCCCGGCCGCTGCCGCCTGCCCGGCGGCGCCCGGGCGCCGCCCGCCCGCCGACGGGGAGCGGCCGGCGGTGCGCCGCCGCCCCGCCGCGCCCTCGCCAACCCCCTCCGGGGGCTTGTGCTGAGTGGAACGTGTTCTTAGCATCAGCGGTGTTACAGCGTTAGTGTCACAAGCTTGGGGGCTGGATGACGGCGACAGGGCAGGGCCCGCTGGCCGGGGTGCGCGTGGTGGAGCTGGCGGGCATCGGCCCGGGCCCGTTCGCCGCGATGCTCCTGGCCGACCTCGGAGCCGACGTCGTACGGATCGACCGGCCCGGCGGGCCCGGGCTGCGGATGGACCCGGACCGCGACATCACCAACCGCAACAAGCGCTCGGTCCTGATCGATCTGAAGGCCCCCACCGGTCCGGCCGCCGTACTGGACCTCGTCGAACGGGCCGACGTCCTGATCGAGGGGAACCGGCCCGGGGTCGCCGAGCGGCTCGGGGTGGGCCCGCGGGAGTGCCGGGAACGCAATCCGGCCCTGGTCTACGCCCGGATGACCGGCTGGGGCCAGGACGGCCCGCTCGCCGACACCGCCGGGCACGACATCGGCTACATCGCGATCACCGGCGCGCTGTCCATGATCGGCGCCTCCGCGGACGAGCCGCCCGCGCTGCCCGCCAACCTCCTCGGCGACTACGCGGGCGGCTCGCTCTACCTGGTCATCGGCGTCCTCGCGGCCCTGCACCACGCCCGCGCCACCGGCACCGGCCAGGTCGTCGACGCCGCGATCGTCGACGGCACGGCCCATCTCACGTCCATGATCCACGGAATGATGGCGGCCGGCGGCTGGCAGGACCGGCGCGGCGCCAACCTGCTGGACGGGGGCGCCCCGTTCTACGGCAGCTACCGGACCGCCGACGGCGGTTACATGGCCGTCGGAGCACTGGAACGCAAGTTCTACGCCGAGTTCATCCGGCTGCTGGGGCTGGCCGACCGGGTCCCCGGCCGCGAGGACTTCGACCGCTGGGACGAACTGCGCGCCGCCGTCGCCGCCCGCTTCGCCGAGCGCACCCGGGACGAGTGGACCGAGGTGTTCCAGGGATCGGACGCCTGCGTGGCCCCGGTGCTGTCGCTGCGGGAGGCCCCCGGCCACCCGCACCTGGCCGCCCGCGGCACCTTCGTCGAGCACGCCGGCATCACCCAGCCCGCCCCGGCCCCCCGCTTCAGCGCCACCCCCACCGGGGTGCGCCGGTCCCCGGCCCGGCCCGGCGCGGACGCCGCCGAGGTGGCCGCCGACTGGGACGTGCCGGGGCTGCCCACCGCCACCGAGACCGACCCCGAGCCCTCAACCGAGACGGAGACCGAGCGATGAGGCGCGACCTCTTCACCGCCGAGCACGAGGCGTTCCGCGAGACCGTCCGCACCTTCCTGGCCAAGGAGGTGCTGCCGCACCACGACCGGTGGGAGGACCAGGGGGTGGTGGACCGCTCGGCCTGGCTCGCGGCGGGCCGCCAGGGCCTGCTCGGCCCCGGCGTGCCCGAGGAGTACGGCGGCGGCGGGGTCGACGACTTCCGGTACAACGCGGTGATAGCCGAGGAGTTCGCCAAAGCGGGCGCCTCCGGCCTGGCCATCCCGCTGCACAACGACGTGATCGGCCCCTACCTCACCTCGCTCGCCACCGAGGAGCAGAAGCGCCGCTGGCTGCCCGGGTTCTGTTCCGGCGAGATCATCACCGCGATCGCCATGACCGAGCCGGGCGCGGGCTCCGACCTCCAGGGCATCCGTACCCACGCCGTGGACCAGGGGGACCACTGGCTGCTCAACGGCGCCAAGACCTTCATCTCCAACGGGATCCTCGCCGACCTGGTGATCGTGGTGGCCAAGACCACCCCCGAGGGCGGCGCGCACGGCACCAGCCTGCTCGTCGTCGAGCGCGGGATGGACGGCTTCGAACGCGGCCGGAACCTGGACAAGATCGGGATGAAGGCCCAGGACACCGCCGAGCTGTTCTTCCACGACGTCCGGGTGCCCAAGGAGAACCTCCTCGGCGACCTGCACGGCGGCTTCATCCACCTGATGAACAACCTCGCCCAGGAGCGGCTGTCCATCGCCACCCTCGCGGTCGCGGTGGCCGAGCACCTGCTGGACATCACCACCGGCTACGTCAAGGAGCGCGAGGCGTTCGGCCGGCCGCTGGCGAAGCTCCAGCACATCCGGTTCGAGATCGCCGAGATGGCCACCGAGTGCGCCGTGACCCGCACCTTCGTCGACCGCTGCATCACCGAGCACGGGTCGGGCGGCCTGGACGCGGTGCACGCCTCGATGGCCAAGTGGTGGGCGACCGAACTGCAGAAGCGGGTCACCGACCGCTGCCTCCAGCTGCACGGCGGCTACGGCTACATGACCGAGTACCCCATCGCCAAGGCCTTCACCGACGGCCGTATCCAGACCATCTACGGCGGCACCACCGAGATCATGAAGGAGATCATCGGCCGCTCGCTGCTCGCCTGACCCTCCCGCCGCGGCCCTCCGGGCCGGCCCCAGACAGTCGCCCACCACCACCCTCAAGCGCGGCCCTCGGCCCCGTGCCGCGCTGCCGACCCCGTTGCCCCGTTCGTGAAAGGCTCACCGTGACCACCGAAGCGTACGTCTACGACGCCATCCGCACCCCGCGCGGGCGCGGCAAGGCCAATGGCTCCCTGCACGGCACCAAGCCCATCGACCTCGTCGTGGGCCTCATCGACGAACTGCGCCGCCGGTTCCCCTCGCTGGACCCGGCCGCCATCGACGACATCGTGCTCGGCGTCGTCAGCCCCATCGGGGACCAGGGCTCGGACATCGCCAAGATCGCCGCGATCGCCGCCGGACTCCCGGACACCGTGGCCGGGGTGCAGGAGAACCGCTTCTGCGCCTCCGGCCTGGAAGCGGTCAACCTGGCCGCCGCCAAGGTCCGTTCCGGCTGGGAGGACCTGGTGCTGGCGGGCGGCGTCGAATCGATGTCGCGGGTGCGGATGGGCTCCGACGGCGGCGCCTGGTTCGCCGACCCGATGACCGCCTACGAGACCGGGTTCGTACCGCAGGGCATCGGCGCCGACCTGATCGCCACCATCGGCGGCTACTCCCGGGCCGACGTCGACAGCTTCGCCGCGCTCTCCCAGGAGCGCGCCGCCGAGGCGTGGAAGGACGGGCGCTTCGACCGCTCCGTCGTCCCGGTCCGCGACCGCAACGGCCTGGTCGTCCTCGACCGGGACGAGCACGTCCGCCCCGGCACCACCGCCGAGACCCTGGCCGGCCTCAAGCCCTCGTTCGCCACCATCGGGGACGCCGGCGGCTTCGACGCCGTGGCGCTGCAGAAGTACCACTGGGTGGAGGCCATCGACCATGTGCACCACGCCGGCAACTCCTCCGGGCTGGTGGACGGCGCCGCGCTGGTCGCCATCGGCAACGCCGGGGTCGGCGAGCGCTTCGGCCTGACCCCTCGGGCCCGGATCCTCTCCGCCGCGGTCTCCGGCGCGGACCCCACCATCATGCTCACCGGCCCCGCCCCCGCCTCCCGCAAGGCGCTCGCCAAGGCCGGGCTGACCATCGACGACATCGACCTGGTGGAGATCAACGAGGCGTTCGCCGCCGTGGTGCTGCGCTTCGCCGACGACATGGGCCTGAGCCTGGACAAGATCAACGTGAACGGCGGCGCCATCGCCATGGGCCACCCGCTGGGCGCCACCGGCGCGATGATCCTCGGCACGCTCATCGACGAACTCGAGCGCCAGGACAAGCGGTACGGCCTGGTGACCCTGTGCGTCGGCGGTGGCATGGGCGCCGCCACCGTCATCGAACGTCTCTGACCGTCCCTTCCCTTACGGAGCAGCAGAACATGAGCGAGACCCCCGCAGCGTCGACCATCCGCTGGGAACAGGACGAGACCGGAATCGTCACCCTCGTCCTGGACGACCCCGAGCAGTCCGCCAACACCATGAACGCCGCCTTCATGTCCTCCCTGGAGGCCGTCGCCGACCGGGCGGAGGCCGAACGGGACAGCATCCGCGGCATCATCGTCACCTCCGCCAAGAAGACCTTCTTCGCCGGTGGCGACCTGCGCGACATGATCCGGATCGGCCCCGGCCAGGCCCAGCTCGCCTTCGACAAGGGCATGGCCGTCAAGCGCGACCTGCGCCGCCTGGAGACCCTGGGCAAGCCGGTGGTGGCCGCCATCAACGGCGCGGCCCTCGGCGGCGGTTACGAGATCGCCCTCGCCTGCCACCACCGGATCGCGCTGGACGCCCCCGGCTCCAAGATCGGACTGCCCGAGGTGACCCTGGGCCTGCTGCCGGCCGGGGGCGGCGTGGTCCGCACCGTCCGGCTGCTCGGCATCACCGACGCGCTGCTCAAGGTCCTCCTGCAGGGCCGGCAGTACAACCCGAGGCGGGCGCAGGCCGAGGGGCTGGTGCACGAGGTGGCCGCCACCGGGGAGGAGATGCTGGCCCGGGCCCGGGCCTTCATCGACGAGCACCCCGAGTCCCAGCAGCCCTGGGACGTGCCGGGGTACAAGATCCCCGGCGGCACGCCCGCGCACCCCAAGTTCGCCGCCAACCTCCCGGCGTTCCCGGCCAACCTGCGCAAGCAGCTGGCCGGAGCCCCTTATCCGGCGCCGCGCAACATCATGGCCGCCGCGGTGGAGAGCACCCAGGTCGACTTCGAGACCGCGCAGACCATCGAGGCCCGCTACTTCACCGAGCTGGTCACCGGCCAGACCGCGAAGAACATGATCCAGGCGTTCTTCTTCGACCTGCAGGCGGTCAACGCGGGCCGGAGCCGCCCCGAGGGCGTGGAGCCGCGCCAGGTCCGCAGGGTCGCCGTGCTCGGCGCGGGCATGATGGGCGCCGGCATCGCCTACTCCTGCGCCCGGGCAGGTATCGAGGTCGTGCTGAAGGACGTGTCCGCCGAGGCGGCGGCCAGGGGCAAGGCGTACTCCGAGGGACTCCTGGCCAAGGCGGTGGCCAAGGGCCGCACCACCGAGGCCGCGCGGGACGAGCTGCTGGCCCGGATCACCCCGACCGCCGACCCGCAGGACCTGGCCGGCTGCGACGCGGTCATCGAGGCCGTCTTCGAGGACCCGGCGCTCAAGCACAAGGTGTTCCAGGAGATCGAGGGCATCGTCGCCCCGGACGCGCTGCTCTGCTCCAACACCTCCACCCTCCCCATCAGCGTGCTCGCCGAAGGCGTCCAGCGGACCGCCGACTTCATCGGGCTGCACTTCTTCTCACCGGTCGACAAGATGCCGCTGGTGGAGATCATCAAGGGCGAGCGGACCGGCGACGAGGCGCTGGCGCGCGCCTTCGACCTGGTGCGCCAGATCCGCAAGACCCCGATCGTGGTCAACGACTCCCGGGGCTTCTTCACCTCCCGGGTCATCGGCCAGTTCATCAACGAGGGCGTGGCGATGGTCGGCGAGGGCATCGACCCGGCCTCGGTCGAGCAGGCCGCGGCCCAGGCCGGCTACCCGGCCAAGGTGCTGTCGCTGATGGACGAACTGACCCTCACCCTGCCGCGCAGGATCCGCGACGAGACCCGGCGCGCCATCGAGGAGGCGGGCGGCAGCTGGCCCGGGCACCCGGCCGACGCGGTCATCGACCGGATGGTCGACGAGTTCGGCCGCACCGGGCGCAGCGGCGGGGGCGGCTTCTACGACTACGACGAGGCCACCGGCAAGCGCACCCGGCTGTGGCCGGGGCTGCGCGAGCACTTCACCACCGAGGGCGCCGGGATCCCGTTCCGGGACATGCAGGAGCGGATGCTGTTCGCCGAGGCGATCGACACCGTCCGGCTGCTGGAGGAAGGGGTGCTGACCTCGGTCGCCGACGCCAACATCGGCTCGATCCTCGGGATCGGCTTCCCGGGGTGGACCGGCGGCGTGCTCCAGTACATCAACGGATACCGGGGCGAGGACGGGGAGGAGCCCACCGGCCTGCCCGGTTTCGTGGCCCGGGCCCAGGAGCTCCAGGCCGCCTACGGGGACCGGTTCGCGCCGCCGCGGCTGCTGCTGGACAAGGCCGCCCGGGGCGAGACCTTCGGCGACGGCTGACGTGCCCGCCCGCGTCCGTGCGTGCCCCGGCCGGGACGCGCACGGACGCCGCACGGCGCCGCACGGGCCCGCGGGCCCGGGACGCCCGCCCGCCGGCCGCCCCGGCCCGCGCGCCGTGCCCGGCGGTCAGTCCTTCTCGCCGTACCAGGCCCGCAGCTCCTCCTTCATGGAGCGCTGGAAGGCGATCACCAGCGCCTGCACCACCAGCGGCTGCATATGGGCGGAGAGCGACTTGATCGCCGCCTTCTCCTCGCCCCACACCTCGTCGCGGAAGAGCCGGCTCAGCTCCCGCGCCGCCGACCTGGTGTGCTCCAGCACCACCGTGTGGGCGGCCAGGATCGTCTCCAGTGCGATCGGCACGTCGAGCAGCCGCAGCCCGAGGTGGAGGATGGCCGGGTCGGTGCGGAAGACGTCCGGGTCCCCGGTGCGCTCCAGCATGCTCATCGCCACCAGCCGGTCGATGTCCTGGTCGGTCAGCTCCCGACCGGCCCGCCGGGCCAGCTGGGCGCGGGTGGCGTCCTCGGGGCTGTCCGGCGCCCAGGAGGCGACCAGCGCGCGATGGATGGCCAGGTCGTTCGCGCTGAGGTCGGCCGGCAGCTGCCCCAGGTACCGTTCGATGGCGGCCAGCGTCATGCCGTGGTGCTGCAGCTCCTCGATCAGGGCCAGCCGGGACAGGTGTTCCGGTCCGTAGTGGCCGACCCGGCGGGGACCGATCACGGGGGGTGGCAGCAGGCCGCGGGTGCTGTAGAAACGCACGGTGCGGACGGTCACCCCGGCGCGTGCCGCGAGCTCGTCGACGGTGAGTGTGGTGTCCCCGGTCTCGGTGGTCATGGCCCGCGCCCCTCACTCTCCGCTCTGCGCTCCCTCAGGGTTCAACAGTATTGCTGTCTCATCATCGGTGTGAAACCCCCGGGGGCGGCTCCCCGTGGTCCCGGCGTCCGGTCCCGTCCGTCCGGACACGGCCGCGGGCCCCCGCCACGCGTGCCGGCACCGGCACCCGCCGGCGGATCGGCCGCGCCCCCGGGGGCACCCGCGGTTCCCCGGCCCCGGCCGGGCCCGGGGCGTGGCACGCGCGACGGCCGGCCCCGGGCGGGAACGCGTGACGGCCGCCGGTGACCGGACGAGGTCCGGTCACCGGCGGCCGTGTGGCGGCGTCCGGTCACCCGGTGCGGGCGACGGTCAGGCCGTACCGGGACTCCGCGTCCCGGCGGCGGGCCTCAGTGGCCGTGCCGGGCGCCGTGGGCGTCGTGGTCGTGCTGGTGCACGGTGTTCGTGGCCTGGATCTTCTTCCACGACCGGGGCTGGGCCGGGGCCTTCTGCGCACCGATGGCCGCCGCCCGCGCCGCCGGGGCGGCGGGCTTGGCCGGGGTGTACAGCCAGGTGTCGAACAGCTCGGCGAGCGGCTTGCCGGACACCTTCTCGGCGAACCGGCGGAAGTCGGCGACCGAGGCGTTTCCGTAGCGGTACTCGCTCGGCCACTGCTTGAGGACCGCGAAGAAGTCCTCGTCGCCTATCTCGTTGCGCAGCGCCTGGAGGGCCAGCGCGCCCCGGTCGTAGACCGCCCGGTGGAACTGGTTGTCGGCGCCCGGGTCACCCGGCTTCACCTTCCAGAACGGGTCGTCGGCCGGGTACTGGGCGTAGACGTAGTCCGCCAGCTCCTGCCCGGTGCCCTCGCCCTCCTTCTCCGACCACAGCCACTCGGAGTAGCGGGCGAAGCCCTCGTTGACCCAGATGTCGCGCCAGTCCTTCACCGAGACGCTGTCGCCGTACCACTGGTGCGCCAGTTCGTGCACGACCACCGAGACGTTCGCGCCCCGGGCGAACTGCCGGGGGCTGTAGAACGGGCGGGTCTGGGTCTCCAGCGCGTACCCGGTCCGCACGTTGGGCACGTAGCCGCCCAGCGCGTTGAACGGGTACGGGCCGTACAGCTCGGTCAGCCAGTCGGCGACCTCCACGGTCCGCTCCACGCTGGCCCGCGCGGCGCCCGCGTCGTCGCCCAGGTCCTTGCTGTAGGCGTTGACCACCGGCAGTCCGCCGGGGGTGGTGTCGGTGGTGACGTCGAACCTGCCGACGGCGAGCGTGGCCAGGTAGGTGGCCTGCGGCTTGTTGGAGCGCCAGTTGTAGCGCGTCCAGCCCAGCCGGGAGGTGGTCGACTGCAGCGTGCCGTTGCTGATCGCCTGGGTGCCGTCGGGCACCGCCACCGACACGTCGAAGGTCGCCTTGTCGCGCGGGTGGTCATTGCTGGGGTACCACCACCAGGAGCCCTCCGGCTCGCCGGCCACCACTCCGCCGTCCGGCGTGCGCAGCCAGGCGGTGTACCCGCCGACCTGCACCTCCGACGGCGTGCCGTGGTAGCGGACGACCACCGTGAAGGGCTTGCCGGAGGCCAGCCGGCCGGCCGGGGTGACCTCCAGCTCGTGGTCTCCGGTCGTCTTGAACCCGGCCTTCTTCCCGCCCACCAGCACCGAGTCGACGTCGAGCGCGAAGTCGAGGTTGAAGCGCGACAGGTCCTGCTTGGCACTGGCGACGATGGTCGCGGTGCCTTCCAGGCGGTCGTCGTCGGGCTGGTACTTCAGCCGGAGGTCGTAGTGGGAGACGTCGTACCCGCCGTTGCCGTAGGCCGGGTAGTAGGAGTCCCCGATGCCGGGGGCGCCCGGCGTGGGCTCGGCAGCCGAGGCCGGGATCGCCAGCACCAGGCAGGCCGCGGCCGCGGTCGGGACGAGGAGTCTGTGACGCACGAGTCCTCCAACTCGTAGTGGGGAACGGTCAGGGCGATCATTGCGGACTCCACGCACCGGATACCGGAACATCCCGAACACGGGTCCCATCTGTCATGCGTTCGACACCCGGTCGACACAGGGCGACACATCCGTCCCGGTCTCGCCCCGGAAGGCCGCAATCGCCCTCTTCAAACGGGGAGTTCCGGCGCGCTACCGTCCCGCGTGCCGCCATCCGCGGCAGCGCACACCGGACCGAGGAGGGCCCGTCATGACCCGTGGCAGCAGACCGCGCAGATCCCGGATCCGGACCGCGCTGTACGGCGTCACCGGCGCGGTGCTGGCCGCCTCCGCGCTCGCCGCGCCCGCCCGGGCCGAAGCCCCCGGGCCGCCCCGCACCGGCTTCGAGACCAGCGGCGGCGCCCGCTGGACCAGCCAGGCCGAGGAGACCGACTTCCTCGGCGCCGTCGACGCCGCCACCGACCGGGTGACCGTCGAGCGCGTCGCCACCACCGGGCAGGGCCGCCCCGTCCGGCTGGTCACCATCGGCGCCCCCGGCGCCCCACGCGACCCGGCCCGGGTGGCCCGCGGCAACTCGGTGCTGCTGATCTGCTCCCAGCACGGCGACGAGCCGTCCGGCCGGGAGGCGTGCCTGACCACCGTCCGCGACCTGGCCTACGCCGACGACCCGCAGACCCGGCGCTTCCTGGCCCGCACCACGGTGCTGGTCATCCCCACCGCCAACCCCGACGGGCGGGCCGCCGACACCCGCGGCAACGCCGACGGCGTGGACGTCAACCGCGACCACCTCGCCCTGCGCACCCCCGAGGCACGGGCCGTCGCCCGGGTGCTGCGCGACCACCGCCCCGACACCGTGTACGACCTCCACGAGTACGGGGCCACCGCCCCGTACTACGTCAAGGACCTGCTGGCGCTGTGGCCGCGCAACCTCAACACCGACGACCGGGTGCACCACGAGGCGCACACCCTCTCCGAGTCCTACGTCCGGCCCGCCGCCGCGGCCGACGGGTACACCACCGGCGTCTACGGCATCTGGACCGACCCGGTCACCGGGGAGCCCGTCAAGCAGGTGGCCGGTGACGGCCAGGAACGCATCCTGCGCAACACCGCGGGCGTCAAGGGCGCGGTCGGACTCCTGGTCGAGACCCGGGTGGACGCCATGACCGACGACGAGCGCGCCGACCCGGCCGTGAACCAGCGGCGCCGGGTGGCCTCCCAGCAATCCGCGCTCGCCGGACTGTTCGACTTCGCCGACGAGCGCCGCGCCCGGATCGAGGCGGCCACCACCGGGGCCCGCCGGGCCGGCCGCGCCGGCACCGGCCCGGTGTACCTCGGCGGCGCGGACAACGATCCGCCGGCCGGGGACGAGGTGCTCACCGACCCGCCGTGCGGCTACCGCCTGGACGCCGCCGGGTACGCCGGGGTGCGCGACGAACTCGCGCTGCACGGTGTCGCGGTGCGGCACGAGAACGGCGGCGTCCTGGTGCCGCTGCGGCAGCCGCTGCGCAGGCTGGTCCCGCTGCTGCTGGACGGCCGAGCCGCTTATCACCTGATCGCGGGGCAGCCCGCGGCCACCTGCTGACCCGCACTCGCGCCTCCGCCGGGGAGGGGCCGAAGCCGTGGTAGGGGGTACTGGGTAGCCGGCGAAGCGTTCCCGGCGGACCCAGCGAAAGGCGCCGAAGCATGCCGGAGTACGGGAAGGACGCCGAGGGCGACGGGCCCGGGGACGAGCAGCCGGCGGAGGGCGGGCCCGGGGACGCCCGGCACCACCATTCGATCATCGCCGACATGGCCGGGGCCCCGCACCGGCCCCACACCGCGCGCACCGACCACCTGGTCTTCGGCGTCTCCGCCTGTCTCACCATCGCCTTCGTGCTGTGGGGCGCCCTCGCCACCGACTCCCTGGAGGACGCCTCCAGCACCATGCTGGACGGGCTGATGCACAACGGCGGCTGGGCCTTCGTCCTCGCCGCCTCCGGGTTCGTGATCTTCGCCCTGTGGCTGGCCATCAGCCGGTACGGCAGGATCACGCTCGGCAAGGCGAGCGAGGAGCCCGAGTTCCGCACGGTGTCCTGGGTGGCCATGATGTTCAGCGCCGGCATGGGGATCGGCCTGATGTTCTTCGGCGTCAGCGAGCCCCTGGCGCACTTCGTCGACCCGCCGCCGGGCACCGACCCGCAGGACCCGGCGGAGGCGATGGAGATCTCGATGGCCACCACGCTGTTCCACTGGACCCTGCACCCGTGGTCCATCTACGCCGTGGCGGGCCTGGCCATCGCCTACAGCACCTTCCGGCGCGGCCGGCGGCAGACCATCAGCGCCGTCTTCACCCCGCTGCTGGGGCAGAAGCACGTGAACGGGTGGGGCGGCAGGGTCATCGACATCCTGGCCATCTTCGCCACCCTCTTCGGCTCGGCCGCCTCCCTCGGGCTGGGCGCCCTGCAGATCGGCAGCGGCATCGAGGAACTGGACTGGATGAGCGACGTCGGCACCGGCCTGCTGGTGGCGGTGATCGCGGTGCTCACCGCCGCGTTCGTCGCCTCCGCGGTGTCCGGCGTCGCCAAGGGCATCCAGTGGCTGTCCAACATCAACATGGTGCTCGCCCTGATCCTGGCGCTCTTCCTGTTCATCGTCGGCCCCACCATCCTGGTGCTGGACCTGCTGCCCACCAGCGTCGGGTCCTACCTCGGCGATCTGCCGCAGCTGGTGGCCCGCACCGAGGCGAGCAGCGGGGAGGGGGTGGCCGACTGGCTGAGCGCCTGGACGGTCTTCTACTGGGCGTGGTGGATCTCCTGGACCCCGTTCGTCGGCATGTTCATCGCCCGGATCAGCCGCGGACGCACCATCCGGCAGTTCGTCGGGGGCGTCATCCTGGTGCCCAGCACGGTGAGCCTGGTGTGGTTCGCCATCTTCGGCGGCACCGCCATGCAGCTCCAGGACGACGGCCGGCTGGGCGGCGCGACCACGCAGGAGGCGCAGCTGTTCGGGGTCCTCCAGGAGTATCCGGCCGCCACCCTGATGAGCCTCATCGTCATGATCCTCGTCGGGATCTTCTTCGTCTCCGGCGCCGACGCGGCGTCCATCGTGATGGGCACGCTCTCCCAGCGCGGCTCGTTCGAACCCAACCGCCCGGTCGTGATCTTCTGGGGCACCGTCACCGGCGCGGTCGCCGCGGTGATGCTGCTCATCGGGGGCGGCGGGGGCGACGCCCTCACCGGCCTGCAGAACCTGACCATCCTGGTGGCCGCCCCGTTCAGCCTGGTCATGGTCGCGATGTGCGTGGCCCTCATGCGCGACCTGCGGCACGACCCGCTGATCATGCGGGGCGAGCTGGGCGAGGAGGCCGTGGAGATGGCGGTCATCGCCGGCGCCCGCCAGTACGCCGGCGACTTCGAGATCCGCATCGGCCCCAGCCGCGACACCCCGGACACCGACCAGCCGGACACCGGGCCCGGGAGCTGAGCCCGGCGGGCCGTGGGGGAAGTCCGCCCCGGGGCCGGCCGCGCGCACCCCGGACACCGGACGGCTGGGCGGGTCCGTCGGACCGGACCGCGGGCCGCGCCCGGCAGCCCGGAGGAGTCAGCCGGCGAGCCGGGCCGCCTCCCGGGCGCAGCCCCAGGCCACCGTCACCCCGGCCCCGCCGTGCCCGTAGTTGTGCACCACCCGTGCCCCGCCCAGCCGCTCCGCAGCCAGCCGCACCGCCGGCCGGGCCGGGCGCAGCCCCACCCGGTGCCCGAGGACCCGGGCGCTCGCCACGGCGGGGTGGAGCCGCGCGCAGCGGGCCACGATCGCCTCGGCCGTCGCCGGGTCCGGGCCGGTCTCCCAGACGTCCTCCCGCGCGGTGCCGCCGAGCACCAGCCCGTACGGCTGGGGGATGAGGTACGCGGTGTCCGCCGAGGTGTGGTCGGCGGACACCGTCCACTCCTCGACACCCGGGTTCTCCACGATCACCAACTGCCCCTGCACCGGCCGCACCCGCGGGTCGGGCACCAGCTCCCGGGCCCCCAGGCCGGTGCAGTTCACCACGGTCGGCGCATGGTCCGCCGCCTCCCGCAGCGAGGCGGCCCGCCGCTCCACGACCTCCCCGCCGGACGCCTTAAGGCGGCGCCGCAGATAGTCCAGGTGGGTCACCATGTCCACCAGCGGCACCCGGGCCCGGACACCGTGGCGCACCCCCGCGGGCAGCTCGGCGGGTCCGGCCGGGCGCAACCCGGACACCTCGGCCGCCCACGGCCCCAGATCCGCCCGCCGGATCCCGCACTGGGTGCCCGTGGCCAGCCGCACCCCGGGGTGACCGGTGTCCTCCGGGCCCGCGCCGGGTCCGGCACCGCCGTCCTGCCGCCCGGCGAGCGCGGTGAGCACCCGCAGGGTCTCCAGCGACCAGCGGCCGACCCGCGCCATGGGTTCGATGCGGTACGGCCACCACAGCCCGCCGGCCACCGCCGACGTGGTGTCCGCCGCCGCGTCCCGGGTCCACACGGTGACCCGCCGGCCGGGCCGCCGCGCCGGCCCGGCGCCACCGCGTCCCGGCGCGCCGTACCCGCCCTCCGCCAGCACCACGGCGGTGGTCAGTCCGATCACCCCGCCGCCGACCACGATCACATCGCTCGCCATGGCCGGAGGCTAATCGGCACCACCGGCCCCGCGGAAGCGGGCGGGACCCAGGGAAGCGGGCGGCCCGGCCGGCCACCGGGGGAGCACCGGCGGCCGCGTGCCCGGGGGATATCGGAAGGCGGCGGCGGGGCCGGGGCCGTTAGGATCGGCGGTCTCATGACTGCCACACTCGTAGCCAAGGACCTCGCCGCCGGCCACGGCGACCGCACCCTGTTCTCCGGGCTCGACCTGGTCATCGCCCCGGGTGAGGTCATCGGACTGGTCGGCGCCAACGGTGCCGGCAAGTCCACGTTGCTGAGGCTGCTGGCGGGCCTCGCCGACCCCGAGCGCGGCACCATCGGCATCAGCCCGCCGCACGCGACCGTCGGACACCTCCCGCAGGAGCCCGAGCGCAGGCCCGGGGAGACCGTGCGCGGCTTCCTGGCCCGCCGCACCGGGGTCGCCGCCGCCCAGGCCGAGCTGGACGCCACCACCCAGGCGCTCGCCGACGGGCGGCCCGGCGCCGACGACGCGTACGCCGTCGCCCTGGAGCGCTGGCTGTCGCTGGGCGCCGCCGACCTGGAGGAGCGGGCGGAGGAGGTGACCGCCTCGCTCGGCCTGGACACCGGCCTGGACCGGCCGATGACCGCGCTCTCCGGCGGCCAGGCGGCGCGCGCCTCGCTCGCCTCCCTGCTGCTCAGCCGGTACGACGTGTTCCTGCTGGACGAGCCCACCAACGACCTGGACCTGGACGGGCTGCGCACCCTGGAGGACTTCGTCACCGGGCTGCGGGCCGGCACCGTACTGGTCAGCCACGACCGCGAGTTCCTCGCCCGCACCGTGCACAAGGTCCTCGAACTCGACCTCGCCCAGCAGCAGGTGACCCTCTTCGGCGGCGGGTACACCGCCTACCTGGAGGAGCGGGAGACCGCCCGCCGCCACGCCCGGGAACGCTACGAGGAGTACGCCGAGACCCGGTCGGCGCTCCAGGCCCGCGCCCGCACCCAGCGCGCCTGGATGGAGAAGGGCGTCAAGAACGCGCGCCGCAAGGCGCCCGACAACGACAAGATCGGTCGCAACGCGCGGGTCGAGGCCACCGAGAAGCAGGCCGCCAAGGCCCGGCAGACCGATCGGCTCATCGAGCGCCTGGAGGTGGTCGAGGAACCGCGCAAGGAGTGGGAACTGCGCATGGAGATCGCCGCGGCGCCGCGGTCCGGCGCGGTGGTGGCCACCCTGCGCGGTGCCGAACTGCGGCGCGGCGACTTCCGTTTCGGCCCGGTGGACCTCCAGATCGACTGGGCGGACCGGGTCGCCATCACCGGGGCCAACGGCTCCGGAAAGTCCACCCTGCTGGCCGCGCTGCTCGGCCGCCTCCCGCTGGACGCCGGTGCCGCCTCGCTCGGCCCCGGCGTGGTGGTCGGCGAGGTCGACCAGGCCAGGGCGCTGTTCTTCGGCGGCGAGTCGCTGCTGGACGCCTTCGGCTCGGCGACCCCCGAGCTGGAGCCCGCCGAGGTGCGGACACTGCTCGCGAAGTACGGCCTGAAGTCCGACCACGTGCTGCGGTCCGCCGCCACCCTCTCCCCCGGGGAACGCACCCGCGCCGCGCTCGCGCTCCTCCAGGCCAGAGGGGTCAACCTGCTGGTGCTGGACGAGCCCACCAACCACCTGGACCTGCCCGCCATCGAGCAGCTGGAGTCGGCGCTCGCCTCCTATCCGGGCACGCTGCTGCTGGTCACCCACGACCGCCGGATGCTGGAGGCGGTGCACACCACCCGCCGGATCGCCGTCGCGGCCGGCCGCGTCACCGAACTCTGACCCACCGCCGCGGACGACTCACGACGCGGCCGCCCGCACGACTGCTCGTGGGGGGCGTCGCCCCTCACCCCGGTACGTGGGCGACGCCGGCGGTGCGGTATGTGTGTGCAGGGGGCGTTGCGGCGCCGACTACCTCACGCGCTTGGCCAACCCGATTTCACGGGCTCGCTCGTCGAGGGCGCCGGCTTCCCGGTTGCGGAGGTACGGGGCGATGCGCGTACGCAGAGTCGCCAGGTGCTCGTCCCCGCGCGCGGTGGTGACGGACGAGTAGTCATCAAGGAAGGCGTGCCATGTCTTGCAGGACTCTTCCAGATGGCCGAGCTCAAGTTGCCGTTGGGCGAGCAGCGCATGTGAGTGTATGCGCCCCTGCCGTTCCTGCGTGGGCTGGAGTTTCAAGCAGTCCTGCATCGCCTTGATCGAGCCCGGCAAGTCCCCGAACTCATAGAGCACGTGAGAGACGTGGAACTTGTACGCGCTGGCGTCGTAGCCGCCGAGTGACTCACGGCGTGAATCCGCCTTGGACAGGGCCGATTCGGCTTCGCGAAGTCGTGTCCATGCCTGGTGACGGTCACCGACCAGAGATGCGGCGTGTGCCTGCTGCCCACGCAGGAACGCGAGGAGGCGAGGGCCCGCGGCCGGCGCTGCCTCCGCCGCGGAGTCGGCTAATTCAAGGGATTTCCGGCCGTATCGCAGATTGGATGCTTGCAGCGACATGCCACGGAGAGTGCGGCAGTAAGTGACTTTGTCGTTCGCTTCCCCTGCCAGGCCGAGCGCTTTGAGGTAATACCGCTGTCCCAGTCCGTGCTCGCGCTCGTACATCGCCATCCAGCCCGTGAGGTACACAAGGTCGGAAGCGGCGGACAGCATGCCCTGGCGAACTTTCTCGGTGGCCGACGCCCTGAGGTACGGGCCCACGGTGTTGACCAGGAACGCCGCCGCCATCGGCCGCGCGATACCGCCGCCCATCTCGTCCAGGAGATCGGCGATCCGGCTGGTGGTCGTACGGACTGTTGCCACGTCGCCCACACCGATGCGATGCGCATTCTGCGTTTCCTTACGTCCCGAGGCTCCGTCGGAAACGAAGTCCCGGAAGGCAGGAACTGCGAGGGCGGCTGAATAGAGCCCTGCGTTCAGCATGCTTCTGCGAGTCGGGTGCATGTCTGCCTCTCCGAGTTCCAGTAGCCGGGTCACCAAGTCTGCGAGCTGTTCGCCTTGATCAGTAGACGAGGGTAGGCCGGCGTCGGCGCGAGTGATCGGGCGTTGCAGCTTGCGGGAGAGGGCTTCCACGATCAACAGGCGTGCGTCCCCGCCCGGCACGTGCCCCTTGAGCCATGCTCGCGCGGTCTGCGGACTGTAGTTCGTCGGTGTCCCGCACTCCGTCCCGATCCGGTTCACCTGCTGCGCGAACTGCCGCAACGTCCAACCGGTCTCGCGGTACAGCCGCTCCAGCGCCGCGTTCGGTTCGCGCTGCGCCATGGTCTCAACTCCCCGGCCGATCACCGTTTTACGCGTTTTAAAACCGCCCCCACTGACACCGTACCGCTCCCCGTAGTCACACGGTTGCCTAGTGCGAGGACGGATCACCCACTCAGGGAGGGGCCCATGGCCACGTGGGAAGACGCTGTGTGCGAAGCCAGGGCAGCCGAGGCGCAGATACGGCGCGCGGTGGCCACCGCGGGTGTCGAACTGCCGTATCTGGCGTCCGCGCGCAGCATCGCCTACCCGTCCCCCGCGTTCCGGATCGAACTGGGCGGCGCGACCGTCGCGGACACGCGCCGGCTCGCCGAACTGATCGTCAAGGGGCTGGAGTCGGAAGGACATCGGCCCCGTCCGGTGCCCGCTCCCGGAGTCCTGGTGACCGACACCCGCACGATGCAGGTCGGGAAGGTGGTCGGCTGGGACAGCGAAAGAGGCTCACTGACGCTGGCGCCCGCCGACGGCGGCGAACCGTGGGACACCACGGTCTACCGGGACTCCACCGAACGTGAACGCCTCGAATACCGGATCGCGGCCAACCGCCACCAGGTCCGGCTGGTGACCCGCAGGCGATGAGCGAACCACCCCGCGAACCGCGGGACCGGCCCGTGGCCCACTGCGGCTGGTGTGCGGGTCACACCCGTGTGTGGTGCCCCGACTGCGCCGGATTCGCGGGCTGCGAGGCGTGCGAGGGGCAGCGCACCGTTCCGTGCCCCGAATGCCATGGAGGAAGGAAGACACCGGTCAGATGGTGGTGACGGGAGAGAGCCAGATGGACTTCTTACGGAGCCGCGCCCTGTTCGCGTTCCGCGTGCTGCGCGCCGGGGTGTTCTGGGTGCTGTGCGTTGCGGTGCCGGTTCTGGTCGTCTGGGGGTTCTGGTATGCCGATCCCTACCGGTGACCCGCTGGGCAGTGCCGGGTACGAGGTGCGAACGGTGGCCGCTCGGCAGGTGCGGCGGACCGACCTGCTGAAATGGAGAGGCCGTTTCCGGGAGTTGCGGAACATGTTCACCACGAACGGCGGCAAGCACTTCGTCTTCGCCGACGGCACGTCATGCACCATCGGCGACTACGTCGGAGTGGACGTCAAGCGTCAGGCACCGGTCCCTCGCCGCTGACCCGCCTGGCCCCCGCTCCCGCCCGGGAGCGGCCCGTCGAACCCGCGTGTGCCCCCTGGACGGGGGCGGGCGCCGGACCGGACCGGGCGAGGCGAGCGGGTGCGACGGGTTCCGGGGGATCCTCGCCTCGCCCGGCCGGGCGAGGCGAGGACCGTGGTGGGGCAGCCGACGCGGGCGGCGCCTAGAGCAGGCCGGCCCTGCGCAGCGCGTCCGCCATCGCACCGCTCGCCGGTGCGGCGTCCCGGCCGCCGCCGCGCTGCTCCCGGCCGGCGCCGTTGCCGCGCCGCTGCTGCGGGGCGCCGCGCCGCGCGCCGCCGCCCTGCCCGGCCCGGTCGCCGCGCTCGCCCCGGCCCGCGCGGTCGCCGCCCCGGCCGCCCGTGCCCGGCTGCGCCTCGTCGTCCAGCCGCAGTGTCAGGGAGATCCGCTTGCGTGGGATGTCCACTTCCATGACCTTCACCTTGACGATGTCGCCCGGCTTCACCACGTCGCGCGGGTCCTTCACGAAGGTCCGGGACATCGCCGAGACGTGCACCAGGCCGTCCTGGTGGACACCGACGTCCACGAACGCGCCGAACGCCGCCACGTTGGTGACCACTCCTTCCAGCACCATGCCCGGCTCCAGGTCGCCGAGCTTCTCCACGCCCTCCTTGAAGGTGGCGGTCCGGAAGGCCGGCCGCGGGTCGCGGCCCGGCTTCTCCAGTTCGCGCAGGATGTCGGTGACGGTCGGCAGGCCGACGGTGTCGTTGACGAAGTCGGCCGGGCGCAGGGTGCGCAGCGCACCGCTGTTGCCGATCAGCGAGGCGACCTCGCCGCCCACCGACTTCACCATCGCCCGCACCACCGGGTATGACTCCGGGTGCACGCTGGAGGCGTCCAGCGGGTCGTCGCCGCCGCGGATGCGGAGGAAGCCCGCGCACTGCTCGTACGCCTTGGGGCCCAGCCGCGAGACGTCCTTGAGCGACTTCCGCGACCGGAACGGCCCGTTGGCGTCGCGGTGCGCCACGATGTTCTCGGCCAGCCCGGCGCCGATGCCGGAGACCCGGGCCAGCAGCGGTGCGGACGCGGTGTTGACGTCCACGCCCACGCCGTTGACGCAGTCCTCGACCACGGCGTCGAGGGAGCGGGACAGCTTCACCTCGGACAGGTCGTGCTGGTACTGGCCGACGCCGATCGACTTGGGGTCGATCTTCACCAGCTCGGCGAGCGGGTCCTGGAGGCGGCGGGCGATGGAGACCGCGCCGCGCAGCGAGACGTCCAGACCGGGCAGTTCCTGGGAGGCGAAGGCGGACGCCGAGTACACCGACGCCCCGGCCTCGGAGACCACCACCTTGGTGAGCTTCAGCTCCGGGTGCCGGGCGCAGAGTTCGGCGGCGAGCCGGTCGGTCTCCCGGGACGCCGTGCCGTTGCCGATGGCCACCAGCTCCACCGCGTGCTCGCGGGCCAGCCGGGCCAGCTTCGCCAGCGACTCGTCCCACTTGTTCTGCGGGACGTGCGGATAGATCGTGTCGGTGGCGACGACCTTGCCGGTGCCGTCCACCACGGCCACCTTCACCCCGGTGCGGAACCCCGGGTCCAGCCCCAGCGTGGCGCGGGTGCCCGCGGGCGCGGCGAGCAGCAGATCGCGGAGGTTGGCGGCGAACACGCGGACCGCCTCGTCCTCGGCGGCGGTCCGCAGCCGCAGCCGCAGGTCGATGCCGAGGTGGACCAGGATGCGGGTGCGCCAGGCCCAGCGCACGGTGTCGGCCAGCCACTTGTCGCCGGGCCGGCCGCGGTCGGCGATGCCGAAGCGGTGGGCGATGATCGGCTCGTAGGAGGACGGGCCGCCGGGCTGCCCGGACGCTCCGGCCTCGCCCGGATCCGGCGCGGAGGGCGCCGGCTCCGGCTCCAGGGTGAGGTCCAGGACCTCTTCCTTCTCGCCGCGGAGCATGGCCAGCACCCGGTGCGAGGGCAGCTCGGTGAACGGTTCGGAGAAGTCGAAGTAGTCGGCGAACTTCGCGCCCGCCTCCTCCTTGCCCGCCCGCACCCGGGTGGCCAGGCGGCCGCGCTGCCACATCCGTTCGCGCAGCTCGCCGATGAGGTCCGCGTCCTCCCCGAACCGCTCGGTGAGGATGGCCCGGGCGCCTTCCAGGGCCGCCGCCGGGTCCGGGACGTTCCGGTCCGCGTCGACGAAGGCCGCGGCGGCCGCGAGGGGTTCCACCGAGGGGTCGCCGAGCAGCCCGTCGGCCAGCGGCTCCAGACCGGCCTCCCGTGCGATCTGCGCCTTGGTGCGCCGCTTGGGCTTGAAGGGCAGGTAGATGTCCTCCAGCCGCGCCTTGGAGTCGGCGGCGAGGATCTGGGCCCGCAGCGCGTCGTCCAGCTTGCCCTGCGACCGGACCGACTCCAGGATCGCGGTCCGGCGCTCCTCCAGCTCCCGCAGGTAACGCAGCCGCTCCTCGATCGTGCGCAGCTGGGCGTCGTCGAGCGTCTCGGTCGCCTCCTTGCGGTAGCGCGCGATGAACGGCACGGTCGAGCCGCCGTCGAGCAGCTCGACGGCGGCCCTGACCTGCCGCTCCCGTACGCCGATCTCCTCGGCGATCCTGCCTTCGATGGACGTCGTCGTCACGATCACGCTCGGCTTCCTGTCGTCCTGTCCGGTTGCGTCTGCATTGTGGCAGGTGGCGCGGACGGGACGGCGGTGCCGGGTCGGACGTGCCGACGCCGGGTCACCGGCCTGCCCGGGAGGCCCCGCCGAAGAGCCGGGCCAGGGCGCGGAAGGGGAGGGTGACGACGCTCGCGAGGGTGCTGCCGATCTGCCGCAGCACGTCGGCGATGGCGCGGAACATGATGCCTCCTGGGTCGGAACGGGTCTCCCTCCCTCGGGTGACCGCGCCCGGAGGCCGCAAACCCGGCCGGTCCGACGCCCGGTGCCGTCCCGCGCCCGCCGCCCGGACGGCGGTGCCGGTCAACGCTTGCCGAGGAGGTCCGCGGGGAACGCGCCGCCCTCGGCCGCCTTGGCGGTGAACGCCCCGGCCAGCTCGGTGAGCCGGGCCACGCCGTCCGCACCCAGGTGGGCGTAGGGGGCCAGGTCGAGCCGGTCGGTGGCGGCCTCCAGGTCCTTGCGCAGCGCGGTGCCCGCCTCGGTCAGCTCGCCGGCCTCGTCCAGCAGTCCCCGGTCGCGCAGCCGGTCGTGGGCCGCCGCCCACTCCTCCGCCGACCAGCCGCGGGTCGCCAGCACCCACTTCGGCGACATGCCGCGCCCGCTGGCGGTGTGGCTGGCGAGGGCCTCGACCGGGTCCAGGCCGGCGTCCAGCAGGACCGCCAGATGGCTGTCGCCGCGGTGCTCCCGCAGCAGCGTGGCGGCGTGCCAGAGCGCCAGGTGCGGGGCGTCGGGCACCGGGAGGTCGGCGTGCGCCGCGTACAGCGGCCGGGCCGCCCTGGAACACGCCTCGGTCGCGCGCAGCGCCAGCTTTGCCGCCTCGGCCATCGCGGGGGAGCCGATCGCCTCCTCGCCCAGCAGCCGCCGCAGCATCGAGTCCGCAGCGCGCAGCCTGGCGTCGAGCGCCTCGCGCGGTGTGATCACTTCCCACACGGCGGGTATGTGCCGGGCCACCTGCTCGTACTTGAAGTTGAAGAAGGTGGCGGTCACGGTGCCCGCCCCGACCCGGCCGAGGGCCGCGGAGCGGCTGACGAAGTAGGAGGCCATCCGGTCCTCCACGCCGAGCTTCGACACCTCCTGATGGTAGTCGGGGGTGAAGTAGATGGCCGAGTGGAGCGGGTTGAGGACGCTCTGGCAGTGGCGTGCGGAACGTTCGGGCAGTGTCGTCATGGCGCGCACGCTACTCGGAGGTAAGGGGGCCGGGAAGGGCCGGCGGGCAGCTGAGCGACCGCTGAGTATGCCTGGATGGCCCGGCTGCCGCGGGGAACCGGCGGTCCGGTGAACGGTGGGCGGCCGGGGTGTGCGGGGCGGCGTCGCGGGTCCGGCGGCCGGGCCCGCGAGCGGGTCAGCGCGGCGCCGGCGGGGCCCAGCTGAACCGCGGCGGGCGGCGCTGGAGGAACGCGGCCACGCCCTCCGCCTCGTCATCGCTGCCGCGCGCCTGCTCGGCCCAGTGGGCCACCCGGTCGGCGGCGGCCGGACCGGCCGCGAACTCCTTGGCCGCGGCCTGGGTGAGCGCCGACCGCGAGGCCAGCACCGAGGTGAACTCGGCGACCCGCCCGTCCAGCGCGCCCGCCGGCAGCACCTCGTCGACGAGGCCGGTGCGCAGTGCCCGCTCGGAGTCGATCAACTCGGCCGAGAACAGGAGGTACTTGGTGGTGGCGGGGCCGACCAGTTCCACCAGCCGGCGGGTCGAGGACGGCGAGTAGACGACGCCGAGCCGGGCCGGGGTGACGCCGAACCGGCTGCCTTCCTCGGCGAACCGCAGGTCGCAGGCGGCCGCCAACTGGCAGCCGCCGCCCACGCAGTATCCGCGGATGGCGGCCAGGGTCGGCTTGGGGAAGGCGGCGAGGGCGTCCTCGGCGGCGACCGCCAGCCCCTTGGAGTCCTCGTCGGTCCCGGTCAGGGTGGCGATGTCGGCGCCCGCGCAGAAGGTGTCCCCGGCGCCGGTGAGGACCACCGCGCGGACCGCGGGGTCGGCGGCCCAGCGGTCCAGCAGGACGGGCAGTTCGCGCCACATCCCGGCGGTCATCGCGTTGCGCTTGGCCGGGTTGCGGATGACGACGGTCGCCACGCCGCCGGTGATGTCGTGCTCCAGACCGGGCTGCGGCCCGGCGGCCGGCTCCAAGGGCTCCATGGCGCGGATCGTATCCGGCGGTCCGGCGCGGTCCGGCGGGGCGTGCCCGGTCACGCGACGTCACCGGGGCGCCGGTGCCCGGGCCGAGAACCGCGGAGAAGGCGGTCGACTTCCGTCATTCATCTGGCAGATGGCAGCAAAAATGGTCAAAAGTCATCGATAGTAGCTGACTTATGTTCAGTTCCTCGGGCGCGCCCCTGTGATTCTCAACACTCGTCGTCAGTGACGAGCGGCTGGGGGCACCGCCCAGCGGTAGCTGGGGGAGGGCGGGTATCGGACATGGAGATCCTCGGGAGCACCCCGCCGGACCGCGGGCCGGCGGCGCCCCGCGTGACGCCCGGGTACGAGGGGCCCGGGTACGAGGGGGTGTGGCGTTTCACCGCCCCCGCGCTGGACTCCTCCGTGCCCCGGGCCCGGCACACGGTGCGGCAGCTGCTGGCGCACCGGCGGGTTCCGGTCACCGAGGACCTGGTGCAGAGCCTGCTGCTGATCGTCTCCGAGCTGGTCACCAACGCGGTGCGGCACGCCGCCGTGCTCTCCCCGGAGATCACCGTGGAGCTGTCCGTCGGCGGCGGCTGGATCCGGGTGGCCGTCGAGGACGACCACCCCTACCGGCCCAAGGCCCTGGAGGCCGACCAGAGCCGCACCGGCGGGCGCGGGCTGCTGCTGGTGCAGGCCGTCGCCGAGGAGGCGGGCGGCACCCACGACGTGAGCCACGTCGCCGGCGGCGGCAAGGCGGTCTGGGCCGTCCTGCCGCTCGCTCCGGCGGGCGGCACCGGCGCGGCGCCGCCCGCCGGACCGGTGACGGCCCCGGTCACCAGCCCGCGCCGGCCCCGGTGACCTCCCGGATCCCCGGCCGGGCCGCGTCCAGCACGGTCATGAACCACGCCGAGAACGGGGCCGACCCGCGCAGCGCGTCCAGCTCGGCCGGCGTGACGAACGCCGTCTCCGCGATCTCCGCCGGATCCGGCCGCGGCTCGGCCTCCACCAGCCCGGCGAAGAGGTGGTTGTACTCCTGCTCCACCAGGCCGGACGCCGGATCGGGGTGGTTGTACCTGACCCGGCCGGCCTCGCGCAGCAGCACCGGGCCCAGCCCCAGCTCCTCCCCGGTGCGCCGGGCGGCCGCCGCGAACGGCGGCTCGCCCGGGTAGGGGTGGCCGCAGCAGGTGTTCGACCACACACCGGGGGAGTGGTACTTGCCCAGCGCCCGGCGCTGCAGCAGCAGCCGGCCCCGGCCGTCGAAGAGGAAGACCGAGAACGCCCGGTGCAGCCGCCCCGGGGCCCGGTGCGCGGAGAGCTTCTCCGCCGTGCCGATCGTCCTGCCTTCCTCGTCGACCAGTTCGAGCATGATCGGGTCCGGGGACCCGATCGGCGCGGAGGCCGTGTCGGCGGCGGGGTCGGCCGTACGGCCATCGGCAGGTGTGATCGGCATGACCATCCTCGTTGTCGGTCCGGGGCCCTCAAGTCTTGCGCACATTCCACGGCGCGACCACGGGGCGACGCTGCGTCACGGGCAGGGTCGCGCCTCGTGCTCGGCGTGTCCGCCGGGCTCCAGCTGGAATGTGCTGTGCCCGACGGCGAAATGTTCACCGAGGCAGCCCTGCAACTCGTGCAGCATCCGCTCGTGTCCCACCGCGTCCAGCGCCGCCGCGTCGACCACCACATGGGCGGAGAGCACCCGCAGCCCCGAGGTGATGGTCCACACGTGCAGGTCGTGCACGTCCCGGACGCCCTCGACGGCCAGGATGTGGGCCCGTACCTCGGTGATGTCCACATCCCGCGGTGCCGCCTCCAGCAGCACCTCGAGCGTCTCGCGCAGCAGCCGCCAGGCCCGCGGCACGATCATCAGCGCGATCACCAGCGAGGCCAGCGGGTCGGCGCCCGCCCAGCCGGTGGCGAGCACCACCACCGCCGAGACGATCACCGCCACCGAGCCCAGCGCGTCCGCCAGCACCTCCAGGAAGGCCCCCCGGACGTTGAGGCTCTCCCGCTGCCCGGGCATCAGCAGCGCCAGCGACACCGCGTTCGCCGCCAGGCCGATCACACCGAACACCACGGTGAGCGCCCCCTCGGTGCCGGTGGGGGAGACGAACCGGCGCACCGCCTCCACGAGGACGTAACCGCCCACCCCGAACAGCAGCAGGCAGTTCCCCAGGGCGGCCAGGATCTCCGCCCGGGCCAGCCCGTAGGTGCGCTGCGGACTCGGCGGCCGGTTGGCGAAGTGGATCGCCAGCAGCGCCATGGCCAGACCCACCGCGTCCGTCGCCATGTGACCGGCGTCGGCCAGCAGCGCCAGTGAGCCGGCCAGCAGACCGCCGGTGATTTCCAGCGCGGTCACCACCAGCGTGATCGCCAGCGCGCACGCCAGCCGCCACCGGTGCGCGCCCGCCGCGGTGCCGTGGCCGTGGCCAGCGCCCATGGATGCTCCTCCCGCACGTCACCGGTGGGCCCAGTGAACTACGGCGGAGCGCCGGGTCAGCCGCGCCGCGCCTCGGGGTGGCGCAGGCACCACCCGTCCCACGCCGACTCCACCATCGCCCGCACCCCGTGCCGGGCGCTCCAGCCCAGTTCCTTGCCGATCAGCTCGGTGGAGCCGACCACCCGGGCCGGGTCGCCCGCCCGGCGCGGCTCGACCCGGGGCACCAGGCCGGTGCGGCCGGTGACCTCCAGGATCAGCCCGGCCATCTCGCGCACCGAGACGCCCTGGCCGGTGCCGATGTTCACGGTCAGGTCGCCCGAGCCGGCCGGCTCGGCCAGCCGCCGGGCCACCGCCAGGTGCGCCGAGGCCAGGTCCTCGACGTGGATGTAGTCGCGCACACAGGTGCCGTCGGGGGTCGGGTAGTCGTCGCCGAAGATCCGCGGCGGCTCGCCCCCGGTCACCCGCTCGAACATCATCGGGACGATGTTGGACACCCCGGTGTCCGCGAGCTCCGGACGGGCCGCCCCGGCCACGTTGAAGTAGCGCAGGCAGGCGGTGGAGATGCCGTGCGCCGCGCCGGCCGCCCGGACCAGCCACTCGCCGGCCAGTTTGGTCTCCCCGTACGGGTTCACCGGCGCGCAGGTCAGGTCCTCGGTGACCAGGTCCACATCGGGCGTGCCGTACACGGCGGCCGAGGAGGAGAAGAGGAAACGGCCGATTCCGGCCGCCGCCACCGCCTCCAGCAGCACGGTCAGCCCGTGCACGTTCTCCCGGTAGTAGCGCAGCGGCTGCTCGACCGACTCCGCCACCTGCTTGCGGGCCGCCAGGTGCACCACCCCGGTCACGCCCAGGTCGGCGAGGGTGCGGTCGAGCAGCGCGCGGTCCAGGGTGGATCCGGTCACCAGCGGGACCCCGGCCGGCAGCCGCCCGGGCACGCCGGTGGACAGATCGTCGAGCACGGCGACCCGTTCCCCGGCCTCCGCCATGACCCGCACGACATGCGCCCCGATATATCCGGCACCACCAGTGATCAGCCACGTCATGACAGGCACCCTATCCAGCGCGCCGGACGGCGGGCGTTTGTCGGCGGCGGCGGAATCCACCATGATGATCGCGGCAGGCGTGAAACATCGCTCACCCGATCGTGCGGTGAATGTGCGGTGAACGGGCGCTTCCGTGCATCCGATAGCCTCTGCCGACGTGCTGCCGCCCCTCGCGGGCGCAGAGCGCGCGCCGCCCGCTGCCCCGAGAGCCCGGACGGGCGTGGCCGCCCATGCCGGATGCCAAGGAGTGAGTTCGTCTGTCGACCGCCATTCTCACCGGTCCGCCGGTCGTCGGCTCGTCCCTGACGGACGACCTCCGGTCGCTGGGTTTCGACGTGCGCAGCGCGGCCGACGCCGCCGCTGCCGCCACCGAGCTCGCCGGCGTCCCCGCTGGTGAACGGGTTGCGCTGGTCGACTCCCGGTTCCTGGGGCACCGCCACGCGCTGCGCCTGGCGCTGACCGACCCCCGCTTCCCGGCCGCCGCCGTGGACGGTGCGGTCACCGCCGCCCCGGAGGCCCGCGACGAGCTCGCCCGGGCCCTCGCGACCCGGGCCGGCCGGACCGCGGCGGACCCGGCCCGGCTCCCCGCCGGCGCCCCGGGAGCGGCCGGTGCGGCGCCGTCCGAGGCGGACCGCAGCCGGCCGGCAGGTGACGGAAGCAACGATTCCGCCGGGACGCCGGGCGCGTCCGGCGCGGCGCCCGCGGACGACCGGCCGCTGCCCGACACGCTCGCCGCCGATCTGCTCGCGACCGGCGTCGCCGTGCACCGGCCGGAGCTCGGCACGCTGGTGGCCGCCGTCCCGTCCGCCCCGGAGTCGCGGGCCGCCGCCCGGGCCGCGATCGCCGCCGTCGACGAGGAGCAGGTGCGGCTGCGCAGCGCGGTGAAGTCCCGGGACGGGTTCTTCACCACCTTCTGCATCAGCCCCTACTCCCGGTACCTCGCCCGCTGGTGCGCCCGCCGCGGCCTCACCCCCAACCAGGTCACCACCGCCTCGCTGCTCACCGCGCTGATCGCGGCGGGCTGCGCCGCCACCGGCACCCGCACCGGCTTCGTCGCCGCCGGCGTGCTGCTGATCGCCTCCTTCGTCCTGGACTGCACCGACGGCCAGCTGGCCCGCTACTCGCTGCAGTACTCCACCCTGGGCGCCTGGCTGGACGCCACCTTCGACCGGGCCAAGGAGTACGCCTACTACGCGGGCCTGGCACTGGGCGCCGCCAACGCCTCCGGGGACGACGTATGGGCCCTGGCGCTGGGCGCCATGGTCCTGCAGACCTGCCGCCATGTGGTCGATTTCTCGTTCAACGAGGCCAACCACGACGCCACCGGCAACACCAGCCCCACCGCCGCCCTCTCCGACCGCCTGGACAGCGTCGGCTGGACGGTCTGGGTGCGCCGCATGATCGTGCTCCCGATCGGGGAGCGGTGGGCGATGATCGCGGTGCTCACCGCGCTGACCACGCCCCGGATCACCCTGGTGGTGCTGATCGCCGGCTGCGCGGTCGCCGCCTGCTACACCACCGCCGGCCGGGTGCTGCGCTCGGTGACCCGCAAGGCGCGGCGCACCGACCGGGCCGCGCAGGCCCTGGCCGACCTCGCCGACTCCGGCCCGCTGGCCGAGGGCTTCGCCGCCGCGTTCCGCAGGCCCGCCCGCGCCCTGCCCGGCCTCGCCGTCCCGGCGCTGGCCCTGCTCGGCGGGGCGGCCGTGGTCGCGGTGGCGGCCCTCACACCCTTCGGCGGGCCCTGGCCGCTGGTCGCCGCCCTCGGCTACGCGGCGACCTCCGGCCTGGCCGTGGCGCGGCCGCTGAAGGGCCCGCTGGACTGGCTGGTGCCGCCGCTGTTCCGGGCCGCCGAGTACACCACCGTGCTGGTGCTCGCGGCCCGCTCCGAGGTGAACGGAGCCTTGCCCGCGGCTTTCGGGCTGGTGGCGGCCGTCGCCTACCATCACTACGACACGGTGTACCGCATCCGCGGTGGCACCGGCGCGCCGCCGCGCCGGCTGGTGCGGCTGATCGGCGGGCACGAGGGACGGACGCTGGCCGTCACGGTCGCCGCCGCGCTCTGGCACGACCAAGGCTTCACCATCGCGCTGACGGCCCTCGCGGGGGCCCTGGCGCTGGCGGTGCTCATCGAGAGCATCCGCTTCTGGGTGTCCTCCGGAGCACCCGCAGTACACGACGAAACAGGAGAACCCGCATGATCGGCCTCGTGCTGGCCGCCGGCGCCGGACGGCGTCTGCGTCCCTACACCGACACCCTCCCCAAGGCCCTGGTGCCGGTCGGGCCCGAGGGTCAGGAGGACAGCCTCACCGTCCTCGACCTCACCCTCGGCAACTTCGCGGAGGTCGGTCTGACCGAGGTCGCGATCGTCGTCGGCTACCGCAAGGAGGCCGTCTACGAGCGCAAGGCGGCCCTGGAGCAGAAGTACGGCCTCAAGCTCACCCTGATCGACAACGACAAGGCCGAGGAGTGGAACAACGCCTACTCCCTGTGGTGCGCCCGGGACGCCATCCGGCACAGCGTGATCCTGGCCAACGGCGACACCGTGCACCCGGTCTCGGTGGAGAAGACCCTGCTCGCCGCGCGCGGCGAGGGCAAGAAGATCATCCTCGCCCTCGACACCGTCAAGCAGCTCGCCGACGAGGAGATGAAGGTCGTCGTCGACCCGGTGAAGGGTGTGCAGCGCATCACCAAGCTGATGGACCCGGCCGAGGCCACCGGTGAGTACATCGGCGTCACGCTCATCGAGGGCGAGGCCGCCGCGGACCTGGCCGACGCACTGAAGGTGACCTTCGAGCGCGACCCCGACCTGTACTACGAGGACGGCTACCAGGAGCTGGTCAACCGCGGCTTCAAGGTCGACGTCGAGCCGATCGGCGATATCCGGTGGGTCGAGATCGACAACCACGAGGACCTGGCGAAGGGCCGTGAGATCGCGTGCCAGTACTGACCCGGCTCATCCCCTCGCCGGTTGTCGTCGACATCCGGGCCGGGGCCCTGGATGACCTGGCGGGAGTGCTGGCCGACCAGCGCATCTCCGCCTCGGGGAAGCTCGCCATCGCGATCAGCGGCGGCTCCGGGGCGGTGCTGCGCGAGCGGCTCGCCCCGGCGCTGCCCGGCGCCTCCTGGTACGAGGTCGGCGGTGGCACCCTGGACGACGCCATCAAGCTCGCCGACGCCATGAAGTCCGGGCACTACGACGCGGTCGTCGGCCTGGGCGGCGGCAAGATCATCGACTGTGCGAAGTTCGCCGCGGCCCGGATCGGCCTGCCGCTGGTCGCCGTGGCGACGAACCTCTCGCACGACGGTCTGTGCTCGCCGGTCGCCACCCTGGACAACGACGCGGGCCGCGGCTCCTACGGGGTGCCGAACCCGATCGCCGTCGTCATCGACCTCGACGTGATCCGCGAGGCCCCGGTCCGGTTCGTCCGCTCCGGCATCGGCGACGCGCTGTCCAACATCTCCGCCGTCGCCGACTGGGAGCTGGCGCACCGCGAGAAGGGCGAGCAGATCGACGGCCTGGCCGCGGCGATCGCGCGCCAGGCGGGCGAGGCCGTGCTCCGCCACCCCGGCGGCGTCGGCGACGACGGCTTCCTCACCGTGCTGGCCGAGGGCCTGGTCCTCACCGGGATCTCGATGTCGGTCGCGGGCGACAGCCGCCCGGCCTCCGGCGCCTGCCACGAGATCAACCACGCCTTCGACCTGCTGTACCCCAAGCGCGCCGCCAGCCACGGCGAGCAGTGCGGTCTGGGGGCCGCCTTCGCGATGCACCTGCGTGGTGCGCACGAGGACTCCGCGCTGATGGCGGAGGTGCTGCACCGGCACGGCCTGCCCGTGCTGCCCGAGGAGATCGGCTTCACCGCGGACGAGTTCGTCCGGGCGGTGGAGTTCGCGCCGCAGACCCGCCCCGGGCGCTACACGATCCTCGAGCACCTGGACCTGTCCACCGACCAGATCAGGGACGCGTACGCCGACTATGCCAAAGCAGTCAGTCAAGCCATCAGTGGCTGAACTCCGCCCGGTCGTCCACCCTCCGGGTGTGAAGGACCGGCGGAGCGGTGAACACTGGGCCGGCCGGCTCTACATGCGCGAGATCTCGCTGCGCGTCGACCGGCACCTGGTGAACACCCGGGTCACGCCCAACCAGCTGACCTACCTGATGACCGTCGCCGGCGTCCTCGCCGCCCCGGCCCTGCTGGTGCCGGGCATCCCGGGCGCCGTGCTCGGTGTGGTGGCGGTGCAGCTCTACCTGCTGCTCGACTGCGTCGACGGCGAGATCGCCCGCTGGAAGAAGCAGTTCTCGCTCGGCGGGGTCTACCTGGACCGGGTCGGCGCCTACCTGTGCGACGCCGCGGTCCTGGTCGGCTTCGGCCTGCGCGCCGCCGACCTGTGGGGCTCCGGCCGGATCGACTGGCTGTGGGCCTTCCTCGGCACCCTCGCCGCGCTCGGCGCCATCATGATCAAGGCCGAGACCGACCTGGTCGGTGTCGCCCGGCACCAGGGCGGCCTGCCGCCGGTCCAGGAGTCGGCGGCCGAGCCGCGCTCCTCCGGCATGGCCCTGGCCCGCAAGGCCGCCGCGGCCCTGAAGTTCCACCGGCTGATCCTCGGGGTCGAGGCGTCGCTGTTCATCCTCCTCGTCGCGATCATCGACACGGCCCGCGGCGATCTGTTCTTCACCCGGCTGGGAGTGGCCGTACTGGCGGGCATCGCCGTCCTCCAGACGCTCCTGCACCTGGTGTCCATCCTCGCGTCGAGCAGGCTGAAGTGAACCCGGACACGATCAAGGTCGGCGCGGTCGTCCTCACCATGGGCAACCGCCCCGACGAGGTGCGCGCACTGCTGGAGTCGGTCGCCCGGCAGGAGGGCGACTCCATCGAGGTGGTGGTGGTCGGCAACGGCTCGCCGCTGCCCGGCTTCGACGTCCCCGGCATCACCGTGCGGACCGTGGAACTGCCCGAGAACGTGGGCATCCCGGCCGGCCGGAACGTCGGCATCGAGGCGTTCGGGCCCGGCGGCCGCGACGTCGACGTGCTGCTCTTCCTCGACGACGACGGGCTGCTGCCGCGGACCGACACCGCCCGGCTGTGCCGGGAGGCGTTCGCCGCGGACCCGGGCCTGGGCATCGTCACCTTCCGGATCGCCGATCCGGAGACCGGCACCACCCAGCGCCGCCACGTGCCCCGGCTGCGCGCTTCCGACCCGATGCGCTCCTCCCGCGTCACCACCTTCCTCGGGGGTGCGAACGCGGTGCGTACCACGGTCTTCGAGCAGGTGGGCGGGTTGCCGGACGACTTCTTCTACGCACACGAGGAGACCGACCTCGCCTGGCGTGCGCTGGACGCCGGCTGGATGATCGACTACCGGTCGGACATGGTGCTGCACCACCCGGCCACGGCGCCCAGCCGGCACGCGGTCTACCACCGCATGGTCGCCCGGAACCGGGTCTGGCTGGCCCGCCGCAACCTCCCGGCGGTGCTGGTCCCGGTCTATCTCGGCGTGTGGATGCTGCTCACCCTGGCGCGCAAACCCTCCGGTCCGGCGCTGCGCGCCTGGTTCGGCGGCTTCAAGGAAGGCTGGAAGACCCCGTGCGGTCCCCGGCGGCCCATGAAGTGGCGTACGGTATGGCGCCTGACCCGACTGGGCCGACCTCCTGTCATCTGACAAGCTCGGGTCTGAGAGCATCGGGCGCGATCCGGGGCTGCGGCCCCCGGCAGCGCATCCTGAGGACGAAAGTGTCAACTGTGAGCGAGACTACGCACGACGGTGCGGTCGCCATGAGTGCCCCGCCATCGCCGGACGACGGGCTGACCCCTGCCGAGCTGGCGCGCAAGTACGGGCTGGAGGTCAGTGGTGCCCGGGTGGCGCTGGGTGACTACGTCCGGCAGCTGTGGGGCAGGCGCCACTTCATCCTGGCCTTCTCGCAGGCCAAGCTGACCGCGCAGTACAGCCAGGCGAAGCTGGGCCAGCTGTGGCAGGTGGCGACCCCGCTGCTGAACGCCCTGGTGTACTTCCTCATCTTCGGTCTGCTCATGGGCGGCCGGGGCGGCATGAAGAACGACGAGTACATCCCGTTCCTGGTGACGGGTGTGTTCGTGTTCACCTTCACCCAGAGCTCGGTGCTCGCCGGCGTGCGGGCGATCTCCGGGAACCTCGGGCTGGTCCGCGCCCTGCACTTCCCCCGGGCGGCGCTGCCCATCTCCTTCTCGCTCCAGCAGCTCCAGCAGCTGCTGTTCTCGATGATCGTGCTGGTCGTCGTGCTGGTGGGCTTCGGGCACTACCCCGACGCCGCCTGGCTGCTGATCATCCCGGCGCTGGCGCTGCAGTTCGTGTTCAACACCGGCCTGTCCCTGGCCATGGCCCGGCTCGGCAGCAAGACCCCGGACCTGGCGCAGCTGATGCCGTTCATCACCCGTACCTGGCTCTACGCCTCCGGCGTGATGTACAGCATGAAAGAGATGCTGGAGAAGCACAACGCGCCGGCCTGGCTGGACGACCTGCTGCTCGCCAACCCGGCCTCGGTCTACATCGACCTGATGCGCTTCGCCCTCATGGACGACTACCCGGCGTCCAATCTGCCGTCGCACGTCTGGATGCTCGCCCTCGGGTGGGCCGTGGCCGCCGGGATCGGTGGCTTCGTCTACTTCTGGAAGGCAGAGGAGCAGTACGGCCGTGGCTGAGCAGAACGTCGCACAGAACCGGGAGAAGGCCGCGCACGGCGGCCGGATCCCCACCGTCATCGCCGATGACGTGCACATCGTCTACAAGGTCAACGGTGGTGCCCGCGGCCGCGGCAGCGCCACCGCGGCGCTGAACCGGATCATCCGCCGGAAGAACGCGCCGGGGATGCGCGAGGTGCACGCGGTCCGCGGGGTGACCTTCGTGGCGTACCGCGGGGAGTCGATCGGGCTGATCGGGTCCAACGGTTCCGGCAAGTCGACGCTGTTGAAGGCGGTGGCGGGGCTGCTCCCGACGGAGCGCGGCCAGGTCTACACCGACGGCCAGCCGTCGCTGCTGGGCGTGAACGCCGCGCTGATGAACGACCTGACCGGTGAGCGCAACGTGATGCTCGGCGGACTGGCGATGGGGATGTCCCGGGAGCAGATCCGGGAGCGCTACGAGCAGATCGTGGACTTCTCCGGCATCAACGAGAAGGGCGACTTCATCACGCTGCCGATGCGGACGTACTCCTCCGGTATGGCGGCGCGGCTGCGGTTCTCGATCGCGGCGGCGAAGGACCACGACGTGCTGATGATCGACGAGGCGCTGGCCACCGGTGACCGGAAGTTCCAGAAGCGCTCGGAGGCCCGGATCCGCGAGCTGCGCAAGGAGGCGGGCACCGTCTTCCTGGTCAGTCACAACAACAAGTCCATCCGGGACACCTGCGACCGGGTGCTGTGGCTGGAGAAGGGCGAGCTGCTGATGGACGGCCCGACCGACGAGGTCATCAAGGCCTACGAGAAGGAGACCGGCAAGTAGCGCCGCGACTCCGCACGACCTCGCGCGCTCCCCGCGCGAGCCGGGTTCATGTGATCGGGCCCCGCCGGCTGCCGGCGGGGCCCGATCCGTCTTCGGTGCCCGGAGAGCCGGGCCGGCGAAGGGCGGCGCCGGTCCCGCCCGGCGGGGTGTGATGCACTCCACCGGATGCCCGGCTTTCTTCGGGGAATACATTCGCGTTGACCACGTCAACACCGCACGTCAGGCCAGTGGCTTTAAATTTGTGCCCGCTCCGTGAGAAGCGTTCGTAAAATCCTTGACCATCAAGGGTGAGGCCGTCTGATAATCGAGACCGCAACGAGCCTCTTTGGTATGGCGGGCGACATTGACACAAGGGGGAAGTGACGTGTTAACGCCGTTGTCAACAATGGATGTTCAGATGCCCACCTGGGCGAGTCAACTGGACCGGGTACCCCTTCTCTCCGCGCGCGAGGCGCAGACATTCGTGCTGCTGGGCGCGGGTTGGTCCAATCGTAAAATCTCGGTCAGGCTCCAGGTGACCGAGCGTACCGTCAAGGCTCACGTGGCTCGAATCCTGGAAAAGTTGCAGGTCGAGTCGCGTCTCCAGGCGGGGCTGGTCGCACTGAGCTACCAGCATATGTACGAAGGTACAGTGTCCCCGGGGATCAAGGCTGGATAGCGTTGCTGTCACGCCCCCCATATGTGCTTCCTCTCTTTGCGGTTCCCTTGATTTCGCCTGGTCGGAGAAAGGGCGTAGGCAATGACGGACGGCCATGGTCCGTACGATGATCCCGGATTAGCAGGAACGATTTCTCAAAGTGCCTGGCCGGTGCCCGCGGGCAGCACGGCGCGGACCTTGATCGTCTCCGGGTTCACCGTCTCCATGGCCGCCCCGGACGACCCCGTCGTCCACTCCGTCCCGCCGGCGATCGACCCGGACACCAGCCTCTCCGGTCCGGAGCGGAGGGTGAACGGCTGCGCTCACCGCCTCCGTCGGCCGGCCGCCGCGGACGGCCCACCCGGCGCCGCCCGTGCGGCCGTTCCGCGACCGGGCGCTCGGCGCGGTCGACGCGGCCGGTCCGCCGCGGTTCGCGGCCGGGTCCGCACCGGTCTCCGGCCGGTTCCCGGGACCGGCCTCCGGCGCCACCGGGCCGGGCCCGTTCCTCTCGCCGGTCGCCGAAATGCCGATGAACCCCCTCGCGCGGCGCGGCCGGGGAATCGTGTCCGGCGCGGACGCCCCCCTCAGGGAACTCGACGGCGCACTCGGGTTCGCCGTGTTCACCTCGATTCTCACCACTCCGGGGAGCCGCGCGTCGCCCCGGGATTTCCCGGACGGACTCGGCCGGCCGCACGGACCGGCGCGGCCATCCCGGCCGCAGGCTGCCCGGCGGTGCTCACCGCGCCGCACCGCACCACCGCACCGGACCGCGGCCCACGGATTTCCACGACCGCCGGAAAACCCGGCGTCACCAGGAAGGATTCCTACGAGAAGACCCCGACGACGTAGACCGGCACGACATTCCGAGCAGGTGCGAATTTGCTGATCCGACGGACCGCCTGAAAGCGGTTGTCGGGCATGGGGGCTGCGATGTACGACGTCATTGTTGTGGGAGCACGGATCAGCGGGTCGGCGACGGCGCTGGTGCTGGCGGAGAAGGGATACCGGGTCCTGCTGCTGGACCGGGCGAAGTTCCCCGGTGGAAAGGCGGCGGCGACCAACCTCGTGCATCCGCCGGGAATTGCCCGGCTGCAACGCTGGGGACTTCTGGACGCGGTGCGGGAGACCGGCTGCCCGCCCATCCACTCCTACGGCCTGCAGAGCGGACCGGTGGAACTGATGGCCCGGCTACCCGCCGCCGACGGCGTGTCCGAGGCGTACTCGCCCGAGCGCCGCAAGCTCGACGAGATCGTGCTGGCGGGCGCGGTGAAGGCGGGAGCCGAACTCCGCGAGGAGGTGGCGGTACGGGAACTGCTCACCGACGAGACGGGCACCGTCACCGGCATCCGGGCGGAGACCGGCAACCGCACGCCGGTGACCGAGCACGCCCGGCTGGTGGTCGGCGCCGACGGCTCCAACTCCACCGTCGCCCGGCTCGTCGGCGCGGAGAAGTACGACACCGGCCCGGTGCTGAACAAGAGCCACTGGTCCTACTGGTCCGGTCTGCCGCACGACGGGAAGGTCCGCACCTACCGCCACAACCACAAGCACTGCTTCACCTGGCCCACCCACGACGGGCTCACCATCGTCGGCGTCGCGCTGCCGGTGAAGGACTTCAGGGCGTCCGGTGACGAGGAGCGGGACCGGACCGTCATCGCCGCCTTCGAGGAGGTCGACCCGGCCTTCGCGCAGCGGCTGCGGGAGACCCGGCGGGTGGACTCCTGGATGACCGGCGCGGTGCCCAACTTCCTGCGCCGCTCCCACGGTCCGGGCTGGGCGCTGGTCGGCGACGCCGGCTACACCCGGGACCCGATCACCGCCGCCGGCATCACCGACGCGCTGCGCGGCGCCGAACTCCTCGCCGCGGCCGCCGACCGCGCCCTGTCCGGGCGGACCGGCCTGCCCGAAGCGCTCGCCGGCTACGCGAAGGCCCGCGACGCACTGGTCCGCGGCCACTACCGCTACACCCGCGACCACGCGATGATCGCGAACCACAACCGCGAGGAGATCGAGATCATCCGCGCCATGACCCGGAGCCCGGCGCACGGCACCGGCATGGTCGGCATGTTCGCCACCGTCGTCCCGCCCGCGGAGTTCTACTCCGCGGACAACATCCACGCCCTGTTCGACCACGTGTCCCCGGGGCTGGAGCCCGGCTGGAAGATCCGCATGGTGCGCTGGATGGTGCGCGGCGCCCCCCGCCGCATCCGCCCGGTGACCCGGATCGCCGACCGGCTGATCGCCGCCAACCTCGGCAGCATGGGCGAGTACCTCCTCGACAGCCCCGCGCCGCGCGCGGTCTGACCCCGCACCCGCCGCCGCGTCCGCAGCGCACCGCCGCACCCACCCGCCCGATTCCCACACCCCTTCCCCGGAGGTATCGGCATGTCCAGCAACTCCGCCGTCGCTTTCCAGACCGCGTTCCTCTTCCCCGGCCAGGGGGGCTTCGACGGCGCCGCGCTGCGCCGGGCCCGCGGGCTCCACCCGCAGGTGCAGCGGGTGTTCGACCGGCTCGATCCGATCACCGAGGAGCTGTACTCGCGGCGCGTCAGCGACCTGATCTTCGGCCCCGGCGAGGCGGACCTCCGCGACCTGCTGGACACCGCCCCGTGGGCCTCCCAGGTCGCCATCTACGGCGCCGGCCTGGCCGCGTACGAGATCCTCACCGCGCAGGGGGTGCGGCCCGACGTGCTCGCCGGCCACAGTCTCGGTGAGATCACCGCGCTGGTGGCGGCCGGTGCCTTCTCCGTCGAGGACGGGGTGCGCGTCGTCGCCCAGCGCGTCGCGGTGATCGAGCGGCAGAGCGGCATCGACGGACGGATGGTGGCGCTGACCGCGTCCGCCGAACGCACCGCCAAGCTGCTGGACCTGGTCGACGACCCGCTGCTGGCCGTCGCCACCGAGAACCACGACGAGCAGACCGTGGTCAGCGGCCCGGCCGGGGTCCTGGACCGGGTGGTGGCGATCGCCGGGCAACTGGGGCTGAGCGCGATCGAGATCGACACCCCGTTCCCCTTCCACACCCCGGCGCTCGCCCCCGCCGCGCCCGAGTTCGCCGACTACGTCCGCAAGCTGGACCAGCACCCCCTGCAGCGCCCGGTGTACTCGCCGATCCTGCAGCGCTACTACGAGCCCGGCGACGTCCTCGCCGACCTGCTCGCCGAGCACTTCACCCGCCCGGTGCGCTTCGCCGCCGCGGTACGCCACCTGCACCAGGCCGGCGCCACGGTGTTCGTGGAGGCGGGCGGGCGCGGCGCGCTCTCCAAGCTCGTCGGCCGGCTGACCACCGGGTCCGCGGTCCGGGCGCTGCCCACCCTGGCGGTCCTCGGCGGCTCGCTCGCCCTGGACGGGTCGCTCCAGGCGCTCCGCGAGGCGGGTCTCGCCGACGCCGGCCGCGGCAGCCTGGCCGAGCTGCTGGCCCCCAGCGTCCCCGCCGAGGTCTTCGCCGCCTACTGGAGCGAGCGCGGCCACCTGGTGCTGGAGACGATCCGCACCGAACTGGACGCCTTCCGCAAGGAGAGCGCGGGAGCCCCGGAAGCCCCCGCCGAGCCGGCCGCCGCCGAGCCGGCCGCGGAGCCCGCTGCCGAGCCCGCCGCGGCCGGGCAGGGCCCCGCGCCCGCCGCGTCCGATGCGCCGGACCACGACCGCGGCACGCTCTTCGCCGAACTGCGCACCCTGTACGCCGAGGCGCTGGAGTACCCCGAGGACGTCTTCGAGGACGAGGTGCAGCTCGAGGCCGAGCTGGGCGTCGACTCGGTGAAGCAGGTCGAGCTGCTCTCCCGGGTGTCCAGCCGCTACGGACTGCCGCCCCGCGACTCCGGGTTCCGGCTCGCCGAGTACAACACCATGGGCCGGATCACCGACTTCGTGCTCGCCCAGCTGAACGACCCGAGCGCCCGCGGGTCCGTCACCGCCGCCCGCTGACGGACCGAACCAGCCTCGCTGCAGAAGGAGTAGGCGTTCCATGAGTGACCTCACGGGGAAGGTGGCGCTGGTCACCGGTGGGTCGAAGGGGATCGGCAAGGCGATCGCCGGCGAACTGGCCGCACGCGGCGCACACATCGTCCTGAACTACTTCCACTCCCACGAACAGGCGAAGCGGACCCGGGACGAGCTGGTGGCGGCCGGGGCCACGGTCGACCTGGCGCGGGCCTCGGTGGCCCGGCAGGACCAGGTCGACCGGATGTTCGCCGAGATCGGCGACCGGCACGGCCGGCTGGACATCCTGGTCAACAGCGCCGCCAACGGCGCGCTGCTGCCGCTGGACGACGTCACCGACGAGCACATCGCCAAGGCCGTCGACACCAACTACAAGGGCGGACTGCGGTGCGCCCGCGCCGCGGCACCGCTGATGGCCCGGAACGGCGGCGGCGCCATCGTCACCGTCTCGGCACTGGGCGGCTCGCAGTTCGTGATGGCCAACTACGCCGCCTGCGGACCGGCGAAGGCCGCCGCCGAGGCGGCGACCCGCTACCTCGCGGTGGAGTTCGCGCCGCTGGGCATCCGGGTCAACACCGCCTCCGCCGCCATGCTCAGCAGCGAGGTCGCGGACAAGTTCCCGCGCGCCCGCGAGATGCAGGAGGTGATCGCCCGGGCCACCCCGTTCAAGCGGCTCGGCACGCCCGAGGAGTTCGCCCGGGTGGTGGCCTTCCTGGCGTCCGAGGAGTCCGGGTGGATCACCGGGCAGGTGGTGCTCGCGGACGGCGGCCTGTCGCTGGGTGCCGCGCTGCTCTCCCCGCCGGACCTCCCGACCGCGGAACCGGAACCGACCGCGGAACCGGAACCGACCGCGGAACCGACCGCGGAACCGGCCGCGGAACCGGCCGCCGGGCCTGCTCGGCCCCACCCCGGCGCGGCGGACCGGCCCGGGCTCCCGGCCGCCGCCGGATCCGCCCCGGACGCGCGCCCGGTGCCGCCGCCCCGCGCCGCCGTGCCGAGCGAGCCGGCTCCCGCCCCGGCCCCGGCCCCGCCGGCTCCCGCCCCGGACCGGCCCGTGCCCGCCGGGTCCACCGCGGTGCCGCCCCGACCGCCCGCGGCCGCCGCGAGCCCGGCGGCGTCCGTACCGCCCGTGGCCGCCGACGACGCGGTGGACGCCGAGGACGACGCGATCGCCGTGGTCGGCATGGGCCTCGCCGTCGCCGGGGCCAACAGCCCCGACGAGTACTGGAAGCTCCGCACCACCGGCGACGAGCTGTTCGTGAAGGTGCCCGCGGACCGCTGGGCGCACCGCAACTTCCACTCCGCCGACACCTCGGCCGAGGACAAGGCGTACGCCGAGAACTGCGTCTTCATCACCGACTTCGTGCCCGTCCCCGGCTCGGTGGACAGCATGGGCCCGGGCACCGCCGCGGACGGCGCCGAGGACCACGAGCTGACCACGATGTGGCTGCGGCACAGCCTGGTGCAGGCGCTGGAGGGGGTCCGCCACACCGACGCCGACCGCTGCTCGTTCGTGGTCGGCTACACCCCGGACGGTAGCCAGCACCTGGAGGAAGCCGGTGTGCTGGACAGCGTGACCCGGATGACCGGCGACATCGTGGACACCCTGGCACTGCCCGAGCAGGCGCGCCGGGACCTGCGCGACGACATCGACGGCGCGCTGTCCCGCAGGTACTGGCGGGCCGCGCGCGGCGGCTCGCGGTTCCTGCCGCACCGGGTCGGCGAGCTGGCGATGCGGGGGCTGCTGCCGCCCGCCACCGAACTGCACATGGTCGACACCGCCTGCTCCTCCTCGCTCTACGCGATCGACATCGCGGCCAAGGGCCTGCTGATGGGCAAGCAGGACATCGCGGTCTGCGGCGGCGCGTTCGCCCTCGCCCCGCGCGGCACCGTGCTGTTCTCCAAGCTCCAGGGGCTGTCCAAGCGCGGCCGGGTGCACGCCCTGGACGAGGACGCGGACGGCGTGATCTTCGCCGACGGCGCGGCGCTGGTGGTCCTGAAGCGGCTCAGCCGCGCCCGGGCGGACGGCGACACGGTGCTCGGTGTGCTGCGCGCCTTCGGCTCCTCCTCCGACGGCAAGGGCAAGGCGATCTACGCGCCGAACGCCGCGGGCCAGTCGCTGGCGGTGCAGCGGGCCCTGGAGGCGGGCGCGGTCGGGGCCGACGCGGTGCAGTGGGTCAACGCCCACGCGACCGGCACCCCGGCCGGTGACCTGGCGGAGTTCACCACGCTGCGCGAGTTCTACGGCACCGGGGGACCGGCGACCGTCACCTCCAACAAGTCGCTGATCGGACACACCGGCTGGGCGGCCGGCGTGGTGTCGCTCATCGAGAACCTGCTGGGCCTGTCGGAGAGCACCATCCCCGGCCAGTTCCGGTTCAGCAAGCCCCGGGAGGACTTCCGGCTGTCGGAGACCGGGCTGCGGATCACCCCCGAGGCGCAGCCCTGGTCGGCGCGGCAGCACGATCCCCGGCTGGCCGCCGTCTCCGGCTTCGGTTTCGGCGGTACCAACGCCCACCTGATCGTCGCCGAGCACCGGCCCGCGGCCGCCCCGGCCGCCGTCGCGCCGCGGCCCGCCAAGGTCCCCGACACCGGGCACCGGATCGCCGTCGTGGGCTGGGCGGCGCACCTGCCCGGCCTGGACGGCCGGGAGGCGGTGGAGCGCTGGCTGGACGGCGGCGCCCGGCCGCGGGACAGCTTCGGCGAGGACTATCCGGCCCCGCCGTTCAACAAGGTGCGGCTGCCTCCGAAGACGATCCGCGCCCTGGACCGCTGCCAGCTGATGATCCTGGAGTGCGCGCACCAGCTGCGCGACCAGATGCCCGGCTTCTGGGCCGAACAGGCCCTGACCACCGGCGTGTTCGTCGGCCACATGGGCCCGACCCGGGCGGCCATGCTGTACGCCAACCGCTGCTACCTCGACGACATCGGGCAGGCGCTCGCCGAGATCGGCTCGGACGCCGTACCGCAGGTGCTCGACCGGCTGCGCGAGCGGGTGCGCGGCCTGATCCCGGAGTCCAACGAGGACTCCTTCCCCGGTCAGATGCCCAACATCATCTCGGCCCGGGTGGCGAACTACTTCGACCTGCACGGCCCGAACATGACGATGGACTCCGGGTTCGCCTCGGCGCTGTCCTCGATCACCTCGGCCGGCCGCTACCTGCGCACCGGCGAGCTGGACTTCGCCCTGGCCGGCGGCATCAACGGCAACAGCCTGCCGGAGTACCGCACCCTCATCGGCGACCTCCTGCCGCCGGAGGCGACCGAACTCGCCGAAGGGGCCTTCCTGTTCGCCCTCACCACCGAGGAACGCGCCCGGCGGGCCGGTCTGGAGGTGCTGGCGTACGTCGACGAACCGCTCGGCGACCGGCAGGAGGAGGCCGGCCCGGCCGGCACCGTGCTGTGCGGCGCCCCCGACCCGGACAACGCCCGCTACCTCGGGGCGGCCGGCGGGCTGGCGGTGCTGAAGGCGCTGCGCGGCGCCCCGGGGACCGTGGTGGTGTCCACCGACGTCACCGAGACCGCCGAGGGCGCCCGGCTGCGGCTGACCATCCCCGGCCCCGGGCGGGACACCGCCGGCACGGCGGCGGAACCGGCCGCGCTGCCGGGCCGGTTCGCCACCGACGGCGTACGGGAGGACGGCACGCCGCTGCGGGTCCGCCGCCGGGTGCCGGTCCTCACCGACACCCCGGCCCGGGACGTCCGGGCGCGCACCCCGTTCCTGCCGGACGGCGCGCTGGTCCTCACCGACGCCCCGGAACTGCTCGCCGAGGCCGTCGGGGACCGCACCGGGCTGACCGTGCTGTCGACCACGGCACCCGCCCGGCCCCGGCCCGGCTGGCACCACCTGCCGGAGGTCACCCCGGAGACGGTCGCCGCCCGGCTCGCCGAGGCCGGGCCCGCGGTCCGGCAGCTGCGGGTGTTCGCCGACCTCGGCCGGTCCGCGCCGGCCGCGGCCGGCCCGAGCGCGCCGGTGCCGTCCCTCACCGCCCTCCACGACGCCACCTACCTGGTGCTCCAGCAGGCGTACGACGACCTCGGCGACACCGGCTCCTCGTTCGTGGTGCTGCTGCTGGGCGCCGTCGACGGCGGCGTCCCGCACCCGTACACCGGGCTGTTCTCCGGACTGCTGAAGACCGCGCACCTGGAGCGCGCCGAGGCCCTGGGCTACGGGCTGTTCACCTCCCTCACCGACCCGGCGCGGGCGATCGCGCGGGCCGAGGAGGAGAGCGCCGCGGAACGCACCTTCCCGGTGGTCTTCGACGTGGACGGGAAGCGGCGGACCCACCGGCTCGGCCACGAACCCAACGACCTGTCCGCCGGCGCGCCGGCCGTCCTCGGCCGGGACTCCGTGGTGGTGGTGGCGGGCGGCGCCCGCGGCATCACCGCCGAGGTGGTCAAGGCGGTCGCCGAGCACTTCCGGCCCCGGATCTACGTCTTCGGCAGCAACACCCTCGACGAGCACCCGCCGGAGACCTTCACCGGCAGCGACGAGGAGTTCGCCGCCCGCCGCTCCGGATTCATCAGGAGCGAGCTGGCCAAGCGGGACGGCCGGACCGTCGCCGACATCAACCGCGCCTTCGACCGCCTGGTCAACGCCCGGTGGGCCCGGCGGAACCTGGCGGAGATGGCCGCCCACAGCGGTCCGGACCGGGTCACCTACCTGGCCTGCGACATGCGGGACGGCGACGCCGTGGACGCCGCGATCGGCCGCGTCCTGCGCGAGCAGGGCCGCATCGACCTGCTGGTCAACGCGGCCGGGCTGCAGCGCTCCGGGCTGATCAAGGACAAGAGCTTCGCGGAGTTCACCTCCATCCGGGACCTGAAGGTGGACGCCTACCGGAACCTCAAGCACGCGCTGCGCGCCGCGCCGCCGCGGCTGTGGTGCAACTTCGGTTCGCTGCTGGGCTACTTCGGCCAGCTCGGGGAGGCCGACTACGCCGCCGCCAACGACTTCCTGGCCGCCGCCGCGGTCCACCAGTCGGCGACCACCGGCACCGAGGAGTTCACCATCGGGTGGACGCTGTGGGAAGGCGTCGGCATGGGCGCCGACGAACTCACCAAGGCGTACTACGAGCGGGCCGGCTCCTACAGCAACATGGCCATCGCGGAGGGGGTCCACCACTTCGTGCAGGAGCTGCACGCCCCGGTCCGGCGCCCCTCCGTGGTGCACCTGGGCGAGGCGGAAGAGGCCACCGTGGAGCGCTTCTACCCCGGCTACCTGGCCGGTGCCGCCGCTGCCGCCCCCGGCCACGGCTTCTACCTGCGCCGCCTGGTCGAACAGGACGCGGAGTCGGTGCTCTTCGAGTGCCCCTTCGACCTGACCACCGACGGCTACCTCAGCCACCACACGGTGCGCGGCGAGGCCACCCTGCCCGGCACCTTCGTCACCGAACTGGCCGCCGAGGCCGCCCGGTACCTGGTGCCGGGGAAGAAGGTGGTCGCCTTCGAGGACCTGCGCTTCGAGCACTTCCTGCGGGTCTACCGGGACGTGCCGTCCGGGCCCCGGCGGATCCGCGCCGAACTGGCCGAACCGGTGGGCGACACCACCGTCGTGCAGGTCCGGATCACCGAGGACGTGGTCGCGCCCGGCGGCCGGGTGCTGATCAAGGACCGGGTGCACTTCCTGGCCCGGGTGCTGCTCGCCGACGCCTTCCCGCAGGCGCCGCGCTGGGAGGCGTGGGAGAGCGGTGCCGAGACCCCGGTCCCCGACCCGTACCACCAGCCCGGCGCCCCGGTGAAGCTCACCGGACCGTTCGTCTCCACCACCGACACCCGTATCCACCCCAAGGGCAAACGGGCCCGGTACGCCCCGGACATCCCGGCCGGGGACCCGGTGTGGCAGCGGTTCACGGTACCGAGCATCCTGCTCGACGGGCTCGCCCGGGTAGGGGTGCTGGACCTGGTCGACGGGCACCTGGTCCCGGTGGCCGCGCCGCTGTCGATCCGCCGGATCGAGCTGTACGAGGAGACCAGCGACCACGCCCTGGCCGCCGCCGGCGACGTGATCGACCTGTACGCCACCCCGCCCGGCTTCGACCTCGCCGCCGACCAGGTCAGCAACCGCTTCGTGGCCGCCCGGCCGGACGGCCGGATGCTGCTGCAGATGAAGGACCTGCGGGCCACCCAGATCGGCTACGTCGACGCCCGGACCGGTGAGGCCGTCGCCCTCGAGCGGGAGGCGGCGGACCGATGACAGGACAGGACCGATGACCCCAGGAGACCTGCCCGTGCCCGCGACCCCGGGGACCCACGCGCCCCCGGGGCCACCGGCGGCCCCCGCGGGGCCGCCCGGCGACCCCGGCGGGCCGGGCGACGCCCCGGTCCAGCCGGTGACCCGGATGGTGTGGGAACTCACCGAACTCCCCGCCACCACCGGCCACACCGTGCCCCGCGGGCTGCGGGTGCGGGTGGTCGGCGGCGCGGAGCCGGTCGCCTCCGCCGTCGCGGCGGAGCTGACCCGGCACGGCGCCGTGGTGCACCGGGGCCCGCTCGGCCCGGCCGCCGACGCCATCGTCGACCTCTCCGCCGCCGGGCCCTTCCCCGCCGGGGACGGCTGGCGGGAGGCGCTGACCGGGACGGTCACCGCACTGCGCGACCGGTACGACGACTGGGCCGCGGAGACCGCCGCCGACCGGCTGTTCTACCTCGCCGTCAGCTGCCTGGGCGGCGGCATGGGCCAGCATCCCGAGGACACCCTGGACCAGCCGCTGGGCGGGCTCTGGGCGGGCCTGGCCAAGACCCTGCACCGCGAGTTCCCCAACTGCAACGCGCGGATCGTGGACATCGGTCCGGACGACACCGCCCGGCTGCCCGGCATCGTCGCCGCCGAGCTGGGCCGGGTCGGCGAGATCGAGGTCGGCTACCGCGACGGCGGGCGCCACACCCTCACCCCCGCCGCCCGGCCCCCGGCCGACCCGTCCCTCACCCTCGGCCCCGAGGACACCGTGCTGATCTCCGGCGGTGGCCGCGGCATCGGCTGGGAACTGGCCCGGACCCTCGCCGGGAAGCACGGCGCCCGGGTGGTGATCACCGGCCGCGAGCCGTTCCCCGCCGGCGACGAACCGTGGTTCGGCACCGACGAGGCCGGGCTGAAGGAGTACGAGCGGCGGCAGTGGGCGACCCGCGAGCCGGGACGGTCGCCCGCCGCCGTCCGGCGCCGGCTGGACCGGGACCGCCGGCTGTGGGAACTGGCCACCCACGTCACCGAGGCCCGCCGGCAGGGTCTGCGGGTGGAGTACGTCCGCTGCGACGTCACCGACCGGGACCAGGTCCGCGCACTGGTCCGGCGCGAGGGCCCCCGGCTGACCGGGGTGGTGCACAACGCCGGGGTGGACACCGCGGCCCGGCTGCCGAAGAAGACCGACGCGGAGATCCTGCGCACCGTCGAGGTCAAGATCGACGGCTTCCGCCATCTCTTCGAGGAGGTGGCCGACCGGCCGCTGAAGTTCTTCTGCAACGTCGGCTCGCTCACCGGCCGGCTGGGCGGCATGGTCGGACAGCTGGAGTACGCCGCCGCCAACGACGCCCTGGCCCGGCTGGGCCGGTGGGCGGACCGGCGGGCCGGCTTCCCGGTGATGACGCTCGCCTGGCCCACCTGGGACCGGATCGGCCTCATCGCCAACTTCGCCGCCACCCTGCGCTACATGGCGGCGATCGACGTCACCGACGGGCTGGACCGCTGGCAGGCCGAACTGCTGGCCGGCTCCGCCGGGGAGATCACCTTCGTCGGCCCGCTGGGCCGGGCCATCGACCCCGGACAGGCCGTCGGCTACCCGGTGGTGCCCGCGCTCCCCGGCTTCCACGGCAGCTACCCGCGCATCCTCCACCTGGGCGAGGTGAGCGTCTTCCGGCCGCACGCCCGGCTGGACGCCCTGGTGACCTTCGACCGGGAACGGGTCCCGGCGCTCGGCGACTTCAGCGTCGACGGCGCCGCGGCCGTCCCGGTCAGCCTGCTGCTGGAGAACGCGCTGCGCGGTGCCGAATGGCTCGTCCCCGAGGACTTCCCCACCCTCCGGGTCAGCGCCCTGGAGCAGATCGTGCTGCCGCTGTCGCTGCTGCGGCTGGACGGCGGCACGGCCCGGCTGGAGCGCACCGCCCGCGGCTTCCACGAGGGCCGGGACTGGGTGGTGGAGGTGGGCTACCACCGGCCCGGCGACCCCGCCGGGCCGCGGGCCCGGGTGCGCGTCGTGCACACCGCGGCGGGCACCGACGACACCCCGGCCCGGCCGGCCGCGCCCCCGCGCCCGGAGGTGGCCCAGACCACCACGCTGCGGTCCGGGCCGCCGTTCCTGCGCTGGCACGGCGCGGTCGTCCCCCTCGCGGTGTGGGAGCAGGGCCCGGACGACCGGCCGGTGGGCCGGGTACGGCCGTGCGCCGCCAACGACCTGTGGGCCACCCCGTACGTACCGCACCCCGCGCTGCCGGTCGCCGTGCTGGAGAACATCATCAGCCGCTGCACCCGGCGCGGTGACGGCCTGTCGGTCACCCCCGACCCGCTGATCATGGGGCGCGTCACCCCGCACGCACCGGAGCGCGGACCCTCCCGGGTGGAGGGCGACCCGGCCCTCGGCGTCTGGCGCGTCACCCGCGAATCCTCCGGAGAGCCCGTGCTGACCGTATCGGGGTTCTCCGGACCGCTCGGCCTCGGTGACGCCGCGGCCGGCCCCGCACGACCACCGCACCACGGAACACGATGACCACGACGAGAGGGACCGACATGGCAACGCCCGAAGAGAACAAGGCCGTTCTGGAGCGCTACTACGAGGAGTGCCTCAACAAGGGCAACCTGGACGTCATCTACGAGGGCGCCGGGGACGACCACATCAGCCACGGCACCGCGCCGAACGGCAAGGAGGGGGTGGAGCACCTCAAGGAGTGGGTGCGGCTGCAGCGCGCCTCCTTCCCCGACCTGCACGTCACCGTCGACGACTGGATCCTGGAGGGCAACAAGGTCGTCAGCCGGTTCACCGCGCGCGGTACGCACACCGGCGAGGACTACGCGGGCGGGCTGATCCCGGCCCGGGGCCGGACGCTGGTGATCCCCGGCATCGTCATCGACGAGTTCGACGACACCGGCAAGATCGTGGAGAGCTGGTTCTCCATGGACTCCTTCGACCTCGCCCAGCAGCTCGGCGCGTTCGACGCGCCCCCGGCCGCCGACTGAACCCGCCCCGGTCCCGCACGCCCCGGCGGCGGGCCGGGCCATCCGGCCCCGGCCCGCCGTCCGGGCCGTCGCCGTCGCCGCCGCCCCGGGCAGGCCCCGGGCCGGCGGTGCCCGCCGTGAACAGCAGACAGGAAGCCTCCATGACGACCCCCTCCACGGTCCTGATCACCGGTTGCTCCTCGGGCATCGGCCGGGCCACCGCACTGCGCCTGAACCGGGCCGGCCACACCGTCTACGCCACCGCCCGCCGCCCGGAGACGCTGGACGGGCTGAAGGCCGCGGGCATCCGGACGCTGCGGCTGGACGTGACCGACGAGGAGAGCATGCGCGCGGCGGTCGGCGCCGTCGAGGCCGAGCACGGCAGCCTCGACGTGCTCGTCAACAGCGCCGGCTACGCCCTCTCCGGCGTCGTGGAGGGCGCCGGACCCGAGGAGGTGCGGCGGCAGTTCGAGACCAACGTCTTCGGTCTGGTCCGGCTCACCCAGCTGGTGCTGCCCGGGATGCGGGCGGCCGGCTCCGGCACCGTGATCAACATATCCTCGATCTTCGGCCGCTACGCGGTCCCCGGCTCCGGCTACTACAACGCCACCAAGCACGCGGTGGAGGCCCTCAGCGACGCACTGCGCCTGGAGACCGCCGCGTTCGGCGTCCGGGTGGTGCTGGTCGAGCCGGGCCCGGTGCGCACCACCGAGTTCGGCACCACCTACGTGGCGAACCTGGGAGCGGCCGGCCCGGACTACGAGCAGTTCAACCGGGAGACCGCCGACTACTTCGACGCCATCTACACCGGCAGCCGCCGGACCCTGGCGGGCACCTTCGCGATCCACTCCGACGACGTGGCCAAACGCGTCGAGAAGATCGTCCGGAGCGCACGCCCGCGCGCCCGCTACCCCGTCGGACTCCTCGCCCGCAGCACCCTCGCCCTGCGTCGCGTCGCCCCGGACGTCGTCTTCGACAACCTCTTCGTCCGCCGCCTGTTCCCGGTCCCGCGCAGGCCGCGGCCCCGAACGCAAGGAGACCACCGATGACCTCGACGACGACCGCCACCCGACACCCCGGCCGCACCGCCCCCGGGCCCAAGGGCGTCCCGGTACTGGGCAGCCTCGGCCCGTGGAAGCGGAACACCGCGGAATTCCTGCTCGGGCTCCAGCGCGACTACGGCGAGATCGTCCGTATGCAGCTGGGCCCGTTCACGGTGCACCAGGTCAGCGACCCGGACGTGGTGCGGCACGTGCTGGTGGAGAACAACGCCAACTACGTCCGCGGCCCGCTGTACGAGCAGTTCGGCGTGGTCATGGGCAAGGGCCTGCTCACCACCGACGGCGAGTTCTGGCGCGGCCACCGCCGGGCGGTGCAGCCGGTGTTCCTCAAGAACGCCGTCACCGACATCATCCCCAACATCATCCGCGCCACCGAGGAGATGCTGGACGGCTGGGAGCGCAGGGCCGCCGCCGGCGAACCGGTCGACCTGATGGCCGACATGCTCCGGCTCACCCTGGTCACGCTCAGCCGCTCGCTGTTCGCCTACGACATCCGGCCCGACTCCGCCCTGCTGAAGACCATCGTCGACGACGTGGTGGAGGTGATGTTCCGGCGCGGCGTGCCCACCGAGATGCTGCCCTCCTGGGTCCCCACCGAGCGGAAGCGCAAGATCGCCCGGATCCACCGGGTCTTCGACCGGGTGGTCGCCGACGTCCGCGAGCGCTACGCGCGGACCGGCGAGGGCCCGCTGATCGCCCTGATGGAACAGGCCACCGACCCCGCCACCGGCCGGCCGTGGACCGACCAGCAGATCAAGGACGAACTGCTCACCGTCTACCTGGCCGGTCACGAGACCACCGCCGTCGCGCTGTGCTGGACCCTGCTGTCCGTCGCCGGGCACCCGGGGGTGCAGGAGGAACTCGACGCCGAGATCGGGACGGTGCTCGGCGGCGGACTGCCGGACGCGGTCAGCGCCGAGAAGCTGACCTACACCAAGATGGTCGTGGACGAGAGCCTGCGGATGCACCCGCCGATCTGGATCTTCCCGCGGGCGGCGGTCCGCGCCGACACCCTCGGCCCGTACGGCATCGAGCCCGGCTCCTCGGTGCTGCTGTCCCCGCTGGTGTCCCACCACAACCCGCGGCACTGGGACAACCCGCTCGCCTTCGACCCCTACCGCTTCACCCCCGAGGCGATCCGTGAGCGCCCCCGGATGGCCTATCTGCCGTTCGGCTCCGGGCCCCGGCAGTGCGTGGGGAACCTCATGGCGCTGCTGGAGCTGCGGGTGATCGTGGCGATGATCAACCAGCGGTTCACGATCAGCCGGGTGCCGGGCACCTCCCTGCAGTACGGCTCCCCGGTGATCTCGCTGCGGCCGATCCAGGACGTGATGGTGAACGTCCGGCCGCGCGAGCGGAGCGCCGCGCCGCGGACCGCCGAGGCGGCCGCGCCGCAACCGGCCCCGGAGCCGGCCGCACAGCCGGAGGAGTCCGGGAAGGCCGCGCAGCCGGAGCAGTCCGGGCGGGCGGAGGGGCCGGCGGCGGCGTCGCATCCCACGGAGGGCGGCGACGCCGCCGGCCCCGCCCCCTCCTGCCCGTTCCACCAGCCCTGAGCGGAAGGCCGGCGGACCGGCGTCAGTCGGCGGACCGGTGGTACGGGCAGCCGGGCGGGGGAGCCTCCTCCGCCGTCCCGGCGTCCGCCGCCGTGGCGTCCGCGGTTCCGGTCCCCGCCGCCTCGGTGTCCGCCGCTCCGGCTCCGCCGCCGGCCGGGCCCGCGAGGCCGGGCCCGGCGGAGCCGGCCGCCGCGGCCCGGGGGCCTTCCGCGGCGCCACCCGGCCGCGCCGCGGCCGCCGTCCCGGGCGCGCCGCCCGCGGCGGCTCCCGCCACCGGGCGGAGCGTCATCCGGATGCCGTGCTTGGCGCGGAGCGAGATGTCGGGCTGCATCACCACCGGGTGGCCCGGCACCAGGTCCAGCCGGAAGCGCTGGAGCAGCGAGGCCACCACGATGGTCAGCTCCATGGTGGCGAAGGCCAGCCCGACGCAGTTGCGCGGCCCGCCGGCGTAGGGCACGTACGCGTAGCGGGGCCGGCCGGCCGAGCGCTCCCGGGTGAAGCGCTCCGGGTCGAAGCCCTCCGGGTTCTCCCAGAAGTCCGGGTGCCGGTGCGTGAGATAGGTGCTGAGCAGCAGGAACGAACCGGCCGGGATGTGGTAGCCGCCGATCACGTCGTCCCGCAGCGGCATCCGCGCCACCTGCCACAGCGGCGGGTACAGCCGCAGCGCCTCCTGGATGAACAGCTTGAGGTACTTCAGCTGCGGAAGGTCGTCCTTGGTCGGCGGCCGGTCGCCGAGGACCGCCCGCACCTCCTCCCGGGCCCGCTCGGTCTCCGCCGGCCGGGTGGACAGCAGCAGGCAGATCCACGACAGGGTGGCGGCGACCGTCTCGTGACCGGCGACGAACAGCGTCATCACCTGGTCCCGCAGCTGGCGGTCGGTCATCACCCGCCCGCTCTCCGGGTCGGGGGTGTGCATCAGGGTGGTCAGCAGGTCGACCTCGTCGGCGTCCCCGGCCGGCGCGGGCCGGGCCCGGCGCTCGGCGATCAGCCGGTACACCGTGTCGTCCAGCACCCTGCGGGCCGCCAGGAACGCCCGGTTGCGCGGTGTGGGCACGCGTTCCGGCAGGTCCACCACGGCGATCAGCTTGCGGTTGACGTGCTCCAGTTGCACCCGTACCGCCTCGCCCAGCGCGTGGGCGTCCGCCGACCAGTCCGCGTCGAACAGGCAGCGGGCCAGGATCTCCAGCGTCAGGCTCTGCATCTCGGTACGGGCGTCGATCGACGACCCGCGCCGGGCGACGTCCTCCCAGCGGTCCAGCATCCGGGCCGAACTGTCCGCCATCACCCCGGCGAAGCGCTCCAGCGGGTCCTTGCGGAAGGCCGGCGCGACGGTGCGGCGCTGGGCCTGCCACACCCGGCCCTCGGTGGTGACCAGGCCCTCGCCCACCGAGACGCCCACCTTGCGGTTGAAGTCGTCCGGGTGCGGATAGTTGTCGAAGTTGTCCACCATGATGTGCTTGAGGTGGTCCGGGTGCGTGACCAGGACCACCGGCACCGGCCCCCGGAACTGCACCAGGTCGCCGTGGGAGCGCCAGGCCGCGACGAACGTGCCCAGCGGGTCCCGGCGGAAGTCCAGGGCCGAGCCGAGCAGCGGCAGCCCGCGCGGCCCCGGCGGCCGCCGCCCGGTTCCCGGGCGGGTGGCGGGAGTGGTGGTGCTCATCGGTTCCCCTTCTTCTCCTCGTGCTCCGCGCCGAGGTGCTCGATGCGCATCGGCATGCCGCCCCGCGGATAGAGGAACACGTTCGAGGTGGGTTCGCAGACGTGGCCCGGGGCCAGGGTCAGCCGGTACGCCTGGAGGATGCGGGCGATCACCAGCGGCGCCTCCAGCACCGCGACCGAGGAGCCCGGGCACAGCCGCGGCCCCCGGGAGAACGGGATGTAGGAGTACAGCGGGCCGCCGCCGGTGGCGCTGCGCAGGAACCGCTCCGGCCGGAAGCCCTCCGGGTTCTCCCAGAACTCCGGGTGGCGGTGCATCAGATAGGGGCTGATGAAGACCTGCGAGCCCGCCGGGATGTGGTAGCCGCCGATCTCGTCGTCCTCCAGCGGGCTGCGGGACAGCGTCCACACCGACGGGTACAGCCGCAGCACCTCCTGGTAGAACGCCTTGAGGTACCGCATCTTCGGCAGGTCGTCGGCGGACGGCTCCCGGTCCCCGCAGACCTCGGCCACCTCGGCGCGCACCCGGCGTTCCGCCTCCGGGTGCCGCGACAGCAGCGAGAACGCCCACACCAGGGACAGCGCGGTGGTCTCGTAGCCGCCGAGGAACATCGTCACGACCTCGTCGCGCAGCTGCTTGTCGCTCATCCGGCCACCGGTCTCGGGGTCCCGGGCGGTCAGGAAGCGGGTCAGCAGGTCGTCGGGGGGCGCGGTGGCCCGCCGCCGGTTCTCGATCAGGCCGTAGACGAAGTCGTCCAGGGTGGCGCGGGCGGTCAGGAACCGGGTCCGGGCGCGGCTGGGCAGCCGCTCGGGCAGCTCCACGAACCGCTGCAGCCGGGAGTTGGTGTAGGCGTTGCAGATCCGCACCGCGCGGGCCAGTTCCCCGGCCCGGTGGCTGACGTCGGTGCTGAACAGCGTCCGCATCACGATGGTCAGCGCCAGCCGGAACAGCTCCGGGGTGACGTCGAAGGTGCGCCGGTCGTCGGCGAGCGGGCGCCACCGGTGCACCAGGTCGGTGGTGGCGTCCACCATCGCCGGGCCGAACCCGGAGATCCGCGACCCCTTGAACGCCGGCTGCGCCAGCCGCCGCTGCCGGAAGTGGAAGTCGCCGTTGCTGGTGAACAGGCCCTGCCCGCACCACGGCTCGAACTTGCCGACCGACAGCGGGTCCTTGGGGTAGTTCGGCTGCCGGTCGTCCAGGACGTGCTTGATGTGGTCGGGGTGCACGATCAGGAACAGCTCGCGCTTGCCGGGCAGCCGGAAGCGCACCACGTCCCCGTACTCGCGCCAGGCCCGGGTGAAGGTGCCCACCAGGTCGCGGACGAGATCGGGGCCGCAGCCGACGACGGGGTAGCCGGGGGGCCCGGGCGGCAGCCGTCGCGATCCGGTGGCCTGGATGGTTGGCGTGTTCATAGTTCCGGACCCACCTCGGTCTCTCCGGCCGCGCGCAGGATCTCCTGGGCGGTGTGGCTTCCCGACACGATCACCCGGAGCGCGCTGGCGGCCTGCGCCCAGTGGCCGGACAGGTACAGCCCGGCCACCGGCGTCCGGTAGGTCAGCCGCTTGCTGCCCGCCTGCACCGGGGTGTTCTCCCAGCCGTACGCCGCGCCCTTGTGGTTGAGCGTGTAGCGCTCCAGGGTGAGCGGGGTCGCGCTCTGGACGAAGGTCAGTCCGTCCCGGAAGCCCGGGTAGAGACGCTCGATCAGGTCCAGATAGGCGTCCTCCAGCACCGGCTTGAGCTCCTGCCACGGCTTGGGGGCGTCGTACGGTGCGAGCGCGGTGGAGGTCACCAGGTGTTCGCCGGGTGGTCCGAGGGAGGGATCCAGCAGCGTCGGCACCACCGCGACGGTGCCGCCCGCCCGGCCCTCGGTGAACGCGCGGAAGGTGGCGTCGTGGTCGTGCCCGTCGTAGATGAACGTCTCGTGCGCGCCGCCGGCCGCGGCGATGTCCAGGGTGGTCGCGGAGTAGACCACGAACATCGACATCGAGGGCCGCAGCGACGCGAGCCGCCGGGCGTAGGCCCGGGGCAGCCACTCGACGCCCACCAGTTCCTCGAAGGTCTGCCGGGCGTCGGCGTTGGACACCACGACCGGCGCCCGTACCTCGGTGCCGTCGTCCAGCACCACCCCGCCGACCTGCCCCGAATCCTCCCCCTCGGTGACCAGGATGCGGGTGACCCGGGAGTTGAACCGGAAGTGGCCGCCGTCCCGTTCGATGGCGGTGACGAAGGCGTCCACCAGGTTCCGGAACCCACCCCGGCAGTGGTAGAGCCCGTGCATCTGGGTGAAGAGGAAACGGGCGTACAGCTCGAAGGAGAGCTGGGACGGCGGCAACCCCATGTACGGCCAGCCGGCCGTGCAGGCGGCCTTGGCCCGGGGGTCCGTGAGGTAGCGGTCGATCACCTCGCCCAGCGTCGACATCCGATGGGCGAACAGGGTGGGGAAGCGCTCGGTGGCCCGGGCCAGCTCCTGCACCGACAGCTGCACCGGTACCTGGTGCGCCTCGGCGAGGAACCGTTCACAGAGCCGGAAGAAGCCGCGGATGCCGTCCGCCTCGTGCGGGAACTGCCTCACGTGCGCCTCGATGAACGCCTCGGCGCCGAACGGCGCGTCCAGCCGGTCCTCGCCGATCACGACGCGGTACAGCGCGTCCGACTCCACGAAGTCGCACTGCTCCCGGACCCCGAGGAACCTCAGCAGCACGTCCACGGTGCCGCCCGGCCCGGCCCCCGGGACGACGTGCACGGCCGGGTCGTAGTAGCGGCCGTGCACGGTGAAGGCGTGCCCGTAGCCGCCCGGTCCCGGCCCTTGCTCCACGACCAGGACCCGGCGCCCGAACCTGGTCAGATACGCGGCGGCGGTCAGTCCGCCGAAGCCGCTGCCCACGACGATGACGTCGTAGTCGTCCTCGGCCATTGTTCTCCTCTTCTGCGGTGTTGCAGGTCTGCTGCGGTGAGCCGCCGGTCCTCCAGGCCGGGCGGCTCACCGGCCGCGGTGGCCGGTGGTCGCCCGGACCGGTGGCCGGATCAGCGTTTGGTGATCTTGTGCCGGGCGACGTGCAGGATGTTCCCGAAGGTGAGCCCGAGGATCCGCCCCAGCCCGGAGCCGGGTTCCGGCGCCATGCCGACCTGCTCGACCATGGCCGCGGTGGACTCCTCGTGCCACAGCTCGGCGAACTTGCCGTCGCGTACCAGGTGGAAGTCGAGGCCGGTCATCGTCATCCGCTTGCCGGTGCCCGGAAATCCGTACAGCCGGCCGTGGAAGGTGCCGGTGGCCGTCCACCGGTCGATCACCTTGTTTCCGACGATCGCCACGTCGTCGAGGGTGAACCGCAGGTCCGGGAAGGCATCGTGCATCAGCTGCACCGCCTGCCGGTGACCGCGCGGGCCCGCCGCGCAGCCGGGCAGCGGCATGTGGTCCACCCAGTCGGCGGCGAGCAGCTCGGCCTCGGTGGCAGCGTTGTTCTTGTCCCACACCTCCTCGATGTAGCGCCGGGCCATCTCCTGGTAGAGGGCGGTGTCCGGCTCGCGGTCGGCCGGTGCGAGGAGTGACTTCTCGGTCGTCATGACGGGTGTCTCCTTGTCAGGCGGTACGGGCTTTACGGGCCTTGCGCTTGAGCCAGGTGAAGCGCGCGGCGCTGGTGAAGGTGTGGGCGAGCTGGCCCAGCGGACCGGTCCCCGGCGGCGGCATCACGCCGAGCTGCACGAGCATCCGGACGTAGTCGGCCTCCTGGTACATGGCGGCCAACCGGCCCTGCTCGTCCCAGCGGACGAGGATGATCTCCTCCATGTCGACCTTGCGGCCGGTGGGCGGGATGCCCAGCAGCTCACCGGTCTGGGTGCCGATGAACTGCGCGCGGCAGGCGACGGAGTTCCCCTCGACGATCATGTCGAACAACTCGACCCACAGATCCGGCTTGGCCTCCCAGATGTGCTGCATCAGGGCCAGGAACTCCCGGTTGTCCATCGGCGGACGCCCCGGAACGTGGTACGTGCAGTCCGGGGCCGCCATGTCGTCCAGGACACTGGCGTCCCGTTGCCGCCAGGCGCGCTGGAAGAGCTCGTTGGTCGCCGCCCGGGCGTCGACGTGCGTCGGCTGAGTGGTCATGCCGCGGTCCTCCCCTTGCGGGCCGACTTCGCCTTGAGCAGGGCGAACCGGCCCATCAGCGCGAAAGTGTGGGCGATCTGGCCCAGGGGCCCGGCGTCCTTCGGCGGGGTGATGCCGAGCTGCTCGAAGGCGCCGAGGTAGTCGATCTGCTGCCACATCTCCACCACCCGGTCCTGGTCGAACCGGTAGATGGACATCCGGTTGATCCGCACCGGCATCCCGGTCGCCGGCACCCCCAACAGCTCGCCCCGGTGGGTGCCGGTGAGGACGGACCGCAGGAAGACCAGGTCGCCCTCGTGCACACTGAGCTCGATCCGCTCGCGGAGGTCCGGCAGCGCCGCGCGGAGTCCGCGCGCGAACCGCTTGAACTCCTCGGGTCCGTGCAGATCGGGACGGGCCGACGCATGGCCGACGAAGTGCGGGGCGAAGAAGGTGTCGACCACCTCCAGGCGGGCGTGGTTCCACACCCGGTCCGAGATGTGGGCGGCGACCGCCGCGGGATCGGTGCGGTCCGGCCGGTCGTGCGTGTCGTGCGGGCTGTGCTCCGCCATCGGGGAATCCTTTCTACGGCACCAGTTCGGGGATGGGGCGGCCCTGGTCGGTGATGACGCGGCCGAAGGCCCGCGGGACGAGGGCCAGCACCCGGTCGCGGATCGCCGGGTTCGTGCGCTGCATCCGGGCCGCCCGGCGCGCGGTGAGGTACATCTTGTGCACCCGCGGGTGGCGCGCCGCCTCGTAGGCGCGCAGCGCCGCCACGGGGTCCTCGGCGGACGACAGCTTCAGGCCGAGGAGCACCGCGTCCTCGATCGCCATGCAGGCGCCCTGCCCGAGGCTGGGCAGCATGGTGTGCGCCGCGTCACCGAGCAGGGTGACCCGGCCGCGCCCCCACCCGGCCACCGGCGGACGGTCCTGGAACCCGTCACGCCACACCAACTCCGGCGCGGTCTCGGCCACCACCTCCCGGATCACCGGCGCCCAGGAGGCGGTGTCCGGCAGCGGCTCCCGCCCGGTGTGCCCGTTCGGCGCCTGGACGAACCAGTAAGTACGGTTCCCCGGCAGCCCCAGGGTGCCCGCGGCGCCGGTCGGCCCGAAGATCAGCCGCATCTCGATGCCGTGCAGCGCCCGCGGGACGACCCCCTGCCAGCCGATGGTCCGCCACGTCAGGTCGTCGCCGGGCTGCGGGGTGCGCAGGAAGTCGCGCACGGTGGAGTTGGCGCCGTCGGCGCCCACCACCACATCGCCCCGAAGCGTCTCGCCGCCGACCAGTTCCACGGTGCCGTCCGGGGTGACCCGTACCACCTCGGCGCCGAACCGGACGTCCACCCCGGAGGCGTCGGCGAGCGCCTGCAGCAGCTCGGGCCTGGTGACGCAGAGCAGTGGGAAACCGGCCCGCGCGGCGAACCCGGCCATGTCGACGGTGGTCAGCAGCCGGCCTTTGTTGGTGCTCACCGTGGTACGCGAGATGGGTTCGGAGACCTTCTCCGCGTACTCCAGGAATCCGGCCTTGCGCATGGCGGCGGTGGCGTTCGGCCAGATGGTCAGGCCCAGTCCGCGAGCGCGTAGTTCGGGTGCCCGTTCCAGCACGGTGACGCGGCAGTCGCTGTGCCGGGTGAGGGTGCCGGCGAGCGCGAGACCGCCCACTCCGGCGCCGATGATGACCACATGGTGACGTGTCATCAGTTCTCCTCTTCCAGTGGGTACGGGACGGCGCCCCGGTGGGTACCGGAGACCGTTCGACGGGTACCGGGCGGCTGCCCGGTGACGTGCCGGCGGGGCGGGTCGGCGCCCGTCCGCGTTGCGGCCGGGCGGGGCGGTGCGAGGGCCGTGCCGGTGCTCCGGGCGGGGGAGGCCCGGCACGGACCCGGGCTCAGCGGCCCGGCGGGGACGCCGCCGTCCCGGCGGCGTCCCGGGCACCCGGCGGTCCGGCGACCGGTAGACCCCTCCCCCCGGAGGGGCCACCGGCCGCCGGACCCGGCGGGGCGCTCGGCCGTCGGCCCAGCACCACCAGGGCGGTCAGCGCGCCGGCCGCGCAGACCACGGCGCCCACGGTCATCGCGTCCCCCAGACCGTCGGTGAAGGCCTGCCGGGCTGCCGCAAGCAGCGACCGCCCGTCCCCGCCCCCGAGCCGCTCGGCGGCGGTGGCCGCCGCGCCCACCGAGTCACCCGCCGCCTCGGCGGCATGCGGCGGCAGCCCGTCCATGGCGGGCAGCGCGTCCCGGTAGGAGGTGGTGAGCACGCTGCCGACCACCGCGATCCCCAGCGCGCCGCCCACCTGCATCGCCGCATCCGTCACGGCGGATCCGGCACCGGACTGCCCGGACGGGGCAGCGGCCAGCATGGCGTCCGCGGCGGCGGGCATGGCCAGGCCCATTCCGAGCCCGAAACAGGCCAGCGCCAGCATCACGCGGCCTTCGGAGCCGGTCCCGGCGCCTGAGGTCAGCGTCAGCGCCACCGCGATCAGCGACAGCCCACCGGCCACCACCGGCCCGAGCCCGACCCGTCCGGCCAGCTTGGTGCCGAGCGGTGCGGCCGGGATCATGGCGGCGACCGGCAACAGCCGCAGCCCCGCCGCCAGCGGCTCCAGGCCCCGTACGAACTGCAAGTACTGGGTGAGCACGAACAGCGCGCCGTACATCCCGAAAGCGATCGCGGCGATCGCCACCGCCGAGCCGCCGAACCGGCGGTCGCGGAAGAGACCCGGCCGCAGCATCGGTCGCGGGGTGCGCCGCTCCCACCGGGCGAAGCCGAGCAGCAGCGCGCCGCCCGCCCCCAGCGCGGCCCACGTCGCCGGGGCGCTCCAGCCGTGCCGGGGCGCCTCCACCAGCGCGTAGACCGAGGCGGCCAGCCCCGCCGAGGACAGCAGGGCGCCGACCAGGTCCAGTCCCGGGTGCCGCTCGTCCCGCGACTCCGGCACGAGCAGCGCGCCGGCGGCCAGCGCCACGGCCACCACCGGCAGGTTGACCAGGAAGACCGAGCCCCACCAGAAGTGCTCCAGCAGCAGACCGCCCACCACCGGCCCGAGCGGCACGCCCAGCGCCGCGGCACCCGCCCAGATCCCGATCGCCTTCGCCTGTTCCTCGGCCGGGAAGACGTCCTTGATGACGGAGAGCGTCGCGGGCATGATCATCGCCGCCCCGGCGCCCATCGCCGCGCGCAGCGCGATCAGCACCTCCGGCGACCCGGCGAACGCCGCGGCCAGCGAGAACACCGCGAAGACGGCCAGCCCCAGCAGCAGCAGCCGCCTGCGGCCGAACCGGTCCGCCAGGCCACCCGCGAGGAGCAGCAGCCCGCCGAAGACGAGCGTGTAGGAGTCGACCACCCACTGCAACTCGCTTCCGGTGGCGCGCAGATCGGTCTGGATCATCGGCAGGGCGAGGTTGAGGATCAGATTGTCCAGGCCGATGAGGACCAGGCTCAGGCACAGCACCGCCAGGATCTGCCAGCGGTGTGGATGCGCGGCCGTGGGAGCGGGTTTCACCACAACGTCCTTTCGTACGGGCCGTTCGCCGGTGCTCGGGAACCGTCGCCCTGACAGAACCGGCGGCCCCTCTCCCGGATACACCCGGCCACCGATACGCCGCCCCGGACCGGAAACCACGCGGCCCGCCCCCGTCCGGCACCGGGCAGGGGCCGGCCGCGCACCGGAGCACCCGCCGCCGGTCCGCCGGGCACCGGTGTATCCGCCGACCGGGCGGCGGGATCTGTCGGGGTGCAAGGGCGGAACACCGCCGTACGGCACCCGAAGGGGGACGGACACGTGCACGAGGACGTGGCGGAACGGGCGGAGCCACCGGAGCGGGACACGGCGCCCCGGCTCGCCATCGGCGTGGACCTGGTGAAGGTGGAGCGGGTCCGCCGGCTGCTGGAGGACAACCCGGCCGCCGAAGCGGAGCTCTTCACGCCCCGGGAGATCGCCTACTGCGCCGGGCGGCGCAATCGCTACGCCCATCTCGCGGCCCGGTTCGCCGCCAAGGAGGCCACCCTCAAGGCGCTCGGCACCGGCCTCGGCCCCCGGCTGCGGTGGACCGACGTGGAGGTCCGCAACGAACCGCTCGGCCGCCCCCGGATCCACCTCCACGGCACCGCCGCCGAGCTGGCCGGCGGGCCCGGCGGCTGGTCCGGCGAGATCTCGCTCTCCCACACCGACGACTACGCCGTCGCCCAGACGGTCCTGACGCTGACGGCCCCCCGCCGGCCGGCGCCCGAAGGAGCGGCATGCGCTTCCACCTGATCGACCGCATCGACGAACTGGAGCCGCGCCGCGCGGTCCGCGGCCGGAAGCTCACCTCCCACCTGGAGACCTACTGGCGCGACGAGGGGCGCGGCCCGGAGATGCCCGCGCCGCTGGTGCTGGAGGCCCTGTGCCAGGCGGGCAGCTGGCTGGTGATGGGCTCCACCGGGCTGCGCCGGCGCGCCGCGCTGCTCTCGGTCGACACCGTCCGCTTCGCCGGCCCGGTACGCCCCGGCGACGTGCTGGTGATGTCCGGCCGGGTGGAGTCCATGGGCGACGACACGGCGGTGCTCAGCGGTGACGTCACGGTCGGCGGGCGCACCGTGCTCACCGCCGCGGACATCATGTGCGCGCTGATCCCCACCGAGGACCTGGAGGAACCGGCCGCGGTCCGGCGGATGTACGAGCGGCTCACCCGGGGTGTGCCGGTGGCGTCGGAGGTGGCCGCGTGAGGCGCGTCGCGATCACCGGCCTCGGGGCGATCACCCCGGTCGGCACCAGCGCCCCCGCCACCTGGGCCTCGCTCGCCTCCGGGCGCAGCGGGGTGAGCCGGCTGGAGACCTTTCCCGCCGACACCTTCCCGGTCCGCATCGCGGGCCAGGTCAAGGGGTTCACCCCGGAGGACGCGCACCCGGACCCGGCCCGCCGCCGGCACCTGTCCCGCGCCGCGCTGTTCGCCCTGGGCGCCGCGCGCGAGGCGCTGCGGGACGCCGGCGACGGCTGGCAGGACATCGACCCCTACCGGCGCGGCGCCGCGGTCGGCGGGACGGTGGGGCGCCCCGGCCTCCAGGAACTCGTCGACATGTCCCACCTGATGGAGACCGGCGGCGGACGCGTCCACGCCCGGCAGGCCCCCGCCGACGTGCTGCTGCGCAACCAGAACGTCGGGGCCGTCGCGGTGGCCCGGGAGGGCGGCTGCGCCGGACCCCTGATCAGCGTGAGCACCGCGTGCGCCGGGTCGGCCCACGCCATCGGCGAGGCGTACCGGAGCATCCAGGAGGGCGACTGCACGTTCATGCTCGCCGGCGGCTTCGACGCCCTCACCACCTGGATGGACGTCATCGGCTTCTCGCTGCTCGGCGCCGTCACCGACCGGCACAACGACGAACCCGAGCGCGCCTCCCGCCCGTTCGACGCCCGGCGTTCGGGGTTCGTGCTCGGGGAGGGCGCCGTCATCGCGGTGCTGGAGGACTGGGAGAGCGCCCGTGCCCGCGGCGCCCGCATCCACGCCGAACTCCTCGGCTACGGAGCCACCCTCAACGCCTACCGCGTCACCGACTCCCCGCCGGACGGCGGCGGCGCCGTCGGCGCGATGCGCGACGCCCTGGCCGAGGCCGGGCTGGAGCCGGAGGCCGTCGACTACGTGGCCGCGCACGGCACCGGCACCCCCGGCAACGACGCCAGCGAGACCGCGGCGATCAAGAAGGTGTTCGGCGGCCACGCCCACGCACTGTCCGTCAGCTCGCCCAAGTCCATGACCGGGCACCTCACCTCGGCGGCCGCCGGGGTGAACCTGATCGCCGCGGTCGGCGCCATCCGCGAGGGACTGGTCCCGCCGACGATCAATCTCGACCACCCCGACCCGAAGCTCGATCTGGACTACGTGCCGCACGTGGCACGGCGCCGCCGGGTGCGCGCCGCGCTGGTGAACGCCTTCGCCTTCGGCGGCACCAACGCCTCCTTCGTGCTCGGGCCCGCGACCGAGGAGGCCGCATGACCGAGTCCGCAACGACCGGGTTCGCCGTGACCGGGTCCGCCCTGACCGGGTCCGCCGTGACCGGGCCCGTCACGACCGGGCCCACGGCCGGGTCGCCCACGGCCGGGCCGGCCGGGATCCCGTTCGACCGGATCACCGAGGTCTCCCCGGGGCGGCGGGCCGTCGCGGTCCGCCACGTGCCCCACACCCTGGACGTCCTCGACACCCACTTCCCGCGCTTCCCGGTGCTGCCCGGAGTGCTCATCCTCGACGCCCTGGCGCACACCGCCGAACTGGCGCTGCCCGCCGACGGCGCCCGCCGGTGGACGCCGGCCGAGGCGCGGCGGCTGCGGTTCCGGCACTACGTGACCCCCGGCGACCGCCTCGAACTCACCGTGGACATCGAGGAGATCGACGGCGACACCGCCCGCTGCCGCGGCACCGCGCGGGTCGACGGCCGCACCGTCACCACGGTCCGGGAGCTGCTGCTCGTCCGGTCCGGCGGCACCGCGGACGGACCGGAGGGCGCGGTATGAGACGCGTGGTGATCACCGGCATCGGACTGCTCACCGGCCTGGGCGCCGGGGCGGCGGACAACTGGCGGCGGCTGCTGGCCGGGGACACCGCGATCGGCCCCGTCACCGGCTACGACCCGTCGTCCTTCCGCACCCGGCTGGCCGCCGAGATCGACGGCTTCACCCCCACCGACTACGCCCCCCGGCGCGCCCTGCGCACCACCACCCGCAACGACCAGCTCGCCATCGCCGGTGCCGCGCTGGCCATGCGGGACGCCGGACTGGGCGAGGGCGCCTACGACCCGGAACGGTCCGCGGCCTTCGTCGGGGGCAACAAGGAGATCTCCAACCCCGAGCACCTGCTCCGCGGCAGCCTCGCCGCCCGGCGCCCGGACGGCACCGCCGACCCGGCCCTGCTGGGCGAGCGCGCCTCGTCCGCCTTCTACCCCCTGTACTACGTGGAGGGCCTGCAGTCGGCCGCGCTGTTCCACCTGTCCTCCGCGTACGGCTTCAAGGGCGCCAACGCCTACTTCCACGGCACCGCCGACGCCGGGGCCACCGCCGTCGGCCGCGCCTACCGCTCGGTGCTGCGGGGCGAGTCCCAGGTCGCGCTGGCCGGCGGCGCCGACGACGCGGCCTCCTGGTGGGTGATGTCCAAGATGGACGGCCTGGGCGTGCTCAGCGACCGCAACGACCTGGGCGCCGGGGCCTTCCGGCCGTACGACGCGGACCGCTCCGGATCGGTGCTCGGCGAAGGCGCCGCGTTCCTGGTCCTGGAGGAGTACCAGGCCGCGCGGGCCCGGGGCGCGCACCTCTACGCCGAGATCCGCGGCGTCGGCGCCACCGTGGACACCGCCCGGCTGCTCACCCCGCGCGAGGACGGCGCGCCGCTGGCGGCAGCCGTGCGCCGCGCCCTGGACGAGGCCCGGCTGGCGCCCGGCGGGGTGGACTACCTGGCCACCCACGGCTGTGCCACCCGGCTCGGCGACACCAGCGAGGCCCGCGCACTGGACTCGGTGTTCGGCACCGCGGACCGGGCGCCAGTGGCCAGCAGCGTGAAACCGGCCACCGGCCACCTGGTGGCGGCGGCCGGAGCGCTGAACGCGGCGGTCTGCGCGCTCGCCGTCGACGGCGGCGCGGTACCGCCCACCCTCAACCTCGACCGGCCCGACCCGGGCTGCGCCGCGATGGACTGGGTGCCCGGCGAGGCCCGGGACGTGCCGGTGCGCGCGGCCCTGGCCCTCGCCCGCGGCCTGGAGGGCCAGCAGGTGGCCCTGGCCCTGACCGCCCCGGGAGCACCGTGATGACCGACAGACCCACGCCGGCGGCCGCGAGCGGCCCGACGGCCCAGATCCCGGCCACCGCACCGGCAGAAAGGCAGGAACCGGTGACCTCCCACCAGCGGAACCAGACCGCGGACCACCCGCCGACCGCGCCCGCCACCCGGGTGGCCGTCGTCGGCACCGGGGCGCTGACCTCCCAGGGCACCGGCGCCGCGGCCCTGTGGGAGGGCGCGCGGGACGGCCGGGTGGCCATCCGCCCGGTCCGGAACGTCGACATGCGCGGACTGCGCACCGAACTCGGCGGCGAGGTCACCGAGGAGCCCGCCGCGCGTCCCGGCTACGCCACGCCGCCCGGGCACCGCGAGCGCGCCCTCGACCTGGCCCTGGTCGCCGCCGACGAGGCGCTGGCCGCGATCCCCCGGGGACTGCTGGACCACGACCGGACCGGGGTGGTGCTCGGCACCTGCAACGCCGGGCTGCTCTCGGCCCGCGCCTGGCTCGCCGAGGCCCACGCGGGCCGGGAGCCCGACCCCCGGCTGCCGCTGCTGGCCACCCCGCAGGCGCTCGCCGAAGGCGTCGCCGCGGCGTTCGGACTGCGCGGCCCGGTCCTCGCGGTCAACACCGCCTGCGCCTCGGGGGCCGGGGCCATCGGGCTCGGTGCCGACCTGGTCCGCCGGGGCCGGGCGGAGGCGGTGCTCGCCGGCGGCACCGACGCCTTCTCCGACGTCGTCTTCGCCGGCTTCAACGCCCTGGAGTCGCTGTCCCCGGAGCCCGCCGCGCCCTACTCCGGGAAACGCCAGGGGCTCTCGCTCGGCGAGGGCAGCGGCATGGTGCTGCTGGTGTCCACCGAGTTCGCCGAGCGCCACGGGCTGCGGCCGCTGGCCGAGGTCGCGGGCTACGGCCTGTCGGCCGACGGATACCACGTCACCGCCCCGCATCCGGACGGCGTCGGGGCGGCCCGGGCCATCGGCGCGGCCCTGCGCTTCGCCGGCATCCCGGCCGAGCGCGTCGGCTACGTCAACGGGCACGGCACCGGGACCCCCAAGAACGACCCGGCCGAGTCCAACGCCATCGCCCGGGCGCTGGGGGAGAGCGCCGCGCGCACCCCGGTCAGCAGCACCAAGTCGGTGATCGGGCATCTGCTCGGCGCGGCGGGCGCGGCCGAGGCGATCGTCACCGCCTACGCGCTGGACGCCCAACTCGCACCGCCCACCGCCGGGTTCACCGGTCCGGCCGCCGACTGCCCGCTCGACTACGTGCCGGACGCGGCCCGACGCCTGCACACCGACGCCGCCCTCTCCAACAACTTCGCCTTCGCCGGCGCCAATGCCGCCCTGGTGCTCTCCCGCCCGGGAACCGTCACCCCGCCGGAGCCCGACCGCGACCGGGTGGTGATCACCGGGATCGCGTTGCTGGGCCCGGCGGGACCCGGCACCGCGGCGGCACACCGCGCGGTCCGGGACGGCCGGGAGCCGTGCACCCACCGGGACGGGCTGCGGCTGGGCCGGGTGGAGGCCGACCCCGACCCGTATCTGACGAAGCGGGAGCGGCGCCGGATGGACCGGCTGACCCAGCTCAGCATCATGACGGCCGCCCAGGCGCTCGCCGAGGCGGGGCTGCCCGCCGACGAGCGCATCGGCGTGGTCTTCGGCACCGGTACCGGGCCGATGGAGGCGATGGAGAAGTTCGTCACCCCGCTGCTGGACGAAGGCCCCGCCGCGGCCGACCCCAGCGTCTTCCCCAACACCGTCTACAACCAGGCCGCCGGACAGGTCGCCACCCACCTCGGCCTGCGCGGCCCCACCTCCACCCTCTCGGCCGGCCACGCCACCGGCGCCGCCGCGGTGGCCTGCACCGCGGACCTGCTGGCCGCCGGGCACGCCGACGCGATCGTCTGTGTCGTCACCGACACCCTCACCGACCAGGTGGCCCGCGCCTACGCCGCCACCGGCGCCGCCTCCACCCGGGAGCCGGGCGCCCCCGCCGACGGCCGCTTCACCCTGGCCGAGGGCAGCACCGCGCTGGTACTCGAGCGGCTGTCGGCCGCCCGGGCCCGCGGCGCCACGGTGCTCGGCGAGGTGATCGGCCACGGCATGGCCTGCGACTCCGGCCGCTTCCGGCGGTGGGACCCGAACGGCGACGGCATGGAACGGGCGCTGCGCGCGGCGCTGGCCGACGCCGGGGTGGCCGCCGACGAGGTCGGCTCGGTGTGGTTGTCCGCCGCCGGCCTCACCCGTGCCGACCGGGCCGAGAGCGCGGCGGTGGACCGGGTCCTGGGCCCCGGCGGCCGCGGCGCGGTGCGCCGAGCGCCCAAGACGGTGCTCGGCGAGCCGATGGGTGTGGGCGGCGCGCTCTGCCTCGCCCTCGCCCTGTCCGGCGACGCCGCGGGCACCGCTGCCCCCGGCGCCCCGGTCGTCATCAACAGTTCCTCGCTCGGCGGCAGCCACGTCTGCCTGGTCGTCGCACCGGGCCCGGTCGACGACCCCCAGGACACGGAGGAGTAATCCCATGCAACTCGCACCCCTCGCGGGACAGGTCGCCCTGGTGACCGGCGGATCGCGCGGCATCGGTGCCGCGATCTGCCGCAGGCTCGCCGCCGACGGCGCGGCCGTCGCCGTCAACCACCGCTCCTCACCGGACGCCGCCAAGGCGGTGGTCCGGGAGATCGAGGAGGCGGGCGGCCGGGCCGTCACCGTCCAGGGCGACGTCGCCGACCACGCCCAGGCCCGGGAGCTGGTCCGGCAGACCATGGCGGAGCTCGGCGGCCTCGACGTGCTGGTCAACAACGCGGGCGTGGCCAAGGACGCGCTGATCTACACCATGGAGCCGGACGACTGGCTGGAGGTGATGCGGGTCAACTTCGGCGGGGTCTTCAACTGCACCAAGGCCGTGCTGCCGCACTTCATGGCCAAGGGAGCGGGCGTCATCGTCAACGTCTCCTCGGTCATGGGGGAGCGCGGCTGGGTCGGGGAGTCCAACTACGCCGCGTCCAAGGGCGCGGTCAACGCCTTCACCCGCTCCTGCGCCATGGAATCGGCCCGGTTCGGCATCCGGGTGAACGCCGTGCTGCCCGGATTCGCCCCCACCGACCTGGTCGCCGGGCTGACCGAGGGCGCCGCCGGCAAGGGCATCCGCAAGCAGATCCCGATGCGGCGGTTCGGCACCGTCGAGCAGGTCGCCGACGCGGTCCGCTTCCTGGCCGGCCCCGAGTCCAGCTACATGACCGGCTCGCTGCTCACCGTCGACGGCGGCGCGGCGACCGCGCTGGGCCTGGGCCGCCCCAACTGAACCGGGGTTCCGGTGGCGCCCGGGTGTATCCCGGGGCGCCCCGGCCGGATCTGTAGGGGTGTGAGCCGGGCGCCCCGGCGGGCGGCCCGCCCGCTCGGCGCCCCGCCGCCCGCACCTCACCCACCACCCACCCACTGCGACGAAACGGAGTCAGAAACCATGGATCGCACCCAGATCAGCGAAGCCGTCCACCAGGCCGTCATCGAGGCCGTCGGCGCCGAACCGGAGGAGGTCCGTCCCGAGGTCACCCTGCTCGACGAGCTGGGTGCCGAGTCGATCGACCTGCTCGACATCCTCTTCCGGCTGGAGCGCTCGCTCGGCGTGAAGATCCAGGCGGCGCAGCTGGCCGAGTACGTCCAGGGCGGCATCCCGGACGAGGAGTTCGGCGACGAGAACGAGATCATCACCGAGCGCGGGCTGGCCCAGCTCAAGCGCGTGATGCCGCAGATCGACGTGGCCGCCCTGTCCGGCACCCTGCGGGCCACCAAGGTGATGGGCCTGTTCACCGTCGGCAACCTGGTGGACCTGGTCCAGGCGCAGGTCGACTCCGTCGCCGTCGCCGCGGCCTGAGAGGGAACCACGATGACCGGTATCCACATCGCCGGAACCGGCGGCTACCAGCCGGGCGATCCGATCCCCACCAGCGAGATCGCCCGGCTGGCCGGGCCGCTGCCCGAGGAGGTGCTGGAGGGGCTGTCCATCGAGCGCCGGTTCTGGATGATCGACCCGGCGACGGGGGAGCACCGCGAGAACAACTCCGACATGGCCTACAAGGCGGCCGTGCGGGCGCTGGACGCCGCGGGGATGGAGGCCGGCGACATCGACCTGATGATCCTCGCCACCGGCACCCCCGACTACCCGCTGCCGCCGCTGGTCAACTTCGTCCAGGAGCGGCTCGGGGTGGAGCGCTGCGCCACCCTGGAGATCCGCTCCGGTGGCGCGGGTGTGGTCCAGGCCCTGGACATCGCCCGGATGTACCTGGCGGCCGGGGTGTACCGCACCGCCCTGGTCATCGGCAGCGAGGCCATCTCGCCCGTGCTGGCCCCGGTGTTCCTGGGCAAGCGGCCGGAGTCGATCCGGATGCGCGACCGGATGCCGCTGTACATGTTCGGTGACGGTGCCGGGGCGATGGTGCTGCGCGCCACGGACGCCCCCGGCGGACTGCTGGGCGGCGCGTCCGCCTGCATCGGCGGCGGGCGCAAGCCCGGCATCCACTCGGTGGGCGGCGGCACCCACGCCCCGATCCACGAGCAGCTGCGCGCCAAGCGGCTGGTCGACCTGAAGGTCGACGTGGTCGGCGCCGGCGACTTCACCCCGGTGATGGTCACCGAGGCCGTGCACCACACGCTGGAACGTTCCGGGGTGGGGGTGGACACCGTCGACCTGTGCCTGGTGCCCGAGGGCAACGTGGGCTGGATGCTCGACTCGCTGCGGGAGGCCGGACTCGACACCGCCGAGTGGCAGGCGCTCGACGGGAAGATCATCGACAGCCTCGCCACCATGGGCGCGGTCGGCTGCGCCGCGGTGCCGCTGTTCCTCGACGACGCCTGGCGGGACGGCCGGATCAAGCCCGGCGACCGGGTCATGCTCATCGGGGTGGAGAGCACCAAGTGGATCTACGCCGGCATGGTCCTCGACTGGACCGCGGACGTCCCGGCCTGAGCCGGTACGTCCCCCGGCGGTCCGCGGCGGCGCGCCGGTTCCACGGCGCGCCGGCCGGCGGTCCGCGCCGGCCCGCCGACCGCGGGACACCGACGACACCCCAGGGGGCGCACTCTTCCATGGACAGGACCACCACGGCACCGGCCCGGCGCGTCGACACACAGCGGTTCCGGCACGTCATGGGGCAGTTCCTCACCGGCGTCACGGTGGTGACGGCCCGGGGCGAGGACGGCCCGCACGGCACCACGGTGAACTCCTTCACCTCGCTGTCGCTGGAACCGCCGCTGATCCTCATCTGCCTGCGCGACGGTTCCCGGACCGCGGCGGTGGTCTCGGCGGCCGGCGCCTTCACCGTGAACATCCTCGGCCGGGGGCAGGCGGAGCTGGGTGCCCGCTTCGCCACCTCCGGGCGCCGCTCGGGCGCCGCGGCCTTCGCGGACGTCCCGCACCGCACCGGCGCGACCGGCGCGCCGATCCTCGCGGGCACCCTCGGCCACCTCGACTGCGCCGTCACCGGGACGGTGCCGGCCGGGGACCACACGATCTTCATCGCCGAGGTGCTCGATCTCGACGCGGTCGCGGAGCCCGCCGAGAGCCACCCGCTCGCGTTCCATCGGGGACGCTTTCTCACCGTCCGCTGACCGGCCACCGGCCCGGCGTTCCGCCGGGCCGGCCCTTCGCCGCCGGCAGCGGCTCACCAGGAGACGACATGGCTGCCATCGCCTTCCTCTTCCCCGGACAGGGGTCCCAGCGCGTCGGCATGGGGCGCGACCTCGTCACGCGCCATCCGGAGCTGTGGGACCGCTACTACCGTCCGGCGGACGAACTGCTCGGCTTCGAGCTGTCCCGGCTGTGCTGGGAGGGACCCGCCGAGGAACTGCGCCCCACCGAAGTGACCCAGCCGGCGGTCTTCCTGACCAGTCTGGTGACGCTGGACGTGCTGCGCGCCCACGGCCTCGAGCCCTCGTTCGTGGCCGGGCACAGCCTCGGGGAGTACACCGCGCTGGTGGCCGCCGGGGTGCTGGACTGGCGTGACGCGCTGCGCCTGGTGCGGCGCCGGGGCGAGCTGATGGCGGCCGTCAACGAGCGCACCCCGGGCGCCATGGCGGCGCTGATCGGTCTGGACCCGGCGGCGGTGCGGGACATCTGCGGGAAGGCCGCGGCCGAGGACGGCGGGACCGTGGAGATCGCCAACGACAACGAGCCCGAGCAACTGGTGGTCTCCGGCACCCGCGAGGCGGTGCGGCTGGCGGCCGCCATGGCCAGGGAGGCGGGGGCGCGGCGGGTGGTGACGCTGGACGTGGGAGCGCCCTTCCACTGCAGCCTGATGCGCGAGGTGGAGGAGGAGTTCCGGGCCGATCTCGCCGCGGTCGCCTTCCGGGACCCGGTGGTCCCGGTGGTCGCCAACGCGACGGCCGGGTACGTCGCGGACGCGGCCGACGCCGTCGCCTGCCTCCGCCGGCAACTGGCCGGTCCGGTCCGGTGGACCCCCACCCTCCGCCGGCTCGCGGAGGACGGGGCGGACACGTTCGTCGAAGTCGGGCCGGGCAAGGTACTGACCGGATTCGCGCGGGCCACCCTCCCGGACATTCCGCAATTCGCCACCCGGGACGGCAGACAATTGGACCGGGCTGTGGCATCGCTCACGTCGATGTTGTAGATTGCACCATTGCTTATGCAGAGGCTAATCCGCGGGCTCGGGCTTTATGGCGTGAGGGAATTAATGGACACGGACGACGAGCGACCGGAATTGCTGGAACGGCTGGCGGAAGCGGTCGGCCCGGTGCCGTCGCACGTGATCGCGGAAGCCCAGGCGTTGTTCGCCCTGATCGCGCCCGGGCAGGGCGCGGCGGATCCCGGCGCCCCCGACCCGGATGCCGGGGCACCGGAGCCGGCGGCGCCTCCGGCCACCCGCTGAGGCGGGTGCCGGGGCGCCGCCGGCGGGTCAGGACGCCTGACGGGCCCGCGCGTGCCGCTCGGTGGCGAAGGCCCGCAGGCCGGCCGACCTGATCCGCGCGGCGAGCGCCGCGTCGTCCTTCGACACCTTGCCCTGACGCTCCAGCAGGCCCTTCAGATGGGCCAGGCAGCGGCCCCGGATCGGGCCGATCGAACCGCGCGGCATGTCCAGCGCGGCACTGACCTCCGTGTACGACATCGGAGGCTCGGTCACCAGGAGGCTGAGCAGCGCCTGGCAGCGCGGCGGGAGCGCGCGGAAGGCGGTCAGCACCGCGTCGTCGCGCTCCCGGGCGAGTGCCACGTCCTCCGGCTGGTCGGCGGTGAGCAGCGGGCGGTCGAAGACCTCCGCCCCGCCGACCGGAACGCTCCGCTTCGACTTCTCCAGCAGTTTCAGGCTCTCCCGCCGGGCGGCGGTGGAGATCCACTGGGCCAGCCGCTCCGGTGAGCGGAGGCTGTCGAGATGCCGGACCACGCGGGTCCAGGTCGCCTGGCTCACGTCCCCGCAGTCCGCCGGGCTCAGCCGGTGACTGCGGGCGATGGCCCAGATGAGCGGCGAATACCGCTCGACGATCCGGTTCCAGCACGCCTGGTCGCCGGCGAGGCAGCCTTCGACCAGTTCATTCAAGGATTTTTCAGGCAAGTCGAACCCCCCGTACCCCGTATGCCTGTGACGCAGCCGAGAATGGCGTTTTGGAGCAAAAGTGCTCTTAACCGCGGCTACGGGTGTTTACTATAGAGCGGTTCGCGGCGCGGGTGTCAATCGTTCTCCGGTTGCCGGTCCAGCATGTGGAGGTCGCGGACGGCCGCCGGGTGTGATGGCCGGAACGTATGTGCAGCTCCGTCCGGGTGAACGCACACCGCCTCAGCGGCTGGTGTTCACTAAACGGAATGGTTGTATCGTGTGCCGTGCGCCGTGCGACCGGGCGGCGGGGCACCACGAAGGGGGGATGCGTGTCTCCGGAGAATGCGCACACGGCGCCGTTCTCGCGTCGCGAAAGACTGCGGATCGCGACCATTCGCGAGATCAAGGACGTCGCGCGGGGACTGCTGGTCCAGCAGGGCCAGGAGAACGTCACGATCCGCGCGATCGCACGGGAGATGGGGATGACCGCCCCCGCCGTGTACCGCTACTTCGCCAGCCGTGACGCGCTGATCCAGGGACTGCGCGGCGACATCTTCGCCGAGATGGGCCGGCACATCGGCGAGGTGATCGGGGAACTGCCCGCGGAGCAGCCCGGCCGGCGTCTGGTCGCCGCCGTGCGCGCCCTGCGGGCCTGGGCCCTCCAGCACCCCCACGAGTTCGGGCTGGTGCTCGGACCCTGGGTGCCCGGCCTCAGTTACGAGGAGGCCCAGCCGGAGCGCGACATGGCCTGGGTCTTCGGGGAGGTCATCGTCGGCCTGTTCCAGGAGGTGTGGCAGACCCGGCCCTACCCGGTGCCCTCCGAGGAGGAGCTCGCCCCCGTCCTGGTCGAGCAGTTCCGGGTGCTCCGCGAGGAGATGGAAGTCGACATGCCGGTCGCGGCCATCGTCGTCCTGCTCAGCTGCTGGGTGCGCCTGTACGGACTGATCTGCATGGAGTCCCTGGGCTACATGTCCTTCGCGCTGCCGGACTGCGAGGCGTTCTTCGAGCGCGAGCTGCGCGAGGTGTTCGCGGTCATCGGCATCCACGACATCGACCGGTGGCCGGCCCGGGACGCCGCCCGGAACGAGGGCTGACCGCGGCCGGGACGGCCCCGACCGGCCCGGGCGCCCCGGTGCCGCCGGGGGGCCGGGGCGCGACACCCGGCCGGGCGCGGCGGAACTCGACGGACGTTCCCGGGACCGGGGGCGTAAGCTGGCCCGGTGCCCATGCGGACCATGCCGGACCCGAGCCCGGGCCCGCCCCGCGGGGCGACGGGCAGGCCGCCCCTGACCGGGCGGCGCGGCGTGTCCGGATCGTGCCGATCCTGCTTACCGGTGTAGAACGGGGGATGTGACGGCATTGGCTAGACGGCCCACCTCCAGCACTCCCGCAGGGCCCGGTCGCCGGGTCCCGTGCTCGGGCGCGGTCCTCGCCCCTGTGCCGGGCTGTCCACGGTGAGCGTGGCGGACGAGCGTAGCGGGTCCCCTCCCAGGTCGCCGAGTCCGTCCGGGCGGCAGCCGCACCCGCTGGACGAGCGGACGCACACCCGGACCGTACTCGGCAAGGCCGCCCACGAGAACTTCCCGGTCGCTCCGGCCTTCCTGCCCCGCGCCTGGCGCGCCGACCTGATGGCCGTCTACGGCTACGCCCGCCTGGTCGACGACATCGGGGACGGCGACGTCGCGCCGGACGGCACCGACGCGGCGCTGCTCGGGCTCGACCGGAGGCGGGCCGGCGACCGGCTCGCGGTACTGGACGCCTTCGAGGCCGACCTGCGGCGGGTCTTCGCCCCGGAGCCGGAGGGCCCCCGCCACCCGCTGCTGCGCGCGCTGCTGCCCACCGTGCGCCGCCGCGGCCTGACCCCGGACCCCTTCCTCGGGCTCATCGAGGCCAACCGGCAGGACCAGCGGGTCCGCCGCTACGCCACCCGGCAGGACCTCCTCGGCTACTGCCGGCTGTCCGCCGACCCGGTCGGCCGGCTGGTGCTCGGCATCACCGGGACCGCCACCCCCGAGCGCGTCCGCCGTTCGGACCTCATCTGCACCGCGCTGCAGATCGTCGAGCACCTGCAGGACGTCGCCGAGGACCTGGCCCGGGACCGCGTGTACCTGCCCGCCGAGGACCTGGAGCGCTTCGGCGTCACCGAGGCCGACCTGGCCGCCCGCACCGGCGGCGCGTCGGTACGCGCCCTGATCGCCGCCGAGGCCCGGTGGGCGGGGGCGCTGCTGGACGAGGGGGCCCCGCTGGTGGGGAGCGTGCACGGCAGGCTCCGGCTGCTGCTCGCCGGATTCGTGGCCGGCGGCCGCGCCGCGCTGGCCGCGATCGAGGCCGCCGGGTACGACGTACTCCCCGGACCGCCCAGGCCCACCCGGCCGGGCCTGCTGCGCGCGGCGGGTGCGACACTGCGAAGGAAGGGGTGAGCCGGAATCGTGCACGGACCCGAGCGGATGTCCCCGCCGGTGCTCGCGGCGTACCGTTACTGCGAGGCCGTCACCGGCCACCAGGCCCGTAACTTCGCGTACGGCATCAGACTCCTGCCCACCGGCAAGCGGTACGCCATGTCGGCGCTGTACGCCTTCTCGCGCCGGGTCGACGACATCGGCGACGGCGAACTGGCCGTCGGTGCCAAGCGCGCCCGGCTGGCCGACACCCGCGCGCTGCTCGGCCGTATCGCCGAGGGCTCCGTCGCCGAGGACCACACCGACCCGGTGGCGGTGGCGCTGGCGGACGCCGCCCGCCGCTACCCGATCCCGCTCGGCGGGCTCGACGAGCTGATCGACGGCGTGCTCATGGACGTCGCCGGACAGCGGTACGAGACCTGGGCGGACCTGCGGGCCTACTGCCGGTGCGTGGCGGGCGCCATCGGGCGGCTCTCCCTCGGCGTCTTCGGCACCACGAGGGGCGCACACGACGCCGGACGCGCCCCGGAGTACGCCGATACCCTCGGACTGGCCCTCCAACTCACCAACATTCTCAGGGACGTTCGGGAGGACTCCCGCAACGGGCGCACCTATCTGCCCGCCGAGGACCTGGCGAAATTCGGCTGCCCGCCGCTCTTCCACGACGCCGTCACCCCGCCCGGCGCCGACTTCCCGGGGCTGGTGCAGTTCGAGGTGGGCCGGGCGAAGGCCCTGTTCACCGAGGGATTCAAGTTGCTGCCGATGCTCGACCGGCGCAGCGGGGCCTGTGTGGCGGCCATGGCCGGTATCTATCGCAGACTGCTGGAGCGCATCGCCCGCGATCCGGCCGCCGTGCTCCGCGGCCGGGTGTCCCTGCCGGGCCACGAGAAGGCGTACGTCGCGGCGCGCGGGCTGATCGGAGCGGACGCCCGGAGCGTCGCCCGGCGCAACCCGAGGGGACAGCGGCGATGATCCGGGCATACATGGTCCTGCGGTACGCGGCCGGCACCCCCGCCACCCGGCCCGGACCGCGCCCGAGGAGGTGAGCTCATGACGGCGGACACCACCCGCCCCGACCGGCGCGGCACCCGGCCGGCCGGTCCCCCCGGCACGGCGGACGCCGTGGTCGTCGGCGGGGGGCTGGCCGGCACCGCCGCCGCCCTCGCCCTCGCCGACGCGGGCGTCCGCGTCACCCTGCTGGAGGGCAGGCCCCGGCTGGGCGGCCTGGCCTTCTCCTTCCGGCGCCCCTCCCCGGCCGGCGACCTGACCGTCGACAACGGACAACACGTCCACCTGCGCTGCTGCACCGCCTACCAGTGGTTCCTGGACCGGGTCGGCGGCACCCGACTCGCCCCCGTGCAGCGCGCGTTGGACGTACCGGTGCTCGACGCCGGGCACCCCGCCGGGCCGCGGCTGTCCCGCATCCGGCGCAACGCGCTGCCGGTGCCGCTGCACCTGGCCGCCAGCCTCGCCCGCTACCGGCACCTGTCACCGGTCGAACGCGCCGCCGCCGGGCGCGCCGCCCTCGCGCTGCGCGCCCTGGACCCGACCGACCCCGCGCTGGACGACGTGGACTTCGCCGGCTGGCTGCGCCGCCACGGCCAGTCGCCGCGCGCGATCGAGGCACTGTGGGACCTGGTCGGCGTCGCCACCCTCAACGCCACCGCCGAGCACGCCTCCCTCGGGCTGGCCGCCATGGTCTTCCGCACCGGGCTGCTCACCGCCCCCGGCGCCGCCGACATCGGCTGGGCCCGCGTCCCGCTCGGCGAGCTCCACCACACGCTGGCCCGCGCCGCCCTGGACCGCGCCGGGGTCCGCACCGAGCTGCGCACCCGGGCCGCCGGACTCACCCGCACCGAGGGCCGCTGGAGCGTCGCCACCGAGAGCGGGCCGCACGGCCCCGGCCGGCTGGACGCCGACGCCGTGGTGCTGGCCGTGCCGCAGCGCGAGGCGCACGGGCTGCTCCCCGACGGCGCCCTGGACGATCCCGGCCGGCTGCTGCGCATCGGCACCGCGCCGATCCTCAACCTGCACGTCGTCTACGACCGGAAGGTGCTCCACCGCCCCTTCTTCACGGCCATCGGCAGCCCCGTCCAGTGGGTCTTCGACCGCACCCGCCCCTCCGGGCTCGACCGCCACCCGGACGGCGCGGCCGGCCAGTACCTGGCGGTGTCCCAGTCCGCCGCGCACGACGACATCGACCGCTCGGTGGGCGAACTGCGGAGCCGGTACCTGCCCGAGCTGGCGCGGCTGCTGCCGGCCGCCCGGGACGCCGCCGTGCGCGACTTCTTCGTCACCCGCGAACGCACCGCGACGTTCGCCCCCACTCCCGGCGTGGGCCGGCTCAGGCCACACGCCGCCACCAACGCGCCCGGCCTCCACCTGGCCGGTGCGTGGACCGCCACCGGCTGGCCGGCGACCATGGAAAGCGCGGTCCGCAGCGGTCTCACCGCCGCGGACGGTGTGCTCTCCGGCCTCGGCCGCCGGCACCGGAACCCGCCGTCCGCCTCCGGCGGGCGGAACGCCCAGGAGGCGGTATGAGCACCATCGCAGAGAACAGAGGAGAGCCTGTGACCCCGGTGACCCCGGCCGTCGACACCGCGGGCGTCGCGGCGCTGCTGGAGCGCGGACGCACCCTTACCACGCCGGTGTTGCGCGCCGCCGTGGCCCGGCTGGCGCCGCCCATGGACGCCGTCGCCGCCTACCACTTCGGATGGATCGACGCCGAAGGCCGCCCCACCGCGGCCGACAGCGGAAAGGCGATCCGTCCCGCGCTCGCGCTGATCTCCGCGGAAGGCGCGGGCGCCCCGGCCGGGACCGGTATCCCCGGCGCGGTCGCCGTGGAACTGGTCCACAACTTCTCCCTGCTCCACGACGACCTGATGGACGGTGACGAGCAGCGCCGCCACCGGGACACCGTGTGGAAGGTGCACGGACCGGCCCAGGCCATCCTGGTGGGTGACGCGCTGTTCGCCCTGGCCGGCGAGATACTGCTGGAACTGGGCACCGTGGAGGCCGGCCGGGCCACCCGGCGGCTCACCGCCGCCACCCTCCGGCTCATCGACGGCCAGGCGCAGGACATCGCCTACGAGCACCGCGAGCGCGTCTCGGTGGCGGAGTGCCTGGAGATGGAGGGGAACAAGACCGGCGCGCTGCTGGCCTGCGCCGCCTCCATCGGCGCGGTGCTCGGCGGCGCCGACGACCGCACCGCCGACACCCTGGAGCGCTACGGCCACCACCTCGGCCTGGCCTTCCAGGCCGTCGACGACCTGCTCGGCATCTGGGGCGACCCGGTCGCCACCGGCAAGCAGGCCTGGAGCGACCTGCGGCAGCGCAAGAAGTCGCTGCCGGTGGTCGCCGCCCTGGCGGACGACGGCCCGGCCGCCCGGAAACTGGCCGACCTGCTCGCCGCCGACGCCAAGAAGACCGACGCGGAGTTCATGGACTTCGACGAGGCCGAGTTCGCCGCCCGGGCCGCGCTGATCGAGCAGGCGGGCGGACGCGACTGGACCTCCGAGGAGGCCCGCCGGCAGCACGCGACCGCCGTCGCCGCCCTGTCCGACGTGGACCTGCCCGAGCGGGTCCGGGCGGAGCTGACCGCGCTCGCCGACTTCGTCGTGGTACGGCAGAGATGATCACCGCACACCGCATATAGCTCGCAGTCGCCGGCCGGTACCCGCGCCACCCGGCCCGGACCCCCGGGCCCGGGTACCGGCCGACGGAAGCCCCATCACAAGCAGATCGCACCTGCAAGGGGAAGCCATGACAGCGACCACCGTCGAACCCTCCGAGACACCGTCCGAGCCCGCGGCGCTGTCCGCGGCGAGAGCAGCCGCGGACCGCGCGGTGGCGCACCTGCTGGCCCTCCAGGACCCGGCCGGATGGTGGAAGGGCGACCTGGAGACCAACGTCACCATGGACGCCGAGGACCTGATGCTCCGCGAGTTCCTGGGCATCCCGGACAGCCGCGTCCTGGCGGCCGCCGCCCGCCACATCCGCTCCCGGCAGGCCGCGGACGGCGCCTGGCCCACCTACCACGACGGCCCCGGGGAACTCTCCGCCACCATCGAGGCGTACGTGGCCCTCCGGCTGGCCGGCGACCCGCCCGAGGCGCCCCACATGGCCGCCGCCTCCGCCTGGGTCCGGGAGCACGGCGGCATCGCCCGGGCCCGGGTCTTCACCCGCATCTGGCTGGCGCTCTTCGGCTGGTGGCGCTGGGAGGACCTGCCCGAACTGCCCCCCGAGCTGATCTACCTGCCCACCTGGGTCCCGCTCAACATCTACGACTTCGGCTGCTGGGCGCGGCAGACCATCGTGCCGCTGACGATCGTCTCCGCGAAGCGGCCGGTGCGGCCCGCGCCCTTCCCGCTCGACGAACTCCGTGCCGCGGCCGCTCCCCGCGCCGGCGCCCCCGCCACCGGCTGGGACGCCCTCTTCCAGCGCCTGGACCGCGCCCTGCACGCCTACCACAAGGTCGCCATCCGCCCGCTGCGCCGGGCCGCGCTGCGCTCCGCCAGCCGGTGGATCATCGAGCGCCAGGAGAACGACGGCTGCTGGGGCGGCATCCAGCCGCCGGCGGTGTACTCGATCATCGCCCTGCACCTGATGGGCTACGACCTGGGCCACCCGGTGCTCCGCGCCGGGCTGGAGTCGCTGGACCGCTTCGCGGTGTGGCGCGAGGAGCCCACCGCCGGCCCCGGCGTGCCGGGCGACCCCGTCGAGAGCGGTGGGGGGCGGCGGGCGGGGGAGGCGCCGCGGAGCGAGTCCGCGGGAGAGGTCCGTATGGTCGAAGCCTGTCAGTCCCCGGTCTGGGACACCTGTCTGGCGGTCATCGCGCTCGCCGACGCGGGGCTGCCCGCCGACCACCCGGCCCTGGTCAGGGCCGCCGACTGGATGCTGGACGAACAGATCACCCGGCCCGGCGACTGGTCCGTGCGCAGGCCCGGGCTGCCGTCCGGCGGATGGGCGTTCGAATTTCACAACGACAACTACCCGGACATCGACGACACCGCCGAGGTGGTCCTGGCGCTGCGCCGGGTCCGCCACCCCGACCCCGGCCGGGTCGACCGCGCCGTCGGGCGCGCCACCCGCTGGAACCTCGGCATGCAGTCGCGGAACGGCGCCTGGGGCGCGTTCGACGTGGACAACACCAGCCCGTTCCCCAACCGCCTGCCGTTCTGCGACTTCGGCGAGGTCATCGACCCGCCGTCGGCGGACGTGACCGCCCATGTGGTGGAGATGCTCGCCTGGGAGGGCCTGGCCCGGGACCCGCGCACCCGGCGGGGCGTCGGCTGGCTGCTGGCCGAACAGGAGAGCGACGGTTCCTGGTTCGGGCGCTGGGGCACCAACTACGTCTACGGCACCGGGTCCGTCGTCCCCGCACTGGTCGCGGCCGGGATCCCCGCCGGCCACCCGGCCGTCCGGCGCGCCGTCGGCTGGCTGGAGCGGGTGCAGAACCACGACGGGGGCTGGGGCGAGGACCAGCGGTCGTACCCCGAGCCGGCCGGCTGGCGCGGCCGCGGCGCCTCCACCGCCTCCCAGACCGCCTGGGCCCTGCTGGCCCTGCTGGCGGCCGGGGAGCGGGACAGCAAGGCCGTGGAGCGGGGCGTGACCTGGCTCGCCGAGACCCAGACCGCCGACGGCACCTGGGACGAGCCGTACTTCACCGGCACCGGCTTCCCCTGGGACTTCTCCATCAACTACCACCTGTACCGCCAGGTCTTCCCGGTCACCGCACTCGGCCGCTACGTACACGGCGAACCGGGCCCGGTCCGGCCCCGGAGATCCTGATGCCCGCGGACCCCGCCCCGCGGAGCGGTGCCGCACCGCTGCTGATCGCCTGTGCGCTCGGCATCGAACGGCTCGCCCTGCGCGGCGGCGGCCGTGCCGCGCCGTCCGTGCCGGTCACCGTGCTGCGCACCGGCATGGGGCCGCAGGCCGCCGAGCGGGCGGTGGCCCGGGCCCTGGCCGGCGGCCCGGCCGGTCCGGCCACCGCCGTCATCGCCACCGGGTTCTGCGCCGGTCTGGCCCGGGGGATGCACCCGGGCGACCTGGTGGTCGCCGACGAGACCCGCGACGGCCACGGCAGCACCCGCTGCACCGGCGGCGCGGTGCTCACCGCCGCCCTCGCCGAGCTGGTGCGCGGCCACCCCCGGCGCGCCATCCACACCGGGCCGGTGGCCGGCTCCGGCCATGTGGTGCGCGGCGCCGAGCGGGCCGAGCTGCGGGCCACCGGCGCGATCGCGGTGGACATGGAGTCCGCCGCGACGCTGCGCGCCGCGGCGGCCGCGGGCCCCCGTCCGGTTGCGGCCGTCCGGGTGGTCGTGGACGCTCCCGAACACGAACTCGTCCGGATCGGCACGCTCCGCGGTGGAATATCGGCTTTCCGTGTGCTGCGCGCAGTGCTCCCGGCCTTTTTCGAATGGCACCGTTCTGAAGCCGCTCCCCAGGAGGTGAGCTAGATGGCCATGCCGCTCCGTCAGTCCATCAGGGTCGCGACGTATCTCTTCGACCAGAAGGTGATCCGTCGGCGCGCCAAGTTCCCGCTGATCGTGGAGCTGGAACCGCTCTACGCCTGCAACCTCAAGTGCGAGGGCTGCGGGAAGATCCAGCATCCGGCGGGTGTGCTCAAGCAGCGCATGCCGGTGGCCCAGGCGGTCGGCGCGGTGCTGGAGTGCGGGGCGCCGATGGTCTCCATCGCCGGCGGCGAACCGCTGATGCACCCGCAGATCGACGAGATCGTGCGCCAGCTGGTGGCGCGGCGGCGCTACGTCTTCCTCTGCACCAACGCGATGCTGCTGCGCAAGAAGATGGACCAGTTCACCCCCTCCCCGTACTTCGCGTTCGCCGTGCACATCGACGGGCTGCGCGAGCGGCACGACGAGTCGGTGGCGAAGGAGGGGGTCTTCGACGAGGCGGTGGCGGCCATCAAGGAGGCCAAGCGGCGCGGCTTCCGGGTCACCACCAACTCCACCTTCTTCAACACCGACACCCCGCAGACGGTGATCGAGGTACTCGACTTCCTCAACGACGAGCTGAAGGTGGACGAGATGATGATCTCGCCCGCCTACGCCTACGAGAAGGCCCCCGACCAGGACCACTTCCTCGGGGTGGAGCAGACCCGGGAGCTGTTCCGCACCTCCTTCGCGGGCGGCAACCGGCGGCGCTGGCGGCTCAACCACAGCCCGCTGTTCCTGGACTTCCTGGAGGGCCGGACCGACTTCCCGTGCACCGCCTGGGGCATCCCGAACTACTCGCTCTTCGGCTGGCAGCGGCCCTGCTACCTGATGGCCGACGGCTACGTCCCCACCTACCGCCAGCTCGTGGAGGAGACCGACTGGGACAAGTACGGGCGCGGCAAGGACCCGCGCTGCGACAACTGCATGGCGCACTGCGGCTACGAACCGACCGCGGTGCTGGCCACCATGGGCTCGCTCAAGGAGTCGCTGCGGGCCGCCCGCGAAACCATCAGCGGCAACAACGGCTGAGCCGCGCCGCGTCGACACCAGGGGGCCGATCATGTCACTGCTGGAGCACATCCGGGGCCCGCACGACCTGCGGGCCCTGCCCGAGGACCGACTCGTCCCGCTCGCCGAGGAGATCCGCGCGTTCCTCGTCCACGCGGTGTCCAGGACCGGCGGGCACCTCGGCCCCAACCTCGGGGTCGTCGAGCTGACCATCGCCCTGCACCGGGTCTTCGAGTCACCCGTCGACCGCGTCCTGTGGGACACCGGCCACCAGTCCTACGTCCACAAGCTGCTCACCGGCCGGCAGGACTTCTCCGGGCTGCGGTCCCGGGGCGGACTGTCCGGCTACCCCTCGCGCGCCGAGTCCGCGCACGATGTCATCGAGAACAGCCACGCCTCCACCGTGCTGGGCTGGGCGGACGGCCTCGCCAAGGCCGACGAGCTGCTCGGCCGCACCGACCGCCATGTGGTCGCGGTCATCGGGGACGGCGCGCTGACCGGCGGCATGGCCTGGGAGGCGCTGAACAACATCGCCGCCGCCCGCGACCGCCCGCTGATCATCGTGGTCAACGACAACGAGCGGTCCTACGCCCCCACCATCGGCGGGCTCGCCGACCACCTCGCCGCGCTGCGCGCCACCGACGGCTACGAACGGGTGCTGGCCTGGGGCAGGGACGTGCTCCGGCGCACCCCCGTGGTCGGCGGACCGCTGTACGGATCGCTGCACGGCGCGAAGAAGGGGTTCAAGGACGCCTTCGCCCCCCAGGGCCTCTTCGAGGACCTGGGGCTGAAGTACCTCGGGCCGGTCGACGGCCATGACATCGCGGCCGTGGAGTCGGCGCTGCGCCGCGCCAAGCAGTTCCACGGGCCGGTGCTCGTCCACTGCATCACCGACAAGGGCCGCGGCTACCGGCCCGCCCTGGAGGACGAGGCGGACCGGTTCCACGCCGTCGGCGCGATGGACCCGGTCACCGGCGAGCCGCTGCTGCCCCCCGGCGGCCAGTCCTGGACCTCGGTCTTCGGCGACGAGATGGTCCGCATCGGCGACGAGCGGCCGGACGTGGTGGCGGTCACCGCGGCGATGCTCCAGCCGGTGGGGCTCGGCGGGTTCGCCGAGAAGTTCCCCGACCGGGTGTGGGACGTGGGCATCGCCGAGCAGCACGCCGCGGTCTCCGCGGCCGGCCTGGCCACCGCCGGCCTGCACCCGGTCGTCGCCGTCTACGCCACCTTCCTCAACCGCGCCTTCGACCAGCTGCTCATGGACGTCGCCCTGCACCGCTGCCCGGTGACCTTCGTGCTGGACCGGGCGGGCGTCACCGGAACCGACGGCCCCAGCCACAACGGCATGTGGGACCTGTCCGTCCTGCAGGTGGTGCCCGGGCTGCGGATCGCCGCGCCGCGCGACGCCGACCAGCTGCGCGCCCAGCTGCGGGAGGCCGTCGCGGTCGGCGACGGCCCCACCGTGGTGCGCTTCCCCAAGGACACGGTGGGCGAGCCGCTCCCGGCCGCGGCCCGGATCGGCGGTCTGGACGTGCTGCGAGCGGGCCGCGGCAGCGACGCCTCCGCCCCGGCCGGCGAGGTGCTGATCGTGGCGGTCGGGGTGATGGCCGGGGTCGCGCTGGGCGCCGCCGGGCTGCTGGCCGAACGCGGCGTCGAGGCCACCGTCGTCGACCCGCGGTGGGTGAAACCGGTCGACCCCGCCCTGCCCGCGCTGGCCGCCGAGTACCGGCTGGTGGCGGTCGTCGAGGACAACGTCCGCAGCGCCGGCGTCGGCGCGGCCGTCGCCCAGGCGCTGCGGGACGCCGGGGTCGACCAGCCGATACGGACCTTCGGCCTCCCCGAGCGGTTCCTGGACCAGGCCCGGCGTGCCGAGCTGCTCGCCGACGCCGGACTGACCCCCGAGGGGGTGGCCGGCCGGATCGGCGCCGCCCTGGCCGGCAAGGAGAACGGCACATGACCTCCACCGCACCGTCCGGGCCCGGACGGCACCAGCGGACCGCCTTCGACCTCGGCAGGCTGCTCGCCGAGCGCGGCGCTGAACGGTACGAGCTGCACGCCCGCCACCTCAACCACCAACTGCCCCGCATGCTGCGCACCATCGGCTTCGACAAGGTCTACGAGCGGGCCGAGGGCGCCTACTTCTGGGACACCGACGGCCAGGAGTACCTCGACATGCTCGCCGGGTTCGGCGTCATGGGCCTGGGCCGCCACCACCCGGTGGTACGGCAGGCCTTGCACGACGTCCTGGACGCCTCGCTCCCGGACCTCACCCGCTTCGACTGCCCGCCGCTGCCCGGCCTGCTCGCCGAGCGGCTGCTGCGCCACGCCCCGCACCTGGACCGGGTGTTCTTCGGGAACAGCGGCACCGAGGCGGTGGAGACCGCGCTGAAGTTCGCCCGCTGCGCGACCGGCCGGCCGCGGGTGCTGTACTGCTCGCACGCCTTCCACGGGCTCACCACCGGTTCCCTGTCGGTCAACGGCGAGGACGGATTCCGCGAGGGCTTCGCCCCGCTGCTGCCGGACACGGCGATCGAGCTGGGCGACCTGGACGCGCTCGAGCGCGAGCTGCGGCGCGGCGACGTGGCGGCGTTCGTCGTCGAGCCGGTGCAGGGCAAGGGGGTGCACACCCCGCCGCGGGGCTTCCTGCACGCCGCGCAGGAACTGCTGCACCGGCACAAGGCGCTGCTCATCGCCGACGAGGTGCAGACCGGTATGGGCCGTACCGGTGCCTTCTTCGCCTACCAGCACGAGGACGGTGTCGAACCGGACCTGGTCTGCCTCGCCAAGGCGCTCTCCGGGGGCTACGTCCCGGTCGGCGCCACCCTCGGCAAGGAGTGGATCTTCAAGAAGGTGTACTCCTCGATGGACCGGGTGCTGGTGCACTCCGCCAGCTTCGGCTCCAACGCCCAGGCGATGGCCGCCGGACTCGCCGTGCTCGCGGTGATGGAGGACGAGCAGATCGTCGTCAACGCCCGGCACACCGGTGAGCTGCTGCGCGGCCGCCTCGCCGCTCTGGTGCCCCGCTACGAGCTGCTGCACGAGGTGCGCGGCCGCGGCCTGATGATCGGCATCGAGTTCGGCCGGCCCTCCTCGCTGAAGCTGCGCGGCCGCTGGACGATGCTGCAGACCGCGCGGAAGGGGCTGTTCGCGCAGATGGTGGTGGCACCGCTGCTGCAGCGCCACCGGATCCTCACTCAGGTCTCCGGTGACCACCTGGAGGTCATCAAGCTGATCCCGCCGCTGATCATCGGGGAACGCGAGGTGGACCGGTTCGTCGGCGCGTTCACCTCCGTGATGGACGACGCGCACTCGGGCAGCGGTCTGATCTGGGAGTTCGGCCGCACCCTGATGAAGCAGGCGGTGGCGGGCCGCTGACCGGCCGGCGCGCCCGGTCCCGCGCCCGGCGGTCCGCGACGACGGCCCGCCGGGCCCGGGGCGGTCGGGGACCCCGGGCCCGGGCGGGGCTCCGCTCCGGGCGGGCCGGGGTCCGGCGGGTCAGTCGGTGAGCAGCCGCTCCCGCAGCCGTTCGCGGTGCGCCGCGTCCACGCCGAGTCCGCGGGAGAGGTAGTTCTCGGTGCCGCCCCAGAACTCCTCGATCGCCGCGTAGGCCGCGGCGAGGTACTCGGCCCGGGCGTCGAACAGCGGGCTGAGCAGCGCCATCACCTCGGGCGACATGGCCTCGGCGGAGGTGGACTTGCGCCACACCTTGTAGCGGCGGTGGGCCGCGGCGGACTCCAGGTAGTCCGCCTCGATGGCCTCCGGCTCCACCCCGAGGGCGATCAGGATGACCGCGATGGACAGCCCCGCCCGGTCCTTCCCCGCGGAGCAGTGCAGCAGCGCCGGGTGGCTGTCGTCGGCGATCTCGGTGAGCAGCCGGGCGTGCTCGGCGGTCCGGCCGCGGATGATCTCCCGGTAGGAGGCGATCATCCGGTTCGCCGCCCGCCCTTCGTCCAGCAGGCTTCGCAGGGTGGGCAGGTCGCCCTCGCGGACCATGGTCCAGAAGCCCGCGCCGTCCGCCGGGTCGCTGAGCGGCAGGTTGAGGTTGCGCACCCCGGTCAGCGTCACGTCCGGGCCCTCGAGCCTGATGTCGGCGGCGTTGCGGAAGTCGAAGACGGTGTGCAGACCGAGGGTGTCCAGGAAGGCCGCGTCCTCCGGGGTGGCGTGCGCCAGGTGGCCGCTGCGGAAGAGCACGCCCGGCCGCACCCGGCGCCCGTCGGCGGTGGGCAGCCCGCCCACGTCCCGGAAGTTCCGGACCCCGGTCAGCATGGGCTCGGCCGACGGGACCTGCGGTATCTGCTGCGTCACGGGCGCTCCTCGAGGTCGCTCGTCGGGGTGGGGCGTCGGGGTCGGGCGCGCGCGCCGGCCGCAGCCGGCGACGGGCACGGCTGTCACGACCATACGGCACCGGGAGCCGCAGGTGAGGGTGGCGGACGTGGGGAACCACCGGGGGGCGACGGGGGGTGTGCTCCGGCGCGCCGGGCGCCGCGCGGGGCGCGGCGGCCGGCGGTCGCGCCGGTCCGCCGCCAGGGGACCGCTGCCGTATTCCGGTTCGGTGAAATCCGGCAGGTGGGATAGATCACCCCTCGTCAACCCCCGGTTACGGTGGCGTAAGTCACTTCCCGGAGAGGATGATGTGCCGACGTGGCAGACGATTCGAAGAGCTTGAACGAAGACACGATCGGGTCGTACGCAGCCGTCGGGGACAGCTTCACCGAAGGCGTCGGCGACCCCGGGCCCGACGGCCGATTCCTCGGCTGGGCGGACCGGCTCGCCGTACTCCTGTCGGACCGGCGGCCGGCTTCCGATCCCGCGACCCCGTACCCCTCCGACTCCGCCCGGTTCGGCGACGATCCCGGCGGTGCGCCGCCCACCGGGCCGGCCGCCGCCGAGTTCCGCTACGCCAACCTCGCCGTGCGCGGACGCCTCCTCGACCAGATCGTGGCGGAGCAGGTGCCGCGCGCAAAGGAGCTCGCCCCCGATCTGGTGAGCTTCTGTGCGGGCGGCAACGACATCCTGCGTCCCGGCAGCGACCCCGACGCGATCGCCGAGCGGTACGAGGCGGCGGTGGCCGACCTCACCGGCGTGGTGGGCACCGTGCTGGTGTGCACCGGCTTCGACACCCGGGGCGTTCCGGTGCTGCGCCACCTGCGCGGCAAGATCGCCACCTACACGGCGCACGTACGCGCCATCGCCGACCGGCACAACTGCCCGGTGCTGGACCTGTGGTCGCTCCGTTCGGTGCAGGACCGGCGCGCCTGGAGCGAGGACCGGCTGCATCTGTCGCCGGACGGACACACCCGGGTCGCGCTGCGCGCCGCCCAGGTGCTCGGTCTGGAGGTGCCCGCCGACCCCGATCAGCCGTGGCCGTCGGAGGGCGTGCGGACCGCCGCCGAGGTGCGCCGTGACAACCTCCACTGGGCGCGGGAGCACCTGGTGCCGTGGATCGGCCGCCGGCTGCGGGGCGCGTCCTCCGGCGACCACGTCGAGCCCAAGCGGCCGGACCTGCTGCCGCTGCGGTAGCCGTCCGGCGGAGCGCACGGACAGGCCCGTGCCCGGACCACCCCGTGATTGGTCCGGACACGGGCCTGTGTGCGGGCCCGCGCCGCCTGAGCGGCACGGTCCCAGGGCGTCACAGATACGCCCATACGGTGCGGCCGAGGCCCCCGTCGCGGGGACGCACCCCCCATGCGTGCGAAACAGCGTCCACCAGCATCAACCCTCGACCGCCTTCCTGGTCGGCCCCGGGCGTCCTGGCTCGCGGCACCGACCGGGCACAGCCCTGGTCGGCCACCTCGAGTCGCAGGCGCCCACCCACCATGCGCAGGTCACAGCGGACCCGCGCGCTGGTGGTGTGGCGGACCGCGTTGGTGAACAGTTCCGAGACCACCAACTCCGCGTTGTCCCGGACCTCTTCGCCGACTTCCCATTCCCGCAGCCGTGCCAGGACGAGCCTTCTGGCCTCTCCGACGGCGGTGCTCGACGCCGGGAGGTGGAACGCGTCCTGAAGGCACTGGGCGAGGGAACCGCCCCCGTGCCCTGACCGGAGAGCCTCATGGGAAGGAGCCACGTCGCCACTATGCGCCCCGTTGCTTACTCCTGGCAAGGAGCAATCTGTAATTTACAGAATCACATCGCACAGACTGTTCCCGAGACTGATCGCATGCCAGACTGCGGACGACACAGCGGAGTTGGAGGGGAGCGGTAGTGGCGGACATCCGGCCGGGCGGCGCTCCCACCGTCCTGCGCGTCGTGCTCGGCAAGCGGCTGCAGGACCTCCGGGAGAAGGCGGGCCTGTCCTTCGAACAGGCCGGTGCCGCCCTCGACGTCACCCACGCGACGATCCGGCGGATGGAGAAGGCCGAGGTCGGCCTGAAGATCCCGTACGTCGAGAAACTGCTGACGACCTACGGGGTCACCGAACCCTCCGAGATCGACAGCTTCCTCGGCCTGGCCCGGGAGGCCAACCAGCGCGGCTGGTGGCACCGGTTCCGGGACGTGCTGCCGGAATGGTTCAGCGCCTTCGTCAGCCTGGAGGGCGCGGCCAGCATCATCCGTGCCTACGAACCGCACTACGTCCCCGGTCTGCTGCAGACCGAGAGCTACGCCCGCGCCGTACTGCGCGCCGGGATGCCGCACGCCTCGGAGGCGGAGATCGAGCGCGGGGTCGCCCTGCGCATGGAGCGCCAGGCGCTGCTCACCCGGCCGGACGCGCCACTGCTCTGGGTGGTGATGGACGAAACGGTCCTGCGACGGCCCATCGGCGGCGCGGAGACCATGCGCGAGCAGATCGACCGGCTCGTCGAGACGTCGGCGGCCCCGAACGTGCGGCTCCAGGTCATGCCGTTCGCCGCCGGACCGCACCCGGCGATGTACGGTCCCTTCCATATCTTCCGGTTCCCCATCCCGGAACTCCCGGACATCGCGTACAGCGAAAGCCTGGTGGGCTCGGTGTACATCGACCAGCGCGATGACGTGTCCGTGTTCCTGGAGGCACTGGACCGGATGTGCGCGCAGGCCGCGCCCGCACAGACCACCCAGGCCCTTCTGGGTGGCATTCGCAAGGAGATCTGAACCATGGATCGCATACACGGGGACCGCGAGCGGATCTACAACGGCATGCCGGCCAGAGATCTCGGCACGGAAGGCTGGCACAAGCCGTGGAGCGGCGGCAACGGGGGGAGTTGCGTCGAGGCCATGAAGCTGGGAGACGGACGGGTGGCGCTGCGCCAGTCGACCGATCCGGACGGCCCGGCTCTCATCTACAGCCGCCATGAGATGAGAAGCTTCATCCAGGGCGCCAAGGCGGGCGACGCGGACTTCCTGCTCGCCTAGGGCCCGACCACGACGTTTCTGAGGAGAACGGTGTGACCGACCAGAGCTTCTCCCCCAAGGAGATAGACACCAGCAGAGCGCACCCGGCCCGCATGTACGACTACTTCCTGGGCGGCCGGGACAACTACGAGGTCGACCGGGAGGCCGCGGAGCTGGTCATCGGGGAACTCCCCGACATCCGGGTCACCGCCCGGGAGAACCGGGCCTTCCTCGCCCGGTCGGTCCGCCACGTGGTGCGCAACGGCGTGCGCCAGATCGTCGACATCGGCACCGGCATCCCCACCTCGCCCAACACCCACGAGGTGGCGCATGCCGAGGACCCGCGGGTGCGGGTGGCCTACGTCGACAACGACCCCATCGTCGCCACCCATGCCGGGGCCCGCCTGACCAGCGCCCCCAACACCAGCTTCGCGCTGGGCGACGTGCGCGACCCCGAGAAGATCCTGCACTCCCCGGCGATCGCCGAGTTCATCGACTTCGACCAGCCGGTGGCCGTACTGCTCGTCGCGGTACTGCACTTCGTCTCCGAGGAGGAGGACCCGCGGGCCATCGTGGCGACCCTGCGGGAGGCCATGCCCAGCGGCAGCTTCCTGGTGCTCTCGCACGCCACCTCGGACTTCCACCCCGGCGACCACGACGACACCTTCCGCGCCTACCGCGGATCCACGGCGCCGCTGACGGTCCGCTCGCACCGCGGGGTGGAGCGCCTCTTCGACGGCTTCGAGCTCCTCGACCCCGGCGTGGTGCAGCTCCCGGCGTGGCGGCCGGACGGCACCCCGCCCACGCCGGAGGAACTGCGCCGGATCGGCTTCTACGCGGGGGTGGGCCGCAAGAGCTGACCTCCGGTCCGCGGAATCCGCTCCAGCACACCGCCCGCGAAGACGTCGTACAACGGCAGCGACTCCAGGTGCACATAGCCGATGTGGCAGTCGCACACCGCGAGCGGGCAGGGGCGGGGCCGCAGGGCGGCACGGTAGGAACCGTCGTAGAGATTGCCCAGTTCGTCCCGGACGAAGTGGCAGCGGCGGACCGTACCGTCGCCGTCCACCGAGACCACCGAAGCGCCGGTCCGGCAGGGGAGACCGGCGCTTCGGTGCGGGTGGCGGCTGTACTCGAACAGCGGGTCCAGCTCCGTCCACACCGCCGCCTCCGCATCGGTGTAGGTCCGGCCCTCGGCGGCGTTCACCCACAGGTACACGCGCTCCGGCAGCTCGGCGCGGAGCCGGCGGGCCTGCTCCAGGTGCTCCGGCAGGCCCACGACGCCCACGCTGAACCGCACACCGCGCCCGTCCAGCTCCCGGCACTTGGCCATGAACCGGTCGTACGGCGTCTGCCCCGGATGGTAGGTGCACCACAGCGCGAGCGTCTCCGGGTCCGCCCCGGCGACCCAGTCCGTGCGGCAGCTGAGGTTCGTCTGGATCGCCACCCGCCGGATGTGCGGCAGCCGGGACAACTCGGTGAGGGCACGCCGGTACCAGGAGCGCACCAGCCCCTCGCCCCACGGTGTGAACAGCACCGACAGCCGGTCCTCGGTCCGCGCCGCCGCCCAGTCGGCGAACCGCTCCAGCGCCGCCCGGTCGGCGCGCAGCTGCTCCCGGCTGTCCCGGCGCTTGGCGAACGGGCAGTAGGGGCAGTCGTAGTCGCAGGAGGCGAGCGGCCCCCGGTACAGGATCGTCAGGTCCATCGGATCACCGTCACTTGAGTTCGTACGCGGCCATGTCGGCACGCACGGCGGGTGAGAACAGCTCCGGGCCCAGGGCGTCGGAGTGGGCCAGCCCCTCGGCCGACAGCCGCAGGTGCCCGGGGCCCGCCGCCTCGTCCAGCCAGCCGAACCCGGCGAACCGCGCCAGTTCCCGGGGGAAGTCGTCCGCCGGCCCGGTGCCGAACCGGGCCCGGTACTCCTCCACCGCCAGCCCCTCCGCCTGTAGCAGCGACTGGAGCAGATGCCGCCGCCGGGCCTCGCCGGCGTCCATCCACCGCCCGTACTCGGCACGGGCGAAGTCCGCCGCGGGCCGGGACACGTAGTCGTCGACGATGGCGCGGATCTCCCGCATGTCCACCGCGTAGTCGAACGAGTAGTGCAGCGCCGAGGTGTAGGACCGGGCGCCGCAGCCCAGCCCGATCATCCCGTCCGTCTGACAGGCGTGGTCCACCCCGCCCTCGGCGACGACCGCCGGGGCGTCGGCCCGCCGGAACATCCGCATCGACACCTGCCGGTAGCCGGCGGCCAGCAGATGGTCGCGCCCCTGCCGGTACAGCGCCAGGCGCTGCTCGTCCCAGGCCCGGTCCGCGCCCGCGCCCAGCCGGCCCAGCCCGGTCAGCGGGCGCACGTAGAGCGGGTACAGGTACAGCTCCTCGGGACGCCAGGCGAGGGCCGCGTCCAGCGACCGGCGCCAGCTGTCCGGGGTCTGCCCGTCGATGCCGTAGATGAGGTCGATGTTGAGCACCGGTATCCCGGCGTCCCGCACCCGGCCGAGCGCCGCCTCGACGTCGGCCCGCCGCTGCGGGCGCACCGCGGCCCGCGCCTCGGCCTCCACGAAGCTCTGCACCCCCAGACTCAGCCGGGTGGTGCCGCGTTCGGCGAGTACCGCGAGCCGGTCGGCGGTCGCGGTCGCCGGGGACGCCTCCACCGACAGCGGCACCGCCCGCAGATCCGCGCCCATCCGGTGCTCGGCGATGTCGCACAGCCGGGTCAGCTCCGCCGCCGTCAGGAAGGTCGGGGTACCGCCGCCGAACGCGGCCGCGGCGAACCGCGGCCGGTCGCCGAGCGCGGCGCGCACCGGGCCCGCCTGCCGCTCCAGCGCGTCGAGGTAGGCGGTGGTCAGCCCGTCCGGCGCGCCGATCCGGGTGAACAGGTTGCAGAAGCCGCACCGCACTTCGCAGAACGGGACGTGCAGGTAGAGCGAGAGGGCGTCGGTCGGCTCCCGCTCCCACAGCCCGGCCAGTGCCGGACGGTCCGGCAGCCTGCGGTAGGCCGTCTTGTGCGGATAGGCGTACACATAGCTCTGGTACGGCCGGGGCACGGCCCCGGCCGTACCGCTGCCGGGGGTGGGGCCTGCGCTGGTGCTCTGGGTGGTGGTGCTGGGCATCGGGATCAACGGGCCTCGAGGAAGAAGTGGGTGTACGGCACGGTCCACACGACCGGGTGGCCGATGCGGTGGCCGGTGTAGCCGTCGTCGTCATAGGCCGTGCCGTGGTCCGAGCAGACGATCGCGAAACAGGGCCTGCCACGGCCGCTCGCCGCCGCGAACAGCCGCCCGATGTGCCGGTCGACGTACTCCAGGGCCGCCGCGTGGGTGGCCCGGGAGTCCCCCGCCTCGCGGGTGGCACCGGGCAGGTGGAACCAGTTGGGCTGGTGCAGCGCGGAGACGTTGACGAAGAGGAACAGCGGCCGCTCGCGCGGCACCCGGTCCACCGCCCGTTCGGCGCACGCCACCTGGGCCTCGAAGGACGTCGGCGAGGCGACGCCGAACTCCGGCTCCCAGTGGCTCTCCCGGAACAGACCGGGCAGCACCGAACCGAGCGCGCCCTGCTTGTTGAAGAACCCCACGCCGCCCACGCACACCGTGTGGTACCCGGCCGCCGCCAGCCCGGACACCAGGTCCGGGGTGTCGAACACATAGGTGCCCCCGGCGGTGGTCTCGCTGCCCGCGAACCGGGCCGCGAACAGCCGCCGGTGCGGACCCGGGGCGGCCGGCGTCGGCAGGAACCCGGCGAAGATCGCCTGGTGGGAGGCGTAGGTGAAGCTGCCGGGCGCGTGGTGCTCGGCCCAGCGGCCACCGGGCAGCCGGCGGGCCAGGTTCGGGATCCGGCCGGCCGCGGCCAGTTCGGCCGCCACGTCGTGGCGGAGGGTGTCCAGGGTGACCAGCAGCAGGTCGTGGCTGCCCACGACCTCGTTCATGTCCGGCAGTTCGAGCTGCGCGGGGCCGGGCTCAGGCAACGGCATCGTGGTGGTGCTCCTCGTGTGGGGCGTGCAGCGCCGCGGCGGCGACCTGCGCGCCATAGGTGTCCAGGCCCTCCGCGCCGCTGCCCGGCAGGCCGGTCAGCCCCGGCAGCAGATCGCCGAACGCGTTGACCTCGCCGACGGCGAAGCGCCGCCAGCCGGTGCCGGGCAGCAGGTCCACCCCGACGCACAGGGTGCCGGGGAAGCAGGCCGCGGCCCGTTCGCACAGCCCGAGCACCGCGGCGAAGGGCACCCCGGCCGCCTCCGCCGCGGCCCGGGCCGCGGCCAGATCGCCGCGCGCCCCGCCCAGGTGCAGGTTGGTCATGGGGGAGCGGCTGGTGCGCACCACCGCGTGGGTGGCCCGCCCGCCGGTCACCACGACCCGCAGATCGGCGGCCCGGCCGCCCAGGGACGCCTTGGGCAGCCAGCGCTCCACGTGCAGGCCGTCCGGGGCCAGCGCGTCGACGATGGCGCCGACCTCCGCCTCGGAGGTGTACCGGCGCACCCGCAGCGAGTTGAACAGCGCGCCGTCCGGGGCCCGCTCCACCGAGGTGGCGGCCTGGACCCGGCCCGGCCCGGACCGCTCGACGGCCAGCACCCCGGACGCCGACGAACCGTGCGCGAGCTTCACGAACGCCCGGCGCAGTCCGGCGGTGCCCAGCAGGGCGCGGACGTCCTCCCAGCCGCGTACCGGCACACCGTCCGGCCCCGAGGTGGGGGAGGGCGGCACCGTGACGCCCGCCCGTTCCAGCACCGCGTGGCACAGCCGCTTGTCGAACAGCACGGCCAGCTCGGCCGGGTCGTCCAGCAGCCGCGCGCCGGACGTGTGCGCGGCCGCGGCGACACCGCGCACGGCCCCGGTGAACCGGGCGTACCAGCGGGCGGTGCCCTCCACCCGGGTCGGATCGGCGACCCCGCGCAGCCGGCGCTCGACCTCCGGCTCCTCGCCGGGGGAGTCGACCCGCACGGTCTCGCCCCGCCGGAACGCGGCCCCGCCGTCCAGCACCTCCCGCCAGGGCAGCACCCGGGGGGCGGGCAGCCCGGCCGCCCGTACGGCGGCGGCGAACAGCGTCACCCGGCGGTTCTCCGGGTTGCCGACGACCGCGAACCGCGGGCCGGCCGCGCCGCCCGCCGGGCCGCGGGCCGGCGCCTCCGGCGGCGCGGGCGGCGCCGGATCACTCGGAGACCGCGACATACCGGCTCTCCCGGACCTCACCCCGGAACTCCCAGGTGTGCGGCTTCTCCTGCCCGGACAGCTCCACCTCGACCCCGGCCGGCTCCAGCGCCTCGCGGAGCCGCGCCATCATCGCGTCGGACAGGTAGTGGTGCCGCAGGTCCAGCCGGGACAGATGGGTCAGCGGCTGGCCCGCCAGCAGGGCCTCCGCCCCGGTGTCGGTGAGGATGCCCATCGACAGGTCGAGGACGTCGAGCCGGGCGACCACCGGGGCGGCGGCCACCGCCGCCGCGATCTCGTCCTGGATCTCACTGTTCATCAGCCCCAGTCGGCGCAGCGCGGGGAGCCGGGCTCCGGCGAGGACCGGGGCGAGATCGGCGACCGTCGCGTCCCCGCCGTACTGGTCGACGCCCAGCCACAGCTCCAGGTACTCCAGCGCCGGGAGATCGCTGGCCGACACGGCCCGCACGACCTCGCCGGGCAGGCCGCCGGACTCCAGCCGCAGGGTGCGCAGCCGCTCGTGGCGCACCGGCCGCAGCGCCAGGTTCTCGCCCGGCTCGTTGTAGCCGCAGCCGCGTGCCACGAACTCGGTCAGCTCCGGGAACGCCTCCAGCACGGGCGTGACGTCGGACATCTGGAGCCAGGAGACCTCGCACTCCTCGGCGGTGACGTCGGCGAGGAACAGCGCGCGCAGGGCGGGCAGCCGCGGCGCGGCGGCCACCAGCAGGTCCAGCACCGGCTGGATGGGGACGTACTCGTCGTCCCACCACGCCCCGATCACCAGCGCCCGGACCTCCTCGGGGGCGACGGTGTCCAGGAACTGCCGCCACACCTCGGCGAACGGCCGCTCGGTGTCGTAGTCGATGGCGATCCGCCAGGCCACCGCGTCCGCGGCGGGCAGGGCGGCGGGGTCGTTCTCGACGCAGTGCAGGAAATCGGTCACCGGCAGGTCCCCGAAGGAACCGAGGTAGTCGCTGATCACGAGGTGTGCTCCCGTCGTACGGTCGGCGAGGTGGCGGTCCGGGCGGGGCCGCGGGGTCCGGGGGCGGGCCGGCGGGCGGCCGGTCGGCGCCGCGCGCGCGGCCCGGCCGGGATCATTCGGCGACGGCCGTGTAGCGCTCGACCGTGCCCTCCTCCTCGTCCTCCCACTCGTCACCGCGCTCGGAGAGGTCGAGTTCCACCCCGGCCCCCTCCAGCGCGTCGCTCAGCCGGGCCGACACCTCGTCACTGAAGTAGTTGTGGTGCAGGTCCAGCCACTCCAGGTGGCTGAGCGGCTGCCCGGCCAGCAGCGCCTCCGCGCCCGCGTCGGTGAGCACGCCCATCGACAGGTCCAGCGACCGCAGCTGGGCCACCACCGGGGCACCGGCGACGGCGGCGGCGATCTCGTCCTGGATCTCGCTGTTGCGCAGGCCCAGGTGGTGCAGCCGGGGGAAGCGGCCGGAGGACAGGATCGGGGCGAGGTCCGCGACGGTGGTGTCACCGCCGTACTCGTCCACCCCCAGCCACAGCTCCAGGTACTCCAGCGCGGGCAGTTCGCTGGCGGCCACCCCGCGCACCACGCCGCCGGGCAGCCCACCCGTCTCGAAGGACAGGGTCCGCAGCTTCTCGTGGCGCACCGCGGGGAACTCGAGCTTGCTGCCGCCGCGCACCCCGAACTCCTCCAGCGCGGGGTAGGCGTCGAGCACCGGGGTGACGTCCGACTGCTCGATCCAGGAGATCTCCTGCTGCTCGGGGACGATGTCGCCGAGGAACACCGCCTGCAGCGCGGTCAGCCGGTCCCGGGCCGCCACCAGCAGCTCGACCAGGACGCCCGAGTCGTTGTCGTACGCCTCACCCCACTGACCGAGGATCACCGCCCGCACCCGGGCGGGGTCGACCGTGTCCAGGAAGCGCGCCCAGACGTCCGCGAACTCCGTGTCCTCGTCCTCGTAGGGGTTCACCGAGATCCGCCAGGCCACGGCGTCCGGCTCGGGCAGCCCGGCCGCGCCCTCGACGGGGAAGTCGAAGGCCGGGAGGCCGTGCAGTTCCTGCAAGTGCTCGACAGCGGACATGAGACGGACTCCTGACGCGGATGCGGGCTGGTGTACGAAGGGATTTGTACCAAGGGCCACCGACACCGCGGCCCCCGGCCCGCTGGTGCCGGCCCCGACCGGGTCACCGGTGGCGTCACCGGTGTCGCGAAGGTCACACCCGTCCCGCGAACGCTTCGCCGCCCGGCGCACAAGTACCGGGCAGGGGGCCGCGGTCTGCGCGGTCACGGGGAGATGGGGGATGAGATGGCAACGGATGACGATCTCCTCATCCGTTCGGTCACGGACGCGGAGGCGTTCGAGCCGTTGGTGACACGGCACTCGGCCGCACTGCACGGGTACCTGGCGCGCCGCGCACCGGACGCGGCGGACGATCTGCTGGCCGAGGTGTGGCTGCGGTCCTACGCCGGCCGGGCCGGCTACGACCCGGCCCGCGGCACGGTGCGCACCTGGCTGTTCGGCGTGGCCCGCAACGTCCTGGCCGCGCACTGGCGCCACCGCGGCCGCGCCCCGCACCCGGGCGGCGGCGAGGAGAGCAGCGACCCGTGGCACGCGGTCGACCAGCGGCTGGACGCCGCGGCGGTGGCGCCACTGATCCGCCGCACCCTGGCCGAGCTCCCGTCGGTGGAGCGGGAGTTGCTGCTCCTGGTCGCCTGGGAGCAGCTCACCCCGACGGAGGCGGCGGCCGTGGTGGGCATCCCGGCGGGCACCGCCCGGTCGCGGCTGCACCGCGCCCGGTCCCGGCTGCGCACCGCACTCGCACCCCCCGAACCACCCCGCACACTGCGCATGGCAGGAGGCCCCGCGTGAACCAGGACTCTCCGGACCCCGGCACCCTCGACTTCCCCGGGGCCGACCGGCTGCGGGCCGCGGGTGACGTCGCCCCGCCGAGCGGCGCCGCCGTCGACGCGGCGCTGCGGGCGGTCCGCGCGGCCGCCGCGGCGGAACGTGCCGCGGCGGAACGCTCCGCCGAGGACGCCCCGGCGGACGGCGCCGTGGTGGTGCTGGCCCCGGCCGCGCCCGGCCGTCGCCGCGCGGGCCGGCTCCGGCCGGCCGCCGTCGCCGCCGTGGCGGCCGCCGCCGTCATCACCGCGGCCGCCGTGCTCCCGGGTCTGCGCCCGGACGGCGACCCGGACCGCACCGTCACCTCGACGGTCGCGAGCGGCGCCGGCACCTTTCTCCGCCATATGGCGGCCGTCGCCGCCGAGCGGCCCGGCGCGCCGAACGACGCGGCCGTCTGGAGGGTCCGCACCCGGGTGTGGGCCGACGGCCGCGAGGCGTCGGACACCACGGCCTGGGTGACCCGCGACGGGACGGCGGCACTGGTCCGGGACGGCAAGGTCAGCCACCGGCCGTACGACGCCGCGGACGCGCCCGTCAACTGGGTCCTGTTCGGAAAGCGGATGTCCTGGAAGAACGTGGCGAGCCTGCCGACCGCCCCGGACGAACTCCGCGAGCGGATCGTCCGCCGGTCCGCCTCGCCATCGGCCCGGGCCGAGGCGTTCACCACCATCGACCGCCTGCTCGCGACCTCCCCGGCGGGCCCGGAGCTGCGCGCCGGGCTGTTCCGGGTCCTCGCCGGCATCCCCGGCGTCCGCCTGGTGGGCGACGTCGAGGACGGGGCCGGGCGGGTGGGCACCGGGGTGGAGCTGGACCGGTCGGCGACGAGCGTCCTCCGCATGGTCCTCGACCCGCGGACCTCGCGGGTGCTGGCCTTCGACACGGTGGAGCGCGGCGCGCTCGTCCGCCGTACCACCTACCTCGAAGCGGGGCCCGCGAACGGGATCCCGCTGCCCGGCGAGGGGCCGGACCTCCGGGGCGGGTCCGGCACCCCCGACCCGGGATCCCGGAAGGACGCGCAGCGCGCCACCGCCCGCACCGAGCCCTGACCCCGCCGTCCGCACCCGGGCCTGCCCCTGACCCCCCAGCCCGTACCGGGCCCTGACCCCACCGCCCGTGCCGGGCCCTGACCCCCTCGCCGCTTCCGTCCCGCGGGCGCGCCCCGCCCGCGGGACCCACCGCCCTGACGGGCCGTCCACCGCCGGCCGGCCCCGAGTCCGCGCGGGCCGCCCGGCATCCGCCGACGGCCGGCCCGCCCCGCACCACCCACGGGATCACCCATGCCGACACTCTCCGTGATCGTTCCCTTCCACAACGTGCAGCAGTACGCCGAGGACGCCCTGCGCGGCCTGGCCCGCAACGCGACTCCGACGACCGAGTTCGTCCTGGTCGACGACTGCTCCACGGACGCCACCGGCGAGATCATCGACCGGTGGCTGCCCGCCCTGCCGGGCGCCACCCTCATCCGGCACGAGACCAACCGGGGCATCGCCCGCAGCCGCAACAGCGGCATCGACGCGGCCGGCGGCCGGTACCTCACCTTCCTCGACGGCGACGACTGGTACGCGCCCGGGTACCTCGCCGAACTCGTCCGCGCCATCGAGGAGTACGACTGCGACTTCGTCCGGACCGACCATGTGCAGAGCACCGGGAAGAAGCGGGAGATCCGGCGGGCCCCCGGGCCGCGCGGCACGGTCCGCGACCCGCGCGCGCTGATCGGCCCGCCCGCCGCGACCTCGATGGTGGACTACCCGTTCGTCTGGGCGGGGATCTACCGCCGCCACCTCTTCGACGACGGCAGGATGCGGTTCGCCGAGGACCTGCGCACCGCCGAGGACCGGCTGTGGACCTGGCGGCTGCACCTGACGGCCGCCTCCTGCGCGGTGGCGGGCCTGCTCGGGGTGTTCTACCGGCGCGGGGTGCCGACCTCCCTGACCCGGATACCCGACGCCCGGCAGCTGGACTTCATCGCCGCCCACGACCGGCTGCTCGCCGAGGTGGCCGCCGACCCCGAGGCGGACCGCTTCCTCCCCAAGGCGGTACGCACCTACTGCGCGATGATCGCCTTCCACCTGGCGAACCAGCGCCGCTACGAGGCCCCGGTGGCCGGGGAGCTGCGGAAGCGGGCCGGCGAGGCGCTGCGGAACATGCCGCAGGACCTGCTGGACCGCACCCTGGCCGGGATGGACCCCGAGCGGGCCGGCGTCCTGCGGCGGGCGCGGCGCGCCCGCCGCTGAGACCGCGGCCCAAGGCGCCCCCAGCCGCTACCGGTCAGCCCCGGAGGCAGACCCCGCCGAAGCCGCCCGCACCCTCCCTGTCGGACCCCCCGCGTAGCGTCGTGGACATCGACCGGCCGCCGTTCCGCGGCCGGTCCCCGCGAGGGTGCGTACGACCGGACGGCGCGTACGCCCCAGGGGAAGGGGCGAAGGGGAAAGACATGTACCGACAGGGGGACGTGCTCATCGTGCCGGTGGGTGAGGAGGCGCTGCCGCCGGGCACCACCGCGCTGCCGCGGCAGCCCAGGGACGCACGCGGACGCCTGGTGCTGGCGCTCGGCGAGGTCACCGGGCACGCGCACGCGGTGGTCGGACCGGGGGAGCTGATGCGGGAGCCGGGCCCGTTCGGGGTCTCCTACCTGCAACTGCCGGACGGCGGACGGGTGGTGCACGAGGAGCACGCCGCGATACCGCTGCCCAAGGGGTGGTACCGGGTGGTGCGGCAGCGGGAGTACGCGCCGGGCGCCGTGCGCGTCGTGGCGGACTGAGACGGACGGGGGACGAGGACATGACGACAGTGGTGAGCGAAGGCCGGGGCGCCGGGACGGCGGAGCCGGCGGCGGGCGGACGGACCGGGCCGGGCACGGCCGGGGCCACCGGCGGGCGGACCGACTGGCGGGCGGTGGCCGCGGCGACCGGCCCCGCCGACCGGGCGGCGGCGGAGGCGGGCGTCCGGCTCGCCTACCGGCAGGCCGGGCTCGACGAACCCGCCCGGGTGGTGTGGGCGGCGTCCCCGCTGGAGGGCACCGCCGCGGCCCTGCTGCTGACCGGCGACGGCGCCCTGCTGCCGGGGGACGTCGCGGCCCGGGCCACCGGTCTGCTGCGGGCCGCCGGGATCGCCCCGGGGCCGGAGGCGGCGGGCCGGTCGGTCCGGGAGGAGGTGCGCACCCGCCCCTGGGCGGCCCGGCGCGAGCGGCTCCACACCGACCTGGGCCCGGTGGGCTGGGCCGAGCGCTGGGCGCTGACCGCGGCACCCCTGTGGGACGTGACCCGGGCGCTCACCGAGCGGGTCCGCACGGGGGTGGTGGAGGAACTGGCGTCGGACCCCGGCGAGGAGCTGACCGTCCGGCTGGCCCTGCTCCACGCCGTGCTCGGACAGCACGACGCCCCCTGGCTGGCGGCCGTCGACGGCGCGGCGGAGCCGGTGCCGGACGGCGCGGCGGACGCGGACCCGGCCGCCGGCCCGCCGGCCGGCCCTGCCCAGGTGGCGCGCGCGGCCGGCTGGTGGTGGCCCTACGAGCGCCTGGTGATCATCTCGGAGCGTCCGGTGGAACTGCACCGGGACGAGGCGGGGCGGCTGGACCGGGGCGACGGCCCCGCACTCGCCTACCCCGACGGCTTCGCGCTGTACGCGTGGCGGGGCATGCCGGTGCCCGCGGACTTCCTGCGGCAGCTGTCCGGGCTCACCCCCGCCCGGATCCGCGGCGAGGAGAACGCCGAACTGCGGCGGGTGATGCTGGAGCACTACGGATACGAGCGCTACCTCGCCGAATCCGGGGCCCAGCCGGTGCACCGGGACGACACCGGGGTGCTGTGGCGGATCGAACTGCCCGACGACGAGCCGGTGGTGATGGTGGAGGTGATCAACTCCACTCCCGAGCCGGACGGCACCCACCGCACCTACTGGCTGCGGGTACCCCCGCGCACCCGCACCGCCCGCGAGGGCGTCGCCTGGACCTTCGGGCTGGATGCCGAGGACTACCACCCGCGCCGGGAGACCTGAGCGCCGGGCGGCCCGGCCCGGCCGGAGCGGCGGAACGGAAGATCATCAGCCGTGCGCGGGAATTCAGCAGATAATGAGGTGACCTGCTCCCGCCCTCTGGAGGTGCCGTGACCGCTTCTGACTCGACGGAGCCGCAGACCCGCCGCAGGCCGCTCGGGAGGCTGCCGGGCCTGCCGCGCCCGGCCGCCTTCGGAGCGGACCCGACGGGGGAGCGGATGGCGCGCATCCGGAGGTCGCCGCACTTCGCGGACGGGGTGTTCACCAATCCGGTGGCCTCCCGGATCACCCCGTCGGGTTCGCTGCTCAAGTTCCTGCCGACCTACTTCCGCAAGGAGGACCGGATCCGCAGGGCGCCCGCCGGCACCGTGCCGGTCCACCCCACGACCCTCGCCGACCTGGCCGCGGCGCCCGCCTCCGGGCTCCGGCTGACCTGGATGGGGCACTCCAGCGTGCTGGCGGAGATCGACGGGCGGCGGGTGCTGTTCGACCCGGTCTGGGGCGAGCGCTGTTCGCCGTTCACCTTCGCCGGCCCCCGGCGGCTCCACCCGGTCCCGGTGCCGCTGTCCGAGGTGGGCCCGCTGGACGCCGTGGTGATCTCCCACGACCACTACGACCACCTGGACATGCCCACCATCCAGGCGCTGGTCGGCACCGGGGCGGCGTTCGTCGTCCCGCTCGGCGTCGGGGCCCATCTGGAACACTGGGGCGTGCCGCCGGGCCGGATCACCGAACTGGACTGGCACGAGTCCACCGAGATCGCCGGGGTCACCCTGACCGCGACACCGGCCCGGCACTTCTGCGGGCGCGCGCTGCGCAACACCCAGCACACCCTGTGGGCCTCCTGGGTGGTGGCCGGGCCGGAGCACCGGATCTTCCACAGTGGCGACACCGGCTACTTCCCCGGCTTCGCCGACATCGGCGCCGCCCACGGGCCGTTCGACGCGACGATGATCCAGATCGGCGCCTACAGCGAGCTGTGGCCGGACATCCACATGACGCCGGACGAAGGCATGCGGGCCCATCTGGACCTCCAGGGTGGCGCGCCGAGCGGAATCATGCTGCCGATCCACTGGGGCACGTTCAACCTCGCCCCGCACCCGTGGGAGGAGCCCGCCGAGGGTTCGGTGACCGCCGCGGAGACCGCCGGTGCCACTGTGGTGATACCCCGCCCCGGCGAGCCGTTCGAGCCGGCGGCAGGGCTGCCGCTGGAACTGTGGTGGCGGGCGGTGGCCGCCCGCCCGGAGGGCGGCGGACGCGAGGCCGGACTCACCGCCGGGGTGCGGGACAGCACGGTCGCGGTCCCCCGGAAGCAGGCCCAGGCGCACCTGTAGCCCATCGGCCGGACCGGCCCGGTCCCCGGCGTCCGGCGCGGGCCCCGGCCGGGTGGCTTCCGGCCTGCTGCCGTCCGTCTCCGGCGGCGGTGCCGCAAGGGGCACGCCGTCCGCCCGGTCCCCGGGTCCACGGGCCCCCGGCGGACGATGGCAGTCGCAGTCGCACCGGACCGTCAGGACGAGCGGGCCGGGGCCCCGGCCGGGCAGCGGGGGCAGCCGGACCTCGCGCGGGCCCCGGCACTCCGCGTGGGCGTCCGCGTACTCCGGCCGCTCGGTGGCGAGCCGGCAGGCAGGAGCCAGGTGCCGCTCGCCGCTCACCGGCAGGCCCGCTGCTGCCGGGTCCGGCGGGTGAGCACGTCGACGGTGGCGGGCCGGGGCCCGAGCGCCGTGTCCACCACCTCCCGGAGGGCCCGCTGGAGCCCGGCCGGGTCGGTGAGACAGCCGCCGGTCGGCGGGACGTGCCAGTGCAGTCCGGGCGGGCAGGTGTGGTGCGCGGCCGGTACGGCGACGTACGTGGTGGTGCTGTGCAGCTCGACCTGCTGGAGCGCGGGCCAGTCCCAGGCGCGGCCGGTACCGGGCGGGATGAACCAGTACATGCGTGCCGCGAAGCCGTCGTGGATGACGGCACCGGTCCTCGCGAGCCGGTCCAGAGCCGGTATCCCCACGAAGGTGGGGACCTTGATCGCGTCCCACCACCGTCCCGCCGGGACGAGCGTGACGTCCGGCCCGGCGGGAGGTGTCCACGGTGTTTCGGTTGCGTAGTCGTGCGTGGAGCTGCGCTGTTCACTGCCCATGCCGGCGACGGTAGGCGCGTTCGAAAAGGGTGCTCAATGGTAGTCGGGCCGGGCGCCCCGCCGAAGTACCAGCGTGACTCACATCGGCAGTCGCACGGCGTCCGCGAGGGCCCGGATATCCGGCGTCAGGGTGCGGCGCCGCACGACGATCCGGCCGAGGATGTCTCGGGCGTACCTCTGCTGCGGCAGCCACTCAGGACTCGAGGCGTTGATCCCGGTCAGTAGACGCACGGCTTCGGTGTAGTCCCGCATCCGGGCATGAGCGTCCGCGACGTCGAGCAGGTGGCGATTCCGATTGTTCGACGTCGGCCGCATACCGTCGGTACGGACCCGGCCTGCCAGACGCAGGACGTGATCCGGCTTGCCCGCCACCGCCGCGTTCTCCACCCGCTTCAGCTTCACCGTGACGGGGCCGAACCGCCTCAGGAAGTCACCCTCGGGGGAGTACTCGCGGCCCAGCGCCACCGCTGCCGCGTGAGCCAGCCGGATGGCCTTCTCCGCCTCGTCGGGGCAGGCGTCGCGGATGGTGGCGGCCGAGACGCGCAGCAGCATCCACCCCCACGTCGCCAGCTCCGCCGGTGCGGCCCGAGACATCCGTGGCTCGATGTCGTCCGCCCACCGGACGGCCAGTTCACGCGCGTCCGACAAGCGGCCCTGACGCAGCCGAAGCCAGCACAGGGTGTTCACCGTGGCTGCCCCGTCGAGCTGGTCCGTGGCGTTGTCGAGGGCAGTGGTGAGGGCTGCGGAAGCCGCGTCGAACTGCCGGGTCTGGGTGAGTACCCATCCGGTCAGTTGCAGCAGCCGTGTCCGGGTCGCACGCCCCTCCTGCCCGAGCGCGGCAGCATCGCGCAACAGCGCGGGCAGCGCGGCCGAAAGGTCCGCGAAGCGATCGCCGGAGAACAGGGGGGTGATGGCGTCGACAGCGGCACCCACCCCCGTGACGGTCGGCGGCTCCTGTGGTGCGTCGGCTGCGGTGGGCGCCAGCAAGGCGCGGCGTACCGGTTCCCACAGGTCCGTCGTGTCGGTGTCCGCGGACTGCGCGCGCGGCTGGGAGACCAGTCGCATGGTGGGAACCCCGAGGGCAACGGCCAGTCGCCGGGCGGTCTCCATACGGGGCGCGGAATGCTCCCCCTGCTCCAGCACCCGGATGGTGGAGACGGACACTCCGGCAGCGTCGGCCAAGGCCCGTTGGGTCAGCCCCCGACGCTTCCGGATCTCCCGCAGACGGTCGCCAAAGGACGTGCTTTCGGGCATGGTTGCCCCCATTCCGAACTCGACACTCGGAACGGTACCCCCGCCCGGGCGTCCGTGCTCCGTCCGATCACGCGGGACCCGGCGTCCACCCGGCGGTGGCCTCCTCAGGACCATCGCGGGGAGCCGCGTGAACCTCCCGCAGCCGGACGAGGTGACCGGGAAGCACCGCAGGTTTCGCGTTCAGGCTCGTGCGGCCGCCACCAGGGCCGCCATCACCCTCGGGTCGTCGCCCGCTTCCGGGTGCCACTGGACGCCCAGTGTGAAGGCCGCCGCGTCCGGGAGCTCCACCGCCTCCACCGTGCCGTCGTCCGCGTAGGCGGCGGGCACCAGGCCGCTGCCGAGGCGGTCGAGCGCCTGGTGGTGGTAGGTCGGCACCGTCACCGGTTCGGGGAGCAGCCGGGCCAGCAGGGTGCCCGGCACCGGCTTCACCTCGTGGTGGGCGAAGACACCGGGCGGACCGCCGTGTCCCTCCAGGTGCTGGACGAGCGTGCCGCCGAGCGCCACGTTGAGCAGTTGCATGCCGCGGCACACGCCCAGCAGCGGCAGGCCCGCGGCCAGTGCGGCCTCGATCAGGGCGAGTTCCCAGGTGTCGCGCTCCCGGGCGGGCGGGCCGGTGCGGGGGTGCGGGGCGCAGCCGTACCGCACCGGTTCCACGTCGGGCCCGCCCGCGATCACCAGCCCGTCCAGCCGGGACACCACCGCGGCGGCGGCCCGCGGGTCGTCCGGCGGCAGCTGCGCCGCGAGTCCCCCGGTGCGCTGCACGAGCCGGTGGTACCCGGCGGGCAGCAGCGCCGCGGGCAGGTCCCACACGCCCCAGCGGGCGGAGGACTCCAGGTAGGTGCTGATGCCGATCAGCGGTGGTCGCCCGGTCAAGGGTTCCTCCAACGGTTCGTCAGGCTGCGGTGTTCAGTCGCGGGACAGTTCCGCCTCGGCCGCGGCGAGTGCCGCGAACTCCTCCTCGGGCGCGGCGGCGACGAGGCGGTGACGGCTGTAGACGGCGAAGTAGCCGAGGGCCACCGCGTACACGCCGAGCGCGATGAACGCCGCGTCCCGGTCCACCAGGAACGTGGCCACCAGCGCCGAGCATGCCAGCACCAGGGCGACCGACGAGGTCAGCACGCCGCCCGGGGTGCGGTAGGGCCGGTGCAGCTGCGGCTCGCGGCGCCGCAGCACGATGTGCGAGAGCGCCATCAGGGCGTAGGAGATGGTCGCGCCGAAGACGGCGACGTTGAGCATCCGGGCGCCGTCGCCGCTCCATGCCGCGAGCGTGAAGCCGAGCGCGCCGGGGACCACGAGCCCCAGGTAGGGCGCCTTGCGGCGGCTGGTGAGGGAGAGGAAGCGGGGCAGGTATCCGGCGCGGGAGAGGGCGAAGAGCTGCCGGGAGCCCGCGTAGATCAGCGAGAAGAAGGAGGCGACCAGGCCGGCCAGCCCCGCGTAGTTGACGATGCGCGACCACACGGTCGGCTCGCCGTCCGGTTGCAGCGCCTGCACCAGCGGGTCGCCCACCGAGTTGACGGCGGCCGAGCCGCGCGCGCCGCAGGCGGCGACGAAGGTGACCAGGGCGAGCAGCAGCAGCACGGCCATCGCGGCGGCCATGGCCTTCGGCAGCGTGCGGGCCGGGTCCTTCGTCTCCTCGGCGGCCAGCGGTACGCCTTCGACCCCCAGGAAGAACCACATGCCGAACGGGAACGCGGCCCAGATGCCCAGGATGCCGAAGGGCAGCCAGGAGTTGGCGCCGAACGCGTCGTGGTCCACCGGGATGTCGTCCAGCGAGCCCGCGCTGAACTCGGTGAACGCGGCTCCGGCGAAGATGAGCAGCGCGACCACGGCGATCGCGGTCACCACCAGGCTGAAGCGCAGGGCCTCGCCCACGCCCCACAGATGGATACCGATGAAGATCACGAAGCAGGCGAGGAGGACCGGCCAGCCGGACTCCAGGCCGAACAGGTTGAGGGACTCGACGTAGTCGCCGATGAACAGCGAGATGGCGGCGGGCGCCAGGACGTACTCGATGAGGATCGCGGTGCCGGTGAGGAAGCCGCCCCAGGTGCCCAGCGCGCGCCGCGCGAATCCGTAGCCGCCGCCCGCCGTCGGCAGGACCGCGGCCATCTCGGCGAGCGAGAACACCAGACAGGTGTACATCAGCCCCATGAGGGCGGCGGCGATGGCGAGGCCGCCGAAGCCGCCCTCGGCCAGGCCGGCGTCCCAGCCGGAGAAGTCGCCGGAGACCACGTAGGCGACGCCCAGCCCGGTCAGCAGCAGCGGTCCGGCGCTGCCGCGGCGCAGCGTGCGCCGCTCCAGATAGGCGTCGGTGGCGGCGTCGGGGGACGGGGCGGCGCCCGGCGGGGCGGCACCGGCGGGGGTGCGGGACTGGGTTCCATCGGCCATGGGACGCTCCTGGCTCCACCCGAGAGGGCAAGTGGGCAATGGTGTGGGGCCATACCTTTGCCGTGCCTGGCCGCGCTACGCAAGCCCCGTGCGTAAAACCGTGGTTACCGGAACCTCACAGCGGCCCGCCGCCGGACCGCCTCCGGCCGGGGTGAGGCGTCTCGCGAGGCCGCTTCCGGGCGGTGGTGAGGCGCGTCGCGAGGCGGCGACCGGGCGGGTGTGCGGCGCGTCGCGGGGCCGGAGCCGGGGCCGGGGCCGGGCGGGGGAGGCGTGTCCGCGGGCCCCCCGGGTCCGGGCGCCTCGCGGCGCGGGGGCCGGGCGGGTGCGCGGCTGCCGGGTTCAGACGGCCGCCGGCCCGGTCAGGAAGCCGCGCAGCAGCGCCGCCGTCCCCGCGCAGTGCTCCCGCATCACCTCGCGCGCGCCGTCCGCGTCCCCGTCCAGCACCGCCTCCACCAGCGCGGTGTGCTGGTGCTGGGAATGCTCCAGGTTCCGCACCAGCAGCGGGATGCAGTCCAGCAGGTCGTTGACGGTGGCCCGGACCGCCGCGTACTGCGCGGCCAGCGACGGCGAGCCGGACAGCTCCGCCAGCGTCAGGTGGAGCAGGGTGTCCTGGCGGCGGTACTCCGGCAGCGGGGCCGCGCCGGTGGCCTCCAGCGCCGCCCGCAGCCGCGCCTCCTGCCCGGCGTCGAGCCCGTGCGCCGCGCACAGCCCGGCCGCCCCCACCTCCAGCACCTCGCGGAACCGCAGCACGTCCTCCACGTCCACCCCGGCCACCCGGCGGCGCAGTTCGTCCTCGCCGCGCTCCGGCTCGGGCCGGGCGCACACGAAGGTGCCGCCGTACCGGCCGCGCCGGCTCACCACCAGGCCCTGGTCCTGGAGCACCTTCAGCACCTCGCGCAGTGTCACCCGGCTGATCTGCAACCGCTCCGCCAGGTCCCGCTCGGCGGGCAGCCGCCCGCCCTCCGCCACCAGTCCGAGCCGCACGATCTGGAGTATCTGCTCCAGCGCCTCCTCGAACCCGTTGCCGGCCCGCACCGGCCGGAGCACCGCCGCCAGCCGGTCCTCCTCCGCCGTCGGGCCGGCCTCCGTACCCGGGTCGCTGTTCATCGAACCCTCCGCCGCTACTTCCCAACCAATGGTCTGTGTGCCTACCTTATGACCCCGGTCGCATCCACACAGGAGGCAACACCGTGTCAGACCGCACGCCCCCGCTCTCCACCGGGGAGCTGAAAAGGCTCGTCGACTCCGGGGAGATCGACACCGTCGTCCTGGCCTTCACCGATATGCAGGGCCGACTCCAGGGCAAGCGGTTCGCCGCGCGCTTCTTCCTCGACGACGTACTGGACCACGGCACCGAGGGGTGCAACTACCTCCTCGCCGTGGACGCCGACATGAACACCGTCGACGGCTACGCGATGTCCTCCTGGGAACGCGGCTACGGGGACTTCGCCATGCACGGCGACCCCGGCACCCTGCGCCGCACCCCTTGGAACCCGGGCACCGCACTGATCACCGCGGATCTCGCCTGGCACGACGGCTCACCCGTCCTGGCCTCCCCGCGGCAGATCCTCCGCCGCCAGCTGGACCGGCTCGCCGAGCGCGGCTGGACCGCCTACGCGGGCACCGAGCTGGAGTTCATGGTCTTCCGGGACACCTACGAGAGTGCCTGGTCGCGCGGCTACCGGGAGATGAACCCGGCCAACCAGTACAACGTCGACTACTCCGTCCTCGGCACCGGCCGCGTCGAACCCCTGCTGCGCCGCATCCGCAACGAGATGGGCGCCGCCGGGATGACCGTGGAGTCGGCCAAGGGCGAGTGCAACCTCGGCCAGCACGAGATCGCGTTCCGCTACGCCGACGCCCTCACCACCTGCGACCAGCACGCCGTCTACAAGACCGGCGCCAAGGAGATAGCCGCCCAGGAGGGGATGGCGCTCACCTTCATGGCCAAGTACGACGAGCGCGAGGGCAACTCCTGCCACATCCACCTGTCGCTGCGCGACGAGGCCGGACGCCCGGTGCTCGCCGACGACACCGCCCCGTACGGCATGTCCCCGACCATGCGGCACTTCCTGGCCGGGCAGCTCGCCGCGATGCGCGACCTCACCCTCCTCTACGCCCCCAACATCAACTCCTACAAGCGGTTCCGCCCCGGCTCCTTCGCCCCGACCGCCGTCGCCTGGGGACCGGACAACCGCACCTGCGCCCTGCGCGTCATCGGCCACGGCCACGCCCACCGGCTGGAGAACCGGCTGCCCGGCGGCGACGTCAACCCCTACCTCGCCGTCGCCGGCATGATCGCCGCCGGTCTGCACGGCGTGGAACACGAACTCGAACTGCCCGAGCCCTGCACCGGCAACGCCTACACCGGCGACGCCCGGCACGTCCCCGCCACCCTGCGGGAGGCCGCCGAACTGTGGGGCGCCAGCGGCATGGCGCGCGACGCCTTCGGCGACGAGGTCGTGGAGCACTACCTGAACATGGCGCGGGTCGAGCAGGCCGCCTTCGACAGCGCCGTCACCGACTGGGAGCGCTACCGCTCCTTCGAGCGGATGTGAGGACCGCAGCGTGACCGTGCACCCACCCGACATCACCCACCTCGACGTCACCGACCCGTCGACGGAGGAGGTCATCGCCACCGTCCCGGTGACCGGCCCCGCCGAGGTCGGCGCGGCCGTCGCCCGGGCCGCCGCGGCCCAGGCCGGCTGGGCCGCCCTCGCCCCCGGCGACCGTGCCCGGCTGCTGCGCCGCTTCGCCGCCGCCGTCGACGACCACCTCGAGGAGCTCGCCGGCCTGGAGGTCAGGGAGGCCGGGCACCCGATCGGCAACGCCCGCTGGGAAGCCGGCAACGTCCGCGACCTGCTGGAGTACGCGGCCGGGGGAGTGGAGCGGCTCACCGGCAGCCAGATCCCGGTCCCCGGCGGGCTCGACGTGACCTTCCACGAACCGCTCGGCGTGGTCGCCGTCATCGCCCCGTGGAACTTCCCGATGCCCATCGCCGCCTGGGGCACCGCGCCCGCCCTCGCCGCGGGCAACGCGGTCCTCCTCAAACCCGCCGAGACCACCCCGCTCACCGCGCTGCGGCTGGCCGCGCTCGCCCTGGAGGCCGGGCTGCCCGAAGGGCTGTTCCAGGTGCTGCCCGGACCGGGCCCGGTCACCGGTGCCGCCCTGGTGGAACACCCCGGCGTCGCCAAGGTGGTGTTCACCGGGTCCACCGCGGTCGGCAAGGCGATCATGGCCAAGTGCGCCACGACGGTGAAGCGGGTCACCCTGGAACTCGGCGGCAAGAGCCCCAACATCGTCTTCGCCGACGCCGACGTCGAGGCCGCCGCGGCCGCCGCCCCGGGCTCCTTCCTGGACAACACCGGCCAGGACTGCTGCGCCCGCAGCCGCATCCTGGTGCAGGCACCGGTCTACGACCGCTTCCTGGAACTGCTGGAACCCGCGGTGCGGTCGTTCACCGCGGGCGACCCGGCGGACCCCGCCACCCGGATGGGCCCGCTGATCTCCGCCGCCCAGCGGGAGCGGGTGCGGTCCTACGTGCCCGAGTCCGCCCCCGCCGCCATCCGGGGCGACGCCCCCGCCGGCAAGGGCTTCTGGTACCCGGCGACCGTCCTGGAGGGCAGGCCGGAGGACCGTACCGCCGTCGAGGAGATCTTCGGTCCGGTGGCCGTCGTCATCCCCTTCACCGACGAGGCCGAGGCGGTACGGCTGGCCAACGCCACCGACTACGGGCTGTCGGGCTCCCTGTGGACCCGCGACGTGGCCCGTGCCATCCGCGTCTCGCGCGCCGTCGCCGCCGGGAACCTGTCCGTCAACTCGCACAGCAGCGTCCGCTACTGGACCCCGTTCGGCGGGTTCCGCCAGTCCGGCCTGGGCCGGGAACTCGGCCCGGACGCGCTCCACGCCTTCACCGAAACCAAGAACGTCTTCATCAGCACGGAGGACTGAGCACCATGACCACGACCGACGAGAACGTCCCCGCCTCCGCGCCGGAGGCCGCCCCGGTCTGCCGCCGGCTGGTCGGCCGTACCGCCGTCGTCACCGGAGCCGGCAGCGGCATCGGCCTGGCCACCGCCCGCCGGCTGGCCTCCGAGGGCGCCCGGGTGGTGTGCGCCGACGTCGACGCCACGGCCGGCAAGGCCGCCGCCGAGGAGGTCGGCGGGCTCTTCGTCCAGGTGGACGTCACCGACGCCGAACAGGTGGAGGCGCTGTTCAGGACCGCGTACGACACCTACGGCTCGGTCGACGTCGCCTTCAACAACGCGGGCATCTCCCCGCCCGACGACGACTCCATCCTCACCACCGGCCTGGACGCCTGGAAGCGGGTCCAGGAGGTCAACCTCACCTCCGTCTACCTGTGCTGCAAGGCTGCGATCCCCTACATGCAGCGGCAGGGCAGGGGCTCGATCATCAACACCGCCTCCTTCGTGGCGAAGATGGGCGCCGCCACCTCGCAGATCAGCTACACCGCGTCCAAGGGCGGCGTGCTGGCCATGTCCCGCGAACTGGGCGTGCAGTTCGCCCGCGAGGGCATCCGGGTCAACGCCCTGTGCCCCGGGCCGGTCAACACCCCGCTGCTCAAGGAACTCTTCGCCAAGGACCCGGAGCGGGCCGCCCGCCGCCTGGTGCACGTGCCGGTCGGCCGGTTCGCCGAGCCGGAGGAGATCGCCGCCGCGGTGGCCTTCCTCGCCAGCGACGACTCCTCGTTCGTCAACGCCGCCGAGTTCCTCGTCGACGGCGGCATCGCGGGCGCTTATGTAACGCCCCTTTAACGACTGCCGCCCCGGGCCGGACGGAGCCGGGCCGGGTGTGTACGGAGCCGGGTACCGGCCCTAGGCTGTCGCCGTGAGCATGTCGACGCCGCCAGGCTGGTACCCCGATCCCACGCACCAGGGCCCCGGCCCCGCCCCGGAACGCTGGTGGGACGGGTCGGCCTGGACCGACCACCGCCGGGACGCCCAGGCCGTGCACAGTGCGCCGACCATGATCGGCACACCGGGCCCGGCGGACCAGTCCTTCGCGCCCGCCGCCCCCGGCTACCCGCCGGGCCAGATGCCCGGCCACTACCCGGGCCACCCGCCGGGGCCCGGCGGGACACCGCGCGGACGCGGCCCGAAGATCGCGGCCGTGACCGCCGCCGCGGTGGTCGTCGTCGCCGCGATCGTCGGCGGCGTGGTGCTGCTCACCGACGACGACAAGAAGGACGACAGCGCCAAGACCGGGCCGTCGGCCACCGCCCCGGCGCCCGGCCCCGGCACGCCGCAGGACCAGGGCCCCGGCGGCGACGAGCCGCCGGACGCCACCGACGAGCCGACCACCGACGCCCCGACCGCGCCGCCCGACGACCCGCGGGCCGCCGAGGACATGGCCAGCGGCATCAGCCTGCCGGTGCTCGACGGGTGGCGGGCCAGCCCCGCCAACCCCAGCGGCGGCGCCGGCGTCACCACCCTGGACCGCTACCCCTGCCCCGGCGCCCCCTCCGCCAACTGCGTGCGCGGCGGCGCGTTCTCCTACCCCGCCTCGGGCTACCGGGCCAAGACCGCGGAAGGCATCGCCAAGGAGGACATAGCGGCGAACGCCGAAGACTCCTACGGCACCGACCCGAACACCAAGCAGAAGAGCTACGGCGGGATCGGCTCGCACAAGCAGCTCAAGTCCGAGGCGGTGACCGTCGCGGGGGAGAAGGGCTACCTGGTCCGCTGGAAGGTCGACACCAGGAAGGGGGACGACGGCTACGTCCAGACGCTCGCCTTCCCCTCCCCGTCCGTGCCCGGCACCATCGTCGTGGTGCGGTTCGGCTTCGACGTGAACGACGAGGCGCCCTCCCTCGCCGACATGGACAGGATCGTGAAGGGCATCAAGCCGATCAGCGACCCCGGCGACAACGAAGCGGTCTGACCGGCGGGCCCGGCCGGGCGGGCCGGACGGCACCCGGCCGGGCGGGCCGCCCGCTCAGAGGAACGTGCGGCCCTCGCCCCGGTACGTCGGCACCGTCTCCACCACCCGGTCGCCCTCGACCAGGTGCAACTCGTCGAAGCGTTCGCACATCTCCCCGGCCTTCGCGTGCCGGAACCAGACCTTGTCGCCGATGAGCAGATCGTCCACGGGCGGGCCCAGCAGCGGCGTCTGCACCTCGCCCGGACCCTCGCTGCCGTCGTACCGCAGCCCCGCCGGCAGGTACGGCACCGGCAGCCGGTCCGATCCGGCGGGCCCGGACGCCGGGTAGCCACCACCCAGCACGGTCACCACCCCGGCCCCCGGCTTGCGGACCACCGGCTGGGCGAACAGCGCGGCCGGCCGCCCGTGGAAGGACGTGTAGTCGTCGAACAGCCGCGGCTGGTACAGGCCCGAGCCGGCCGCGACCTCGGTCACCGCGTCCTCGGCCGCGGTCTGCTGCACGCTCCCGGTGCCACCGCCGTTGACGAACTCCAGCTCCGCCACCGCCCGGACCGCCCGGACCGCCGCGGCCCGCCGCTCCGCGAGCTCCCGGCGCGCCGCCGACTGCATCAGCCGGATCGCCCGCGACCGCACCGGCCTGCCCGCCGGCGCGTCGCCCACCCCGGCCACATGGCCCTCGTACGCCATCAGCCCCACCAGCCGGAAGCCCGGCCGCCGGACGACGATCCGGGCCAACTGCGCCAGCCCGCCCGGGCTCCGCAGCGGCGAACGCCGCGCCCCTATCCGCACCCGGCCGCCCAGCATCCGCAGCGAGGTGTCCAGTTCCAGGCAGACCCGGACCTCCTCGCCGCCGCTCCGCGCCGCATCGATGAGATCCAGCTGGGCCGGGTCGTCCACCATCACGGTCACCGCGGACGCCAGCTCCGGGTCCCCGGTCAGCGCGGCGAACCCGGCCCGGTCCACGGACGGATACGCCAGCAGCACGTCGGAGAAGCCGGATCGCGCCAGCCACAGCGACTCGGCCAGGGTGAAGCTCATGACCCCGGCGAAACCGTCCGTCGCCAGCGCCCGCTCCAGCAACGCCCGGCAGCGCACCGACTTGGACGCGACCCGGACGGGCTTCCCCCCGGCGCGCCTGACGAGATCGCGGGCGTTGGCGTCGAACGCGGACAAGTCCACGATGGCCACGGGCGCGTCGAGATGAGCGGTGGCCCGGTTGTAGCGGACCCGGTCGTTAGCGGCGGCGGGCATGACGGCAGCTTGCCAGAAGACGATCACCGGCCGGTAGAGGGGCGGGCCGGTGCACGGCCCGCCCGAACCCCCGTAGAGTGTCGCGCACGCCGGGACCGGCAGGTCAGCGGCGTGATGTCCGTATATACGTCGGCTGCCCGGAAAGCGGCTCGACGGCGTGACACCAGCTGGACCGGGTCCCGAAGGCGCGAGAGGGGTGCAGGTGAGCACCGACGCGGAGTACGCCGACGGGCCCCGCCCCGTCCCGCCGCCTCCCCGCGTGCCGCCCGTGCCCGCCGCGCCGCCCCGCACCTCCGTGCCGGTCGCCGACGACCCCACCCCGGTACTGCCCCGCCGGGTGTCCCGCCCGGCCGCCCGGACCCGGCACGGCGCCGCGACGGACGCGATACCCGCCACCGCGCCGCCGGCGCCCGGGACGCCCCCGGGACGCCACCCCGGCCGCCGCCCGCCGGCCGTCCCGCCGGTGCCGCGGCAGCGCCCCACGAGCCCCACGAGCCCCTGGGTGTCCCCGGCCGCGGCTCCGGGCGGGGAACGGATCGTCCCGCCGCCCGGCGCGGGACGGGCCCCGGCGCCCGCCCCGGCCCGCGGCACCCCCAGCGCCACCGCTCCCGGCGCACCCGCCCCGGACGCCGCCGGTCCGGGCGCTCCGAGCGGAGCGGCCCCGGGTACCGCCGCGCCTGCCGGGCCCACCGCTCCCACCGCGCCTGCCGCTCCCGCCGCTTCTGCCGGGCCCGGCTCCGGCGGTGCGGGCGGTCGCCCGACGGCCGGCCCGAACGCCCCGGCGCCGGACGCGTCCACCCCGGCGTCCGCCGCAGCCGCGGCTCCCTCTGCTGCCGCCGCGGCTCTCCCCGGTTCCGCCACGCCCCCCTCCGCCGTGGCTGCCCCCGGTTCCGCCGCGCCTGCCGCTGCCGTGGTTGCCCCTGCCGCGCCTGCCGCGCCTGCCGCGCCTGCCGGGCCCGGTCCCGGCGCTGCGGGCGGTCGCCCGACGGCCGGCCCGAACGCCCCGGCGCCGGACGCGTCCACCCCGGCGACCGCTTCCGTCTCGCCTCCCACCGCGGCTGCCGCTGCCCCTGCCCCTGCCCCTGCCCCGACCGCCGGGCCCGGTTCCGGGGATGCGGGCGCGCGCCCGGCGGACTTGCGCCCGGCGGATCCGCGTCCGGCCGGTGCCGTCCGCCCGGTGACCACGGACCGGCCGTCGCCTGCCCAGCTGTCAACCTCCGGTGCCACAAACGCCGTTGAGCCCGCTGCCGGTCCGGCCCCGGCCGACGGTCGGCCGGCCGCCCCGGTCCGTCCCGCCGCCCCCGGCCGGGCGGCCCCGGGCGCTCCGGCTTCGACGTCCACCCCGGCGTCCGCCTCCGCCGGGGCTTCCTCTGCCGCCGCCGGGCCCGGCTCCGGCGGTGCGGACTTGCGCCCGGCGGATCCGCGTCCGGCCGGTGCCGTCCGCCCGGTGACCACGGACCGGCCGTCGACTCCCGGGCCCGCACCCGCTGTTGTGCCCGCGGCCGGTCCGGCACCGGCCGACGCTCGGCCGGCGACCCCGGCCCGCCCCGCCGCCCCGGGCGCTCCGCCCCGTTCCGCCGCCCCCTCCCGTCCCGCCGGCGCGGCCCGGCCCGCTGCCCCGCCCCGGCCCGCCGGGCCGGCGCCGGTCCCGGTGGCGCCCGCCGCGGCGCCGGCCCGCGAACCGGCCGCCGCCACCCGACCCGAGTCCGGCGAGCGCGGGCCGGAGACCGGCGACGCGGCACCCTGGTACCGCTCCGCGACGCCCGGCGGCACCGGTGACGCACCCGCCGGGCCACCTCCGGCGCACCCGCCGGCCACCGCCCGCTCGGTGGCGGACCGGCCCCGCCGCACCGCGGCCCGTGTCGCGACCGCCGCCGGCTGCCTGGTGCTGGGCCTCGGACTGCTCGGCGGGGCGGCGGCGGGCAGTTGGCTGACCGGCGACTCCGACGGCCGGCCGTCGGCGGCCGCCCGGTACGCCGAGGCCCGCACCGCCTGGCACAGCGTTCCGGTGGACGACCTCTTCCCGCGCACGCTGCACGGCAAGGGGGCGGGCCCGGGCGGAGCCGACCGCACCTGGACACGGATCGCGGTCGCCCCGGACAGCAGCTGCGGCGGCGGATTCGACCCGCTGCTCGACCGGGCCCTGTCGCCGGTGGGCTGCGAGCGGCTGCTGCGCGCCACCTACACCGACGAGACCCGAACCAGCGTCACCACCGTCGGCATCCTGGTGGCCGAGGCGGACGCGGACGGCATGCGCGCCCTGCGGGACCGGTTCGCGGCCGAGAAGCTGGACCGCCGGGCGGACCTGATACCCCGTACGTACCCGGCGAAGGGCACCGAGGCCGCCGGTTTCGGTGACGCTCAGCGCGCCAGCTGGCAGATCCACGTCCGCACCGACATCCCGGCCGTCGTGTACGCGGTGACCGGCTTCGCCGACGGCCGGGAGGTCACCGAGCCGCAGGCCGCCCCGGCGGCGACCGCGGACGGCGCGAGCACCGACGTGGCGCTGTCCGGCGTGGGCCACGACGCCCGGGGGATCGCCGCCGGAGCCGAGCGTGCCTTCCGCGCGGCGGCCGACCCCGCGCGCGGCGCGGGCTCATGACGACCGCCCCGGCCGCCACCGCTCCCGGGCCGGTCCCCGCTCCCGGGCCGGATCCCACCGGCGCGGCCCCGGCCCCCGCCACCACCACCGTTCCCGCGCCGGCCCGCCCCGGCCCGCGCCCGGCCCGTGGCGCCAGACCGGCCCGTGGCGCCCGCTCGGCCCGCGGCACCGGGCCGGCCCGGGTGCGCGGGGCCGGCGGCGGCAGCCGAACCGCCCGTAGCCGACCGACGGAGGCCCGCCGATGACCGTCCGACCGTTCCACGGGCAGCCGCGCGTGGGGACCCCCGGCGCCGGGAGGAACCGCCGGACCCGGACCCGGACCCGCACCCGGGCTCGCCGCACCGCCGCCGTGTGGGCCGCGGCAGGTCTGGTCCTGCTGCCCGCGGTGCCCGCCCGGGCGGACGGGATACGTGCCCAGGAATGGGCCCTGGACGCCATCCACGCCCGGGAGGCGTGGCAGACCACCAAGGGCGCCGGGGTCACCGTCGCGGTACTCGACACCGGAGTCGACCCGGACCACCCGGACCTGCGGGGCCAGGTGCTCCCGGGGAAGGACCTGGTCGGTTTCGGCGCCGGCCCCGGCGACAAGCCGTGGGCCCGGCACGGCACCGCGATGGCCGGCATCATCGCGGGCCGCGGGCACGGGGCGGCGGACGGCGACGGGGTGCTCGGGGTCGCCCCGGAGGCGAAGATCCTGCCGGTACGGGTGATCCTGGAGGACACCGACCCCGCCCGCAAGGAGGCCCGCGGCGTGCGCGGCAGCGCCCTCGCCGAAGGCATCCGGTGGGCCACCGACCACGGCGCGGACGTCATCAACCTCTCCCTCGGGGACGACAGCGAGTCCGCGCACCCGGAAGCCGCCGAGGACGCGGCCGTCAAGTACGCGCTGAGCAAGGGCGTGATCGTGGTGGCCTCGGCGGGCAACGCGGGGGAGAAGGGCGACCGGGTCTCCTACCCGGCCGCCTACCCCGGGGTGATCGCGGCCACCGCCGTGGACCGCTTCGGCAACCGGGCCGCCTTCTCCACGCGCCGCTGGTACGCCACGGTCTGCGCGCCGGGCGTGGACGTGGTGGTGGCCAACCCCGACCGCCGCTACTACAACGGGTGGGGGACCAGCGCCGCCGCCGCGTTCGTGTCCGGCGCCGCCGCGCTGGTCCGCTCCGCCCACCCCGACCTCAGCCCGGCGCAGGTCAAACGGCTGCTCGCGGACACCGCCCAGGACCGGCCGCGAGGCGGGCACAGCGAGGAGCTGGGCGCCGGCCTGGTGGACCCGGCGGCGGCCGTCAAGGCCGGGGCGAAGCTGCGGCCGCGGCCCCAGCGGCCCGCCGCGGCGGGCTACCCGGGGCGGTACTTCGGCCCCGGCCCGGTGCCCGCCGCCGCCCCGCCGGAGGACGGCGGGCCGGGCAGGCTGGCCCTGGTCGCCGGGGTGGCGGGGGCCGGGCTGCTGGTCGGCGCGGTGGCCGTCTGGCGCGGTGCCGGATCCCTCGCCCCGCTGCGCGCGCTGCGGGCCCGCACCTTCCCGGGCCGGCGGCCGGACTCCCCCTGACCGTGCCCGGGGGGCCGCCGGGGCGCCCTGCCGCGGTGCCGCGCCCGGCACCGGGCGTTCGGGCCGCCCCGGGCGTGTCCCGCGTCCGGTCGGGCGGTGCCGCGCCCGGCACCGGGTGTTCGGGCCGCCCCGGGCGTACCAGCGCCCCGCCGGACGGCCACCCGGCCTGCTCCGGCTACCCTCCTGGGGTGGCGCTCAAGAACATTCCCGACTCCGCTTTCTCCGACGACGACGGTTCCGCCGACCCCCGGCTGACCGCGGCCCTCGCCGCCTGGTCGGCCGACCCGTCGACCGAGTCCGGCCTGCTCGCAGTGCTTGCCGGGGCCCGGCTGCTGGTGCCGGTGGTCGCCGTGCTCGGTGAGGTGGAGGAGGTGCCCGCCGCCCCGGAGGGCGCCGGCGCCGCCGCCGGGCGGACGGCCGGTCTGCGCCGGGAGAAGAGTAGCGACATGGCGGTGGCGCTGCTCCAAGCGCCGGGCGGCCGCCGAGCGCTGCCCGCCTTCACCTCGACCGAGGCGCTGGCCCGCTGGCGGCCGGACGCCCGGCCGGTCGCCGTACCGCTGCGGCAGGCGCTGGAGGCGGCCGCGCACGAGCAGGCCGACACCATCGTGCTGGACCTCGCCGGACCGGTGACGTACCAGCTCACCGGGGCTGCCCTGCGGGCCCTGGCGGAAGGGCGGACCGACGCCGACCCGCTGGCCGACCCGGCCGTCCGGGAGGCGCTGCGCTCCGTGCTGGCGGCCGAGCCGGCCGTCCTCCGCGCCCATCTGGCGCCCGCGGCCGCCGCCGACGCGACGCTGGCGCTCAGCCTGACGCCCCACCCCGGCATCCGGGAGACCGCGCAGCGGGTGGCCGGCGCGCTCGCCGCGCACGAGGTGCTGCGGGCCCGCCTGGTGTCCGGGCTCGACCTCGCGCTGCTGCCGCCCGAGGCCACGGTGCCCGGAGAGCCGCTCTTCGTCCGCTGACCCCCGGCCGGTCCGCCACCGCCGGAGCCACGGGGCACCGGGCCGCCGCGGCACCGCCGGGCGGGGACGCCCGGCGCCCCTGACGGACCGACGGCGCGGCGGGCGGCCCGGCCAGGTCACCGCCCGCCGACCGGCCGCGCGCCTCCCACCGGTCGATCTTCGAGAGGCGAAATCTCCCGGTTTGCCGGAGTATGCAGAAGCAGACGCCGTGCCGACCCGTCGCCGAGGCTGACGCTGACGCGGACGCGCCCGGCAGGCGTCGGACAGCTCGCAACCGGTCGAGGAGAGCGCACATGGCAGAACCCACGACGACCGAGGGAGCCACCGCGGTCGACACCAGTACGGTCGTGTCCGAGTTCGTCGGCACCGCGCTGCTGGTGTTCTTCGCCGTCGGCTCGGCGGTCCTGGGCGCCGAGTACATCGGCACCGTCGGTATCGCCCTGGCCTTCGGCTTCACGCTCATCGCGCTGACCTACGCCCTCGGGCGGATCTCCGGATGCCAGGTCAACCCGGCGGTCACCCTGGGCGTCCTGCTCGCCAAGCGCATCGAGCTGCGCACCGCGATCGAGTACTGGATCGCGCAGTTCCTGGGCGCCATCGTCGGGGCGGCGCTCCTGCTGCTGCTCGCCAAGCAGGTGCCGGGGCTGGAGACCTCCGGTGCCTTCGGCAGCAACGGCTACGGCGACCGGTCGGCGGTCCACATGGATGCCGGAGGGGCCTTCCTCGCCGAGGTGATGCTCACCTTCCTGATGGTCTTCGTCTATCTCGCGGTGACCCGCGCGGTGGCGGTGGGCGGGCTGGAGCCGCTGCCCATCGGCCTGGTGCTGACCGTGGTGACCCTGGTGGGCGTGCCGCTGACCGGGGCGTCGGTGAACCCGGCGCGCAGCCTGGGGCCCGGCATGTTCGCCGGCGGGGAGGCGATGGAGCAGTACTGGCTCTTCCTGATCGCCCCGCTGGTCGGCGGTGCGCTGGCCGCGGTGGCCTACCGCTTCACCCACGCCCGGCTGCCGGCCGAGGGGGTCGCCCGGGAGCGGGAGATCGAATAGCGGGCCGGCGGCGGCCCCGACTGGGCTGCCGGTCGCTCCCCGCGGGCGCGGCCGCCGCGCCGAGCGGTCGGTAGGCCCGCTCCCGGGCGGGAGACCGGCCCGCCCCGGCTCCGGGCCGTGCGGACCACCCGCGGCGGCCCCGCACCCGGGCGGGCGGCCGGGCGGGTGGCCGGGTGAGGCGGCCGCCCGGCCGCGGCCGCCGCCGTCAGCCGCCGAAGACCGGTCCGGTGAACTTCTCGCCGGGGCCCTGGCCCGGCTCGTCCGGCACCACCGACGCCTCGCGGAACGCCAGCTGCAGCGACTTCAGCCCGTCCCGCAGGGGCGCCGCGTGGAAGGAGCTGATCTCGGTGGCGCTGGCGGTGACCAGCCCGGCGAGCGCGTTGATCAGTTTCCGCGCCTCGTCCAGGTCCTTGCGGTCCGCGGCGTCCTCGGCCAGCCCCAGGTTCACCGCGGCGGCGCTCATCAGGTGGACCGCGACCGTGGTGATCACCTCGACGGCGGGCACGTCCGCGATGTCGCGGGTGACCGAGTCGAAGTCGGGCCGGTCGTTGGGGGCGGGGGTCGCGTCGCTCATGACTCACTCTCCGGATGGGTATCGGCCCCCAGCGTAGGACCCGTTCCGCGCGGTCCCGCGGGGCCTCCCCGCCGGTCGGCAGCCGGGCCCGAGGTCGTGTAGAGTTGAGCAACGACCGGCTGGACCCGTGTGTCCGGCCCACAAGTGGAGGCTCCGATCTCCCACCCGACCGACCCTCAGGGTCAGCGGGTCACCTGGTCAGGCTGCGCCCCGCGGTGTGTTCGCGGCGGTGCTCCCGGTCCGTTGGAGCCCCGCCTGTGTACCCGTCCGGGGCTTTTCTGTTTCCCGGTGTTCGGGTGGTCTGCCGAGAACAGAGGTTACGCGGCTGTCCGCCAGGCGGTCGTGTGGTGCAACCGAGGAGGATCCATCAGCGCCGAGCCCCGCATCAACGACCGGATTCGCGTCCCCGAGGTGCGACTCGTCGGTCCCAGCGGCGAGCAGGTCGGCATCGTGCCGCTTGCCAAGGCCCTGGAGCTTGCGCAGGAGTACGACCTTGACCTGGTCGAGGTGGCGGCGAACGCACGTCCGCCGGTCTGCAAGCTCATGGACTACGGAAAGTTCAAGTACGAGTCGGCGATGAAGGCCCGTGAGGCGCGCAAGAACCAGGCGCACACGGTCATCAAGGAGATGAAGCTCCGGCCGAAGATCGACCCGCACGACTACGACACCAAAAAGGGTCACGTCGTCCGGTTCCTCAAGCAGGGCGACAAGGTCAAGATCACGATTATGTTCCGCGGCCGTGAGCAGTCGCGTCCGGAGCTGGGCTACCGGTTGCTGCAGCGGCTCGCGGAGGACGTTCAGGAGCTGGGCTTCGTGGAGTCCAACCCCAAGCAGGACGGCCGCAACATGGTCATGGTCCTCGGTCCGCACAAGAAGAAGACCGCGGCGATGGCCGAGGCCCGTGAAGCGCAGGCGGCCCGCAAGGCCGAGCGCCAGCAGGGCAGCGCCCCCGCCGAGGAGACCGCCGAGGCGTGACTTCGGGGCGCGAGCCCCGACAGCCCGGGGCTCGTCGCTCCGGGAGACCAACCGAAACAGCTGACGCTTCCGCCTGCCGGTTCCCGGCCGGCCGAACCGGAAGTGCCACCGACGAGGAGAGTACGGCGCCATGCCGAAGAACAAGACGCACAGCGGTGCCAGCAAGCGCTTCAAGATCACCGGCTCCGGTAAGGTGCTGCGGCAGCGCGCCGGCAAGCGCCACCTGCTCGAGCACAAGCCCTCGACCCTGACGCGTCGCCTCAGCGGCACCGCCGAGATGGCCCCGGCCGACGCCAAGAAGATCAAGAAGCTTCTGGGCAAGTGACGCCCCCGCCCCGCTCCGGTGGGGCGCTCGCCGATCGATCGGGACCTATTCGTTTCCGGGCCGTGTGACACCCCTGCGGCCCCGTACAAGGAGTTAACCAAGTGGCACGCGTCAAGCGCGCAGTCAACGCCCACAAGAAGCGCCGGGCGATCCTGGAGCAGGCCAGCGGCTACCGGGGCCAGCGGTCCCGCCTGTACCGCAAGGCCAAGGAGCAGGTCACCCACTCGCTGGTCTACAACTACAACGACCGCAAGAAGCGCAAGGGCGACTTCCGTCAGCTGTGGATCCAGCGCATCAACGCCGCTGCCCGCGCCAACGGCATGACCTACAACCGCTTCATCCAGGGTCTGAAGGCCGCCAACATCGAGGTGGACCGCAAGATCCTGGCCGACCTCGCGGTCAACGACGCCAACGCGTTCGCCGCACTGGTCGAGGTGGCCCAGAAGGCCCTGCCGAGCGACGTCAACGCTCCGAAGGCCGCCGACGCGGCCTGACGGCCGCGTCGCCCCGGACTTCGTCACGGGATACGCCGGACCCGCAGGCGAGGATTCGCCTGCGGGTCCGCGCGCGTCCCGGCCCGGACGGCACACCGCCCGGACCACCGGCGCCCGGCAGGCGCCGGGCGCCGCCCTCCGCCGCGGCCGGCCCCGGCGCGGGCCACGACCCGTGCAGCGCGGCCGCCCGGCGTATGCCGCGCCCCCACCCCGTCGTCCCGGACGCCCGGCCCCCGTCCCCTCCGGACGCGGGTCCCGGCCCTCCCGGCCCTCCTCCCGGAAGCGAGTGCACACCACATGGCGGCCCACGAGCTGACCTCCCTGCGATCACCGCGCGTGGTCGCGGCCCGCCGCCTGGCGAAGCGCAGCTTCCGGGGCAAGGAGCGCCGGTTCCTGGCCGAGGGCCCGCAGGCCGTCCGCGAGGCGGGCCGGCACCTGATCGAGGTGTACGTGACCCCCGAGGCGGCGGACCGGCACGCCGACATCGTCGCCGCCGTGCGCGCCGCCTCGGTACCGGTGCTCACCGCGACCGACGAGGTCATCGCCGCGATGTCCGACACCGTCACCCCGCAGGGCATCGTCGGTGTCTGCGCCTTCCTCGACTCGCCGTTCCAGGAGATCGTCGCCGCCCGGCCCCGGCTGGTCGCCGTCCTCGCCCACGTCCGGGACCCCGGGAACGCCGGCACCGTGCTGCGCTGCGCCGACGCCGCCGGGGCCGACGCGGTGGTGCTCACCGACGCCTCCGTGGACCTGTACAACCCCAAGGCGGTCCGCGCCTCCGTCGGGTCCCTGTTCCACCTGCCGGTGGCCGTGGGGGTGCCGGTCGAGGAGGCGGTGGCCGGACTCCGCGGCGCGGGCGTGCGGCTGCTGGCCGCCGACGGGGCCGGCCCGCGCGACCTGGACGCCGAGCTCGACCGGGGCACCATGGGCGGTCCCACCGCCTGGATCTTCGGTAACGAGGCATGGGGCCTGCCGGAGGAGACCCGCGCACTCGCCGACGAAGTGGTGCGCGTCCCCATCCACGGAAAGGCCGAGAGCCTCAACCTGGCGACGGCCGCCGCCGTGTGCCTGTACGCCTCCGCCCGTGCGCAGCGCGCGGTGGGAGGGTGCCGCTCCGTGACGTCCAGCTAGTAGGGTTGCCACCACTCAGGGCCCGAGGGGAGGGGTGCGGGGATGGACGTCAGGACCTCGGACACCGGTACCGGCACCCGTCCGTCCGGCACACCCGCGCCCGCGGCCGGCCCGCCCGGCCCCCGGTGTGGACCGTCCGCCGCCGGCCCGACCGGCCCCGGGCTGCACCCGGACGACCTGCCCGACGGCCTGGTGATCGCCGACGAGACCGGCCGGGTCACCTGCTTCAACGCCGCCGCGGCCCGGCTGACGGACGTGGTGCCCGCCGAGGTGATCGGGCTGCCGGTGGAGCAGGCGCTGCCGCTGGAGGACCTCGAGGGGCGCCGCTGGTGGGCGCTGACCGACCCGTACGGGGGACTCGCCATCCGGATCGGCCAGCCGGAGCGGAACCTGCTGCTCCCCGGCGGCCGCGAGGTACTGGTCTCCGCCCGGTACGTCCGCGACCGCCCCACCGGGCCGGTGCGCCGCCTGGTGGTCACGCTGCGCGGCACCGAGGCGCGGCGCCGCACCGAACTCAGCCACGCCGAGCTGATCGCCACCGTGGCGCACGAACTGCGCTCCCCGCTCACCTCGGTCAAGGGCTTCACCGCCACCCTGCTGGCCAAGTGGGAGCGGTTCACCGACGACCAGAAGCGGCTGATGCTGGAGACCGTCGACGCCGACGCCAACCGCGTCACCCGGCTGATCGCCGAACTCCTGGACATCTCCCGGATCGACTCCGGGCGGCTGGAGGTGCGCCGCCAGCCGGTCGACGTCACCGCCGCCGTCCGCCGCCACGTCCAGGCCCACACCGAGGCCGGCCAGCGCCCCGAGCGCTTCCACATCCGGGTCCGCGAACCGCTGCCCCGCCTGTGGGCCGATCCGGACAAGGTCGACCAGGTGCTGGGCAACCTGCTGGAAAATGCGGTGCGGCACGGGGAGGGAACCGTCACCATCGAGGTGGCACCAGCCCCGACCAAGACCCAGGCGGAAGGAACGGCCGTCACCGTGAGCGATGAGGGCCCCGGCATCCCGGAGGAATCGATGGCCCGCGTCTTCACCCGCTTCTGGCGGGGGAGCAAGCGCGGCGGCACCGGCCTGGGCCTGTACATCGTCAAGGGCATCGTCGAGGCGCACGGCGGGACGATCACCGTCGACCGGGCCCGCGGTGGCGGTGCCGAGTTCCGATTTACCTTGCCCGTGGGCACCCCCGCCTTCCTCAACTAGGAGGTGTCGCGCGACCCCCGGACCACGGTGGCGGCGCGCGACGGGAAGGGACGGGGACGCCCACGGGCTCACCGCCGCTCCGGAGCCCCGTAGACTCGACCTTTGGCACCTTTGCGTCCTTGTCGTCGGGCGGGGCCCGCGAGGGGCCGGGGCCCCGCGGCCGTGCCGCCGGGGGCCGAAGCCCGGTAAAGACGCAGTAGCCAGCTATCGGAAGCACGGGAAGAGATGTCGGCACCCAACAAGTCGTACGACCCGGTCGAGGTCGAGGCACTGAAACCGGAAGAGATCGCCCGGATGCGGGACGAGGCGCAGGCCGCCATCGCCGCCGCGGCGGACCTGGACGCGCTGCGCGAGGTCAAGATCGCCCACACCGGTGACCGTTCGCCGCTCGCACTGGCCAACCGTGAGATCGGCGCGCTGCCGCCGCACGCCAAGGCGGACGCGGGCAAGCGCGTCGGCCAGGCCCGCGGCGCGGTCAACCAGGCGCTCAAGGCCAGGCAGGAAGAGCTGGAGGCGGAGCGCGACGCCCGCGTGCTGGTCGAGGAGGCGGTGGACGTCTCGCTGCCCCACGACCGCACCCCGGCCGGCGCCCGGCACCCGATCACCACGCTCTCCGAGCGGATCGAGGACGTCTTCGTGGCCATGGGCTACGAGGTCGCCGAGGGCCCCGAGGTCGAGGCGGAGTGGTACAACTTCGACGCCCTGAACTTCCCCCCGGACCACCCGGCCCGCGAGATGCAGGACACCTTCTTCGTCGAGGGCGCCCGGGCCGCCGGCGGCTCCGCCGCCGCGGACGAGTCCGGCGTCGTGCTGCGCACCCACACCTCGCCGGTGCAGATCCGGTCGATGATCGACCGCGAGCCGCCCATCTACGTGATCTGCCCGGGCCGCACCTTCCGCACCGACGAGCTGGACGCCACCCACACCCCGGTCTTCACCCAGGTCGAGCTGCTCGCCGTGGACGAGGGCCTGACCATGGCCGACCTCAAGGGCACGCTGGACCACATGGTGCGCGCCCTCTTCGGCGAGGACATGCGGACCCGGCTGCGGCCCAACTACTTCCCGTTCACCGAGCCGTCCGCCGAGATGGACATGGTGTGCTTCGTGTGCCGCGGCGAGTCGGTCGGCAACCCCGACCGCCCCTGCCGGACCTGCTCCAGCGAAGGCTGGATCGAGCTGGGCGGCTGCGGCATGGTCAACCCCCGGGTGCTCGTCGCCTGCGGTATCGACCCCGAGAAGTACAGCGGCTTCGCCTTCGGCTTCGGCATCGAGCGGATGCTGATGTTCCGGCACAACGTGGACGACATGCGAGACATGGTCGAGGGTGACGTGCGCTTCACCCGGCCCTTCGGGATGGAGATCTGATGCGGGTCCCGCTTTCCTGGCTGCGGGAGTACGTCGACCTCCCGGCCGGCGTCACCGGCCGCGACGTACAGGCCAAACTCATCGCCGCCGGTCTCGAGGTCGAGACCGTCGAGCAGCTCGGTGCCGGACTGTCCGGCCCGCTCGTCGTCGGGCAGGTCCTCACCATCGAGGAGCTGGAGGGCTTCAAGAAGCCCATCCGCTTCTGCACGGTCGACGTCGGCCAGGCCAACGGCACCGGCGAGCCGCAGGAGCTGATCTGCGGCGCCCGGAACTTCCGCGAGGGCGACAAGGTCGTCGTCGTGCTGCCCGGCGCCGTGCTGCCCGGCGACTTCAAGATCGCCGCGCGCAAGACCTACGGCCGGGTCTCGCACGGCATGATCTGCTCGGCCAGCGAACTGGGCATGTCCGACGACCACGACGGCATCATCGTCCTGCCGCCGGAGTACGAGCCGGGCACCGACGCGATCGAGCTGCTGGAACTGCGCGACGAGGTCCTGGACATCGCCGTCACCCCGGACCGCGGCTACTGTCTGTCGATGCGCGGCGTCGCCCGCGAGGCCGCCACCGCCTACGGGCTGCCGCTGCGCGACCCGGCGCTGCTGGACGTCCCCGCGCCCAACAGCTACGGCTACCAGGTGCAGGTCGCGGACCCGGTCGGCTGCGACCGCTTCACCGCCCGCACCGTCACCGGTCTGGACCCGCACGCCGCGTCTCCGGTCTGGCTGCAGCGCCGGCTGCAGAAGGCGGGCATGCGCCCGGTCTCGCTCACCGTGGACGTCACCAACTACGTGATGCTCGAACTGGGCCAGCCGCTGCACGCCTACGACCGCTCGCGGGTCGACGGCCCCATCGGGGTGCGCCGTGCCGAGCCGGGCGAGAAGCTCACCACCCTCGACGGCACCCACCGGGTGCTCGACGCCGAGGACCTGGTCATCACCGACAACCGGGGCCCGATCGGGCTCGCCGGGGTGATGGGCGGCGCCGACACCGAGATCGCCGACCTGGCGGCAGAGGTGGGCACCACCGAGGTCGTCATCGAGGCCGCCCACTTCGACCCGGTGTCGATCGCCCGCACCGCCCGCCGCCACAAGCTGTCCTCCGAGGCGTCCAGGCGCTTCGAGCGCGGCGTGGACCCGGCCGCCGCCTCCGCCGCCGCCCAGCGCACCGTCGACCTGCTGGTGCTGCTCGCGGGCGCCACCGCGGAGGCCGGCGTGACCGAGGTCGTGGCCCCGCGCGGACCGCGGACCATCACCCTGCGCGCCGATCACCCGGACCGGGTCGCCGGCGTCACCTACGGCCGGGAGACCGTCGTCCGCCGCCTCCAGGAGGTCGGCTGCGACGTCTACGGCGCCGACGACCTCACGGTCACCGTGCCCAGCTGGCGGCCCGACCTGGCCGACCCCAACGACCTCGCCGAGGAGGTCATCCGGCTGGAGGGGTACGAGAACCTGCCCGCCACCCTCCCGCGGCCGCCGGCCGGCCGCGGCCTCACCGAGCGGCAGCGGCTGCACCGCCGGGTCGGTCGCGCGCTCGCCGGAGCCGGCTACGTGGAGGTCCTGAACTACCCGTTCATCGGGGAGGACGTCTTCGACCAGTTCGGCATGGCGCCCGACGACACCCGCCGCCGGGTGGTCCGCCTGGTCAACCCGCTCTCCGACGGCGAGCCCGCGCTGCGCACCACCCTGCTGCCCGGGCTGTTCGCCGCGCTGCGCCGCAACGACGGCCGGGGCGGGCACGACCTGGCGCTGTTCGAGACCGGTCTGGTCTTCCGTCCCTCCGGTGACGAGCCCGCCGCCGTCCGACTGCCGGTCGACCGGCGCCCCAGCGACGAACAACTCGCCGCGCTGGACGCCGCGCTGCCGCACCAGCCGCGCCGGGCCGCCGTGGTCCTCGCCGGGGCGCGGGAGCAGGCCGGCTGGTGGGGCGCGGGCCGGAACGCCACCTGGGCCGACGCCGTCGAGGCGGGGCGCACCGTGGCCCGTGAGGCGGGCGTGGAACTGATCGTCCGCCAGGACCAGCAGGCGCCCTTCCACCCCGGCCGTTGCGCGGCCCTGCTCGCCGTCGTGGACGGCCAGGAGATCCTGGTCGGCAACGCCGGTGAGATCCACCCGCGGGTGATCAAGGCCCTCGGCCTGCCGGAGCGCACCTGCGCCATGGAGATCGAGCTGGACCGCCTGGAGCAGGCGGCGCCCGGCCCGGTCACCGCCCCGAAGGTCCCGGCCTTCCCGGTCGCGACCCAGGACGTGGCGCTGGTGGTCGACGCCTCGGTGCCGGCCGCCGACGTCGAGACGGCGCTCCGCGCCGGAGCCGGTGACCTGCTGGAGTCGCTGCGCCTGTTCGACGTGTTCACCGGCGAGCAGATCGGCGAGGGCCGGAAGTCCCTCGCCTACGCGCTGCGGTTCCGCGCCCCCGACCGGACGCTGACCGCCGACGAGGCGTCCGCCGCCCGGGACGCCGCGGTGGCGGCCGCGGTCGAGCGCACCGGGGCGTCCCTCCGGGGCGCCTGATCCCCTCCCCGGGGCGCGCCCGACGGTGCTTACCCCGGGGACGCGCTCTCTTCACCGGTGCGCGCACCGCGCACCGGTGAAGAGAGCGCATCCCGGCGCGCACCTCGCTCCGTGCGAGGTGCGCCCCCGGCGCTTCCTCCCCTTCGCCGCGCTCCCGGCCGGGTCACCAGGTCAGCCCCCCACCGGGCCTCACCCGATCGGGTGAGAATCACCAGGAGTCCGGTCAATTCGGTGCGGATGGTCGCAAGAATCGTGGCCACCGCCACGGCCCAGCCTCGCTCACCACGACCGGGCCCGGCCAACCGCGTCATCGGTTGCTAGGGGGCCGACTGCATGATCCGGAGCAAGGCAGCAGGCCTGCCGCGTACGCGCGCGGCACGGCTCTGGCGGCACTTCGTCTTCGTCCTGCCCGCTCTGTGGATCCTCTCGGTACTCGCCTGGCAGTGGTGGGGCCCGGGCGGCAGCCAGTCGGTGCAACTGCTCGCCGCCGCGCCCGCCATCGCCTGCGCCGGCAGCGGCCGCCGCCGCTGTGTGCTGATGGGCGGGATCAGCGCGATATGCGCGCTGGTCCCGATCAGCGCGGCCGAGCCGGGTGACCGGACCGACGCCGCCCCCAGGGTCGGCACCTGCGGCGCCATCGTGGCCGTGGTCGCGGCCAGCTACCTCACCTCCGGCCGCCGCCGGCGCCTGGTCAGCGAGTTGGAGGAGGCCCGGGCCGTCGCCACCGCCGCCCAGGACGTGGTCCTGCGTCCGCTGCCCGCCCGGCTCGGCGGGGTCACCCTCGCCGGCGGCCATCTCTCCGCCACCCGCGGCGCGGCCGTCGGCGGCGACCTGTACGAAGCCCTGTCCACCAGCCACGGCGTCCGGGTGGTGATCGGCGACGTGCGCGGCCACGGGCTGGCCGCGATGGGCGGTGTCGCCGCCGTCCTGGGCAGCTTCCGCGAAGCCGCCCACGACGAGGCCGAACTCCCCGACGTGCTGCGCAGACTGGAGCGCGCCTGGCACCGGCACCAGCGGGAGGGCGCGCGCCCCGGGCACCCGGCCACCGCGGCCCGGCCGCACCCCGGCTGCCCCTCGGCCGAACCGTGTCCGGCCTGCGCGGCGGCCGGCGACCACCCGGCCGCGCCGGAGAATCCCCACGATCCCCACGAGAACCCCCGCGAGACCCCCGACGAGCAGCACGGCGCGCTCCCGCTCGCCGAGGAGTTCGTCACCGTGCTGCTGCTGGAGATCGGCCCGGACGGTTCGGTCACCGCCCTCAACTGCGGCCATCCCTGGCCCTATCTGCTCTGCGACCTGCGGACCGACGGGCCGCGGGCCCGGCAGGTCGCCCCCGGCGAGGCGCTGCCGCCGCTCGGCCTCTTCCCGCTCCCCGCCGGTCTGGCCGCCCTGCCGTGCGCCCGGCTCCGCCCCGGCGAGGCCCTGGTGCTGCACACCGACGGCGCCGAGGACGCCCGGGACGTGCACGGTTCCTTCTTCCCGCTGCAACGCGCCCTGGCACAGGCCGCCGGTCAGCCGGTCATCGTGCCGTCGGCGGTGGTCGCGGAGGTCCAGGCCGGGGTGCTGGCCCACACCGGCGGGCGGCCGGCGGACGACGTCGCGCTGCTCGTGCTGCGCCAGGACCGGCGGCCCGGCGCAGCCGTGTCGGCCGGGCAGCCCTCCCCGGCCGGCGAACCGCGCTCCCGCGCCTGACCGCCGCCTCCCGCGGCCCCCGGCCATCGGCGGCGGAACCCGGGGCCGGGACACCACCACTCGCGGGACCGGCCCCGGGCCACCGCGGGCCACCGCCGGGCCGCCCCCGGCCGCTGCCGGCGGAGCGGGCCCGGGCCGCCACCGCCGAACGGCCCGCCGGCCGCACCCCCCGTGCGACGCCCGAACTCCCCGCCCCCGGCGGCCCTTTCACACCCCGTGTGAAAACGTCTGGCCTACCCTGGCGTTACCGCGCACCTTGTGGGGAGGGCCACGCCATGGAGCCCAACACTCTGCTCGACTCCGTACTCGACGAAGCCGGGATCTCGCACGCGGGACTGGCCGCACACGTCAACGAGGCGGGCCGGGCACGCGGACTGTCCCTGCGTTACGAGCACACCGCGGTGGCGCGCTGGCTGAAGGGCCAGCGCCCGCGCGGCCAGGTCCCGGACCTGATCTGCGAGGTACTGGGGCAGCGGCTGCACCGCGCGCTGACCCTCGACGACATCGGCCTGGGCACCCCCGGCCGCGGCCGGGCCCCCGACACCCCGTTGTCCGGCTTCGTCGAGCGGGCCACCGCCCTGTGGCGCTCCGACGAACAGCAGCGCCCGCACGTCGTCACCGCCCCCGCGGTCACCGGCACCCGGGCCGTCATCCCGGTCTGGGAGTGGGAGAACCCGCCGGAGGACGGCGACGTCTCGCGGAGCGGGCCCACCCGGGTGGGCCGTGCCGACATCGCGATGCTGCGGGCCGCCCGTGCCCACTACGAGCAGATGTACCGGAAGGCGGGCGGCGTCGCGACCCGCGCCCGGGTGGTGGGCTTCCTCAACGCGGAGGCCGCACCACTGCTGCGCGGCAGCTACACCGACGCCACCGGCCGGCAGCTGCACCGGGCGACCGGGGGCCTGGTGTCGGTCGCCGGCATCTGCGCCTACGACTCCGACGCGCACGGTCTGGCCCAGCGCTACTTCCACCAGGCGCTGCGGCTGGCCAAGGCCAGCAAGGACCGCGGGCTCGGCGCCTACGTCATCGCCCTGCTGGTCAACCAGTCCCTGTACCTGAAGGAGTACCGCCAGGCCGTGGCGTTCGCCGAGTCCGCGCTGCGCGCCGCCGGCGTGGGCATCACCCCCGCGCTCGCCGCCGACCTGTACGCCATGCAGGCCAAGGCGTACGCGCGGCTGGGCGACGGCACCAGCGCCCTGGACTGCATCCGCCGGGCCGAGGCCGCCGCCGAGCGCATCAGCCGGGGGCAGGAGCCCGAGGAGACCGGTTACGTCCAGCCGGGCCTGGTGAACGTCCAGGTCGCCGAGGCGTTACTCAGCCTGGGCGACCTGAGAGCCGCCCGCGAGCACGCCGCCACCGCGGTCGGCGCCCCGGCGCACGACCGGGGCCGGGTCCACCGGCTGGCGATGCTCACCCACATCGAACTCCGTCAGGGAGACGCCGACCGGGCGGTGGCCACCGCCGTGGAAATGACCGAGCGGGCGCGCGGCATGGAGTCGCGGCGCCTACGGGACCGGCTCCGCGCGGTGCGTGAGCACCTGGTGCAGAGCGGCTGCTCGGCGACATCGGAAGCCGCCGAGCTGATCGACGGGGCGCTGCGCGTCCCGCTCTGAGTGCGGGCGGCGCCGCCCGGCGTCGGCAAGCTGCCATCTCCCCCGGCCACCGGAGGCCCCAGCGGCTCCGGCAGACCGGGTGGTGCCCCCACCCCGGAAAGCGCCGGGAGGCGCTCCCACGGTGGAAGGTGGCACACATGCAGTGGAAGAATCTTCAGGAACGGACCGTCTACGAGAACCGCTGGTTCCGGGTCAATCTCGCCGACGTCCAACTCCCCGACGGTCACCGGCTCGACCACTTCCTCATCCGGATGCGGCCGGTCGCGGTGGCCACCGCGGTCAACGAGGCCAACGAGGTGCTGCTGCTGTGGCGGCACCGCTTCATCACCGGCACCTGGGGCTGGGAGCTGGCCGCCGGGGTCGTCGAGGACGGCGAGGACGTCGCCACCGCGGCGGCCCGGGAGATGGAGGAGGAGACCGGCTGGCGCCCCGGCCCGCTGCGGCATCTGATGACCGTGGAGCCGTCCAACGGGCTGACCGACGCCCGGCACCACATCTACTGGACGGAGGAGGCCACCTACGCCGGCCCGCCCCAGGACGACTTCGAGTCCGACCGGCGCGAGTGGGTGCCGCTCAAGCTCGTCCCCGACATGATCGCGCGCGGTGAGGTACCCGCCGCGAACATGGCGGCGGGCCTGCTGATGCTGTACCACCTGCGGCTGGGCTGAGCGGCCCGGCCGGACGGGACGTCGCGGATGCGGTGCGGGGGAGGCCGCCGGGCGGGCCGGGTCAGCGGCCGAAGGCCTGCCACAGGGCCAGCGCCAGGCCGCACACCCCGGTGAGCGCGGCGATCGACTGCAGCGGCCACCGCCGGTGCTCCAGCAACCGCACCCGCGACGTCAGCCGGGCCAGCTCCTGCTCCGCCTGGTCGCCCCGGTGGGCGAGCAGCGCGAGCTGTCCCTCGACACGGGTCATTCCTACATCGACGCTCCGGCGGATGTCCGCGAGCTCCGCGGCGGTTCCGGCGGTGTGCTCGGACTGGATGGTCACGACCTGGCTCCCTTGAGCTGTCCCGGCGCACGGCGGGTGCGCGGATGTTCCGACCCTCCGAGTGAACCGCTCCGCCGGGCCGGGCGGGAGCGTGTGCGGGCCACGAACGCGGGTCAGCGGCGCACACCCCGTGTGAACACCCGTGTGCGCGCGGCGACGCCGGGAAACACCGGTGCCGTGCGGAACACCCGCCCCCTGGGGAACACCGGCTCCACGGGGACGACCGATGGCGACGGCCCTCACCGCGGGGTGGGGGCCGTTGGTCGTACACCTCCTGGAGCCGACCAGGAGTACCGTTCCGAGTGTCGAAGTCAGAACGGAGCCCAATCATGGCACAAGCCGCTGACGGGCGCCCGAAGGGTGTGGGAGCACGCATTCAAGAGCTGCGCGCTCTCCGCGGCTACTCCCTGCGGGAACTCGCCCAACTGGCCCACGTTTCCAAGAGCATGCTGTCCGATGTCGAGCGCGGGGAGCGGCAGCCGAGCGAGCAGGTCGTCGCCGCCGTCGCCAAGGCGTTACGCGTCTCGGTGCCAGTGATCCACGGTCAGCCGTACATCGAGCAGCTGCGCCAGGACGAACTCGACCAGCTGATCGCCCCCTTGTCGAACGCGCTGGACGACTGGGACATCCCGCCGGCCGACGACACCCCGCCGCCGCGACCGGTCGCCGAGATCGAGAACACGGTGGGGAGCTTCTACAAACTGCGCTCGACAGGCCAGTTCGGTGCGCTGGCCAGGATGCTGCCCAGCGCGCTGGCAGAGCTGTCGTACGCCGTGTTGGACACCCCGTCCGGCACGCGGCGGGAGCGGGCATGCTGGTTGCAGTCCGAGGCCGCCCTGGGTGCTTTCAGTGTGGCGTACAAGCTCGGGTATCTCGACCTCGCGCGGCTGGCCCTCGCTCGGATGGCCGCCGCTGCCGCCCAGTCGGGAGATCCCCGGCAGGTGGCTGTCGAGCGGTTGAAGCGGGCGCAGCTGTCGGCGAACGGACCCGCCATAGAGATGGGCCTACGTCTCGTCAACCGGGCACTGGACGACCTGGACGACGACGGGACGGCGCCCACCCGTGCGGTCCGCGGCGGCCTGGTGCTCAAGGGAGTGCAGCTGTACGCCCTGGTGGGTCGTGGCGAGGACTCCGATACGTGGCTGGCCGAGGCGCAGGGTCTGGCCGGCGATCTCGGTGAGACGGACCACTACGGGATGGTGTTCGGCCCGACCAACGTAGGGCAGCACGGGGTTGCCGCCGCCGGCGACCGGGACGAGCACGGCATAGCGCTGGAGCGGGCTGCGGATGTCCATCCCCCCGAGGACTATTCCCCTCTGCGGACGGGCCAGTTCCTGGTTGACCGGGCCCGGTCGGAGGCGCTCATGGCTCGTCCGGAGGACGCGCTGGCATCGCTGCTGGAGGCCCGGAAGGTGACGCCGCAGCAGACCCGGTATCACCCGACCACACGGGAGACGGTGGGAACCCTGCTCCGGGCACGGCCCCGCCCGTCTCAGCAACTGCGCGAGTACGCCCACTGGAGCGGCGTGTAGCGAAACGATCACCAACAGTCAAGGGTTCCGGCGTCCGCAACGAGCGGACACCAGGACCTTGTTCGGTCGGCACGATGTGACTGTCAGTACACCGTCCGTACACGGAGCCCGACCATGACGACCATTGCCGCGCCCCCGCGCCGCCCGGATGTACTCCGGGGTAGCCCGTTACCGATCGGCGGCGGGCCGGTCATCCTCTACGCCAGGACGGCCCGCCCCGGCCGTCCGGACGTCCTGCTCGGCCGCTTGCGCCGGTACGCCGCCCGGCAGCGCTGCGAGGTCACCGCCGAGATCATCGACCACGCGCCGCCCGCCGTCCCCATGGCCCACCGCCGGCAGTGGCCCCGCATCGACCGGCTGATCACCCACGGATCCGCCCGCGGCATCGTCACCCCCGCGTGGACCGACGTGCGGTACGTCGACCGGTTCCTGACCCTCGACGCGTGGCTGGACGACCGCCGGGCGTTCCTCGCCGTCACGGAGCCCGAGCGGTGACCGGCCGCTGGGTGCCGCCGGAGGAGAGCACGGCGCAGCGGGCCGGACGCTGGTGGGACGCCGTCCGCGTACCGGCGTCCCTCGGCGGCCCGGCCCTGGACCAGTTGGGGGAGAAGTCCGGACCGGTCATCATCGACGGGTCGGGGAGTCTCCTGTACTGGCTGGTGGAGCCCGGGAGCGCGACCGGGTGGCACATCCCGCAGGTGCAGGTCCTCGGCGACACCGACCGGGAGGTGGCGTTCGTCGGCGTCCCGTCCCGGTACGCGACCCGCGGCCGCGATCTCCACTGGCACCGCCCCGTGCCGCCGGACGGCAAGTACCTCACCGACACCCGGCTGCTGCACGACGCCCTGGCCGAGACCGCGGCCGAACTGACCGCCGCGGGGACGGAGGGCACGGAGGGAGACCGGTGAACGCCGGAACCGCCCTGTGCAGCACGGGGGAAGGGCCCCGCGCGCCGACATCACCATGAGGTGAGCCGCGTGCCACCCGTGGCCGGGCACAAGTGACCCCGCCCCGATCAAACCGTGGACTCCGCCGCCGCCCCCGCCGCCAGGCAGGAGTGAGGCACTGCCGGCTGACCGGCCACAGCGCCAGGCCGCGGTCCCGGACGCCCTCACGGCGTCCGGGGCGCTGTCCTCGGAGTCGGCGCGGCACCTTCGACGCGGTGCCGGGCCCCCGTTCTCGCGAGTCGTCAGTACGAGTAGAAGCCGGAGCCGGACTTGCGGCCCAGCCGGCCCGCGTCCACCATCCGCTGGAGCAGCGGGGGAGCGGCGTACAGCGGCTCCTTGAACTCCTCGTACATCGAGTCGGCGATGGCCGCGATGGTGTCCAGGCCGATGAGGTCGGACAGCTTCAGCGGACCCATCGGGTGGGCGCAGCCCATCTCCATGCCGTTGTCGATGTCCTCGCGGCTGGCGATGCCCGATTCGAACATCCGGATCGCGGACAGCAGGTACGGGATGAGCAGCGCGTTGACGATGAAGCCGGAGCGGTCCTGGGCGCGGATCGCGTGCTTGCCCAGCAGGTCCTGCACCAGCGCCTCGGAGCGCTTGATGGTGTCCTCGCCGGTGGTCAGCGCGGGGATCAGCTCCACCAGCCGCTGCACCGGTGCCGGGTTGAAGAAGTGGATGCCGATGACCTGGTCCGGGCGGGAGGTCGCCACGGCCAGCTTCACCAGCGGGACCGAGGAGGTGTTCGAGGCGAGGATCGCGTCCGGGCGGGTGACCACCTGGTCCAGGATCTGGAAGATCTCCGTCTTGACCTGCTCGTTCTCCACCACGGCCTCGACGACCAGGTCGCGGTCGGCGAACTCGCCCAGGTCGGTGGTGAAGCTGAGCCGGGCGAGTGCCGCGTCCCGTTCCTCGGCGGTGATCTTGCCGCGCTCGGCGGCCTTGCCGAGGGAGTTGGTCAGGCGCGTACGGCCCAGCTCAAGGGCCTCGCCGGTGGTCTCGGCGACCTTGACGTCCAGGCCGGACCGAGCGCACACCTCTGCGATGCCCGCGCCCATCTGGCCGCAGCCCACCACTCCGACGCGTGCAATGTCGGCAAATGTGTCCGTCACCTCGTGCCTTTCGCTGATCTGCGGGCCGGCGGACTTCGTCTGATTCCGTGCCCGCCTCCCGGCAGACGTTACTCCGCCGGGGTGGGGTGCCGCCCGGCCGGGCCACCGGGAGCGCTCCCGGCCCGCCGGCGGGCCGGGACCCGGTTGGAGGATTGCCGTACGGCCGGACCGCCCGCATCATCGTCGGGACCCGAGTCACTGACACACCCTCAGGGAGCGGTCATGGGGCAGATCACGCGCAGAGGACTGACAGCGGTGGCGGCCGGAGCGCTGGCGGCGGCCGCCGTGCCCGGGCAGGCGGTGGCGCGGCCCGCCGGAGCGGACCCGGCGGCCGGGGCGGCTCCGCCGGCCCCCCGCCACCACCGCAAGCAGTTCCGGGGGATGTGGCTGGCCACCGTCGCCAACCGCGACTGGCCGTCCCGCCCCGGTCTGCCCGCCGACCGGCAGCGCGAGGAACTCCTCCGCTATCTGGACACCGCCGTGGAGCGCAGGCTGAACGCGGTGATCTTCCAGGTGCGGCCGACCGCGGACGCGCTGTGGCCGTCCCCCTACGAGCCGTGGGCCGAGTACCTCACCGGGACCCAGGGCCGGGACCCGGGCTGGGACCCGCTGGGCACCGCGGTGACCGAGGCCCACGCGCGCGGCCTGGAACTGCACGCCTGGTTCAACCCGTACCGGGTGGCCAACCACACCGACCCCGCCCGGCTGGTGCCCAACCATCCGGCCCGGCTCCGCCCGCACTGGGTCGTCCCCTACGGCGGCAAGCTGTACTACAACCCCGGGCTGCCCGAGGTCCGCCGGTTCGTGCAGGACGCGATGCTGGACGCGGTCCGCCGCTACGACATCGACGCGGTGCACTGGGACGACTACTTCTACCCCTATCCGGTGGCGGGGCAGACCTTCGACGACGACGAGGCGTACGCCCGCCACGGGGGTGCCTTCCCGGACCGCGCCTCCTGGCGGCGGGACAACACCGACCGGCTGGTCCTGGAGACCGCCCGGCGCATCAAGGGGCTGAAGAAGCGGGTGCGCTTCGGGATCAGCCCGTTCGCGGTGTGGCGCAACCGGGCGACCGACCCGCTCGGCTCCGACACCCGCGCCGGGGTGCAGACCTACGACGACCTGTACGCCGACACCCGCCGCTGGGTCCGCGAAGGCTGGATCGACTACATCGTGCCGCAGGTCTACTGGAACATCGGCTTCGCCGCCGCCGACTACGCCCGGCTCGTCCCCTGGTGGGCGGAGACCGTCCGCGGCACCGGGGTGCGGCTGTACGTCGGCGAGGCGCTGTACAAGGCGGGGGACCCGGCGCAGCCCGCGGCCTGGCAGGACCCGGCCGAGCTCTCCCGGCACCTCACCCTCGACCGGGACCACCCGGAGGTGCGCGGCAACGTGTTCTTCTCCGCCAAGGAGGTCGTCCAGGACCGGATCGGCGCCATGGCGCGGGTGGTCGCCGACCACTACCCGACCCGGGTCCGGCCGCCGCACTGACCGGCCCCGGCCCGCACCGCCGGACCGGGGCACGCCCCGCGCCGGACCGGGGCACGCTCCCGGCCGGCGGCGGCGCGCTCGGGGAGCACCGGATGCCGGCCGGGGCGGCGTCCAACCGGCCGGACGGGCGCGTCCACCCGGCCGACGGGCGCGTCCACCCGGCCGACGGGCGCGTCCACCCGGCCGGTGGACGCCCGGGCCGGGGAGCTCCGGCCCGCCGTTGCTCCCCGGCCCGTCGTGTCCGACCCGGTGCGTGGATCGTCCGTGGTGCCGCTAGGCGGGGGTCCTCCCGCCCCTGCGGCTCTCCCGGGGCTCCACCACGCAGTCCGGCCCCGGCGACATGATCGACTCATGGCCGTTCTCGGCGCGGACCCGGAACGGCGGATCACCGTTCTGGCCGAGCACCTCCACGACCTCCACGACCCGGTCGTGCTCTCCCACGACCCTGCCGTGCCTCACCAGATGGTCACCCTTGCTCGCTCGCATCAGCCCAGACCTCCTGTCCGGTCCCGGAAGGGGACACGGTCCCCGGCCGCCGCCGGTCACGACGGTCGCCCGTGACGTTGTCGCCCGTGTGGTTGTCGCCCGTGTGGTTGTCGTCAAGCTCTCGTCGGTCGGTCGGAGGGGCCGTACGGCGGGGCGCCGCGTCCCCGGTCGTGCCGGGCCCGGCCCCGGCCCGGCGATGGCGGCGGCTCCGCCACCACCGCGTCCGCGGTCCCGGCGTCCGCCGCGGCCGCGCTTTCCGGTCACTGCATCCATGGTCGTCCGTCGGCGGCCGTGTGTCGACGGCGGACGCCGGTGCGTCTCCGCTCGCCGCCCCCCGGCGGAGCCCTCCGGGGCCTCGCCGGCCGCGGCCGGCGGCCCCGGCCACGCGCCCCGTCAGGTACGCGCCCGCTGGGTGACGCCGATGCACACCAGGACCGCGACGGCCGCGACCGGCGCGGCCACGGTGAGCCGCTCGTCGAGGAGAAACACCGACCACACCAGAGTGAGCAACGGCTGGGCCAACTGCAACTGGCTCGCCCGTGCCACCCCGATCGCCGCCATCCCCCGGTACCACACCACCAGGCCCAGGAACTGCGAGCCCGCGGCGAGCCAGAGGATGCCCGCCACGGTGTGCCCGGTGAGGTGGACCGGTTCCACGGACAGCGCGACCACCGCGCCCGCGACCGACAGCGGCAGACAGCCCACCAGCGCCCAGCCGATCACCTGCCAGCCGGGCATCTCACCGGCCAGCCGGCCGCCCTCGGTGTAGCCCGCGGCGCACACCAGCAGCGCCGCGAAGAGATACAGGTCGCCGGTGGTCGGCGCGCCGCCGCTCTGCTGCACCGCGAACGCGATCACCACCGCGGCGCCGGAGAGCGCCGCCGCCCAGAACGTACCGGAGGGCCGCGCCCCGGTCCGGACCGCGGAGAACGCGGCCGTCGTCACCGGCAGCAGGCCGACCACCACCGCGGCGTGCGAGGTGGTGGAGGTCTGCAGCGCCAGCGTGGTCAGCAGCGGGAAGCCCACCACCACACCGGCCGCCACCACCGCGAGTCCGAACCGGTGACGGCGGGCCGGGAGCGGCACCCGCAGCGCGACCAGGCAGCCCCCCGCGATCAGCGCCGCCAGCACCATGCGTACCGAGGTGACGGACCACGGCCCGAGCCCCTCCAGGCTCCAGGCGGTGGCGGGGAAGGTGAGGGAGAAGGCCGCCACCCCCAGTCCGGCCAGCAGGGTGCCGGCGGCCGGGCCGGAGATCCGGGCGGCGGGGGTGCGTGCCGCGCCGCGGCCCCGGTCCCCGAGGCCGGCGTCCGGCCCGGAGCCGTCCGGGTGACCGGTGCGACCGCCGCCGGCCGGACCACCGCCCGGCCGCGCCAGGGGGTCCGCCGGGCCGGCGGCGGTGGGGCGCGGTGCCGCCGCCCCGGCCCGGGAGCCGTCGCCGTGGGTCGTGGTCCGCCGGCCGTTCACTGCTATCCCGGCGACGCCGGTAGCGCTATCCTCTGCTGTCATGCAAGAGCGTAGCAGCGTGGCTGAGCTGGCGAATCTCCTCCGAAGGGAGCTGAACCGCTACTCTCCGGGTGAGAAGCTGCCGTCGAGTCGCGCCCTCGTCGAGCGGTTCCGGGTCAGCCCCGTCACCGTCTCCCGTGCCCTGGCCGCCCTCGCCGCCGAAGGGCTGGTCGTCACCCGGCCGGGCGCCGGTGCCTTCCGCGCGGACCGCCCCCGGCCCCGCAACCGGCCCGGGGACACCTCCTGGCAGGAGGTGGCGCTCAGCGCCGAACCGCCGGGCGAGGCGGTACCGCGCTCGGTGGACGCCTCCGGAGTGCTCACCACCCTCGCCGCACCGCCCCCCGGCGTCATCGAACTCAACGGCGGCTACCTGCACCCCACCCTCCAGCCGGAACGGGCCATGGCCGCCGCCCTGGCCCGGGCGGGCCGCCGGCCGGGCGCCTGGGGCCGGCCGCCCACCGACGGCCTCCCCGAACTCCGCGCCTGGTTCGCCCGCGAGATCGGGGGCCCGGAAGGCGCCGTCGCCGCGTCGGACGTGCTGATCACCGCGGGCGGGCAGAGCGCCCTGACCACCGCCCTGCACGCCCTCGCGGGCCCCGGCGCGCCGGTCCTGGTGGAGTCCCCCAGCTACCCGGGCATGCTCGCCGCCGCCCGTGCCTGCGGACTCCGGCCGGTGCCGGTGCCCGCCGACACCGACGGGGTACGGACCGATCTGCTCGCCCAGGCGTTCCGGGCCAGCGGCGCCCGGGTCTTCGTCTGCCAGCCGCTCTTCCAGAACCCGACCGGCGCGGTGCTCTCCGCCGAACGGCGCGCCGAGGTGCTCCGGGTGGCGCGGGAGGCCGGCGCGTTCGTCGTCGAGGACGACTTCGCCCGCCGGCTCGTCCACGAGGACGCCCCGCCGCTGCCCCCGACCCTCGCCGCCGACGACCCCGACGGGGTCGTGGTCCACATCTGCTCGCTCACCAAGATCACCTCAGCCAGCCTCCGGGTCGGTGCCCTCGCCGCGCGCGGGACAGCCCTGGAACGCCTCCGCGCGATCCAGGTCGTGGACAGCTTCTTCGTCCCCCGGCCGCTCCAGGAAGCCGCCCTCGAACTGGTCGGCGCCCCGGCCTGGCCCCGCCACCTGCGAACCGTGGCCACCGAACTCCGCGCCCGCCGGGAGACGCTGCTGACCGCGCTGCGCCGGGAACTGCCCGCCGCCGCCGAGGTGGGGCACGTGCCGTACGGCGGGTACCACCTGTGGCTGCGGCTCCCCGACGGCACCGACGAGTGGGGGCTCGCCGCCGCCGCGCTGCGCGCCGGGGTCGCCGTCGCGCCGGGCCGCCCCTACTTCAGCGCCGAGCCCCCCGCGCCCCACCTGCGGGTGGGCTTCGCCTCCGCCTCCGGCCCGGCGGAGCTGGAAGCGGGGGCGCGCAGGCTCCGCACCGCCTTCCCGGACCTCGCCGACGGCTGACCGGACCCGCCGACGGCTGACCGGACCCGCCGACGGCTGACGGACGCGCCGACGGCTGACGGAGCCCCGGCGGGCGGCGCGGGCGCCGGACCCCGGCGGGCCTCCCCGGCGCGGGCGGGCCTCCCCGGCGCGGGCGGGCCTCCCCGGCGCGGGCTCGCCCCCCCCCGCCGGCAGGGCCGGCCCCCGGCGCGGCCTCGCCCCCCGCCGGGGCGGACCGGCGCCCCGGGCACGGGCCGGTCTCAGCGGTGGCCCAGCACGTTGACCACCCGGCCCCCGGGGTCGCGGACGAAGAACCGGCGCACGCCCCACTCCTCGTCCTGCAACGGATGGACGATCTCGGCGCCGCTCGCCAGGACGGCCGCATGGACCGCGTCCACGTCGTCCACCTCGACGCTCATGTCGGGCACCACCGGCGCCGTCCGGTCGGCGGACATGAAGCTGATCTGTGCCGACGGGCTGGACGGCGAGGCGAGCGTCATGATCCAGCCGTGGTTCATGACCTCCTCCAGACCCAGCAGCCCGTAGAACTCCCGGCACTCGGCCGGCTCGGCAGAGCGGACGTTGGGCACGACACGGCGCACGGTCATCAAGGGCTCCCGGGGGAAGGACGGGTAGGCGTCCACCCAGGAGTACTACGGGAGCCGCCCCCGGCGCAGCGACTTCCCACGGCCGGTCCGGGCGGCGGCGCCCCGGCACCGCGGCCGGTCCGGCAGCCGGCGCCCCGGCACCGCGGCCCGGCCGGCAGCCGGCACCCCGGCATCGCGGCCGGTCCGGCAGCCGGCGCCCCGCGCATCGCGGCAGTGCCCCGGGTATCGCGGGCGGCGATGACCGCCCCGGCCGGTGCCCCGGGCTCACCCGTCGATGCCCGCCCGCCGCAGCTCGCGCGAGACCGCCGCCCACTCCGGTGCCAGCGGCTCGATCCGGTGCGAGCCGACCGACCGGTCCTTGAACCCGCTGGAGGTGGAGACGCACACGACCGGCCCGTCCAGCCCCTCGGCCCGGCGCAGGTCCCCCATCCCGCGCAGCCCCGCCAGCCCGGCGGCGCTCGACAGCTCCGCCCACAGACCGCAGCGGGCCAGCTCGCCCTGGGCGTCCCGCAGTTGCTCGTCGGTCACCAACAGGGCGCGGCCGCCGCTCTCACGCAGGGCCACCACCCCCCGGTAGCCTCCGACGGAGCAGTCGATCCCGTACGCCTCGGTGGGCCCCACGTCCACCTGCGCCGCGGGACGGCCGGTACGGACCGCGGCGGCGAGCGGGCCGCCCGCCGCCGGCTCGCACGCGTACAGCCGCGGCACCCGGTCCGCCAGCCCCAGCCGGCGCAACTCCGCGAAGCCCTTGCCGATGCCGAAGAGGAGTTCGCCGTAGCCGGTGGGGACGAACACGGCGGCGGGCACGCCGATCTCCGTGAAGATCTCGTACGCGACGGTCTTGTAGCCCTCCGGGCCGAAGCCGTGCCCGGTGTGCGTGACCGTGAGGTTGCTGACCGGGTGCAGTCCCACCCGTTCGACGATCCGCCGCATCAGCGGCCACCGGCCACCGGGCGGCACCGGAAGCACCACCGCGCCGTACGCCTGGAGGAACGACAGCACCGCCGGCGGCGCGTCCGCCGAGGCCAGCACCACGCAGCGCAGCCCGGCCCGGGCGGCGAACGCCGCCGCCGACGCGCCGTGGTTGCCCGAGGAGGCGACCACCACACCCGGCGCGCCGATCCCCACCGCCGCGCTCAGCGTGCAGCGGTTGAGCCGGTCCTTGTGGCTCCAGGTCGGGTTGCGCGACTCGTCCTTGACGAAGAGGCCGGGCTCCAGCTCGACCAGCGGCGTGCCGCCCTCCCCGAGGCCGGGCGCGACCAGCGGCGGAAGCAGCGGGGCCCACCGGTCCAGACCGCGCCCGGCGGCCGGCCCGCCCGCCGCGAAGAGCCCGGCGGGCACCCGGTCGTAGTCGTAGTCCACCTCGACCGGATAGGCCATCTCGTCCGTGCCGCTCCGCGGGCAGCCACCGGTCAGCGGGGGCCACAGGGGATAGCGGAAATCCCGGTCGGCCAGCGACCGCTGGCCGGTCGCCGACGAACGCGCCGCCGCCGCCCGCCGCTCCGCGATGGACGCCCCGTCTGCCGCCGTACCGTTCGCCGTCACGCCGACCGAGCCTAGACCCCGCGGCCCCGCGCCGGACAGGCCGACGGCCCGCCGGCCGGAGACCCGCTCGTGCGAGCCCCGGCCGGCGGGCCGGTGATGTGCGGTACGGGCACGGCGCCCCGGACCCGTCGTGCGCGGGCCGGACGGTCCCCGGCGGACGGACGGCCGCTCCGCTACCCGGCCTGCTGGGTGCAGCTCTGGTCGCGGGCGGGCAGCCGGCCGGTGGCCAGATAGCGGTTGACCTTGTCGTCCACGCAGGCGTTGCCGTACTCGCCGTACACCCCGTGCTGGTTCGCCCCCCGCAGGGTGATCAGCTTGGAGCCCGGCAGCAGCCGGTGCAGGGCGACCGCGCCGTCGTACGGGGTCCGGGTGTCACCGGTGGCGTTCACGATGAGCGGATCGGCGTCCCGCCGCACCTCGGTGGGCCGCTCCCGGGGCTCGTCCCAGAAGGCGCACGGGTTGATGTTGTTGAGGTACGGGCCGAACAGCGGGTCCGTGTCCCGGCTGCGCTCGATGTCGCGCCAGTAGACCTCGGGGTCGCGCGGGGCCACCCCGTCCCCGCACAGGATCGCGGTCTGCGCGCTGCCGCTCGAGGAGTACTCGCCGGTCAGCACCACCCGCAGGGTCTCCGCGAACTCGGGGGACAGCCGGGTCGCCTGACCGTCCGCGGCCTGCTTCAGCACCGCGACGTGCTCGGCCAGGGACGTCCGGGCCGCTTCGGTGTCGGACGCCAGCCCGACGAACACGAGGAACGGCACCCGGGTGGCGTCCACCCGGAAGGTGTCCGGCGCGGTGCCGACGGTCAGCGGACGGCGGCCGGATTCCGCCAGGATGCGGTCGACGGTGTCCAGGACCCGGTCCCGGGTGTCGCCGAGCCGGTAGGTGCCGTGGTGCCGCGCCGCCCACCCGGCCCAGTCGGCGAGCGCCTTCCGGTTCGGGGCGACCATGCTCCGCATCAGCAGCGGGCCGTAGCGGCGCGGGTCGATGGCGCCGTCCAGCACCATCCGGTCGAAGCGGCCGGGGAACATCTGGGTGTAGACCGTGCCGAGGTACGAGCCGTACGAGTAGCCGAGGTAGGAGACCTTCCGTTCGCCCAGGGCTCCCCGGATGACGTCCATGTCACGGGCGGTGTTGCGGGTGTTGACGTGCGGCAGCACCGAGGCGTTCGTGGCGCGGCACTTGGCGGCGAGGTCCTTCTGGAGGGCTACCTGGCCGTCGAAGCTCTCCCGGTCGGGCCCGGCCGCCAGCATCGCGGTGCCGACGGGCCAGTGGCAGTCCAGCGGGGTGCTGCGGCCGACGAAACGGGGGTCGAAGCCGATGATGTCGTAGCGCGGACCGACCTCCTTCATCATCGCGCGGACGCTGGGCGGCGACTCCACCGCGGTCCCGCCCGGCCCGCCGTTGTTGAGCAGGATCGAGCCGATGCGGTGGCGGGTGTCGGTGGCCTTCAGCCGCGATATCGCCACGGTGACGGTCCGGCCCTGCGGATCGGCGTAGTCGAGGGGGACGGCCACGTCCGCGCACTGGGCACCGGCCTTGTCCAGGTCCCGGCCGATGGTGTCGTCGGGGCCGGTGGCGCACCGGCCCCAGGCCAGGCGCTGCTGGTAGAAGCGGTCGAGTCCGGGGCCGGTGCGCGCTTCGGCCGGCGTCGCGGCGGTGGCGAGGGCGGGGGACGCGGTGAGGCAGGCGGCGAGGGCGAGCCCCGCGGCCGGGAGGCGGCGCACGGCCGGACGGGAGGTGATCACTGGGACTCCTGGAGACGGCGGACGGGGGTGGTGGCGCGGAAGGCGGTGTCCACGGCGGTGCGGCATCCCGCCTCGGCCCGGTCGCTACCGGGCACCTCGGTGAGGACGGGGGAGACCCTGCGGCCCCCGGGCCCGACCGCGCCCCGCCCGGCAACGGCGTCGACGCGGTCGGGCAGTCCGCTGGTGTGCCGGGGCAACCGCCGTACGGGGACGGCGCGGCCGTCGTGGCCACCGCCCCGGACCGGCCCCGGCGGACGGCGCTCGCCCGGGGCGAGCGCCGGCGCCGCCGCGGTCCCGGCCGGCCCGGCCGGGTGACGGCCCGGCCGCCGCACACCCGAAGCCGGTCTTCCCACTCTGTTCGGTAAATGACTCACGGCTCCAGACGTTAGGGGCGCGGCCGCCGTCCCTCACTCCGGCTGTCCCCCCAACCGCACTGGTGGTAGCACCACGTCGGAGTGCCCGGCACCGCCGGACCGCGGCGGCGCGGAAGCCGTCGTCCCACTGCTCACCGCGGACCACTCGGACCACTCGGACCACTCGGACCGCGCCGGACAGGCCGACGGCCCGCCGGCCGGAGACCCGCTCGCGCGAGATCCCCGGACCGGCGGGCCGGTGTGCGGTACGGGCACGGCGCCCCCTGACGCGGCTGCGGCGCCGGCCGATCCCGGCGGCGCAGCGGCCGGACAAGCCGGCCGCGGCGCGCACGGTGGCCCCGGGCCGCGGCCCGGGCCGCGGGCTCAGCCCTGCTCCCGCTCCACCGGGAGCCACAGCTCGGCCTCGGCCTCCGTCCGGTCCGGCGACAGCCGGGTGCGCAGGATCTCGGGGCCGGGCCGGCTGCGGTAGGGGTTCGACGGGAACCACTGCGTGAAGACGTCCCGCCACAGCTCCTGGACGGCCTGCGGGGCCGCCCCGGAGGTGCTGAAGACCGCCCAGTCACCGGCCGGGACGGACAGCACGGCGGTGCCCTCGGGGGCGGGCCCGGAGGTGATCACACCGTGGTAGTAGTCGAGTTCGGTGCCTTCGGCGCGACCGGGGTCCAGGTCGTCGCAGACCGCGACGATGCCGTGCGGCTCCTGGTCCGACAGCTCCGCCAGACGCTCCAGGGCCCGCTGGTCGAGCCCACGGACGAACTCCACGAGCGCCTGGTTCGGTCCGCTGTGCACCAGCGGGACCCGGGCCTTGAAGCCGGCGACGGTGAAGGCCGGTTTGTCCATGACGCGGTAGCGCATGCTGTTGCTCCCTTCGATGGTGAGGCGGAAGGTCATCCGGGGCTGGGAGTTCAGCGCGGCGCCGGTGCGCCGGGCCTCGCCCGGTCCGACGCCGTGCACGGCGCGGAACGCCCGGGCGAACGCCTCGCCCGACCCGTAGCCGTGCCGGACCGCGATGTCCAGCAGCGTCTCGTCCCCCGCGAGCACCTCGGCGCCCGCGACGGTGAGCCGCCGGCGCCGGACGTACTCCGACAGCGGCATGCCGGCCAGCGAGGAGAACATCCGGCGCAGGTGGTACTCCGAGGTGGCCGCGGTGCGCGCCAGCTCGGCCACGTCGATGTTCCGGCCGAGGTGGCGTTCGATGTACTCCATGGCCTGGTTGAGCCGCTCCAGCACGCCCGGTTCCCTTCCTTCGATGTGCTGATCACGCTAGGCGGCGGCCACCGGGCCGGACCCGACATCCCGTGCCCGATCGGATCGGGTGCCGGGGGCCGTCCGGTGCCCGGCCGGATCGGGCGCCGGGAGCCCTCCGGAACCCGGTCGGATCGGCTGCCGGGGCCGTCCGGCGCCCGTCGGACCGGTTGCCGGGGCCGGGCGGCGGGCGGTCACCGCGACGCGGCGAAGGCCCCGTCGGTGAGGACCGGAACGAGCGGGCACGCGTCCAGCTCGGTGGCGACCGACACGTCCTCGGCGAAACCGCCGTCGGCCAGTTCCCGCCCGGACGCGCTCTCCCGCACGTCCCTCGCCACGTCCGTGGCGGAGCCGAACGCCGCGGCCGCCGCGGCGGCCTCCGGCGACAGCGACGCGCGGCCCTCCCGCCGCAGGGACGCGATCACCGACCCGGCGCCGAGCAGGTCCTCCAGCGCGGGGCGGAGACCGCCGTCGGGCCATCGTTCACCGGCGGCGACGACCCCCACCGGGCGGTCGGCCGTCCCGTAGCCCCGCCCGCTGAGCCACCGGCCCACGGCGGCGCCGTTGCGCAGGCAGCCGGCCACCACCGTCACCCCGTCCGCCGCCGCCGCGATCGCCGAGCCGTTGGGGGACGGGAGGACCAGCCGCGGGGTGGCGGGAGCCCGGCGCAGCGCGGCCGGCGACAGGGTCCACGGGGTCTCCCGGCTCACGGCCCGGCGCCCCACGGCGAGCCGGGCGCCCTGCCGCTCGGCGAACGCCGCCGCCGTCCCGTCCCGCCAGGGATACGGGAACACGGCGGCACCCGCCTCGACCGCGACCGACACGGACGTGGTGAACGACAGCACGTCGACGACGACCAGGCAGGACACCTCGGGCGCCAGCTGCCGCGCGCCGACCGGGCCCCACTCGAACCGCACCCCGTGGCCGGTCTGCCGGAAGTCGTCGGGCACGGGCCGTCAGGACGCCGCGTGCGGACGGGGGGCGAGGACGCAGAACTCGTGGCCCTCCGGGTCGGTCAGGCACTTCCAGGGGGCGTCACCCTGGCCGAGGTCGAGGTCGGTGGCGCCGAGCGCCCGCAGCCGGGCCACCTCCGCCTCCTGATCGTCACCGGGGTACGGCAGCAGGTCGATGTGCACCCGGTCCGGCACCGTCTTCCCGCCGGGCGTGCGGAGGAACTCGAGATACGGGCCGACACCCTCGGCGGAGCGCAGCACCGCGTGGTCGTCGGTCACCTCGTGCAGGTCCCAGTCCATCGCCTCGCCCCAGAACCGGGCCATGGCCCGCGGATCCACGCAGTCGACCACCACCGCGGCGATCGGCCCGGTGTCCCGGTAGATCTCCCGGGGCTCCAGCACGCAGAACTCGTTCCCCTCCGGATCGGCGAGGACCGTCCACGGCACGTCGCCCCGGCCCACCTCGGCGGGCGTCGCGCCGAGGGCCCGGAGGCGGGCGACCAACTCCGCCTGATGGGCCGCGGAGGTGGTGGCGAGGTCGAGGTGCACCCGGTTCTTCACCGTCGTCTTGGGTTCCGGGACGGCGACGACGTCGACGCAGACGGCGACCGGGTCCGGCCACACGAAGTCGCCGCCGGGTTCGACGTTGGTCACGCCGGGCCCCTCACTGGAGACCCCCCAGCCGAGCGCCTCCGCCCAGAACCGGCCGACCGCCGAGTCGTCGAGGGCCTTGATGTTCACGTTGACCGGTCGCAGTGCCATGCCGACGACCTTATGCACTCCACGACGGCATCCGCACCTGTGTTCGCCGAACGGAGATCGACTCGCACGCCGGCCGCAAGCGCGGTGCCGACCGGTGGCCCGGCGACGTCCGGCAGCAGGCGGCCAGAGACCGGCGAGGGCCTGTTGTCGGCCCTGAAGAGCGCTGGTGGGCGGCCCCGACGGACATCGTTCGGGGCCGGCGCCGGCTCTTGACCCTCACGTGACGTCAGGCTCCATAGTCGGTGCCGTGGAAGATCACTGGACCGTGGGACGCGTGGCCGAGCTGGCCGGTGTGAGCGTCCGCACGCTGCATCACTATGACGCGATCGGGCTCGTCCGGCCGTCGACGCGGACCGCGGCCGGGTACCGGGCCTATTCGCCGGGCGACGTGGAGCGGCTGCGGGAGGTCCTGGCCTATCGGCGGCTGGGCTTCGGGCTGCGCGAGGTCGCGGAACTGGTCGGCGACCCGTCCACCGACGCGGTCGCGCACCTGCGCCGACTGCGCGGCCTGCTGCTGGAGCGGCGTGATCGCACCGACGCCATGGTGGCGGCCATCGACAAGGAACTCGACGCACGGGCGAAGGGACTCATGGTGACACCGGAGGAGCAACTGGAGGTGCTCGGTGCGCGGCTGTACGACGCGATCGGCGGCGCCTACCCCGCGACACGGCGTACCGAGCCGCGGATCGCCGCGCAGATCTGGGACGCGCTCGGGGACGCCCGGACGGTGCTCAACGTCGGCGCCGGCACCGGCTCCTACGAACCCGCTGATCGCGAGGTGACCGCGGTGGAGCCGTCTGCGGTCATGCGAGCGCAGCGGCCCGCGGGTTCGGCGCCGTGCGTGGCCGCCGCCGCGGAGAACCTGCCGTTCGAGGATCACTCCTTCGACGTCGCCATGGCCGTCTCCACCGTTCACCACTGGGGGGACCCGCTGGCGGGGTTGCGCGAGATGCGGCGTGTGGCCCGCCGGGTGGTGGTGCTCACGTTCGACACCGACGAGCCCGGATGGCAGGACCGGTTCTGGCTCACCCGCGACTACCTGCCCGAGTTCGCCGACGTCCTCGCGGGATTTCCCTCGCTTGCCGGGATGGTCGACGCGATCGGCGCCCGCGCGGAACCGGTACCCGTCCCATGGGACTGCGCCGACGGCCTGTTCGAGGCGTACTGGCGCCGTCCGGGGGCTTATCTGGAGGATCACGTGCGCCGCGCGATGTCGGTGTGGACGCGGGTCGGGCCGGAGCCCGAGCAGCGGGCGGTACGAAGCCTCCGCGCCGACCTCGACTCCGGCCGGTGGGCCGAGCGCAACAGCGACCTCGCCGACCTGGACGCGGCAGATCTCGGCCTCCGCCTGCTCATAGCCTGAACCGGGGCACGAACGGGGCCGTCCCGGGCGTCGGTCCCGATGCCTTCCCCGCGCGCTGCCCCGCTCACCCCGCCCACAGCAGCCCCCGGCCGGGAGCGGGCCCGTCGCCTCGCAGGTCGAGTGGTCCCAGCGAACCCTGGGCGGTTCACGCTGGGCCGCGGTGTGTCGCGGGTGATGTTGCACGTGCCGTAGCGTCATGTGGTGTCGTGAAGGGAGTACTGCACGAAAGGCTCCTCGTGGACTTCCCCCTCGCCGTGCCCCGTCAGGTGAAGATCGGTGATGCCGCCGCGTTCGCCGGAACGACGCCCAGGGCTGTCCGGCACTACCACGCCATTGGTCTGCTGCCGGAGCCCGTGCGGGGCGGGGACGGAAAACGCCGCTACGGCTACGACGACATGATCCGCCTGCTGTGGATCCGCAAGATGGCGGATGCCGGCATCAGTCTGGATGACATCCGGACCGCCTTCGATGGCACCCAGAGCATCGAGGAGATCCTGGAACGGCTGGACGAGAACCTGGCTGCCCGGGAAGCCGCCCTCCAGCGCCAGCGTGCGGCCGTGCGCCGGCTACGGGAAGCGGGCAGCCCCCTGGGCCTCCTCTCCCCCCTGGTCGCCAACCGGCTCCGGGACCTGCCCTCGGGCGCCCTGCGCCAGTCCGACCTGGACAACCTGCTGGTGTCGGAACGGATCTTCGGCCCGCTGGGCCCCGCTCTCCAGGCCAGTGTCTGCATCGTTCTCGCGGGCGACCCCGAGCTACGGGCCGAATCCGACCGCCTTGACGAAGCCGAGGCAGCTCTCGACGAGAGCGTCGATCCCCACGACCCGCGCGTCGAAGAGATCGCCGTCCGGCGATGCGCCTTCCAGAAAGCCCTGGACCGGGCCATCGAGGCTGCCGGGCTCGAAGAGGCCGAGGAGGAGCTCTTCGACCTGTACGACGCCGATCTGAAGGGGGAGGAGAACTCCTCGATGAGCGCCCTCGAAGCAATCGGCAGAATGCCGTACGACTTCTCGCCCGCCCGGCTGCGCTGCATGGAGCTCGCCAGCGAGCTGCGCGCCCGAGACCACTGAGCGAAGCGTCGGCCGGTAGGCCCGGGTCACCGCCGCCCTGTGGCGGAGCGCTCAACGCTGAGACGTCCTCGATACCGCTGCGCCGAGCGAGTACGCCGCCGAGCTCGCCACCTGGATCGATGAGAACGTCCTCGCCACCCGAGACGCTCACCCGCCCACTCGAGCACTCCTCCGCCGAGCGAAGCGCTCCGGCACATCTCGGTGTCGTGGGCCGCCCCGGGCACTATTGCATAAAACTGCCATCGACCGTATAGTCATGCCATGACTGAGGAGGGTCCGATGACCGTACGAGTGGCGGTGGCCGGTGCGAGCGGCTACGCGGGCGGCGAGGTGCTGCGGCTGCTGGCCGCCCACCCGCGCGTGGAGATCGGCGCCGTGACCGGCAATTCCAACGCCGGGCAGCGGCTCGGTGCCCTCCAGCCCCATCTGTTCCCCCTGGCGGACCGCGTCCTGGAGCCCACGACGGCGGAGACCCTCGCCGGCCATGACGTCGTCTTCCTCGCGCTGCCGCACGGGCAGTCCGCCGCTGTCGCGGAGCAGCTCGGCGACGAGGTGCTGATCATCGACTGCGGAGCGGACTTCCGGCTGCGGGACGCCGCCGAGTGGCAGAAGTTCTACGGATCCGCGCACGCGGGCACCTGGCCGTACGGGCTTCCCGAGCTGCCCGGAGGCCGGGACGCGCTGCGCGGGGCGCGGCGGGTGGCGGTGCCCGGCTGCTATCCGACCGCGGTGACCCTCGCGCTCTTCCCGGCGTTCGCGGCCGGCCTCGCGGAGCCGGAGGCGGTGATCGTCGCCGCCTCGGGTACGTCCGGCGCGGGCAAGGCCCCCAAGCCGCACCTGCTGGGCAGCGAGGTCATGGGCTCGATGAGCCCCTACGGGGTCGGCGGCGGCCACCGGCACACCCCCGAGATGATCCAGAACCTCTCCGCGGTCGCCGGGGAGCGGGTCGAGGTCTCCTTCACCCCCACGCTCGCCCCGATGTCCCGCGGCATCCTCGCCACCTGCACCGTCAGGGCCCGGCCCGGAGTGACCGCCACCGGGCTCCGGGAGGCGTACGAGAAGGCGCTGGCCGCCGAGCCGTTCGTCCACCTCCTCCCCGAGGGGCAGTGGCCCGCCACCGCCGCGGTCCACGGCTCCAACGCCGCCCAGATCCAGGTCGCACTCGACGAGGCCGTCGGCCGGATCGTGGCCATCAGCGCCATCGACAACCTCACCAAGGGCACCGCGGGCGGCGCGGTGCAGAGCATGAACATCGCCCTCGGCCTCCCCGAGGACACCGGACTCTCCACGATCGGAGTGGCACCTTGAGCGTCACGGCAGCACAGGGATTCACCGCGGCCGGCGTCGCCGCGGGGATCAAGGCCAACGGCAACCCCGACCTGGCGCTCGTGGTCAACAACGGGCCGCGCCTCGCGGCCGCGGGCGTGTTCACCTCCAACCGCGTCAAGGCGGCCCCGGTGCTCTGGTCCGAGCAGGTGCTCAAGGGCGGCCGGCTCTCCGCGGTCGTCCTCAACTCGGGCGGCGCCAACGCCTGCACCGGCCCGCTGGGCTTCCAGGACACCCACGCCACCGCCGAGAAGGCCGCCGAGGTCCTGGGGCACAGTGCCGGTGAGATCGCCGTGGCCTCCACCGGGCTGATCGGCATCCGCCTCCCGATGGACAAGCTGCTGCCCGGAGTGGCGAAGGCCGCGACCGAGCTTTCCGCACACGGCGGCGAGAAGGCCGCCATCGCCATCAAGACCACCGACACCGTGCACAAGACCGCCGTGGTGCAGAGCCCCGCGGGCTGGACGGTCGGCGGCATGGCCAAGGGCGCGGGCATGCTCGCCCCCGGCCTCGCCACCATGCTGGTGGTGCTCACCACCGACGCGGACGTGGACACCCCGCAGCTCGACACCGCGCTGCGCGCCGCCACCCGCACCACCTTCGACCGGGTGGACTCGGACGGCTGCATGTCCACCAACGACACCGTGCTGCTGCTCGCCTCCGGAGCGGCTGGGGTGGTCCCCGGGCCGGACGAGTTCACCGAGGCCGTCCGCACCGTCTGCGACGACCTGGCGCGGCAGCTCATCGGTGACGCCGAGGGCGCCTCCAAGGACATCCGTATCGAGGTGGTGGGCGCGGCCACCGAGGCGGACGCGGTCGAGGTGGGCCGCTCCATCGCCCGCAACAACCTCCTGAAGTGCGCCATCCACGGCGAGGACCCCAACTGGGGGCGGGTGCTGTCCGCCATCGGCACCACGTCCGCCGCCTTCGAGCCGGACCAGCTCAACGTCGCCATCAACGACGTCTGGGTGTGCAAGAACGGCTCGGTCGGTGAAGACCGCGACCTGGTCGACATGCGCTACCGCGAGGTCCGCATCACCGCCGACCTCGCTGCCGGGTCCGAGACCGCCGTCATCTGGACCAACGACCTCACCGCCGACTACGTCCACGAGAACAGCGCCTACTCCTCATGAGCACCCGTAAGCACACCGCCCTCCCGAAGGCACGCACCCTCATCGAGGCGCTGCCCTGGCTGACCCGCCATCACGGCAAGACCGTGGTCATCAAGTTCGGCGGCAACGCCATGATCGACGACGAGCTCAAGGCCGCCTTCGCCCAGGACGTCGTCTTCCTCCGGCACGCCGGAATCCGGCCCGTCGTGGTGCACGGCGGCGGACCGCAGATCAGCGCCCAGCTGGACCGGCTGGGCCTGGAGTCGGAGTTCAAAGCCGGTCTGCGGGTCACCACCCCGGAGGCGATGGACGTCGTCCGCATGGTGCTCGCCGGACAGGTGCAGCGGGAACTGGTCGGACTCCTCAACCAGCACGGCCCGCTCGCCGTGGGCCTGACCGGCGAGGACGGCCACACGATGACCGCCGTCAAGCGGTACGCCGAGCTGGACGGCGAACGGGTCGACATCGGACGGGTCGGCGAGGTCACCGACATCGACACCGGAGTCATACAGGCCCTGCTCGACGACGGCCGCATCCCGGTCATCTCCTCCGTCGCCCGCAGCGCCGACGACGGACACGTCTACAACGTCAACGCCGACACCGCCGCCGCCGCACTCGCCGCCGCGCTGGGCGCCGAGACGCTGATGGTGCTCACCGACGTCGAGGGCCTCTACGCCGACTGGCCCCACAGCGACGACGTGATCAGCCAACTCACCGCCGCCGAGCTGGAGAAGCTGCTGCCCGACCTGGCCAGCGGCATGGTCCCGAAGATGGAGGGCTGCCTGCACGCCGTGCGCAACGGGGTGAACACCGCGCGCGTCATCGACGGGCGGGTCCAGCACTCCATCCTGCTGGAGATCTTCACCGACGAAGGCATCGGCACCATGGTCCTCCCGGACGCTCCCGGCGCCCGCACCGAGCCGCGGCCCGCCGCGCGGGCCCACCCGCTCGCCCCCGGTCGGTGAGCCCCCGTCGGGCCGGCCACCCACACTGACACGAAGGAGCCGCAGCCGTGACCAACTCCGAGCTGAAACAGCGCTGGCAGGGCGCGATGATGGACAACTACGGCACCCCCCGGCTGCCACTCGCCCGCGGCGCCGGCGCCCGCGTCTGGGACGCCGACGGCAACGCGTACCTGGACTTCATCGGCGGGATCGCGGTCACCTCCCTCGGCCACGCCCACCCCGCCGTGGTGCGCGCCGTGTCCGAGCAGATCGCCACCCTCGGCCACGTCTCCAACCTCTACCTCGCCGAGCCGACGGTGGCGCTCGCCGAACGGCTGCTCCAGCTGTCCGGCCGCCCGGGCAAGGTCTACTTCGCCAACTCCGGCACCGAGGCGGTGGAAGCGGCGATCAAAATCGGACGGCGTACCGGGCGCACCCACATGGTCTCCACCACCGGCGGCTTCCACGGCCGGACCATGGGGGCCCTCGCCCTCACCGGCCAACCCGCCAAGCAAGCCCCGTTCCTGCCCCTGATCGGTGATGTCACCCATGTGCCGTACGGGGACACCGAAGCACTCCGGGCGGCCGTCACCACCGACACCGCCCTGGTGATCATCGAACCCATCCAGGGCGAGAACGGCGTGGTCGTCCCGCCCCCCGGATACCTCGCGGCGGCCCGGGAGATCACCCGGGCGACCGGGACGCTGCTGGTCCTCGACGAGATCCAGACGGGTATCGGCCGAACGGGCCACTGGTTCGAGCACCAGGCACAGGGCGTGGAGCCGGACGTCGTCACCCTCGCCAAGGGCCTCGGGGCCGGCCTCCCCATCGGCGCCACCATCGCCTTCGGCCCCGCCGCCGAACTCCTGACGCCCGGCCAGCACGGTTCCACGTTCGGCGGAAACCCCGTCGCGTGCGCCGCGGCGCTCGCCGTCCTGGACACCATCGCCGCCGACGGACTGCTCGACCGGGTCAAGCGGGCGGGGGAGCGGCTGCGCGACGGAATCGAGGCCATCCGCCATCCGCTGGTCGGCCAGGTCCGCGGCGCGGGGCTGCTGCTGGGTATCGTGCTCACAGAGTCCCTCGCGCCGCGGGTGCAGCAGGCGGCTCAGGACGCGGGACTCCTGGTGAACGCGGTCGCGCCGGACGTCATCCGGCTCGCTCCGCCGCTGATCGTCGACGACGCCGTCGTGGACGCCTTCCTCCAGGCCCTCCCCGGCGCCCTGGACGCCGCCCACCGCCCCGTCGGCCGGACGGGACACGGGGAACGACAATCCGGAGACTGACGACACGATGACCGAGGCGCAGCACAACGAGCTACGGGACAGCGAGGCACGAGACGTTGCCGCGGCACACGCCGCCGGCCAGGCCGTGCCACAGACCCGCACCGCCCGCCACCGCCGGATCGTGGACATCCTCAACCGGCAACCGGTGCGGTCCCAGAGCCAGCTCGCCAAGCTGCTCGCCGACGACGGGCTGTCCGTCACCCAGGCAACCCTCTCCCGGGACCTCGACGAACTGGGCGCGGTCAAGATCCGCAACACCGGCGGGGAGCTGATCTACGCCGTGCCCAGCGAGGGCGGCTTCCGCACCCCGCAGGCACCCCTGGGGGAGTCCGCCAAGGAGGAGCGCATGCGCCGCCTCTCCGGCGAACTCCTCATCTCCGCCGAAGCCTCGGCCAACCTGGTGGTGCTGCGCACCCCGCCCGGTGCCGCGCAGTTCCTGGCCTCCGCGATCGACCAGGCCGAGCTGCACGACATCCTCGGCACCATCGCCGGCGACGACACCCTGCTGCTGATCAGCCGTGACCCCGCCGGCGGCCAGGCGCTGGCGGACCACCTGCTGCGGCTGGCGCAGAAAGCCCGCTGACACAAGCCCCGGCCGGCGCCCGAACCCACCGGGGGCGAACCCACCGAGGGCGACCCCACCGAGGGCGACGCGACACCCCCGGCGAGTCCGGCCGGGGATGCCCGGGCGCGCCTCCGGCCGCCGCTGGGCCACCCGGGGGACCGGGCGGTTCGCTGGTTCCCGCAGGGGCCCCGGACGGGTTTCATGGGGGCATGACCGGAGCGCGCAAGGGCGGGCAGGACCGGGTCGCGGTCCGCCGTGTGTACGAGGAACCGCGGCCGGACGACGGGGCCCGGGTCCTGGTGGACCGGCTCTGGCCGCGGGGGCTGGCGAAGGAGGCGGCCCGGCTCGACGACTGGGCCAAGGAGGTGGCCCCGTCGTCGGAACTCCGCCGCTGGTACGGGCACACCCCGGAGAAGTTCGAGGCGTTCGCCGAGCGGTACCGGGCGGAGCTGGCGGAACCGGCCGGCCGGGAGGCGGTGGACCGGCTGCGCCGACTGGCCGCCCAAGGGCCGCTGACCCTGCTCACCGCGACCCGGGACCTGTCGCACGCCCACGCCGGGGTGCTGGCCGAGGTGGTCCGCGACACCGCCGACTGAGCCCACCGGCCTCCCCGCCCGCCGGTCCTCCGCCCGCCCGCCGGCTCTGCGGCCGACGGGTTCTGCCGCCGGCCGGGCCTCCCCGCCCGCTAGTCCTCCGGCCCGCTGGTCCGCCGGCCCTCCGCCCGCCCGCTCTCCGACCGGTTCTCCCGCCCGCCGGCCCTCCGCCCGCCCGCCGGCCCTCCGCCCCCGACCGGACCACCGGCCCGCGGCCCCGCGCCCCCGGCCCCGCGCCCGTGTCACCCGTCCCGCCCAGCCCCGCCGGACCGGCTCCGACCAGCCGCGTTGACGAAACATACGGTGGAGTGCATACTTATACCCAAGAGCGTATGGACCGTAAGGAGAAACCCGTGACCGAGCGCGTCGTACTCGCCTATTCAGGCGGTCTGGACACCTCTGTCGCCATCGGCTGGATCGCCGAGGAGACCGGCGCCGAGGTCATCGCCGTTGCCGTGGACGTCGGCCAGGGCGGCGAGGACCTGGACGTCATCCGCAAGCGCGCCCTCGCCTGCGGCGCCGTCGAGGCCGAGGTCGCGGACGCCAAGGACGAGTTCGCCGACGAGTACTGCCTCCCGGCGATCAAGGCCAACGCCCTGTACATGGACCGGTACCCGCTGGTGTCCGCGCTGTCCCGGCCGACGATCGTCAAGCACCTCGTCGCCGCGGCCCGCAAGCACGGCGCGAGCACGGTGGCCCACGGCTGCACCGGCAAGGGCAACGACCAGGTGCGGTTCGAGGCGGGCATCTCCTCCCTCGCCCCGGACCTGAAGTGCATCGCCCCGGTCCGGGACTACGCCATGACGCGGGACAAGGCCATCGCCTTCTGCGAGGCGAAGGACCTGCCGATCGCGACCACCAAGAAGTCCCCGTACTCCATCGACCAGAACGTCTTCGGGCGGGCCGTGGAGACCGGCTTCCTGGAGGACATCTGGAACGCCCCGATCGAGGACATCTACGAGTACACGGAGAACCCGGCGGCCCAGCGTGACGCCGACGAGGTGATCATCTCCTTCAAGGAGGGCGTCCCGGTCGCCATCGACGGCAAGCCCGTCACCGTCCTGCAGGCGATCCAGCAGCTCAACGAGCGTGCCGGTGCTCAGGGCGTCGGCCGGATCGACATGGTCGAGGACCGGCTGGTGGGCATCAAGTCCCGCGAGGTGTACGAGGCGCCCGGTGCCATCGCGCTGATCACCGCGCACCAGGAGCTGGAGAGCGTCACCGTCGAGCGTGAGCTGGCCCGCTACAAGCGGCAGGTCGAGCAGCGCTGGGGCGAGCTGGTCTACGACGGCCTGTGGTTCTCCCCCCTCAAGCGGGCCCTCGACGGCTTCATCAACGAAGCGAACCAGCACGTCACCGGGGACGTCCGGATGACCCTGCACGGCGGCCGTGCCGTCGTCACCGGCCGGAAGTCGGACGCCTCGCTGTACGACTTCAACCTCGCCACCTACGACACCGGCGACACCTTCGACCAGTCGCTGTCCAAGGGCTTCATCGAGATCTTCGGCCTGTCGTCCAAGATCGCGGCGCGCCGTGACCTGAGCGCGTAACCCCGCGCCGCCCCGGCTCGCGAGCCGGCCCCCCGTGCCACTGCCGCCTCCTCGCCACCTGCCGTGAGGAGGCGGCTCCACACACCGGTCCCGTCCACCCGTCCCCCTCCGTTCGCGCAGGGACACGAAGAGAAGCGAGCAGCAGCAGTGAGCAGCAACAGCGGTGACGTCCGGCTCTGGGGCGGGCGTTTCGCCGACGGCCCGGCGGAGGCACTGGCCAAGCTTTCGGCGTCCGTCCACTTCGACTGGCGGCTCGCGCCGTACGACATCGCCGGCTCCCGCGCCCATGCCCGGGTGCTGCACCAGGCCGACCTCCTGACCGCCGACGAACTGGAGCGGATGCTGGAGGGGCTGGACCGGCTCGAGGCGGACGTCGCGTCCGGGGTCTTCGTGGGCACCATCGCCGACGAGGACGTGCACACCGCCCTGGAGCGGGGACTGCTGGAGCGCCTCGGCGCCGACCTCGGTGGCAAGCTCCGCGCCGGCCGTTCGCGGAACGACCAGGTGGCCACCCTCTTCCGGATGTACCTGCGGGACCACGCGCGGATCATCGGCGGGCTGATCGCCGACCTCCAGCAGGCGCTGGTGGACCTCGCCGAGGCCCACCCCGATGTGGCCATGCCCGGTCGTACCCACCTCCAGCACGCCCAGCCGGTGCTCTTCGCCCACCACGTCCTCGCGCACGTCCAGGCGCTCTCCCGGGACGCCGAGCGGCTGCGGCAGTGGGACGAGCGGACCGCGGTGTCGCCCTACGGCTCCGGAGCGCTCGCCGGATCCTCGCTGGGCCTCGACCCCGAAGCGGTGGCGCGGGACCTCGGCTTCGAGCGCGGCTCCTCGGGGAACTCCATCGACGGCACGGCCTCGCGTGACTTCGTGGCCGAGTTCGCCTTCATCACCGCCATGATCGGCGTCGACCTCTCCCGGATCGCCGAGGAGGTCATCATCTGGAACACCAAGGAATTCTCCTTCGTGACCCTGCACGACGCCTTCTCCACCGGCTCGTCGATCATGCCGCAGAAGAAGAACCCGGACATCGCCGAGCTGGCGCGCGGCAAGTCCGGCCGGCTCATCGGCAACCTCACCGGCCTGCTGGCCACCCTCAAGGCGCTTCCGCTCGCCTACAACCGCGACCTCCAGGAAGACAAGGAGCCGGTGTTCGACTCCTGCGACCAGCTGGAGGTGCTGCTGCCGGCGTTCACCGGGATGATGGCCACGCTCACCGTCAACCGGGAACGGATGGCGGAACTGGCCCCGGCCGGCTTCTCGCTCGCCACCGACATCGCCGAATGGCTCGTCAAGCAGGGCGTCCCGTTCCGCGTCGCCCACGAGGTGGCGGGGGAGTGCGTCAAGGAGTGCGAGGCGCACGCCATCGAGCTGGACCAGCTCACCGACGAGCAGTTCGTCAAGATCTCCCCGCACCTCACCCCGGAGGTCCGCTCGGTCCTCAACGTGGCCGGAGCGCTCGCCGCCCGCAGCGGCCGCGGAGGCACCGCCCCGTCCGCCGTCGCCACCCAGCTCGCCGAGGTGAAGGCCGACCTCGCGGTCCAGCGCGACTGGGCGGACGCCAAGCGCTGAGCACTGCCTCCGGGCAGTGCGGGCAGGAGCGATCCCCACCCGCATGAGACATTCTTGTCTCATGCGGGTTATTGTTGTCTCATGACTGTTGACCGTGGCCAGGTCCTCCGCGCAGCCGCCGCTCTGCTCACCCGGAAGTCGACCGCTTCCATGGATGAGATCGCCCGCGCGGCCGGCATCAGCCGCGCCACCCTGCACCGGCAGTTCGCCGGCCGGGACGCCCTGATACGGGCGCTGGAGGAGCTGTGCATCGAACAGCTCCAGGGCGCGCTGGACGGCGCCCGGCTGGAGCAGGGCGACCCCGTCGAGGCCCTCCGGCGCCTGGTCGCCGCGACGCACCCGGTCGCCGGATTCCTCGCCTTCCTCTACACCGAGAACCAGCTCTTCGAGGGTGAGGAGATCCACGAGGGCTGGGCCCGGCTGGACGCCCGGGTGGCCGCCCTCTTCCGCCGGGGCCAGGAGGAGGGCGCCATCCGGCTGGACCTCACCCCGGCCTGGCTCACCGAGGCGCTGTACGGGCTGGTCGCCGCGGGCGCCTGGGCCGTCCAGGACGGGCGGGTCGCGGCCAACGACATGGACTACATGGTCATCGAGCTGCTGCTCGGTGGAGCACGACGGAGTACCGACCGATGAGCACCGAGCTGATGGACCCCAAGAGCGGCGAGCAACTGCGGCCCGGGCGCTGGCTGGCCCTGGCCGTACTGGTCCTCGCCGTACTGCTGGTCGCCGTCGACGCGACCGTGCTGGGCCTGGCCACCCCCTACCTCAGCGAGGACCTCCAGCCCTCCAGCACCCAGCTGCTGTGGATCGGCGACGTCTACTCGTTCGTGATCGCCGGCCTGCTGGTCTCGATGGGCAGCCTGGGGGACCGGATCGGCCGCAAGCGGCTGCTGCTGTGCGGCTCGGTCGCCTTCGGCGCGGTGTCGGTGCTCAACGCCTACGCCACCAGCCCGGAGATGATGATCGTGGCCCGGGCGCTGCTGGGAGTGGCCGGGGCGACCCTGATGCCCGCCACCCTCGCCCTGATCCGCAACCTCTTCCACGACCCCCGCGAGCGCAGTCTCGCCGTCGGCATCTGGGGAGCCACCGCCTCGGCCGGCGCCGCCGTCGGCCCGGTGGTGGGCGGATTCCTGCTGGAGCACTACTGGTGGGGCTCGGTCTTCCTGATCAACCTCCCGGTGATGGCGGTCCTGGTGCTGGTCGGCATCAGACTGCTGCCCGAGTCCCGGGACCCCGCACCCGGCCCCTGGGACCTGCTCAGCGTCTTCCTGTCGCTGATCGGTGTGGTCGCCGTGGTGTACGCGATCAAGGAGACGGCCGCCCACGGGATGCACGCCGACAGCGCGGCTGCGCTCGCGATCGGCGCGCTGGCCCTGGTGTGGTTCGTCCGGCGCCAGCTCACGCTGCCGGTGCCGCTGCTGGACATGCGGCTGTTCAAACGCCGCGGATTCTCCGGCGCGGTGCTCGCGGACCTGCTCACCATCCTGGGACTGGCCGGGCTGATCTTCTTCCTCTCCCAGTTCCTCCAGCTGGTGCAGGGGCGTGAGCCGCTCGAGGCCGGCCTGGCGGAACTGCCCGCGGCCATCGGCGCGGTGGCCGCCGGTCTGGTGGCCGGGCACGCCGCCCGCCGGTTCTCGGTCCGGGCGGTGGTCTCCGGCGGCCTGGCCGCGCTGGGCCTGGCCCTCGCCGCCCTCACCTCGCTGCAGGCCGACACCGGCTACCCGCTGCTGGGCACGGTGCTGCTGGTGGTCGGCGTCGGTGCCGGCTTCTCGTTCACCGTCACCGCCGACGTCATCCTCTCCAGTGTGCCCAAGCACCAGGCCGGTGCGGCGTCCGCGGTCTCGGAGACGGCGTACGAACTGGGCGCGGCGCTGGGTATCGCGCTGCTCGGCTCCATCGTGACCGGTGTCTACCGGAACTTCGACACGCCCCAGGGCGTGCCCGATGCGGCGGCCGCGGAGGCCCACGAGTCGCTGGGCGGGGCCGTGGAGGCAGCGGCCGGACTGCCCAGGGACACCGGCGCACAGCTGCTCGACTCGGCACGCGAAGCGTTCGTGGAGGGCCTGCGGATCGCCGCCGGGATGGGCGCACTGGTGCTGCTGGTGGCCGCGCTGGGCGCCTGGTTCGCGCTGCGCGGGCAGCGGCTGGCGGACAGCGCCCACGAGGAGTGAGGTGCCGGCGCCGGGTCAGCCGGGGTGGCGGCGCTTGGGCACCTCCGCGTCGCCGGCGGTCCGGTCCGCCGCCCGCTGGATCTCCCGCACCGCGTCGGCGGGCCGGACCTCGCCCTGCAGGAGCCGGCCGAAGACCGGGGCGATCCCTTCCCGGTACAGCGTGTCGTACCACTCGGTGATCCGGGGCCGCAGGAGGTTCTTCCCCGCCGCGTCCAGCGCGGAGGTGGCGGCGACCAGCGGCGACTTCTTCCGGTCGGTGCTCCCGGTGCCGACCACGGAGGTCAGCGAAACGGCTTCGTCGCCGAACTGGTGGGCCGCGTCCTGGGAGAGCATGATGCGGAGCAGTTCCTGGGCGCCGGCCGGGTTCCGGGCCGCTCTGGGCACGAGGAAGGGCGCGCCGCCGGCCCCCCACACCGCCCCGAACGGCAGCTTGTCGGAAGCGCTCAGGGAGTAGGATCCGGCCACCGCCAGCTCGAACTCCGGCCGGCCGGCCTCCTCGGTCTCCTGGGCGATCCAGGAGCCGTTGGGGAGGAACAGCGCCTTGCCGGCGGCCCAGGCCTGCTGGGACTCGGTGTGGTTCATGTCCGCCGTCCGGGGGAGGACGTGGCCGTCCCGCCCCAACTGGTAGTACGCCTCGAACGCGTCCCGCACCGCGGAGTGCCGCCAGGCTCGCGGCTCCAGGTTGTCGATGGCGGCGAGCACCGCCGGGCCGCCGATCTTGCCGATGAACGGGAGCAGCGCGTACCCCAGGTAGTAGGGGAACGTGCCGGCGTAGGTCCAGCCGGCGGTGCCGGCGGACTTCGCCGCCCGGCACGCCTCCAGCATGTCGTCCCAGGTCTTCGGGGACTCCAGGCCGAGCTCCTGCAGTCGCGCCCCGGAGTGCCACACCCCGTAGACGGTGTAGGAGTAGTGCAGGGCGAGGACCTTGCGCCCGGTGTCGTCGGTCTCCAGCGCCCCGGGCCGCAGGGTGTCCCGGACCCGGGTGTCCGGGTCGTCGTAGGACGGGGCGTCCAGCAGCGCCGTGAGGTCGGTCAGCCGGCCTTCCTTCGCGAGGGTGGCGAGCGTGAGCTGGTCCGGTCCGGAGTTCTCCACCAGGTCGGGCGGGCTGTCTCCGGACAGCCGGGTCGTCATCACCGCCCCGATCTGGTCGGTCGTCTCCTTCTTGACCTGTGCGCCGTCGAACGCTTTGCGGTACACCTCGCCGGGGTACGGCAGATAGGTATCGACGAATTGTCCGCGGAACAGCAGGACGTCCACCCGTGCGCCGGGCTCGGCGCCGAGTGGGTTGCCGGGGCCGGTGTTCTCGCCGTCGGTGGACCCGCCCGGCCGGGGGCTGCCACCGCCGGAGCCGCCACCGCCGTCGTCGTCCGGGCCCGACGCCAGCCGCCACCAGGCGACGCCGCCACCGGCCGCGGCCGTCACGGCGGCGGCCGACAGACCGCGCAGCAGACCGCGCCGGCCGATCCGCCGTTCCGCGGGACCGGCCGCCCCCGGCCCGGCGACCTGCCCGGCTCCCGGCCCGGCGACCGGTGCCGCGCCGGGTCCGGTCCACCCGGCCCCGTCCCCCGCGGCACCGGGCGGCGGCAGCGGCCGGGTGGGGGCCGGTCCGGACGGCCGGGCGGGTGCCGGCCCGCCACCGGTCCCGGTGCCGTCGACCGTGGGCGGCAGCGCGGCGTCCCACGCCGCGTCCGGCGGCGCCGGACGCGGCCAGGCGGACGGACCGGTCCACGGGGCGGGCAGTGGCTCGGGCAGTGGTCCGGGCGGCGGACCGAAGGCCGGCCCGGGCGCGGCGCCGGAGCCGGGTGGCGCCTGGGCGCCGGAGGCGGGCGGCCCCGCCGGCCCGGGCGGTGGACCGGTCTCGCCGGAGGCCCGCGGGCCGGGCCCTCCCGGCGCGTCCGGCACCCGACCGGCACCGGGGCCGGCCTGCGGGGCGGGGCCGGACCCGTGCCCGGCGCCGGGGGACTCCGCCCGGCCCTCCGCCGGAGTTCCCTCCAGCGCCTCCTCCGGCGCGTCGTCCGGGGCGGCGGCGCCGAGGATCTCACCCGCCAGTGCCAGCAACCGGTAGGAGACGGCGGCCGGCAGCCACTGCGCGTACGCCGCCGGCCCCACCGGGCCGAACTCCCGGGCCAGTTCCGGCAGTGCGGGCCGGGCCGCCGGATCCTTGGCCAGGCACCGCTCGGCGATCCGGCGCAGCCCCTTGGGCACCTCCGCCAGCAGCGGGCCCTCGTGGACCGTGCGGTACATCAGGATCTGCGGGTCGGCCGCGCCGTACGGGCCGGCCCCGGTGGCGGCGAAGACCAGCACACCGCCCAGGGCGAAGACGTCGGTGGCTCCGGAGACACCCGGGCCGGAGCCGGTCACCTGTTCGGGCGCCATGTAGCCGGCGGTGCCCAGCGAGGTACCCGTGTGCGTGAGCGCGCTGTGGGTCGCGGAGTGGGCGATGCCGAAGTCGATGACGCGCGGACCGTCCGGTGCCAGCAGCACGTTCGAGGGCTTCAGGTCGCGGTGGACCAGCCCCGCGGCGTGGATCGCGGTGAGCGCCTCGACCAGTCCGCCGAGGAGCAGCCGCACCACCGGTTCGGGCAGCGGGCCGTGTTCCGTGACGGCGTCGGTGAGCGAGACGCCGGGGACGTAGGCGGTGGCCATCCACGGGGTCCCGGCGTCCGGGTCGGCGTCCACCACCGGGGCCACGTACGGTCCGACGACCCGGCGGGCCGCCGCCACCTCGCGGGCGAAGCGGCGCCGGAACACCGGATCGTCGGAGAGCTCCGCGCGCGCCGCCTTCACCGCGACCGTGCGCCCCTGGGGCGACCGGCCCAGGTAGACCCGTCCCATGCCCCCGCCGCCGAGCAGGCCGAACAGCCGGAACGGCCCGATCCGTCTCGGGTCGTCCGCCGCGAGCCGCTTCTTCACCGCATCCCCTTCCGCGTACCCGGAACCGGCGCCGAGCGCTCGCCGGTGTCGTCCGAGCGCTCGTCAGTATCGTCCAAACGGACGGCTGCCGCCGGGGTTTGCGGGGAGAAAGATCACGGCCCCGCTCGAAGCGGGGCCGTGGGCCGGTGCCGGCGGGGTCGCGGCGGGTCAGGCCGCCTGCTGGGTCCGGGCCTTGGTGGCGTAGACGTCCACGTACTCCTGGCCGGAGAGCCGCATGACCTCGCTCATCACCTCGTCGGTCACCGCCCGCAGCACATACCGGTCGCGGTCCATGCCCTCGTACCGGGTGAAGTCCAGTGGCTCGCCGAAACGGACCGTGACCGGCGCGATCCGCGGCATGCCGCTGCCGCTGGGCTGCACCTTGTCGGTGCCCAGCATCGCGAACGGCACCACCGGCGCCCCCGTCATCAGGGTCAGCCGGGCGATACCGGTGCGACCGCGGTACAGCCGCCCGTCCGGCGAACGGGTGCCCTCCGGGTAGATGCCGAACGCGTGGCCCTCCTCCAGCACCCGGCGCCCGGTCATCAGCGCGGCCACCCCGCCGTGCCCGCCGTCCCGGTCCACCGGGATCATGCCGGCGGCGGTGAAGAACCAGGCCATCAGCCGGCCCTTGAGGCCCTTGCCCTTCACGTACTCGTCCTTGCCGATGAAGAACACCGGACGCTTCACCACCAGCGTCAGGAACATCGAGTCGATGAAGGTGACGTGGTTGCCGGCGAGGATCACCGGGCCGCGCTGCGGAATGTGCTCCGCCCCCTCGACACGCGGGCGGAACAGGACGCGCAACAGCACACCGAGCGTCGCCTTGAGGAAGATGCGGGACAACGGGCCCTCCGGTCGTGGTCGTCAGTCGCTGCGCCGGCGCCGGGGCCGGATCCACCGCCCCTCACCCGCGCAGGTGTGGACGATACTCGCGAGTCACCTCCGGGCGCACACCGGGTGCACGGCGCCGACACGCAGTGTTGACTCCAGTTTGCGTCGCGTTCGGTCCGGCGTCTCCCGCCGGAAACACGAACACCCTTACGATCGGGCCGTTCTTCCGGCAGGTCACGACGTGCTGCGGGCGGTAGCAGCGGCAACAGCCCGACGACCCGGGCGGCCCCGCCGCGACCCACCCCCCACGTCACACGGCGACATCACAGCGAGGAGTGCTCATGGAGCAGGAGCAGCAGCCGGGGCGGCGCGCCCTTCTGGGGGTCGCGGCCCTCGGTGCGGGCGTGGCGGTAGTGGGCGCGGCGGGCACCGCCGCGGCCGGGCAGCACGGCGGCCCGGGCTCGTACCGCGAGCTGCCGGTGCCGACCGTCATCGCGCACCGCGGCGCCAGCGGCTACCGGCCCGAGCACACCCTCGGCTCGTACCAGCTCGCCCTGGACATGGGCGCGGACGTCATCGAGCAGGACCTGGTGCCCACCAAGGACGGGCACCTGGTCTGCCGCCACGAGAACGACATCACGGCCACCACCGATGTCGCCGACCACCCCGAGTTCGCGGGCCGCAAGACCACCAAGACGGTCGACGGCACCTCGCTGACGGGCTGGTTCACCGAGGACTTCACCCTCGCCGAACTGAAGACGCTGCGCGCCAAGGAGCGCATACCGGGCACCCGCCAGCACAACACCCTCTACAACGGGGTGTGGCAGGTGCCGACCCTCCAGGAGGTCATGGAGTGGGCGGAGCGCGAGGGCCGCAGGCGCGGCCGCCGGATCTGGCTGCACATCGAGACCAAGCACCCCAGCTACTTCCGCAAGCTCGGCCTCGGGCTGGAGGAGCCGCTGGCCAAGCTGCTGCGCCGGTACGGCCGGCACCGGAAGAACTCGGCGACCTTCCTCCAGTCCTTCGAGCCCAGCAGCATCCAGCGGCTGGCCAAGCTGGTGGACACCCCCAAGGTGGTGCTGCTGGACGGGGCGAACACCCGCCCCTGGGACTTCGTGGAGGCCGGTGACCCGCGCACCGTCGCCGACCTGGTGAAGCCCGAGGGCCTGGCGTGGATCGCCCGGTTCGCCCAGGGCATCGGCCCCACCCTGCTGCTGATCATCCCCCGGGACGCGAGCGGCAGGCTGGGCACGCCCACCACCCTGGTGAAGGACGCGCACGCGGCCGGGCTGGTCCTGCACCCCTACACCCTGCGGAACGAGAACACCTTCCTGCCGGTGGACTTCCGCCGCGGCACCGACCCGAACGCCTACGGGGACGCGCTCGCCGCCCTCAAGGTCTACTTCGAGCAGGGCATCGACGGCATCTTCACCGACAACCCGGACACCGGGCTGCTCGCCCGGGAGGCGTTCCGCTCCTCCTGACCCGCGCGGCGCCGGGCCCGTGCGCACGCGCGGGGTCCGGCACCGGGCGCCGCCGCCGCGTCACCCGCACCCGGCCGGGTGTCGCCCGGTCGGGTGAGCCGCGGCCGGACCGGAAACCGCGCCCGGGCCGGCCACGTCACGCGGGGCATGGACCTATGGGAGGAACTGCGTCCGCTGCTGGCCGCCGAGGCGGCGGCGGAGGCGCACGGCGCGGGCATCGACCCGGCCGATCTGGAACAGGGCGTGTGGGTACGGCTGCTGGAGCACACCCGTACCGCCGGCCCGCCGCCCCGCCCGGCCAGCTGGCTGCGGACCGCGGTCCGCGCCGAGGCCCGCGGAGCCCGGCGCCGGGCCCGCCGGGAGGTGCCGTACGACCCGGTCGGCGGCGGCCCGGGGCTCGGCCCGGAGTCCGCCGCCGAGCGCCGGTTCCTGGACGCCGAGACCGGCCGGGTGCTGCACGCCGCGGTCCGCCGGCTGCCCGGCCGCTGTCCCGGGCTGCTCGGCGCCCTGCTGTCCCGTGCGGACCCCACCTACCGGGAGATCGCGGCGGAGTTGGGAATGTCACAGGGCAGCCTGGGCCCGGTTCGTTCCCGATGTCTGGGTTGCCTGCGCAGAATGCTGACGGCGGAGGTTGCGACTCCTGAACTCCGGGGAAAGGAGCGTGCGTAACCATCGCGCCTCGGAGACGCGTGCACCCTCACAGCGGCTCCGGTCAGGCCACACCGGCCCGGCCGGCACCGGGGCCCGGGTATCGCCCGGACGGACGGAACCCGGCCGGCAGGCGGACGAGACATGGGGAGGCATGCGCACCATGGGCATGAGCGTGACCATCTCTGCGGCGACCGAGCACGACGCCGAACAGATCCTCAAACTGCAGTACCTGTGCTATCAGCGCGAGGCCGAGCTGTACGGCGACTACTCCATCGAGCCGCTGACCCAGTCCCTCGACGACCTCCGCGCCGAGCTGGGCGAGGGCGTGGTGCTGGTCGCCCGGCTCGGCACGGAGGTCGTCGGCTCGGTCCGCGGAACGGTCGACGAGGACGGTGTCGCGGCCATCGGCAAGCTGATCGTGCATCCCCGGATGCAGCGGCACGGACTGGGCGGGAGGCTGCTCGCCGCGATCGAGGAGCGGCTGGCGGAAGCCGGTGCGGCCACCCGGTACCGGCTGTTCACCGGTCACCGCAGCGAGGGCAATCTGCGGCTGTACCGCCGCTGCGGCTACGCCCAGACCGGCACCGAGGAGATCAGTCGCCGGCTGAGCCTGGTGTTCCTGGAGAAGCCGGTCGGCGAGCCGGCGCTCGCGGCCGGCGTCTGACCGGTTCGCCCGCCGGGACCGCTCGCCCCCGGTCCGCACGGGCCGGGGGCGCCCCGCCCAGGCGGACCGGGTCAGGCGCCGGACGGGGGCGCCGCATCAGGTGTCGGTCAGGGGCCGGGTCAGGTGTCGGTCAGGTGTGCCGGGTCAGGCGCCGGTCGGGGGTGCCGGGTCAGGCGCCGGACGGGGGTGCCGGGTCAGGCGTCCGGTCGGGCCCGGCGCAGCCAGAGCAGCCCGGTGACCGGCAGCAGGATCGGGATGAACAGATAGCCCATGCCGTAGTCCGACCACACCGTCTCGTCGGGGAACGCCGACTTGTCGGCGAGCGTCCAGGTGCCCACCAGCAGCACTCCCAGCAGCTCGGCGGCGCAGCAGACCAGGGCCGCCTTGCGGGCCCCCTCGCCGCCCCGGACCAGGGAGAGGGTGATGAAGGCGTACACCGCGGCGGAGACCGCCGAGAGCACGTACGCCAGCGGTGCCTCTTCGTACTGGGCGATCAGCTGGTAGACGGAGCGCGACGCCGCCGCGACGGTGAACACCCCGTAGAGCAGCACCAGCAGCCGGCCGGGGCCCTGGCCCAGGCCGGCCCGGGCTCCGGAGCCGGTCCGCGGTCCGGCGTTCCCCGTCCCGCTCCCGGCCGCCGGGGACGTCCGCTCAGCCACCGGTGCCCTCCCAGATGTCGAACAGCCGCACCTCGAGGACGGCCATCACCACGGCCGCGGCGGCCACCGTCGCCGAGCCCCAGCGGGTGCGCTCGGCCAGCGACATGAAGGCACCGATGGGCACCGCCAGCGCCGATCCGAGCAGATACGCGACGAAGATCGCGGTGCCCTGGTCGGGCTCCTCGCCGCGGGCCAGCCGCACGATGCCGACCACCAGCTGCGCCAGCCCCAGCACGGTCACCACGGCCATGCCGATGAAGTGCCAGTCCTTGGTGGGCTGGTCCCGGTAGGCGGCGAACCCGCACCAGGCGGCGAGAGTGAGAGCGGTCACACCGATCACGATCGTCAACGCGTCGATCACCGGGGCCTCCGCGCGACACGGCGGCGGACACAGGGCTGGACAGGCATGGGGAGACTCTAATCGGCCCGAAACACCGCGTTGCGCCCGCCCCCGGGGCGGCACGTACGCTGGCCGCTTCGTACGTCTCGAATTGCGAGGTGAGACTCAGTTGAGGATCTCCGCCGACGCCCTTCTCTTCGACAACGACGGCACGCTCGTCTCCTCACTGGACTCGGTGATCCGCTGCTGGACCCGCTGGGCCCGTGAGTACGGGATCCGCGCGGAGGACTTCGCGCGCGTCGAGCTGCACGGCCGGCCGGCCACCGACATCATCGCCGACCTGCTGCCGCCCGCCCGGGTCGCGGGCGCCCGGGCCCGCATCGACGAGCTGGAGCTGGAGGACGTGCCCGGCGGGGTGGCACTGCTGCCCGGCACCGCCGAGCTGATAGCCGGCCTGGCCGCCCATCCGTGGGCGGTGGTCACCTCCGCCAACGGGCAGCTGGCCCGGGCCCGGCTCGCCGAGGCCGGGATCCGGCCCCCGGTGCTGGTCACCGCGGACGACATCACCCGGGGCAAGCCCGACCCCGAACCGTTCCTGCTGGCCGCGGAGCGGCTGGCGGTGGACCCCGCCCGGTGCGTGGTCTTCGAGGACGCGCCCGCCGGGCTGTCGGCCGGCCGGGCCGCCGGGATGCGGACCGTGGCGTTGACCACAACACACCCCCGGGAGCAGCTCAAGGCCGACGCGGTGGCGGCGGACCTCTCGGCCGTCTCGGTGCAGGCCACCACCGGCGGCCTGGAGATCGTGGTGGCGGACTGACGGTGCGCGCGGAGCGCCCGGGCAGGCCGCCGAGAGTCCATATCCTGACCGCCGCTGTCCGGTATTCGGACATGGTTGATCCGTCCATCTACTCGTCTGCTTTACTTGCCGCATGACCACGACGAGCAGCCGCACCCTTGCGACCGAGGCGATCACGACGCCCGGTGCTCGCTGTATGTGTCGAATGTGTGACAGCTGAGGGCCCCTGCCTGAGCCTCGCGCCCCGAAGCGAGACCTGTCCCTCCCGAGCCGTGTCCGGCCCGGCGGGCCCACGGCCCGGACGGTGACGCCGACGCCGCCGTACCGACCGAGCCGCCCCCAGCCTCCGGCCGGGGACCCATCGCGTCACCGGAAACCCGCAGCCGCGCCCCGCGCCGCCGCGCCCTCCTTCTGCCGCGTTCCGCAATGCATGCCCGCGCCCGGCGGTACCACCGCCGCGCACCCGACAGTGACGGAAACCCTGTGATCACCACGACAGGCCTCACCAAGGTCTACCGCGCACGAGGCCGCGAGGTCACCGCCCTCGACGGTGTCGACCTGCACGTCCGCGAAGGAGAGGTGTACGGCGTCGTCGGACAGAGCGGCGCCGGCAAGTCCACCCTCATCCGCTGCGTGAACCTCCTGGAGCGCCCCAGCTCCGGCACGGTCACGGTGGCCGGCCAGGACCTCACCGCCCTCGCCGGCCGGGGCCCGCGGGCCGGCCGGGAACTGCGCCGGGCGCGCAGCCGCATCGGCATGGTCTTCCAGCACTTCAACCTGCTGTCCGCGCGCACGGTGCAGGACAACGTCGAGCTGCCGCTGGAGATCCTCGGCGTCTCCGGCCGGGAACGCTCCCGCAAGGCCCTGGACCTCCTCGACCTGGTCGGCCTCGCCGACAAGGCGAAGGCCTACCCCGCCCAGCTCTCCGGCGGCCAGAAGCAGCGCGTCGGCATAGCCCGCGCCCTGGCCGGCGACCCGAAGGTGCTGCTCTCGGACGAGGCCACCAGCGCCCTGGACCCGGAGACCACCCGTTCCATCCTGGGCCTGCTCCGCGATCTCAACCGGCAGCTCGGCCTCACCGTGCTGCTGATCACGCACGAGATGGACGTGGTCAAGACGATCTGCGACTCGGCCGCGCTGATGCGCGGCGGTCGGATCGTGGAGTCCGGCACGGTCGCCGAACTGCTCGCCACGCCCGGCTCGGAGCTCTCCCACGCGCTCTTCCCGGTCGGCGGCGAGGCGTCCGCCCCGGACCGCACCGTCGTGGACGTCACCTTCCGGGGCGAGGCCGCCACCCGCCCGGTCATCTCCGAACTGGCGCGCACCTACAACGTCGACGTCTCGATCCTCGGTGCCGCCATGGACACCGTCGCGGGCAAGCAGGTCGGCCGGATGCGCATCGAACTGCCCGGCCGCTTCGAGGAGAACGTCGTCCCGATCGGGTTCCTGCGCGAGCAGGGCCTCCAGGTCGACGTGGCCGACGTGACACCCGTGCCCGAGGTGACCGGCGCGTCCGGCGCCGCCGGAGCCGACGAGTCGGCCCCGGCCGGCCCCGAGCTGATCGAGGAAGGTGCCAAGTGACCTGGTCGGAGATGCAGCCCCTGCTGGAGCAGGCCAGCTGGGACACCCTCTACATGGTCGGCTGGTCGGCGCTGATCGCCATCGTCGGCGGACTTCCGCTCGGCGTGCTGCTGGTCCTCACCGACCGCGGCGGGCTGCTGCAGAACGCCGTGGTGAACAAGGTCGTCGGCCAGGTGGTGAACGTCGCCCGCTCGATGCCGTTCATCATCCTGATGGTCGCCCTGATGTCCTTCACCCGCTGGATCGTGGGCACCACCATCGGACCGGACGCCGCCATCGTGCCGCTGGCCGTCGGCGCCATCCCGTTCTTCGCCCGTCTGGTGGAGACCTCCGTACGCGAGGTGGACCACGGGCTGGTCGAGGCCGTCCAGTCGATGGGCGGCAGCACCTGGACCGTGGTCCGCAAGGTCCTGCTCCCCGAGGCCCTGCCGTCGCTGATCGCCGGCGCCACCACCACCATCGTGGCGCTCATCGGCTACTCCGCGATGGCCGGCACGGTCGGCGCGGGCGGACTCGGCGACCTGGCCGTCCGGTACGGCTACCAGCGCTTCGAGGCCGGCCTGATGTGGATCACCGTGGCCATCCTGGCCGTCGTGATCTCGGTCATCCAGCTCGCCGGCGACCTCGCCGCCCGGGCGCTGTCGCACCGCGGCCGTTCCACCGCCTCCGGGCTGCGGCTGTGGCCGCGGCGCCCGGCCGTCCGCGCCGCGGAGGCCGGGCCGCAGGCGGCGACGGTCCCGGCGGCCGAGACCACCAAGGCCCTCTGACCCCCCGCTCCACCCCCGAACCCCGGATCACCGCGGTGCCCCCGGCACCCGCGGCGGGCCCGTCACACCCAGGAAGAAAGGCACTTTTCGTGCGTAACACTGTCAAGACCGCCACTATCGCCCTCACCGCCGGAGCCCTCGCTCTCGGGCTCACCGCCTGCGGCGGAGACGACTCGGACGCGTTCACCGTCGCCGCGACCCCGGTGCCGCACGCGGAGATCCTGAACTACGTCAAGGACAACCTGGCCAAGGACGCGGGCCTGAACCTCGAGGTCAAGGAGTTCACCGACTACGTCACGCCCAACACGGCGACCGAGGACGGCTCGGTGGACGCGAACTTCTTCCAGACCCAGCCCTACCTGGACGACTTCAACAAGAAGAAGAACACCGACATCGTCTCCGTGGTCAACGTGCACCTGGAGCCGCTGGGCCTGTACTCCCACGAGGTCAAGTCCGCCGACGACCTGGAGAAGGGCGCGACCGTCGCGGTGCCCAACGACGCGGCGAACGGGGCGCGGGCGCTCCGGCTGCTCGACGCCAACGGGATCATCACCCTCAAGGAGGGCATCGACGGCGAGGCCACCGTCGCCGACATCGCCGAGAACCCCAAGGACCTGGAGTTCAAGGAGCTGGAGGCGGCCCAGCTGCCCCGCTCCCTCGACGACGTGGACGCCGCGGTGATCAACGGCAACTACGCCATCGAGGCCGACCTGAAGCCGGCCAAGGAGGCCCTGGTCCTGGAGTCCCCCAAGGACAACCCGAACAGCAACCTGCTGGCCGTGAAGAAGGGCCACGAGAACGACGAGGACGTCAAGAAGCTCGTCAAGCTGCTCACCTCGCCCGAGGTGAAGAAGTTCATCGCGGACAAGTACGACGGCGCCGTCATCGCTTCCTTCTGATCCGTCTGGTCCGTCTGGTCCGTCTGGTCCGTCTGGTCCGTCTGATCCGTCGACCCGGGCGCCCGCAGCGGCGCCCGGGCCGACGCCCGCCCGTACCTCCGGGAGGGCCGCCGGACGGCACCGGGCCTCCGGGAAGCGCCGCCACGCGCCGGCCCGCCGCACCCGCCGCACCCGCCGCTGCCGTCCCGGCCGTCGCCCCCGGGGGCGACCACCGCCGTCGGCCGCCCCCGGGGCCGCCCGTGCTGCACGTCACCGGGCCGATGTTGCATGCTGGGCTCTCCCGATGGCCCCCGGCCCTGGTTACGGAGCGATCCCATGACATCCACCTTCCCGGACATCTCCCTCAACACGGACCGGCTGGTGCTGCGCCCGTTCGCCGAGTCCGACGTCCCGGAGCTGACGGAGATGATGAACGACGAACTCGTCACCGCCTGGACCTCCGCCCCCCACCCTTACACCGCCGACGACGCCAGGGAGTGGATCAACCACATGGCGCCCGCCGAGCGCGTCGAGGGCCGCGGCATCGTCTTCGCCGTCACCGAATTCCTCACCCAGCGCCTGGTGGGCACCGCACGGCTGCGCAACACCGACTGGCGCTGCCGGTCCAGCGAGATCGCCTATCTCACCGCCCCCTGGGCGCGCGGCGAGGGCTACGCCTCGGAGTCGGTGCTCGCCGTCGCGGGCTGGCTCTTCGGCGACCAGAAGTTCGAGCGGCTGGAGCTGCGCACCCCCGCCGACAACACCGCCGCCCAGCAGGTCGCCCAGAAGGTCGGCTGCATCAGCGAGGGCGTGCTGCGCAACGCCTGGATAGCCCGGACCCGGCCGGACGACGACCCGGACGGCCGCTGGACCGAGCTGCGCACCGACCTCATCGTGTGGAGCCTGCTCCCCGAGGACCTGGAGACCGGCGCCGACGGAGCGTCCGGCGGCACGGACTTCTCCGCGTTCGCCGACTGGAGCTGACCCACCCCGTCCTATACGTCCGTACCAACCGGGTACTCTCGGCTAGCCACCCCCCGCGAGCGCTCACGCCGCGGCCGACCTGCGACGGATACCGGGAGACACACGACGATGGCCGACCGCGTCACGGTGATCGGTTGGGACGGCTCCCCGCTGACGGACGCGGCCCGCTCCGCCGTCGCCGCAGCCACCCTGGTTGCCGGTGCCGCACACCATCTGGCGCTGCCCGAAGTCCCGCCCGGCGCCGAGCGCATCCGGCTCGGCAGCGTGGACCTCGCCGCGCGGCGCATCGCCCAGCACCGCGGCTCCGCCGTCGTCCTCGCCGACGGGGACCCCGGATTCTTCGGCGTGGTCCGGACCCTGCGCGCCCCCGAACACGGCCTCGAGGTCGAGGTGGTGCCCGCCGTCTCCTCCGTCGCGGCCGCCTTCGCCCGGGCCGGGATGCCCTGGGACGACGCCCAGGTCGTCGTCGCCCACGGCCGTGACCTGCGCCGCGCCGTCAACGTCTGCCGGGCCCACCCCAAGGTGGCCGTGCTGACCTCGCCCGGCGCCGGCCCCGCCGAACTGGCACTGCTCCTCGACGGGGTGCACCGCACCTTCGTCATCTGCGAGGCGCTGGGCACCTCCCGGGAGCAGGTGACGGTGCTCACCTCCGACAAGGTGGCCGACCACTCCTGGCGCGACCCCAACGTGGTCATCGTCATCGGCGGCGCCGGTGTCCAGCCACCGAACCGGGCCGGCGCACGGGCCGAGTCCGGCGGCTGGATCGCCGGCCACGGCGTCGGCTTCCCGCCCGCCGTACGGGGCTGGGCGCTGCCCGCCCCCGCCTACGCCACCGTGCTCGGCGAGGACGAGTCGCCGCAGCTGCGCGCCGCGCAACTGGCCCGGCTGGGGCCGCGGGTGGGCGACCTGGTGTGGGACATCGGCGCGGGCAGCGGCGCCGCGGCCGTCGAGGCCGCCGGTTTCGGGGCGGCCGTCATCGCGGTCGACCGGGACCCCGACGCCTGCGGGCGGATCGCCGCCCTGGCCCGCCGCTTCGGGGTGCAGGTCCAGGTGGTGAACGGTCATGCGCCGCAGGCCCTGGAGGACCTCCCGGAGCCGGACGTGGTCCGGGTCGGAAGCGGCGGCCGGGCCGTGGTCGCGGCCTGCGTGGACCGCCGGCCGGAGCGGATCGTGACGCAGGCCGCCACGCGCGACGAGGCCGAGGCGATCGGCGCGGTGCTCTCCGACGCCGGTTACGGGGTGGAATGCGTGCTGCTCCAGTCGGTGGAGCTGGACACCCGGGGATGGACCGAACGCGAACGTGCCGTCAGGTTCCTGCTGTGCGGTCACCGCCCCCACCCGTGACCTCGCCGGAGACGGGCCCGAGGTAGGCTGGCGGATCGTTGTACCGCCTGTACCGCTGCCCGGGGTTCGGTGCTTTGTGCGCCAATGGCCGGAACGCACCCCCCTCTTGACGGGGGCCGGGGTACGGCAGGCCGGAGACGTGCAACGTGCCGCGCACCGCGCACGCTCGTTCATGCTGTAGGCGGTTGGAAGGAGCACTAGCGATGGGCGAGGGGAACGCATGACCGACACCGGCCAGGTCCCGGGCGAGGGACTGCCGGAGAACGCAGGCGGACAACCCGGACTTCCGCCGCACTCCGCGTACGCCTATCCCGAGCAGCAGTCGGCCCACGACGTCCACGGCGTCCACGCCCCGCACGCAGCCGCCCAGTACCCGGGGGGCCAGGACGTCCACGGCGTCCCGGTTCCGCACGGTGCGCAGGAATACTACGGCGGCCCGGACGCCGGGCTCGGCCAGGACCTCCACCTGGGGCAGGATCCGGTACCGGGCCACCCGCTCCCGGACACCGGGGGGTTCGAGGACGACCAGCTGCTGATGCCCGGTGCCCAGGGCGCCTGGATGGACCAGCCGTCCCAGCCGTTGCAGCAGCCCCTCCACCCGCAGTACCACCAGCACGACGTACCGCCCGCGGCTCACGGCGAGCACCTCACGGCCGGCCAGGAGCACGACGCGGCGGCCGAGTACGCCGCCGTGACCGGGCAGGCCGCGGCTCCGGAGCAGGCGCCCGCGCCGGCCCGGCGCCCGCTGCACATGGGACCGCCGGTTCCGGACGCCCCCACCGGCGGGGTGGTCCGCTCGCTGGCCGACCGCGGACCGGCCGCCGCGCCGCAGCCCGAGCAGAGCCCGGCCGGCGGCCGGATCGAGTACCTGGACATGGGCGCCGTGGAGTCCGCCGAGCCGCTGCCCGGCCCGCAGCTCGGCGAACTCCCGCCGCCGGCCGAGGCGTGGACGGCCGAGCCGCGGACCGCCCCCGGCGCACCGGAGTCCGGCCCGGCGGACGGCTTGCCGCACGCCGCCGTGCCCGACCAGCCGTTCGCCGCCGGACAGGCGCCGGCGGAGGGCGTGCCGGGCGCGCTGCCGCCCGCCGAAGCGGTACCCGCCGGGGGCATGGAGTGGGGCGCGCCGGCCGGGGCGGGCGCGGGCGCCCTCCCGGACGAGCGGCCGCACCCGGGTGCGGTGACGGACGGCCCGTACGAGCCCGGTCCGGTCCTCGAAGCCCCGCAGGGGCCGGTGGCGTACGTCCCCGCGCAGGCCACCGCCGAGCCGGCCGGGACCGCCGGGGAACCGGCCCCCGTGCAGCCCGGTGCCGCCCAGCCGGTGTCCGGCGCCGCGGAACCGCGGCCGGTCCAGGTGCCGGCCCAGGGCGGTGCGCCCGAGCCGCGGCCCGCCGGGCCGAGCGGAGCTGACGCGCCGTCGGCCGAGGCCCCGGCGGACGGTGGCCCGGTGACCGGTGACGCCGTGCCCGGTGACGCGGCCGTGGAGCAGCCGGCCGGCCCGGTCGCCGCGGAGCCGGTGCCGCCGGTCGGCACGAACGGTCCGCGGGCGGACGCGGGCGGTTCAATAGACACCCTTTCCACCGACCGAGCCGCGGCGGCCGCGCCGTCGGAGCCGGCCACGGCGGAGAGCGCCGAGGCGCCGGCCGCACCGGAAGCGGTGGCGCCCGCCGCCCCGGTGCCGGCCGAGGAGACCACCGGGCCGCGGACCGTCGCGTCCGGTGGCGGTGCCGAACCCCGCCCCGCCACCGGGGCCGCCGGTGAGCCGCCGGTGGCGGACCCGGCGGAGGCGGCAGCGGGTGCGGCGGACGCGCCCGCCGCGTCCGGGCAGCCGGCTCCGGCCGCCCCGGGAGCCAACGAACCGGCCGGGACCGAACCGGTCGCGGCCGAACCGGTCGCGGCCGAGACCGCCGTGCCCGCACCCGCCGGGAGCGAACCCGCCGTCACCGGACAGCCGGACGACGAGCCTTCCCTCGACGCCGGACCCGCCGGCGCCGAAACCGCCGAGCCGGAGACCGCCGCCGAGCCGGCCGAGTCGGCGGCCGTGGGGGAGACCGCCCCGGAGACCGCCGCCGGCCCGTCGGCCGGGGACTCCGCCGGTGTCTCGCCGGCCGGATCCGGCGCGGCACCGGCAGCGACCGAGGCGGCCGGCGCCACCGGCCCCGGCGGCGACGTCGGCACCGGGACCGACGCCGCCGGCACCGACGCCGAGACCACCGGCAGCGCCCCCGGCACCGGTGCCGGGACCGACGCCGCCTCCGGGACCGAGCTGCGGGACGGAGCCCCGGCCGCCGACGCGGCGGCCGGCGCCGCCCCGGACACCGGCCACGCCCCGGCGGACCCCGGCGCGGCCGGTTCCGAAGCGGCCGGGCAGCCTCCGGCGGCAACCGCCCCGGCCGCCCCCGCCGAGGAGGACCGGCAGCCGGTGACGGCGGCCGAGAACGGCGCACCCCCGGCCGCCCCCGCACCCGCCACCGCCGAAGGACCGCAGCCACCGCCCGCCGCCGACGGCGCCGAGCCGGCCCCGGCGGCCGCCGAGCCGGTCGCGACCCCGGAGAACGGAGCCGTCCCGGTGGATACCGCCGACCGGACCGCCGGTGCCGAGAACCCGGCCCCGGCCGCGCAGGACCCGCAGGAGACCGCGGACCAGGCCGCCCCCGCGGAGCGGCCGGCATCCGCCCCGGCCCCCGACGGACCGGACGCCGCCGCGCCGGAGCCCGGGCCGGAGCCCGAGCCGGAGCCCGTGGCCGCCGCGCCGGCCGAAGCCCCCGCCGCACCGGCCGAAGCCGAAGCGCCCGCCGCGGACCCGGCGGGCACCGACCCCGCCGCCGAGGAGGCCGCGGACGGCGGCGCCCCGACCGCGGCCGGCGAGGTTCCGGCCGAGGAGCCCGCGGCCGCCCCGGCGGTGCCCGCCACCCCGCCCGCCGAGGGCTACGGCGAGGCCGAACGGGCCGCCGTGCACCGGGTGATGCGGGAGCGCCGGGACATCCGCAACGGCTTCCGCCCCGACCCCATCCCGCACGAGGTGCTGCTGAGGGTCCTGGAGGCGGCGCACACCGCGCCGAGCGTCGGCCACTCCCAGCCGTGGGACTTCGTCGTCATCCGTTCCGAGGAGACCCGCCGTGCGATGCACGAGCTGGCCGACCGGCAACGCGAGGCGTACGCCAAGTCCCTGCCCAAGGGCCGCGCCAAGCAGTTCAAGCAGCTGAAGATCGAGGCCATCCTCGACACCCCGGTCAACATCGTCGTCACCGCCGATCCCACCCGGGGCGGCCGGCACACCCTCGGCCGGCACACCCAGCCGCAGATGGCGCCGTACTCCTCGGCGCTCGCCGTGGAGAACCTCTGGCTCGCCGCGCGCGCCGAGGGCCTGGGCGTGGGCTGGGTGAGCTTCTTCGACGAGCGGGAGATGGTGCGCGCGCTCGGCCTGCCCGAGCACCTGGAGGTCGTCGCCTACCTCTGCGTGGGCTACGTCGACGAGTTCCCGGACGAGCCGGAGCTGATGCAGGCCGGCTGGGCCAAGCGCCGCCCGCTGTCGTGGGTCGTCCACGAGGAGACGTACGGGCGGCGCGCGCTGCCCGGCGAGGAGCCGCACGACCTGCTCCAGGAGACCCTGCGGCGGATCCGCCCGCTGGACGCCAAGGCGCTCGGCGAGGCGTGGGAGCGGCAGAAGCGGATGACCAAGCCGTCCGGTGCGCTGGGCATGCTGGAGATCATCTCCGCGCAGCTCAGCGGCCTGTCGCGGCAGTGCCCGCCGCCGATCCCGGAGCCCGCCGCGGTGGCGATCTTCGCCGGCGACCACGGGGTGCACGCCCAGGGCGTGACCGCCTGGCCGCAGGAGGTCACCAGCCAGATGGTGGCGAACTTCCTGGGCGGTGGCGCGGTGTGCAACGCGTTCGCCAACCAGGTCGGCGCCGAGGTGTGCGTCATCGACGTCGGTGTGGTGGGCGACCTGCCGGCCACCCCGGGCCTGCTGCCGCGCAAGGTGCGGGCGGGTACCGACGACTTCACCGCGGGCCCCGCGATGAGCCGCGAGGAGGTCCTCCGCGCCATCGAGGTCGGCATCGAGACCGCCCGCGACCTGGTCGCGGCGGGGAACAAGGCGCTGCTCACCGGTGAGATGGGCATCGCCAACACCACCGTGTCGGCCGCCCTGATCTCGGTCTACACCGACGCCGACCCGGCCGAGATCACCGGGCGCGGCACCGGCATCAACGACGAGATGCACGCCCGGAAGGTCGACGTCGTCCGGCGCGCGCTGGAACTGCACCAGCCCGACCCGGCGGACCCGATCGGGGTCCTCGCCGCCATCGGCGGCCTGGAGCACGCGGCCATCGTCGGCCTGGTGCTGGGCGGAGCGTCGCTGCGTACACCGGTGATCCTGGACGGGGTCAGCGCCGGGGCGGCCGCGCTGGTGGCCCGGGCCATCGCGCCCGAGGCACTGGCGGCGTGCATCGCCGGGCACCGCAGCGCGGAGCCCGGGCACGTGGCCGCGCTCAACAAGCTGGGGCTGCGGCCGCTGGTCGACCTGGACCTCAGGCTGGGGGAGGGGACGGGCGCGCTGCTCGCCCTGCCCGTGGTGCAGAGCGCCGCCCGGGCCATGCACGAGGTGGCGACCTTCGACGCCGCCGGGGTCACCGAGAAGAGCTGACCGGTCCGGCCCGGGGCGCACCGGCGGCGGGACCGCCGGTGCGCCCCGGGCCCGGCGGTGGGGCACCGCCGCCACCCGCGCCCCGTGGTGTCCGCACGGGCGGGACCGGACGCCACGCGCCCGGCCCGGCACCGGCCGCCCACCACGGCGGGCGGGCCGGTCCAGCCCCGTCCCCGGCGCCGCCAGAAGTGATCGGTACCGCATCCGCACCGGTGGGGCGGGCACCGGTGCAGGCCGTAGGGTATGCGCGGGGGGCCGGGGCCGGCGTCCCGCACCTGACCTGCCTCCCCCCAGAGACGCTGGGAGGTGACCCCACCCGCGCCGCAGTGGCCAGCGAACGAGGAGAGCCCCATCGTCATGCCCGAGAACTTCGCTTACCCCGTCGGACTGCGCCTGTCCGGGCGGCGTGTGGTCGTCCTCGGAGGCGGCCAGGTCGCCCAGCGCCGGCTGCCGGCCCTGATCGCCGCCGGCGCCGACGTCCTGCTGGTGTCCCCCTCCGCCACCCCCTCGGTGGAGGCCATGGTGGACGCCGGTGAACTCCGCTGGGAACGCCGCCGGTACCGGGACGGCGACTTCGAGGGCGCCTGGTACGCGCTGATCACCACCGACGACCCGGAGGCGAACGCCGCGGCCTCCGCCGAGGCCGAGGCGCGCCGGGTGTGGTGCGTGCGCAGTGACGACGCCGACGCCGCGTCCGCCTGGACCCCGGCCACCGGCCGCAGCGAGGGAGTGACCGTGGCGGTGCTCACCGGCAACGACCCGCGCCGCTCGGCCGCGGTCCGGGACGCGGTCGTGGAAGGGCTGCGGGACGGGACGCTCGCCGCGCCGCACCGGCGGGACCGGCCCGGTGGCCGGGTCGCGCTGGTCGGCGGCGGCCCGGGCGACCCGGACCTGATCACGGTGCGCGGCCGGCGGCTGCTCGCCGAGGCCGACGTGGTCATCGCGGACCGGCTCGGCCCGCGCGACCTGCTCGACGAACTGCCGCCGCACGTCGAGGTGATCGACGCGGCGAAGATCCCCTACGGCCGGTTCATGGCGCAGGAGGCCATCAACAACGCGCTGATCGAGCACGCCAAGGCGGGCAAGTCGGTGGTCCGCCTCAAGGGCGGCGACCCGTTCGTCTTCGGCCGGGGCATGGAGGAGGCCGAGGCGCTGGCCGCGGCCGGTGTCGCGTGCACCGTGGTGCCCGGCATCTCCAGCTCCATCAGCGTGCCCGGCGCGGCCGGGATCCCCGTCACCCATCGCGGGGTGGCCCACGAGTTCACCGTGGTCAGCGGGCACGTCGCCCCGGACGACCCCAGCTCGCTCGTCGACTGGGCCGCGCTGGCGCGGCTGCGCGGCACCCTGGTGCTGCTGATGGCGGTCGAGAAGATCGGCCGGATCGCCGCCGCACTGATGGAGCACGGCCGGGCGGGGGACACCCCGGTCGCCGTCGTCCAGGAGGGCACCACCGCCGCCCAGCGCCGGGTCGACGCGACACTGGCCACGGTGGCGCGGCGGGTGACCGAGGAAGGTGTCCGGCCGCCGGCGGTCATCGTCATCGGAGACGTCGTCGCCGTCGGCGTGCCCGCCGCCCGGTAGCCGTCCGACCCGGCGCCGCCCCACCCGCTTCGACAAGGCAGTATCACCCCGTGGCTGAACTCATCACCATCGACGACCCCGCCGATCCCCGGCTGCACGACTACACCGGTCTGACCGACGTCGACCTGCGCCGCCGGCGCGAGCCGGCCGAGGGCCTGTTCATCGCCGAAGGCGAGAAGGTGATCCGGCGGGCCCGGCAGGCCGGATACCGGATGCGGTCGATGCTGCTGTCGGCCAAGTGGGTCGATGTGATGCGGGACGTCATCGACGAGGTGCCCGCGCCGGTGTACGCGGTCAGCCCCGAGCTGGCCGAGCGGGTGACCGGCTACCACGTGCACCGGGGCGCGCTCGCCTCCATGCAGCGCAAGCCGCTGCCGGACGCGGGCGCGCTGCTGGCCCGTGCCCACCGGGTCGCGGTGCTGGAGTCGGTCAACGACCACACCAACATCGGGGCGATCTTCCGGAGCGCCGCGGCCCTCGGCATGGACGCGGTGCTGCTCTCCCCGGACTGCGCCGACCCGCTCTACCGGCGGTCGGTGAAGGTGTCGATGGGCGCGGTGTTCTCGGTGCCGTACGCCCGGGCGGAGAACTGGCCGCGGGGGCTGGACGCGGTACGGGAGGCGGGGTTCACGCTGCTGGCGCTCACCCCGGACGACAAGGCCACCGCGATGGACGACGCCGCCCCGCACCGCCTGGAGCGGGTCGCGCTGATGCTCGGCGCGGAGGGCGCGGGGCTGTCCCGGCAGGCGCTGATGGCGGCCGACGAGTGGGTGCGCATCCCGATGGCGCACGGGGTCGACTCGCTCAACGTCGGTGCCGCCGCGGCGGTCGCGTTCTACGCGGTGGTGACCGGCCGCCCGCGCCACTGACCTCCGCAGGTCCGGCGCGGTCGGCCGGCCGCGCGGCCGGTCCGGTACGCCGGCGGCCGGGCCGCGCGCCGCGGTCAGTCCCGGCCGGGTTCCTCGAACGGGGCGGAGACCGCCGGCGGCGTGTGGTCCGGAGTGCCGCCCAGGCCCCGGGCCGGCCCCTGACAGCCCTGGGCCGCGGCGATACCCAGCGCGGCCAGCAGTGTCACCACCACGAAGACGATCAGCCGCTGACGGAGCAGCCGCCGGTCCGGCCCCCCGGGCCGCCGGCCGCCCGAGGTGGTGCGGGCCCCGGGCCGGGTACCGGAGGGACGGCGGGCGGGGGTCCGCCCGTTGGTGGGACGGGGCCCCGAAGGGCGTTTGACGGGCCGGGCCCCGGAGCCGCCGGGGGTGCCGGCGCCCGGGCGCGCGGTGCCGGACCGCGGGCGCTGCGGCCGGGGCGTGGGCGCCCCGCCCGGCCGGCGCTCGGTGCGCTGCTGCGCGTACTCGTCCGCACGCTGTCCGGTGGGCCGCTCGGGCTGGCGGGGGAGGGCCCCCCGGCCGTCCGACGGGCCGTGCCCGTGCGCCTCGCGGGCCGCGATCTCCTTCAGCCGCAGCGACAACTGCAGGGTGCTCGGCCGGTCCTCGGGGTCCTTGGCGAGGCAGGCGTGGATCAGCGGCGCCAGGGCGTCCGGCACCCCGAGCAGCTGCGGCTCCTCGTGCACCACGCGGTACAGCATCACCTCCGAACTGCCCTGCCCGAAGGGGGAGTCGGCGGTGGAGGCGTAGGCGAGGGTGGCGCCCAGCGCGAACACGTCGGTGGCCGGGGTGACCGCGGCGCCGCGCACCTGCTCCGGGGCGAGGAAGCCCGGCGAGCCGACCGCGGTGCCGACGTGCGTCAGCGTGCTGGCACCGGTCGCCCAGGCGATGCCGAAGTCGATGATCCGGGGCCCCTTGGGCGACAGCAGGATGTTCGACGGCTTGAGGTCGCGGTGCACCACCCCGGCGTCGTGCACCGCCAACAGGCCCTCGGCCAGCGCCGAACCGATCGAGGCGACCTGGGCGGCGGGCAGCGGCCCGTCCTCGTTCACCTTGTCGTGCAGCGACGGGCCGGGCACGTACTGGGTGGCGAACCACGGGCGGTCCGCGTCCAGGTCGGCGGCGACCAGCCGGGCCGTGCAGCCGCCGCGGATCCGCCGGGCCGCCGAGACCTCGCGGGCGAACCGGGAGCGGAACTCCTGGTCCTCGGCGAGGTCGGGGCGGATCACCTTCAGTGCCACCCGCTGGCCGCGCCGGTCCGAGCCGAGGTACACCACGCCCATGCCGCCCGCGCCGAGCCGCCGGTGGAGCCGGAACGAGCCGACGACACGCGGGTCCTCGCGCCGGAGCCGCATCATCGCCATGTCCGTCCCCTGCCTCCGGTGGGGAGGCCCCACTCCACTTGCGTCTGACGGGCCACAGCTTACGGATTGACGCGCCGCCTTGCTGAGAGGCCGCGCATGCGTCGGTCGACGGATTGTCAGTAGCGGGCGGGAAGAGGCGGTGTGCCGGGCCGGGGCCGGTCCGGCCGCACCGGCCGCCCCGCGACGTCCTCCCAAGCACCCGCCCGGACGCGGTGGTTGAGCCGGAAAGACCGGGCGGCGGCGGCCCCGGCCCCCTTCGCGGGACATCCGCGGCGGACCGTCCGGGTCCCCGGTCCGCACCGCGCGGCGCCCGGCCGGGGCGGCGGCGCGAGCGGCCGGAGCGGAACGGGGGAGTGAGCGAAGTCACCCCAAGGGGGCGGTTGCGGCGCGCCCCCGACGGTGTCGGGCGTCCCTCTCCGGGATGACCCCGGAAGCGGGCGGCGCGTCTCCACCCAGGGGAGTACACCGGGCGGCCGTACGTCATCCTCCCGGAGGCCCGGGAATCGATACGAGGGCATGACGTCAGGCCCCACCCCACCCCCTAGTGTTGAGGTCAAGCGGCGGGCGCAGCACTCGTCCCCCGAGGTCGGACGCCCGCCGCTGCAGAGCTGACAGGGAGGAGGGGCGATGGCGAGCACTGCGGTACGCACGATCCTCCGGACGCGCGGACGAGCAGTCGTCGACGCTCTCCCGGCCACCACCGGGAGAAGCTCCGGAGACGGTCGGCGGACCGATCCGCGCCATCCACTGGTCGCGGCGGCCATGGTGCTGCCGCTGGCCGCCGTCCTCGCTGTCGTGTTCGGCGGCTGGGAAGCCGTCGTGACACAAGCGTCGTCCGTGGCGGGAATGCTGGGGCGCTGAGCGCCCCGGGTCCGGGAGAGCGGCCCGGACCGGGGACTTCCGGCCATAAACCCCGTGGGGACGGGGGTGCGGCGGACGGCACGAATGCCCGGGTAGCTGGGGAGCTGCCCGGGCATCGCGCTGTCCGGACACGGCAGTCGGACCCGTTCCGCACTCCGGCGTGTCGCGACCACCGGACCCCGGGCGCGGCCCCTGACCGGCGCCCGGCACCGGCCCGTCCCCGGGGCGCCGGCGGTAGGATCCGGGCCGGTGAGCGGCGCGCGGGCGCCGCACGGACGACGGACGAGGGGGCGCGGATGGGCGCAGGCACCGGCGAGCCCCACCCGGCGGCCCCGGCGCCGCACTCGCGCCAGCCCGCGGAAGCCGCCCGCCGTGCCGCCGTGACCGTCCCGGCATCGGCCGGCCGGCCCGGTGCCGCCCCCGGCGCACCGCACCACCCCGGAGTTGCGTGCGGCGCACCGCACCACCTCGGCGCCGTACCAGGCGAGTCGCACCACCCCGACCTTGCGTCCGGCGCATCGCACCACCCCGGTGCCGTGCCGGCCGCGCCGCACCTGCGTCTGCTGGCGGAAGCCGCCCGCCGTGCCGCCGTGACCGTCTCGGCACCGGTCGGCCGGCCCGGTGCCGCCCCCGGCGCACCGCACCACCCCGACCTTGCGTCCGGCGAACCGCACCACTCCGGCGCCGTACCCGCCGCGCCGCACGACGCGGGCACTCCGCCCGCCGTGCCGCACCACCCCGGCACCCCGTCCGCCGCGCCGGCCGCGGCCTGCCGGGGCGGCGCCACCGGCGAGCCGGGCACCGGGGTCACCGTCCTCGCCGACCGGTCCGACGGCACCGTGGTCCGCTGCGGGCCGGTGGTGGCCAAGGCGCACGCCCCCGGCACCGCCCGCGCCGTCCTCCCGGCCGGGGCTCCGCCCGCCACGGACCGGGACCCGGCCGGCCCCGCCGAACCGCACGACGAGCCGGCCGCGCTGGCCGTCCGGCTCAGGGTCGCCGCCCACCCGCGGGCCGCGGGCATCCTGCTGCCGCCGCTCACCACGGAGTCCACCGCGCTGCCCGGCGACCCCGCCGCCCGCCCGGCGGGCGCACCGCCGATTCCGCCGGGGTGGCCGGGCGCGCCGCGCACCGGCGGGCCCGGCCGCGGGCCGGACGACGCGTACCCGGCCGGCCGGGCCGGTCCCCGGGCGGTCACCCTGTGGCCGTACGGCAGCCCCGTCTCCCCGGACCACCCGGAGGCGGCCCCCTGGGAAGCGGCCGGCCGGCTCCTCGCCCGGCTGCACACCCTCCCGGTCGCCGCCCTCCCCGGCCCGCTGCCGGTGATGCGCGGGCCGGCCAAGGCCGCGCGCGCGGTGGCCCGGCTGCGGGCCGCCGCCCGGCCCGGCCCGGCCGCCGAGGCGGTGCTGGCCGCCTGGGCCGGCCTGCCCCGCTGGGCCCGGGACCAGGCCGCGATGGTGCGCGCCGACGTCGTCTGCCACGGCGACTTCCATCTCGGGCAGTTGGTGCGGCACCCCGCCCCGGACGGCCGCTGGCTGCTCATCGACGTGGACGACCTCGGCCTCGGCGAGCCGGCCTGGGACCTCGCCCGGCCGGCCGCCTGGTACGCCACCGGGCTGCTCACCGCCGACGAGTGGAACCGGTTCCTCGGCGCCTACCGGGCCGGTGGCGGCCCCGCCGTACCGGCCACCGGCGACCCCTGGCCGGAGCTGGACGGCCCGGCCCGCGCGCTCACCGTGCAGTCCGCCGCGACGGCCCTGGCCAAGGCCGCGGCGGCCGGCCGGGCACTCGACGAGGCGGAGCAGGCGATGGTCGATGCCTGCGCCCGCATCGCCCGCCTCGGCACGACCGTCGTAGGGTGAACTCGACGCGCCCGCGAGGAAGTTCCCTCCTGGCGCGAATGTCCGATGTATGAGGAGTTGAGCGGACCATGCAGTGTCCCAAGTGCCACGCGCCGATGCACACCTACAACCGCAGCGGCGTCCAGATCGAGCAGTGCAGCGGCTGCCGGGGGATCTTTCTGGACTACGGTGAGCTGGAGGCGCTGACCCGCCTGGAGGCGCAGTGGACGCAGGCCGCCCCGCCGCCGCCGGCCCCGCAGGCCTACCCCGCCGCGCCCGCCGCGCCCGCCCCCGCCTGGGGCGCGCCGCACCAGTCCCACCACGGTCACGGCCACGGTCACGGCCACCGGCGCGGCTTCGGCCACATGCTCTTCTCCTCCTGAGCGGACCGGGAGAACGACCGAGGGCCGGAGCGGGAAGCTCCGGCCCTCGGCCTTCATGTGGACGATACTGGGATTGAACCAGTGACCTCTTCCGTGTCAGGGAAGCGCTCTCCCGCTGAGCTAATCGTCCGCGGGACCTCGGCCGTCCAGGACGACCTCCGGTACTGCGTGCGCGATACTGGGATTGAACCAGTGACCTCTTCCGTGTCAGGGAAGCGCTCTCCCGCTGAGCTAATCGCGCGGGCAGGTCCACAGAGGACCTTCGTCAGGTCCTCGCGGACCCAGTGGACGATACTGGGATTGAACCAGTGACCTCTTCCGTGTCAGGGAAGCGCTCTCCCGCTGAGCTAATCGTCCAGGAGAGGTGGAGACGGGATTTGAACCCGTGTAGACGGCTTTGCAGGCCGTTGCCTCGCCTCTCGGCCACTCCACCAACCGCAGGGGACGGGAATCCCCTACTTCGAGCGGACGACGAGATTCGAACTCGCGACCCTCACCTTGGCAAGGTGATGCTCTACCAACTGAGCCACGTCCGCAGTCGTCTCTCCAGGATCATCGGCAGACGTCCGGGAGGGACCGTATCCCCGGGGCGCTTCCGCGTCCCGGCGACGTGTTGAACTCTAGCGGATTCCTGGGCCAGCTCAAATTCCGTTTGCCCAGCGTGCTGTGGTGCTCGCCCGCCGCTCACCTCCGCTTCACCCGTCGGGGGCAGCCTCGGGGAAGCCGCCATAGACTCGCAGCCGTGTACGACCTGCCCCTTGAGTCGCCCCCGTCGCCGGCCTCCGTGACCCGGTGGTCACGCGGTGCGCAGGCCCCGATGGCCCGCTTCGGCGGGCTGCTCGCCACCGATCTGCGCGAGGTCACCCGCGACCCCGCGGCCCTGGATTCCAGCGGCTTCTGGGCGGTGGTCGCGGACTTCGAGGGCGGCGTCGTCTGCGCCCGGTTCGGCGACGTGCGCAACGCGCCGGTGCCCGATCCGGTGCCCGGGGCCTGGCGCGGCCCGGCCGCCGCCGACTGGACCTCCTCGCTGGACCGGGCCGGGTACGTCGCGGGCGTCCGGCGGATCCGCGAGTACATCGCGGCCGGCGACGTCTACCAGGCCAATCTCTGCCGGGTGCTGTCCGCGCCGCTGCCGGAGCCGGCGCGCGCCGACGTCGACGCGCTCACCGCGCTGCTGGCCCGGGGCAACCCCGCCCCCTACGCCGGCACCGTGCGGCTGCCCGCGCACGGTGTGGAGGTCGCCACCGCCTCACCCGAGCTCTATCTGCGGCGCACCGGCCGCTCGGTGGAGTCCGGCCCGATCAAGGGCACCGCCCGCACGCCGGAGGGCCTGCTGGAGAAGGACCGCACCGAGAACGTGATGATCGTGGACCTGGTCCGCAACGACCTGGGCCGGGTCTGCGCCCCCGGTTCGGTGACCGTTCCGGCGCTCTGCGCGGTCGAGCCGCACCCCGGACTGGTGCACCTGGTGTCCACCGTGCGCGGCGAGCTGGCCGAGGGCGCCGGCTGGGCGGAGCTGTTCGCGGCGACCTTCCCGCCCGGCTCGGTGACCGGGGCCCCCAAGTCCAGCGCGCTGCGGATCATCGAGGAGCTGGAGACCGCGCCGCGCGGCCCGTACTGCGGTGGGATCGGCTGGGTGGACGCGGACCGCGGGAGCGGCGAGCTGGCCGTCGGCATCCGCACCTTCTGGATCGACCGCGCGCCCGGCGAGGCCGGGAGCCCGGCCGGCGCGGTGCTGCGCTTCGGCTCCGGCGCCGGGATCACCTGGGGTTCGGACCCGGAGCGCGAGTGGGAGGAAACCGAACTCAAGGCGGCCCGGCTGCTCGCGATAGCGTCGGGTACGGAACATCGGCTCGAGGGAGGAACTGCACGGTGACGATCTGGCTCGACGGGGCGCTGCGCGACGAGGACGCCGCGCGCGTGTCCGTCTTCGACCACGGGCTGACGGTCGGCGACGGCGTCTTCGAGACGCTCAAGGCGGAGCACGGCAGGCTCTTCGCGCTCACCCGCCACCTGGAGCGCCTGGCGCGCTCCGCCCGGGGTCTGGGACTGCCCGAGCCGGACCTGGACGAGGTGCGGCGGGCCTGTGCCGCGGTGCTGGAGGCGAACCCGATGCCCCGGGGGAGGCTGCGGATCACCTACACCGGCGGCCTCTCCCCGCTCGGCTCGGACCGCGGCACCACCGGCCCGACCCTGGTGGTCGCGGTCGGCGAGGTCGGCGTGCGGCCGGACACCACCTCCGTGATCACCGTGCCCTGGACGCGGAACGAGCGGGGGGCACTGGCCGGGCTGAAGACCACCTCCTACGCGGAGAACGTGCTGGCCCTGTCCCGGGCACACCGGCAGGACGCCTCCGAGGCGCTGTTCGCCAACACCACGGGGCGGCTGTGCGAGGGCACCGGCTCCAACGTCTTCGTGGTCCTCGACGGGGAACTGCACACCCCGCCGGTCTCCTCCGGCTGCCTGGCCGGCGTCACCCGCGCCCTGGTGGCCGACTGGGCCGGGGCCCGGGAGACGGATCTGCCGTTCGACGTGCTGGAGCGGGCGGAGGAGATCTTCCTGACCTCCACACTGCGTGATGTGCAGGCCGTGTCGCGGGTCGACGGACGCACCGTGGCGGGCGCGCCCGGCCCGGTGACGGCCAAGGCCATGCGGATCTTCGCCGAGCGGTCGGCCGCGGAGCCCGACCCCGTCTGACACCCACGGCACGGGCCCGCCGGCCCGGCTCCGGCCGCGCCCGGTGGGCCGTCCGGACCCGTCCCGGCGGCCACCGCGGGACCCGGGCCCGCCCGGTGCGGGGTGCGTGGCCGGAACCGCGCGGAGCCGAACGGAATTCCGGGTGACGGGGCGGCCGCCGGGCCGGTACAACACGAGGATGACCACCACCCTGCGGCCCGTCGAGGCCGAGCGGACCTCCCCGGACGGCTCCCGTTCCCGCTGGTACGACGTCTGCGTCAACAGCCGGCCGGTCGGCCGCATCGAACTGGGCACCCACCCCCGCTTCGGCCCCAGGGCCGGCCGGATCAGCGGGCTCGGCATCGACCCGGGGGACCGGCGCCGGGGGCGGGCCACGGTGGCCGCCCTGGCCGCCGAGGAGGTGCTGCGCGGCTGGGGCTGCGAGCGGGTCGAGATCGCGGTCCCCGCGGACGCCGCCGCCGCGTGGGCGCTCGCCGGCACCCTCGGCTACCGGGAACGCAGCCGCAACATGATCAAGGACCTGGGCGCCGCCCCGGACCTGCCCGAGGGGGCCCGGGCCCGTCCGATGAGCGAAGGGGAGTACCCGGCCTGGTTCGCCCGGGAGCGGGCGCAGTTCATCGCCACCGTGACCCGGACCGGCGTCCCGGAGGACCAGGTCACCGCCCGGGTCGACCGCGACTACCGGTCGCTGCTGCCCGACGGCCCCGGCACCCCCGGCGTGCGGCTGCGGATCCTGGCGCACCAGGGCACCGACGTGGGCACCGTCTGGATCTCGCAGCGGAACGTGCCGTCCGGCGGCGGGGACGCCTACGTCTTCGCCGTCGAGGTCGCCGAGGAGCACCGGGGCCGCGGCCACGGCCGCTCGCTGATGCTGGTCGCCGAACGCGAGAGCCTGGCGGCGGGCGCCCGCACCCTGGGCCTGCACGTCTTCGCGGACAACACCCCGGCGGTGCGGCTGTACGAATCGCTCGGCTACCGGATCACCCAGCGCAACCTCTTCAAGTACCTGGTCTGACCGGAGCCCGGCCGCGGACGCGACCGGGCTCCCGGGTGCCGGGTCCGGCGAGGGGCGCCGCCCGGCCGGGCGCGCGACGGCAGGGCTCAGCCGCCGGTCCGCTCCCCGATGAGCCGGCCGGCGATCTCCTCGATCCGCTCCCGCAGGCCCTCTTGGCTCTTGCCGCCGTCCAGCCGTTCCCCGCCGATGACGTAGGTCGGGGTGCCCGTCACCCCGAGCGCCTTGCCCTCCGCCTGGTCGGCGTCGACGATCAGGATGTGCCGGCCGTCGATCAGCGCGGTGTCCATCTCCTCGGCGTCCAGCCCCTGTTCCCGGGCCACCTCCACCAGCAGCTCCTCGCCGCGCTCGGCGAGCTCCGCCACCCGGTCCAGCACCGCCTCGACGTACGGCCAGCCACGGCCCTGCGCGACCGCCTCCTCGGCGGCCTGGGCGGCGGCGTGGGCGTGCCGGTGCCGCTCCAGCGGGAAGTGCCGCAGCCGGATCTCCAGCGCGTCGGCGAAGCGGGAGCGCAGCGCGTGCAGGTCGTCCAGCGCGGTGCGGCAGTCGGGGCACTGCAGCTCGCACCACACGTCCAGGACGACGGGCTGCGGCTGCGGGTCATCGGTGTCGCTCATGGCGCCAGTCTCCCAGCCCGGGCGGCGCCCCGGGCACCCGGACCGGGCTTCCCGGCGGGCCGCGGCGGGCCGGTCCGGGCCGCGTCCGCGGCGGCCCGGGCCGGCACCTGAGGAGGAGAACGTCCCCGAGATGTCCCTGAGGCGCTGCCGGACCGTGGCCCCGGGCCGCGGCGGAGGTGCAGGATGGAAGGGCGACAGCCCCCACCGGCAGGAGGATCCCGATGCTGACCGACACCGTGTGCGTCGCGCTCTCCGCGGGCGGCCTGGCGATCGCCCTGCTGACCGCGTACCGCAGGCGCTTCCTCGCCGCGACGCGGATCGCCGCCTACGCGCTGATCCCGGTCGGCCTGGCGATGACCGGAATCCTGGACTGGATCAACGACCTGGTGTTCGACCCCGGGGTCTGGCTGGGCTTCGTGGTGCTGGGGCTGTCCTGGCTGCTGTTCACGGTCAGCCGGACGGTGGAGCGCCGGCGCGCCGGCCCGCAGGGCCCGGCCGGGCAGGTATCCGGGCGGGCCGCGCCGCAGATCCGGCCGGCGCGTTCCCCGGGCGGGGGCAAGGACCGGGAGGGGACGGGGGCCGCCGGAGGCCGGAAGCGGACCGGGTCCCGGACGGGCTCCGGCGACGACGAGTTCTCCGACATCGAGGCGATTCTCAAGAAGCACGGCATCTGACCCCGGATACCGCGAACAACCGCCCGAAAGAGGTGCGTTGGTCGCGGGTGGGCGGGCACCTGGGCGATGATCTGCCGCGAGATGGTGCACAACCCGGGGGAACCGCCCCCTGTCCAGCGACCCCCCGTCCCGCCGAGCCAGGAGCGGCGGGGCTGTCTCTTCGCGCTCTCCCAGCCGCCGCTGATGCTCTTCCTGACCGTGATCGGCACGCTGCTGCTGCTCGCCGCCGTGCACGACCTCTACCGGTGGTGACCGGGTGCCCGGCCGCCACCGGTGGTGACCCGGTGCCCCACCGCCACCGGGCGGTGCGGGCTGCGGCCCCGGCGGTGGCGCCGGGGCCGGCGGGTTACTCCGCGGCCTCCCGGCGGCGTGCCCGGTAGGCGGCGACGTGCAGCCGGTTCCCGCAGGTCCGGCTGTCGCAGTAGCGCCGCGAGCGGTTGCGTGACAGGTCCACGAAGGCCCGCCCGCAGTCCGGTGCCTCGCACCGCCGCAGCCGTTCCCGTTCGCCCGCCACGACCAGGAAGGCCAGCGCCATCCCGCCGTCCGCGGCGAGGTGGTCGGCGACCGAGGCCCCCGGCGCGAAGTAGTGGACGTGCCAGTCGTAGCCGTCGTGGTCGGTCAGCCGGGGCGTGGTCCCGGCGGCGGCGACCATCGCGTTGAGCAGCTCGGCGGTGCTTCTGGTGTCCGGTGAGGAGAACACCGCGGTGAACTTCTCGCGCACCGCCCGGACGGCCGCCAGATCGCGCGCGCCGAGCGTCCCCACGTCGCTGATGTCGTTGCGCTCGACGAAGCGGTGCAGGTCGGCGACGTCGGTGAGGTCGTCGCGGTCCTCGCCCTGCGGTGCGGTGTTCACCAGATCGACGACGGCGTCGAGTGCGCACCGGGTGTCGTGGTTGATCAGCACGGGTTGGTCCCCCTGGCCGGGCCTGGTCGGCGATGGCTGCTCAGCGAGTGCCCTTCGATCTGGCCGACTCTAGCGGCTCCGCACGTGACGGTGCCGTCGCCGCGGGTATCCGCGGCGACGGCACCGTCGTCCGTGCTGTGCGTTTCCTGCTCCTGGTCCGCCGTCTCCCCGAGTCGGACGGCGGCTGTCAGCTCACCCCGGGCCCCCTCAGCTCTCCGCCAGGATGTGGGAGAGCTCCGTGTCGAGGTCGAAGTGGCGGTGCTCGGTGCCGGGTGGCACGGCGGCGTCGGTTCGCTTGAGGAACGATTCCAGGGCCCGCGCCGGGGCCTCGAGGAGTGCCTCGCCTTCCGGGGAGCTGAGGGCGATGCAGACGACGCCCTGACCGTGGCTGCGAGACGGCCAGACACGGACGTCGCCGGTGCCCGTGGGCCGGTGCAGGCCCTCCGCGAGAAGGTCGCGGGCGAACACCCACTCGACCGTCTCCTCGGCTCCGGTGTGGAAGGTGGCGTGCACGGCATAGGGATCGGCCGTGTCATACCGCAGGCCCGCGGGTACAGGCAGTGAGGACTCGCTCGATACAACGAGGCGCAGGTGCAGCTCGCAGCTGACCGTGGTGTTCATAAGCGCCAGGGCCTTTCGCTCAGTGTGCGCTCGGGGATTCGCACGTCGGCGAAATCGACATGCCACCTACGGTGCCGTTGTAAACCCCTCTGCCCGTTTTGTGGGTCTTCCGGTACCCCGGGCGGCCCAGTCGCCGACCGCCTCGTACCGCCGTTCCGGTGACTCGGCCGCATCGGGTAGTTTGGATACATGAATGCGGAGAGTGACGGTCGGCAGGGGGTCGCGAAGGCGACGGGCGCCACTGCCGTGACGGGGGACGGCGCGACAGCGGAGCCGGTGCTCGGCTCCAAGGCGCCGCAGTTCATCCAGAGGTCCCGGGCCCTGCACAGGAGCTGGCAGGTCGGGGTCTTCATCGTGGGTCTCGTGGTCGTCGTGGTCGGCATCATCATGCTGCCGCTGCCCGGCCCGGGCTGGGTCGTGATCTTCGGTGGCATGGCGATCTGGGCCACCGAGTTCGTCTGGGCGCAGCTGGTGCTGCGCTGGACCAAGCGGAAGGTGACGGAGGCGGCCCAGCGGGCGCTCGACCCGCGCGTCCGCAAGCGGAACCTGATCCTGACCACGATCGCGCTGGTGATCTGCGCCGCCGCGGTGGCGGTGTACGTCTGGAAGTTCGGCATCGTGATGCCCTGGAAGATCGAGGAGTGATCCCGGCCGCACCCGGCTGGTCAAAGGCACGGCCTGACATGCGCTAATGTTGGGCCTGCGCCCGGGCGATTAGCTCAGTGGGAGAGCGCTTCGTTCACACCGAAGAGGTCACTGGTTCGAACCCAGTATCGCCCACCCGGACCGAGGGCCCGGAGGTTCACACCTCCGGGCCCTCGGCGTTTCCGCGCCCCCGCCGCGGCGCAGACTCCCCCTCATGGACTGGTGCCACTACCGCTTCCGGACCCACTGGGACATCGGCGCCCCGCCGGACGCCGTCTACGCGGTGCTCGCGGTGGGGGAGGAGTACCCGCGGTGGTGGCCGCAGGTGCGCGCGGCCACCCGAACCGACGACCACGGCGGCACCGCCCGCATCCGCTCCCTCATCCCGTACGACCTGACGGTGACCGCCCGCGAGGAGCGGCAGGACCCGGTGGCCCGGGTGCTCCAGGTCGAACTCGGCGGCGATCTGCGGGGCTGGGCGCGGTGGATCGTGACCCCGCGCGGCTCCGGCACCCGCGCCTACTTCGAACAGCAGGTGGTGGTGCGCAAGCCGCTGCTGCGCCGGCTCGCCGTCCCCGGCCGCCCCTTCTTCCGCGCCAACCACGCCCTGATGATGCGCCGCGGACGGCACGGACTGCGGGCCCGGCTGGCGGCCGGTGGCGGTCGCCGGAACGCGGTTTGAACGAATGCCGCCGCGACCTGTATTGTTCAGGACGTTCCGCCGGGGAGAAACCGGCCGGACACCGGGGCGATTAGCTCAGTGGGAGAGCGCTTCGTTCACACCGAAGAGGTCACTGGTTCGAACCCAGTATCGCCCACCCCGAGAAGGCCGGGCCGCCGGACAGGCGGTCCGGCCTTCGCCGTGTCCGCCCCGGTTTCACCGCCGGTTCGCCGCCGGCGAGCGGGCGGCTCGTCCGTCAGGCCGCCGCACGTACCGCCGGGCGCAGCGGCCACGCCGGATCGCAGACCTCCTCCGACCCGTTCCGCGCGAACCACGCCTGCAGGCCGCGCGCCTGCGCCGCGTACCAGACGGCCTGCCGGGTGTGCAGCTCCGCCGCCGTCTGCCCCTCAAGCCGGGACGCGAACCGGCGGCCGATCGCCCGCACCACCTCCAGCGCCGCCACCGCGTCGGCGGCCGCGTCGTGCGCGCCGGTGAGCTCCACCCCGTAGTGCGCGCACAGATCCGTCAGGGTCCGGCGGCCCTTGCGGTAGCGGTCCAGGTGCTTGTCCAGCACCCGCGGGTCCAGCACGCACAGCGACCCGGCCGACAGATAGGCGTACAGCCCGGAGTTGCGATGCCGCTTCAACTCCCGGTCCAGCAACGTCAGATCGAAGGGGGCGTTCATCACCACCAGCGGGGTGCCGCGCCCCCACTGCTCGGCCAGCCCCCGCGCCACCTCCTCCATCACCGGCGCCGGCCACCGCCCGTGGCGCTGCAGATGGGACTCGGTCAGCCCGTGTATCGCGGTCGCCGCCTCGGGCACCGGGACCCCCGGGCTCACCAGCCAGCGGAGCACCTCCGGCACCCCGCCGGGCATCCGCTGGACGACCAGGGCGGCGGACACGATCCGGTCGTTCTCCACATCGACCCCGGTCGTCTCCGTGTCGAAGGCGGCGAGTGGCCCCTCGAACCAGCACGGCATGGCCCCAACTCCTCGTGCTCGCTTGCCGGATGGCACCTGACGAACCCCGCCCGAGCAGGTGATACCCGAGGAGCGCCAGAATCGAACCGTCCCGGTCCGGCATCGTTTGCGCGCCATCCGCCGCGGAGACAACACCGGTGTACGGAAGCGGCACTCGGCCGGTCGGTCACCGACCGGACCCGCAACACCCGGAAGGCCCTGGGGACATGGCGCTCGCGCAGCCCGACCCGGTCAGACCCGTCGCCGACCCACCGGCCGGCCCGCAACGCGGCCGGCTCGCCACCACCGCCTGCATGGAGACCCTGCAGGTGGGCTATCTGCACGCGGTCGCGGCCGCGGCCGGCTGCTCACTGGCCCAGCCCTTCCCGGACAACGGCATCGACTGGCACCTCAGCCACGCCGCGCGCGGCCACCTGGTGGACGACGAGGTGACCATCAAGGTGCAGCTGAAGGCGACCTACCAGCTGGCCCCGCAACCGCCGGGCCCCACCTTCGGTTTCAGCCTCGACAACGACCACCTGGTCAAGCTCGCCCGCAGCCCGGTCTCGGTGCACAAGATCCTGGTGGTGATGATCGTGCCCCGGAGCCGGGAGGACTGGCTGCGGGCCGGCCACGACCGGCTCGCGCTGCGGCACTGCTGCTACTGGGCCAACCTGGCGGGGCACCCGGTCACCGGGCGCCGCCGGACCACCGTGCGGATCCCCACCTCGCGCGTCTTCGACGACCGGGCGCTCTGCGAGATCATGACCCGGGTCGGGGCGGGAGGGAGACCCTGATGGACCTGCCGACCGACGACGGGGCCCCGGCCCTCCCGCCGCCCGAGGCGGTCGACCCCGGTGTGCTCGGGGCGCTGCTGAGCCGGCACGGCTGGCGGCGGCGCGGCGGAGCGCCCGGCCGCTACGGCCGCTGGACCCCGCCCGGCCCGTCCGCCGGCGGCACCAGTCTGCTGGTGCCGGAGAGCCGGGACTTCCCGGACAGCGTCGACCTGCTCGCCGAGGCACTCACCGCGCTGGCCCGCAGCAGCGCCCCCACCGCCCGGGAGGTGCTCCTCGGACTCGCGGTGCCCAGCGACGAGATCCGCTGGTGGCGCGATGTCCCCGGGCCCGCGGACGGCGCGGGGGCCTCCTGGGCCGAGCAGGAACGGCTGCGCGCCGCCGCCCGCTCGATGCTGCTGGCGGGCGCCCTGGCCACCCGGGAACAGGCCGGGTACCACGGCGCCCGGCACCGCCACGCCGCCGAGGCGGTGCTGGACGGGGTCCTCATCGGACCCGCCGGGGCCGCCGCTCCCGCCGGACGCGCGCTGACCGTGTTCGTCCCCGTCGAGCGCGGCCGGGACGGCACCACCACCCTGCTGCGCGCGCTGTACGCCGCCCGGGACGCGGTGGACTTCCGGCGGGCCACCGGGGACATGGCGGCCTTCGACACCGCGGTGCGGGCCGGGGTGAGCCGGGAGCTCACCGAGGCGCTGGTGGCCCTGGTCAGGGGCACCGAGGGGGCCCGGGTGGAGATCGCCTGGTCCCCGGCGGCCGGGCCGCCGCACGGCTTCACCGCGCACCCGGGGCCGGTGGAGTTCTCGCCCGGTGACCTGCCCGCGCTGCGCCAGGCCGGGGCCCGCTACGCGACCGACGAGCCGTCCGTGCCGGTACGCGTCACCGGGGCCGTGGTCCGGCTGCGCCGCGCGGCGCCCGGCGGCCCCGGCACGGTCCGGCTGCGGGTCCTGGCCGGCGCCGATGTGGCCACCGTGCGGATCGTCCTGGACGAGGCGGACTACCGCGTCGCCGGACACGCGCACCTGGCCGGGCTGCCGGTCCGGGTGTCCGGACGGCTGGAGAGCCGGGGCGGGTTCCGCCGCCTGACCGGGGCGAGCGGGGTCACCCCGGTCCAGGTGGACGAGGCGGAGCGGGACCGGCTGGTCAAGGCGCTCCGGGAGAACCAGGACCTCTTCCGCGAGGCGTGTCCCGACGACCCGGACGCCGGCCCCGGCGGGGCCGTCCCCGGGCGGGGGCCGGCCCGGGCCGGGGGAGACTGACCACCGTGCCGGGGCCACCGCGGCCCCGCGGAACGCGTTTCGCCGTCAGCCCCCGCGGCTCGGTACGATTCACGGTGCGCAGTGTCCGCTGCGACGCATCCATGAGTCAGGAGAGACCGGTGTCAGACGTCCGTGTGATCATCCAACGCGATTCCGAGCGGGAAGAGCGCGTGGTGACCACGGGCACCACGGCGGCGGATCTGTTCCAGGGCGAGCGCTCGGTCGTCGCCGCGCGCGTGGCCGGGCAGCTGAAGGACCTGGCGTACCAGCCGGCCGACGGTGACGAGATCGAGCCGGTCGACATCACCAGCCCGGACGGCCTCGACATCCTGCGGCACTCCACCGCGCACGTGATGGCGCAGGCCGTGCAGGAGCTGTTCCCGGAGGCCAAGCTGGGCATCGGCCCGCCGATCCGGGACGGCTTCTACTACGACTTCGACGTCGAGACCCCGTTCCAGCCCGACGATCTCAAGCGCATCGAGAAGAAGATGCAGGAGATCCAGAAGCGCGGCCAGAAGTTCGCCCGCCGCGCGGTGACCGACGAGGCCGCCCGCGAGGAACTGGCCGACGAGCCGTACAAGCTGGAGCTGATCGGGCTCAAGGGCTCCGCCGCGGAGGCCGCCGAGGGCGCGTCCGCCGAGGTCGGCGCCGGTGAGCTCACCATCTACGACAACCTCGACGCCAAGACCGGCGAGCTGTGCTGGAAGGACCTGTGCCGCGGCCCGCACCTGCCCAGCACCCGGGCGATCCCGGCCTTCAAGCTGATGCGCAGCGCCGGCGCGTACTGGCGCGGCAGCGAGAAGAACCCGATGCTGCAGCGCATCTACGGCACCGCCTGGCCGTCGAAGGACGAGCTCAAGGCGCACCTGGAGTTCCTCGCCGAGGCGGAGAAGCGCGACCACCGCAAGCTCGGGGCCGAGCTGGACCTGTTCTCCATCCCGGAGGAGCTGGGCTCGGGCCTGGCGGTCTTCCACCCCAAGGGCGGGGTGATCCGCCGGGTCATGGAGGACTACTCGCGCAGGCGCCACGAGGAGTCGGACTACGAGTTCGTCAACACCCCGCACATCTCCAAGGCCAACCTCTTCGAGACCTCGGGGCACCTGCCGCACTACGCGGAGTCGATGTTCCCGCCCATGGAGTTCGAGGGGCAGGACTACTACCTCAAGGCCATGAACTGCCCGATGCACAACCTGATCTTCAGGGCGCGCGGGCGGTCCTACCGTGAACTGCCGCTGCGGCTCTTCGAGTTCGGCACCGTCTACCGCTACGAGAAGTCCGGCGTGGTGCACGGCATGACCCGGGCCCGCGGGTTCACCCAGGACGACTCGCACATCTACTGCACCAAGGAGCAGATGGCGGACGAGCTGGACAACCTGCTCACCTTCGTCCTGAACCTGCTGCGCGACTACGGTCTGAGCGACTTCTACCTGGAGCTGTCCACCCGCGACGACTCCCCGAAGTTCGTGGGCGAGCCGGAGGAGTGGGAGGAAGCCACCGAGGAGCTGCGCAAGGCCGCCGAGAAGCAGGGCCTGGAGCTGGTCATGGACCCGGGCGGCGCCGCCTACTACGGTCCGAAGATCTCCGTGCAGGCGAAGGACGCGATCGGCCGTACCTGGCAGATGTCCACGATCCAGGTGGACTTCCAGCAGCCCAAGCGGTTCAACCTGGAGTACACCGCGGCGGACGGCTCCCGGCAGCAGCCGGTGATGATCCACCGGGCGCTGTTCGGCTCCATCGAGCGGTTCTTCGCGGTGCTGCTGGAGCACTACGCGGGCGCCTTCCCGGCGTGGCTGGCCCCGGTCCAGGCGGTCGGCATCCCGATCGGCGACGCGCACGTGCCGTATCTGAAGGAGTTCGCGGCCCAGGCCAAGGCCAAGGGGCTGCGGATGGAGGTCGACGCCTCCTCGGACCGGATGCAGAAGAAGATCAGGAACGCCCAGAAGTCCAAGGTGCCGTTCATGATCATCGTGGGTGACGAGGACGTGGCCAACGGAGCGGTGTCCTTCCGCTACCGCGACGGCTCGCAGAAGAACGGGATCCCCCGCGACGAGGCGCTCGCCGAGATCGTCGACGCGGTGGAGCGTCGCATCCAGGTGTGACACAGGCCCGCGGGAGCGCGGACGGTCGGCTTCCGTCGTCCGCGCGCACGCGGGACCAGGGCCCCGGGCACTGCCCCGGGGCCCTTTCCGCCGCCCGTACGCCATATGCTGGCCCGCATGACGAGTGAGCCGGAGCAGCAGATCGGAGTAGGGACGCCGGACGCGTTCCAGCGCCTGTGGACCCCGCATCGGATGGCGTACATCCAAGGCGAGAACAAGCCCACCGGCCCGGGCGCGGGGGACGGCTGCCCGTTCTGCACCATCCCGGAGAAGTCGGATGAGGACGGGCTGATCATCGCCCGCGGCTCGCACGTCTACGCGGTGCTCAACCTGTACCCGTACAACGGTGGCCACCTCATGGTCGTGCCGTTCCGGCACGTCGCCGACTACACCGAGCTGGACTCCCACGAGACGATGGAGCTGGCGGAGTTCACCAAGGCCGCCATGGTCGCGCTGCGTACCGCCTCCGGCGCGCACGGTTTCAACCTGGGCATGAACCAGGGCAGCGTGGCGGGCGCCGGGATCGCCGCACACCTGCACCAGCACGTGGTGCCCCGCTGGGGCGGCGACACCAACTTCCTGCCGGTCGTCGGCCACACCAGGGTGCTGCCGCAACTGCTCGCCGACACCCGGCGGATGCTCGCCGGCGCCTGGCCGCAGGTCTAGGTCGGCCGTACCGCGACGCGGGAGGGGGGCCGGGATGTCTCCCGGCCCCCCTCCCGCGTCTCTCCCGGCGTCTCCCGCGCGACGGCGGCTACGCGCTGTACTCGTCCGCCTTCTTCGGCGTCGCGTCCTGCACCTGGCCGCTGAGCGCCAGTGCGCGGTTGCCGAACCGCTGGGTGTCCACCCCGTTGTCCTTGAGCACCCGGATCGCCGCCTCGTGGACCACCCGCAGCACCGGGGTCGCCGCGCGCAGCGCGTCGTCGGCCATGAAGCGGTGCCGCCACGGCTTGTCCGCCCAGGCGTGCCGCAGGCCGAAGGGCTCGGGCAGGCTCAGCTTGCCGCCGAGGTAGTCCAGCAGCGGCGGATACCAGGTGAACGGGGCCCGCGCGGCCAGCCGCACCACCTCCTTGGCGTCCACCAGCGGCAGCGGCACGGACTTGGTCTCCCAGAACCTGACCGTCTTGCTGACCGTCTTGGACGGCGCCGACGGCTTGGTGGTGAACAGCGGATGCACCGGGCCGAGCGCGTGCCCGGTCACCTCGATCCGCAGCGTGTTGTGGAGGTACGTCACGGTGGTGAGCATGGTGATCACCAGCTGGCCGTCCCAGAGCACGAACTGCACACCCAGGTAGTGCCGGTCACCGGCGCCGAACTGCTGCTGGTCGCAGATGCGCTGCAGCTCCACGCCCTTTATCTGGAACCCCTCCTCCTCCGTGGTGCCGCCGCGCGCCACCGAGGAGGCGTTCTCGCCGATCGGGGAGACCACCCAGTGCCGCACCGACGGGGTGGGGAACCCCCCGGTGTGCAGGGTGCCGCGCTCCAACAGCCGCAGCTGGTCGTGGATCCCCTTTATGACGTCCCAGCTGCGGAACGGGTGGATGCCGGTGCCGGAGTCGGCCGGCACCAGGTCCTCGGCGAGGTGCCAGCTGCCCCACCGGGTGCCCATGCCGAGTATCCCCTTGCCGCCCGCGTAGAAGACGACGTTGCTGTACTGCTCCGCGGTGAGCTTCTCCAGCCCCTTGCGGAGCTGCTCCGCGGCGCCGCCGGGCGCGCTGGGCACCGCCTCGGGCACCTTGGCGCCGACCCCGCCGCCGGACAGCAGACCGCTCCAGCGCTCCCGCAGGTCCTCCGCGGTGCGTTCGCAGATCCGCTTCGCCAGCCACCAGCCGATCACCGGGGCCACCAGCATCGCCCGCAGGTAGATGCCCCAGAAGCCGGTGAACGGCAGCTTGAGCATGAAGAGGACGGCGAGTCCGGCGAGGACCACCATCGCCGCGGTGCCGGCCGCGCCGATCCGCTTGTCCTGGGAGCCCGCCATCGTCCGGCGCAGCTGGAAGGCGCCGAGCCACAGCAGCACTCCCGGCAGGAACAGCAGCCCGAAGACCACCATCAGACCGGTGAGCCGGGTGTCGCGCTGCTTGCGGATCCGGTTGGCCGCCAAGCAGTGCTCGACCACCGTCTGGGGTTCTATGCCGAAGGACTGGATCAGCTGGCCCCGTGCGCCGCCCAGCATCCGCACCTGCACGGCCCGGGCGAACGCCTCCCCGAGGTTGGGCTCGAACAGGGAGAAGCGGGGTGCCTTGACCTCCGACACCGTCCATTCGGAGTTGGCGTCCAGCAGTTTGGCCACCGGGCTGTCCCGGTAGGCGGCCGAGGCCAGCGCCTGGGTCGCCGCCGTCTGCCCAGCCGCTCCGGAGAGTGGGACCTGTGCCCCGGGACTGAAGTCGAATCCGTCCGTCACCAACGCCCCCAATACCGCGCGCTCTTGAGCTGCGGGCTCCAGGGTATCCGTGCAGGGCCCCGGCTGTCGCCGGGGCATCGGAGCCCGCCCGGACCTCCGGCCCGGGCGGCCCACGAGGTCAGCCGGGGTGCCCCGGCTGTGCGGCCACCCGGTCGGCGACCGCCTGCGGCATCGGTTCATGACGGGCGTAGCGGCGGTCGAACCGCCCGGTGCCGTGCGACAGCGAGCGCAGGTCGATCGCGTACCTGCTGATCTCGACCTCCGGTACCTCGGCGCGGACCAGGGTGATCCCGCCGCCGGACTGCTCGGTGCCCACCACCCGGCCGCGCCGTCCCGACAGGTCGCTCAGCACCGCGCCCACGTAGTCGTCGGAGACCGACACCCGCACCTCGGCGACCGGTTCCAGCAGATGGATGCGGGCCCCGGCGGCGGCCTCCCGCAGGGCGAGGGCGCCGGCGGTCTGGAAGGCCGCGTCGGAGGAGTCCACCGAGTGCGCCTTGCCGTCCAGCAGGGTCACCCGCACGTCCACCAGCGGGTGCCCGGTGGCGACGCCGCGGGCGGCCTGGGCGCGGATCCCCTTCTCCACCGAGGGGATGAACTGCCGGGGCACCGCGCCGCCGACGACCTCGTCCACGAACTCGACGCCGGAACCGTTCGGTAGGGGTTCCACCTCGATCTCGCAGATCGCGAACTGGCCGTGGCCGCCGGACTGCTTCACGTGCCGGCCGCGCCCGCCGGCCCGGTCCGCGAACGTCTCGCGGAGCGCCACCCGGTACGGCACGGTGTCGACCTGGACGCCGTACCGGGAGCGCAGCCGCTCCAGCGCCACGTCCCGGTGCGCCTCGCCCAGGCACCAGAGCACCACCTGGCCGGTGTCCGGGTTCTGCTCCAGACGCATCGTGGGGTCCTCGGCGACCAACCGCGCCAGCCCCTGCGACAGCTTGTCCTCGTCCGGCTTGCCGTGCGCCCGGATGGCGACCGGCAGCAGCGGGTCGGGCATCGCCCACGGCTCCATCAGCAGCGGCCGGTCCTTCGCGGAGAGGGTGTCGCCGGTCTCGGCCCGGCCGAGCTTGGCCACGCAGGCCAGGTCTCCGGCGACGGCCTGCGGCACGGTGCGCTGCTGCTTGCCGAACGGGGCGGTGATCGCGCCGACCCGTTCGTCCACGTCGTGGTCCTCGTGGCCGCGGTCCTCCAGCCCGTGGCCGGAGACGTGGACGGTCTCGTCCGGGCGGAGCGTGCCGGAGAACACCCGCACCAGGGACATCCGGCCGACGTACGGGTCCGAGGAGGTCTTCACCACCTCGGCGGCCAGCGGCCCCCGCGGGTCGCAGGACAGCGGCGGGCACGGGGCGCCCCCGGGGGTGGTGACCTCGGGCGCCGGCCGTTCCAGCGGGGTGGGGAAGCCGCCGGTGATCAGCTCCAGCAGCTCCACGGTGCCCAGGCCCTGCTTCGCCCCGTCGGTGGCGGGCGCCGCGGCGAGCACCGGGTGGAAGGTGCCGCGGGCCACGGCCTTCTCCAAGTCCTCGACCAGGGTCTTCAGATCGATCTCGGCGCCGCCCAGATAGCGGTCCATGAGCGTCTCGTCCTCGCTCTCGGCGATGATCCCCTCGATGAGCCGGCCGCGCGCGGTGGCGAGCAGCGGCTCGTGGTCCGCGGTCGGCGGGGACTCGGCGCGTTCCCCCGACGCGTAGTCGAAGACGCGCTGCGTCAGCAGCCCGATCAGACCGGTCACCGGGGCGTGCCCGTCCGCGCCCGGAGCGCCGCGCAGCGGCAGGTAGAGCGGCAGTACGGCGTCCGGATCGTCGCCGCCGAACGCCTCCCGGCAGATCTCGGTCATCTCCTCGAAGCCCGCCCGGGCCGCTTCCAGATGGGTCACCACCAGGGCCCGCGGCATCCCGACGGCGGCGCACTCCTCCCACACCATGCGGGTCGGACCGGCGATGCCGTCCGCCTCCTGGACCGCGGAGACGACGAAGAGGGCCGCGTCCGCCGCCCGCAGACCGGCCCGGAGTTCCCCGACGAAGTCGGCGTAGCCCGGGGTGTCCAACAGGTTGATCTTGATGCCGCCCCACTCCACCGGGACCAGGGACAGCTGGACCGAGCGATGCTGCCGGTGCTCGATCTCGTCGTGGTCGGACAGGGTGGTGCCGTCCTCCACCCGGCCCGCCCGGTTCACCGCGCCGGTGGCCTGGGCAAGCGCTTCCACCAGCGTGGTCTTCCCGGAACCGCTGTGGCCGACCAGCACCACGTTCCGTACGGAACCGGGCTGGTCGGCCACCGGTGCACCTCCGGCGGCCCCGGGGTGCGTGTTCGTCCTGACGCCCATGTGCCTCGCCTCCCGGTCGACACGTGCGGTACTTCGAGCTTTCCACCGACGTCATCAGCCGTCCATATGTCGCACACCCGGGCGTATCGTGATGCGTTCACTCGGCGCTCCATGCGCGTGACTACGATGGGCCAGCCGGTGGCCTCTTGACCACCCGGCCCGTTTCGACCCTTCGGGAAGGCCATGCTGAACAAGTACGCGCGTGCTTTCTTCACGCGTGTTCTCACACCGTTCGCCGCCCTGCTCATCCGTCTCGGTGTCAGCCCGGACGCGGTGACCCTCGCCGGAACCGGTGGTGTGGTCGCGGGTGCGCTGGTCTTCTACCCCCAGGGCGAGTTCTTCTGGGGGACGGTCACCATCACGCTCTTCGTCTTCTCCGACCTGGTCGACGGGAACATGGCGCGCCAGCTCGGCCGGTCCAGCCGGTTCGGCGCCTTCCTGGACTCCACCCTGGACCGGGTCGCGGACGGAGCCATCTTCGGCGGTCTGGCGCTGTGGTACGCGGGCGGCGGCGACGACCAGGCGCTCTGCGCGGTGGCCATCTTCTGCCTGGCCAGCGGGCAGGTGGTGTCGTACACCAAGGCGCGCGGCGAGAGCATCGGGCTGCCGGTGAACGTCAACGGGCTGGTGGAACGGGCGGAGCGGCTGGTCATCTCCCTGGTGGCCTGCGGATTCTCCGGTCTGCACAAGTTCGGGGTGCCGCACATCGACATCCTGCTCCCGATCGCCCTGTGGATCGTCGCGGTGGGCAGCTTCGTCACCCTGGTGCAGCGGATGGTCACCGTGCGCCGGGAGGCCGCCGAGGCGGACGCGGCCGAACCGGCGGTCCAGGGGGGCGAGACGCGGTGAAGGAACGGCTGACCGACGCGCTGTACGGGCTGGGCTGGGGCGCGGTGAAGAAGCTCCCGGAGCCGGTCGCCGTGCGCCTCGGGCGGCAGATCGCGGACCGTACGTGGCAGCGGCGCGGCCAGGGCGTGCGGCGCCTGGAGGCCAATCTGGCCCGGGTGGTGCCGGAAGCCTCGGCGCAGCAGCTGGCCCGGCTCTCCCGCGAGGGCATGCGCTCCTACCTGCGGTACTGGATGGAGTCGTTCCGGCTGCCCGCGTGGAGCGAGCAGCGCATCCGGGACGGGTTCGACCCGGCCGACGTGCACCACCTGGTGGACGGCCTGGCCGCGGGCCGGGGCGTGGTGCTGGCACTGCCGCACATGGGCAACTACGACCTGGCCGGCGCCTGGGTGACCACCAAGCTGGGCGTGCCGTTCACCACCGTCGCCGAGCGGCTCAAGCCGGAATCGCTGTACGACCGCTTCGTCGCCTACCGCGAGGGCCTGGGCATGGAGGTGCTGCCGCACACCGGGGGCAGCGCCTTCGGCACCCTGGCCCGGCGGCTGCGCGCGGGCGGCCTGGTCTGCCTGGTCGCCGACCGGGACCTGTCGGCCTCCGGCGTGGAGGTGAAGTTCTTCGGCGAGGCGGCCAAGATGCCCGCCGGCCCGGCCCGGCTCGCCGCCCAGACCGGGGCGCTGCTGCTGCCGGTCACCCTCTGGTACGACGGGACCCCGGTGATGCGCGGGCGGGTCCACCCGCCGGTCGAGGTGCCCTCCGGCGGCACCCGCGCCGAGCAGGCGGCCGCCATGACCCAGGAGCTGGCCGACGCCTTCGCCTCCGGCATCGCCGCGCACCCGCAGGACTGGCACATGCTCCAGCGGCTGTGGCTGGCGGACCTGGACCCGCCCGCCGCGCCGCGCGGGTCGGCCGGCCGGGAGGGGGAGCGGCGGTGAGGATCGGGATCGTCTGTCCGTACTCCTGGGACGTGCCCGGCGGTGTGCAGTTCCACATCCGGGACCTGGCCGAGCACCTGGTCCGCAGCGGCCACGAGGTGTCGGTGCTGGCGCCCGCGGACGACGAGACCCCGCTGCCGCCGTACGTGGTCTCGGCCGGCCGTGCGGTGCCGGTGCCCTACAACGGTTCGGTGGCCCGGCTGAACTTCGGCTTCCTGTCGGCCGCGCGGGTCCGGCGCTGGCTGCACGACGGCGCGTTCGACGTCATCCACATCCACGAGCCCGCCTCGCCGTCGCTGGGCCTGCTCTCCTGCTGGGCGGCGCAGGGGCCGATCGTGGCCACCTTCCACACCTCCAACCCGCGGTCCCGCGCCATGATCGCCGCGTATCCGATCCTGCAGCCCGCCCTGGAGAAGATCAGCGCCCGGATCGCGGTGAGCGAGTACGCGCGGCGGACGCTCGTCGAGCATCTGGGCGGGGACGCGGTGGTCATCCCCAACGGGGTGGACGTCGACTTCTTCGCCCGGGCCGAGCCGCGGGCGGAATGGCGGTCCCGGGCGGCGGCGCCGGACGGCCCGGTGGATTCCCCCACCGGGCCGCGGACCGGGCCCGTGCTGGGGTTCATGGGGCGCATCGACGAACCGCGCAAGGGGCTGCCGGTGCTGATGCGCGCGCTGCCGCGGATCCTGGCCGAGCGCCCGGACACCCGGCTGCTGGTGGCCGGCCGCGGTGACCAGCAGGAGGCGGTGGCCGGACTGCCGCCGCAGATGCGCGACCGGGTGGAGTTCCTCGGCATGGTCAGCGACGAGGACAAGGCGCGGCTGCTGCGCAGCGTGGACCTCTACGTCGCCCCCAACACCGGCGGGGAGAGCTTCGGCATCATCCTCGTCGAGGCCATGTCGGCCGGCGCGCCGGTCCTCGCCAGCGATCTGGACGCGTTCGCGCAGGTGCTGGACGGGGGAGCGGCGGGCGAGCTCTTCCCCAACGAGGACGCCGACGCGCTGGCGGGCGCGGTGCTCCGGCTGCTCGGCGACCCGGCCCGCCGGGCCGAGCTGAGCGAACGCGGCCGCCGCCATGTGCGCCGGTTCGACTGGTCCACGGTCGGGGCGGACATCCTCGCGGTGTACGAGACGGTCACGGCCGGCGCCGCCTCGGTCGCCGCCGACGAGCGGGCCCGGTTCCGCGGCCGGTGGGGGACGGCCCGCGAGTAGCGGCCCGGCCGCCGGGCGCGCCGCCCCCGGCCCGGCGGGTCCCGCGGAACCGGGGGGTGCGGGGGCCCGGGCAGGGTGCGGGCGGGCGCGGGTCGGGGCTTACGGCGCTGCCGCCGGGGAGTCTCCCGGGCGCCGGCGAGGAAGGCCGCGGCACACCGCCTCCGGCGCAGGAGATACCGTAACGCGCCGTGAGCACTCTGATCTGGATCGCGGTCGTCCTCGTCCTCGTGGCCGTCTATCTGAGCTGGACGGCGGGCCGCCTCGACCGGCTGCACAGCCGGCTGGACGCGGCCCGGGCGTCACTCGACGCCCAACTGCTGCGCCGCGCCTCGGTCGCCCAGGAACTGGCGACCGCCGGGGTGCTGGACCCGGCGGCCTCGATGGTGCTCTACCAGGCGGCGCACTCGGCCCGGCAGGCGGAGGAGGACCACCGGGAGGTCGCCGAGAGCGAACTGAGCCAGACGTTGCGGGTGGTCTTCGGCGAGCAGGCACAGGTGGAGGCCGTCCAGCAGGCGCCGGGCGGGGAGGGCACGCTGGGGGAGCTGGCGGAGTCCGTGCGGCGGGTGCCGATGGCCCGGCGGTTCCACAACGACGCGGTGCGTGCCGCCCGGGCGCTGCGCACCCACCGCACGGTACGGCTGTTCCGGCTGGCCGGGCACGCGCCCTTCCCGCTCGCCTTCGAGATGGACGACGAACCGCCCGCCGCGCTGGTGGAACGGGCCGCCTGAGCGGGCCGGCGCGGCGGCCGACCGAGCGCCGGAGCCGGGCCGGAGCCGGGCGCTGTGCCGGAGCCGGGTCGTCGCCGGAGCCGGACCGCCGGAGCCGGACGCCGTACCGCCGGTCGTCGTGCCGGAGCCGGACCGCCGGAGCCGGGTCGTCGCGCCCGAGTCGGGCAGCCGGGGACGTGCCGCCCGAGCCGGACCGCCGGAGCCGGGTCGCCTGAGCAGGGCCGCCGGAGCCGGGCGCCGTGCCTGAGCCGGGGGCCGCGTCGGAGGCCGGCCGCCGGAGCCGGACGCTGTGCCCGAGCCGGACCGCCGGGGCCCCGGGTCGCCTGAGCCGGACGACGTGCCGCCCGAGCCGGACCGCCGCGTCGGAGCCGGGCCGCCCCCGCAGGGGATTGGCATCCTCGCTGACCTGCGGCGATGCCGGTGGGCGAGCCACCGGACCCGAATTGGCCCTTGTCGTGACACGTCGGTGGACGGTTTTGTCTCTCCCGTAGCAGTCGTCTCCGCGATCTGGACCTGTTGTCGATCACAGGCGGGGCCGGGGACGACCCTACGATGGGCTCATCCGCTCGGGCGACAAACCGCTCATAGCGCTCATTTCATCATCAAGCGAGGTCTCACCGTGTCCAGCACGCTCTCCACCACGCCCAGCCCCGACGAGGCTCCGGCCACCGGCACCGCGCGCGTGAAGCGCGGCATGGCCGAGCAGCTCAAGGGCGGCGTGATCATGGACGTCGTCACCCCGGAGCAGGCGAAGATCGCGGAGGACGCGGGCGCCGTGGCCGTCATGGCCCTGGAGCGGGTGCCGGCCGACATCCGCAAGGACGGTGGCGTGGCCCGGATGTCCGACCCGGACATGATCGAGGGCATCATCAACGCCGTCTCCATCCCCGTGATGGCCAAGTCGCGCATCGGCCACTTCGTCGAGGCCCAGGTGCTGCAGTCGCTCGGCGTCGACTACATCGACGAGTCCGAGGTGCTGACCCCGGCCGACGAGGTCAACCACTCCGACAAGTGGTCCTTCACCACCCCCTTCGTCTGCGGCGCCACCAACCTGGGCGAGGCCCTGCGTCGGATAGCCGAGGGTGCGGCGATGATCCGCTCCAAGGGCGAGGCCGGCACCGGCAACGTCGTCGAGGCGGTCCGCCACCTGCGCCAGATCAAGAACGAGATCGCCAAGCTGCGCGGCTTCGACAACCACGAGCTGTACGCCGCCGCCAAGGAGCTGCGCGCCCCGTACGAGCTGGTCAAGGAGGTCGCCGAGCTCGGCAAGCTCCCCGTGGTGCTGTTCTCCGCCGGTGGTGTCGCCACCCCGGCCGACGCCGCGCTGATGCGCCAGCTGGGCGCCGAGGGCGTCTTCGTCGGCTCCGGCATCTTCAAGTCCGGTGACCCCGCCAAGCGCGCCGCCGCGATCGTGAAGGCCACCACCTTCTACGACGACCCGAAGATCATCGCCGACGCCTCCCGCAACCTGGGCGAGGCCATGGTGGGCATCAACTGCGACACCCTCCCCGAGGCCGAGCGCTACGCCAACCGCGGCTGGTAGCCGCCCCGCCGCGCGCCCGTGTTCGCGCGGTGACCTGCTGACGGACGGCCCCGGTGGCGCCCCGTCCGGGCCGTCCGCTCCCGCGGGGCCCGGGCGGCGGGCCCGAGGGCCGTCCGTCCGCATCCCGGGCCCTGGGCGACCGCCCGCCGGCCCCGCAGCCACCGTCCCGTTTCGAGAGGTTCCTCCCCGTGTCTGCCACCTCCGGCACCCCCGGCACCCCCACCATCGGAGTGCTCGCCCTCCAGGGCGACGTCCGTGAGCACCTGGTCGCGCTCGCCGCGGCCGACGCCCTCGCCCGCCCGGTCCGCCGCCCCGAGGAACTCGTCGAGGTCGACGGACTGGTGATCCCCGGGGGCGAGTCGACCACCATGTCCAAGCTCGCCACCGCCTTCGGCATGCTGGAGCCGCTGCGCGAGCGGGTCCGCGCAGGGCTGCCGGTCTACGGCACCTGCGCAGGGATGATCATGGTCGCGGAGAAGATCCTGGACGGCCGGGCCGACCAGGAGACCATCGGCGGCGTCGACATGATCGTGCGCCGTAACGCCTTCGGGCGTCAGAACGAGTCCTTCGAGGCCGCGATCGACGTCGCGGGCGTCGACGGCGGCCCGGTGGAAGGCGTCTTCATCCGCGCGCCCTGGGTGGAGTCGGTCGGCGGCGGTGTCGAGGTGCTCGCCCGGTACGAGGGGCACACCGTCGCGGTGCGGCAGGGTAATGTCCTGGCCACGTCCTTCCACCCGGAACTGACCGGCGACCACCGGGTGCACGGCCTCTTCGTGGACATGGTGCGCGCGGCCCGGTAGCGGGGCGGCGCCGCGGCGCCGGATGTGCGACGGTGGCCGGCGGCACCCGGGCGCGATCCCGCTGGGATCCGCGATCCCGGTAGGATCTCAGACGTTCGTTTCGAAGTGGGTAACGCGAAGGAGACAGGCGGATGTCCGGCCACTCTAAATGGGCTACGACGAAGCACAAGAAGGCCGTGATCGATGCCAAGCGCGGCAAGCTCTTCGCGAAGCTCATCAAAAACATCGAGGTCGCGGCGCGCATGGGCGGCGCGGACCCGGACGGCAACCCGACGCTCTACGACGCCATCCAGAAGGCCAAGAAGCAGTCGGTGCCGAACAAGAACATCGACAGCGCGGTCAAGCGCGGTGCGGGCCTGGAGGCCGGCGGCGCCGAGTACGAGACCATCATGTACGAGGGCTACGGCCCCAACGGCGTCGCGGTGCTCATCGAGTGCCTGACCGACAACCGCAACCGGGCCGCCTCCGACGTGCGCGTGGCGATGACCCGCAACGGCGGTTCCATGGCCGACCCGGGTTCGGTGTCCTACCTGTTCAACCGCAAGGGCGTGGTGATCGTCCCCAAGGGCGAGCTGTCCGAGGACGACGTGCTCGGCGCGGTCCTGGACGCGGGCGCCGAGGAGGTCAACGACCTCGGTGAGAGCTTCGAGGTCCTCAGCGAGGCCACCGACCTGGTCGCGGTGCGCACCTCGCTCCAGGAGGCCGGCATCGACTACGACTCGGCCGACGCCAACTTCGTGCCGACCATGCAGGTGCAGCTCGACGAGGAAGGCGCGCGCAAGATCTTCAAGCTGATCGACGCGCTGGAGGACAGCGACGACGTGCAGAACGTCTTCGCCAACTTCGACGTGACCGACGAGGTCATGGAGAAGGTCGGCTGACAGCGGTCCGCGAGGGGCCGGCGGGACACACCTCCCGCCGGCCCCTCGCGTTGTCGGTGGCACTCGATAGCCTGCTCGAACGAGGAGCGACCGAAGGAGGGGCGGGTGCGGGTGCTGGGTGTGGACCCGGGGTTGACCCGGTGCGGCATCGGCGTGGTCGAGGGCGCCGCGGGCCGCCCGTTGCGGATGCTCGGCGTCGGCGTCGTGCGGACCCCGGCGGACGCCGAGACCCCGGACCGGCTGGTGCGGATCGAGCACGGCATAGAGGAGTGGCTGGACGAGCACCGGCCGGAACTGGTCGCCGTGGAGCGGGTGTTCAGCCAGCACAACGTGCGCACCGTGATGGGCACCGCCCAGGCCAGCGCGGTGGCCATGCTGTGCGCCGCCCGCCGCGGACTGCCCGTGGCGCTGCACACCCCCAGCGAGGTCAAGGCGGCGGTCACCGGCTCCGGCCGGGCCGGGAAGGACCAGGTCGGCGCCATGGTCACCCGGCTGCTGCGGCTGGACGCCCCGCCGAAGCCGGCCGACGCCGCCGACGCCCTGGCGCTGGCCATCTGCCACATCTGGCGGGCACCGGCGGCCCACCGCCTCCAGCAGGCGGCCGCCGCCCAGCGCGCGTCCTCGGTCCGAGTTCCCCCCGGCCCCCGGTACGGCCGGTCCCAGAGAGGCACCACATGATCGCGTTCGTCAGCGGCCCGGTGGCCGCCCTCGCGCCCGACACCGCCGTCATCGAGGTCGGCGGCGTCGGTATGGCGGTGCAGTGCACCCCGAACACGCTCTCCGCGCTGCGGGTCGGCGAGTCCGCCCGGCTCGCCACCTCGCTGGTGGTCCGCGAGGACTCCCTCACCCTCTACGGCTTCGCCGACGACGACGAACGGCAGGTCTTCGAACTGCTGCAGACCGCGAGCGGGGTCGGCCCCCGGCTGGCCCAGGCGATGCTGGCCGTACACGCCCCCGACGCGCTGCGGCTCGCGGTGTCCACCGGCGACGAGAAGGCGCTCACCGCGGTGCCGGGGATCGGCAAGAAGGGCGCCCAGCGGCTGCTGCTGGAACTCAAGGACCGGCTGGGCGAGCCGGTCGGCACCGGCCGCGCCCCGGCCGGCGGGCCCGCCGGCCGGGCACCCGGCTGGCGCGAGCAGCTGACCGCCGCGCTGGTCGGCCTCGGCTACGCCGGCCGGGAGGCCGACGAGGCGGTGGAGGCGGTCGCCCCGCAGGCCGAGGCGGCGACCGCGGCCGGCTCCGCACCGCAGGTGTCCCAGCTGCTCCGGGCCGCCCTGCAGACCCTCAACCGGGCCCGCTGACCGGCGCCCGCCACCGGCCGGCCCCGCGCCCGGCCGGACCCGCCCCGCACCCACCCACCGGATCCGGACCGAAAGACACGCCATGAACTGGGACGAGACCGACACCGGCGCCGATCAGCGGCTGGTCGACTCATCCGCCGACGGCGAGGAACAGGCGATCGAGGCCGCGCTGCGCCCCAAGGACCTCGGGGAGTTCGTCGGTCAGGAACGGGTCCGCGAGCAGCTCGACCTGGTCCTCAAGGCCGCCCGGCAGCGCGGCGGCACCGCGGACCACGTGCTGCTCTCCGGCGCCCCGGGGCTGGGCAAGACCACCCTCTCCATGATCATCGCGGCCGAGATGGGCGCCCCCATCCGGATCACCTCGGGACCCGCCATCCAGCACGCCGGCGACCTCGCCGCCATCCTCTCCTCGCTCACCGAGGGCGAGGTGCTGTTCCTCGACGAGATCCACCGGATGTCCCGGCCCGCCGAGGAGATGCTCTACATGGCGATGGAGGACTTCCGGGTCGACGTGATCGTCGGCAAGGGCCCCGGCGCCACCGCCATCCCCCTGGAACTGCCGCCGTTCACCCTGGTCGGAGCCACCACCCGGGCCGGTCTGCTGCCGCCCCCGCTGCGCGACCGCTTCGGGTTCACCGGGCACATGGAGTTCTACAACCCGACCGAACTGGAGCGGGTCATCCACCGCTCGGCCCGGCTGCTGGACGTGGGGATCGAGGCGCCGGGCGCCGCCGAGATCGCCGGCCGGTCCCGGGGCACCCCCCGGATCGCCAACCGGCTGCTGCGCAGGGTGCGCGACTACGCCCAGGTCAAAGCGGACGGACTGATCACCGCCGAGGTCGCCGCGCGCGCCCTGGCCGTGTACGACGTGGACGGCCGCGGGCTGGACCGGCTGGACCGGGCGGTGCTGACCGCGCTGCTCAAGCTGTTCGGCGGCGGCCCGGTCGGACTGTCCACGCTGGCGGTCGCGGTGGGTGAGGAGCGGGAGACCGTCGAGGAGGTCGCCGAACCGTTCCTGGTCCGCGAGGGGCTGCTGGCCCGCACCCCCCGGGGACGGGTCGCGACCCCGGCCGCCTGGGCACACCTGGGGCTCACCCCGCCGCAGCAGACCTCCGGCGGCCAGGGGGGCCTGTTCGAAGCGTGACCGGGCGGTGGCGGCGCGGAGACTGGTCGGGGCAGGAACCCGGGTGCCATGCTGGGCGTTGTTCCATTGGTGCGGGCTCGCTTAGACTCCGCCGATGCCGTCCGTATCGGACCGGCATACCCACCCCCGTAGACCAGGCTGCTCCCAGGCGGCCGTGCGAAGGAATCTCCGTCCCGTGGATATCGTGACTCTCCTGCCGTTCATCGTGCTCATCGGGGCCATGTTCCTGATGACCCGGTCGGCCAAGAACAAGCAGCGCCAGGCCGTGCAGATGCGGGAGCAGATGCAGCCCGGCTCCGGCGTCCGGACCATCGGCGGCATGTACGCCACGGTCAAGGAGGTCCACGACGACACGGTCCTCCTGGAGGTCGCTCCCGGTGTGCACGCGGTGTACGCCAAGAACTCGGTGGGTGCCGTCCTCGACGACGACGAGTACAACCGCATCGTGCACGGCATCGAGCCGGAGGCCGCCGACGCCGACACTCCGGTCGTTCCCGACGACGCCTCCTCGCTGACCGACAGCGCCACCGACTCCGAGGTCAAGAAGACCGACCTGAAGAAGACGGACGGCGAGGCGGAGAAGCCCGAGGACGGCAAGGGCGACGACAGCGACGCGAAGTAGTTCCCCCCGTATTTCAGCCGTGCCGCGCCACCGCTCGGTGCGGCACGGCTGAAAGAACGGTCCAGGCTCCGGCGGGGGCTGTTCCCCACAACACTTCGTGGCCGCCCGGCGCACTGCTGTCGCGGGCGGTTGGACAGGGAGATACGAGAAGGTGGCAGCACCGAAGAAGGGCCGCAGGCCCTCCGGGGCCCAGGGCAGGCCCTGGCGCCCCCTGGTCCTGATCCTGATCGCCATCGTGGCGCTCACCGCGGGCATGTTCGCCTCCGGTCACACCACGCCGCGGCTGGGCATCGACCTCGCGGGCGGCACCAGCTTCACGCTGGAGGCCAAGAACGAGCCGGGCAAGCCCAACGCGATCAACTCGGACAACATGAACACCGCCGTCAACATCATGGAGCGGCGGGTCAACGGTCTGGGTGTCTCCGAGGCCGAGGTCCAGACGCAGGGCGACAAGCACATCATCGTGAACATCCCCAAGGGGACGAACGCGAAGCAGTCCCGCGAACAGGTCGGAACGACCGCCAAGCTGTACTTCCGCCCGGTGGTCACCTTCACCGACGGCGCCAGGACCCCCGAGCCGGAAACCCCGCCCACCGCCGACCAGGGCAAGGGCGACCAGGGCAAGGGCGCCAAGGACAAGAAGCCCGACGCTGACAAGGACGAGGCCGCCGACGGCGACAAGGCCGAGCAGGGCGACAAGGGCGGCGCGGACGCCACCTCCACCCCGAGCCCCGGCGCCACCACCCAGGGCCGCCCGGTCACCGAGGCGCTCAAGTCCGACGGTGCCGCCAAGGACGACCCGGCCGCCGGCGACGCCGACAAGTCGGCGACGAAGGAGTCCGGCAAGCGGCAGCCGTCCGAGGACGACCTGAACAAGCAGCTCGCCGCCCTGGACTGCTCCACCGAGGCCTCCCGCGCAGCCGCGGGTGACAAGGCCGCCGCGGCCGGCCCGGACAAGTCGGTCGTGGCCTGCTACCGCGACGGCTCGCGGAAGTTCATCCTGGGCCCGTCCAAGGTCGCGGGTACCGAGGTGGACGGCGCCGAGTCGATCTACCAGCCCGAGGCGGGCGGCTGGATCGTGTCGCTGGACTTCTCCGGCAAGGGCCGCAAGCAGTTCTCCGAGGTGACCACCGAGCTGTCCAAGCAGTCGCCGCCGCAGAACCAGTTCGCGATCACCCTGGACGGCGAGGTCGTCTCCGACCCGAAGGTCGACTACCCGATCACCGGCGGCAAGTCCCAGATCTCCGGTGACTTCAAGCAGCAGGAGGCCGAGGACCTGGCCAACGTGCTGTCCTACGGCGCCCTGCCGCTCACCTTCGACATCGTCAACGAGACCAGCGTCTCCGCCGCGCTCGGCAGCGAGCAGCTGGAGGCCGGCCTGATCGCCGGTGCCATCGGCCTGGCGCTCGTCGTGCTCTACCTGCTGATCTACTACCGCGGCCTGTCCCTCGTGGCCCTGCTGAGCCTCGCGGTCTCCGCGGCGCTCACCTACACGATCATGACGCTGCTCGGCCCCGGTATCGGCTTCGCGCTCAACCTGCCGGCGGTCTGCGGCGCCATCGTCGCCATCGGCATCACCGCGGACTCGTTCATCGTCTACTTCGAGCGCATCCGGGACGAGATCCGCGAGGGCCGCACGCTCCGCCCGGCGGTGGAGCGCGGCTGGCCGCGGGCCCGGCGCACCATCCTGGTGTCCGACTTCGTGTCCTTCCTCGCCGCCGCGGTGCTCTTCGTGGTCACCGTCGGCAAGGTGCAGGGCTTCGCCTTCACCCTCGGCCTGACCACGCTGCTCGACGTCGTGGTGGTGTTCTTCTTCACCAAGCCGCTGATGACGATCCTGGCCCGGAAGAAGTTCTTCGCGAGCGGCCACCCGTGGTCCGGCCTGGACCCCAAGCGCCTGGGTGCCAAGCCCCCGCTGCGCCGCGGCCGCCGTCCCTCCGCCCCCGTCGACCCGAAGGAGGCGTGAGAGATGTCCAAGCTCGGCACACTCGGCGCCAGGCTGTACCGAGGCGAGGTCGGCTACGACTTCGTCGGCAAGCGGATGATCTGGTACGGCATCTCGATCCTGATCACCATCACGGCCATCGTCGGCCTGTCGGTGCGCGGTCTCAACATGGGCATCGAGTTCTCCGGCGGCGCGGTCTTCAGCACTCCCAAGACCGACGTCTCCACCTCGGCGGTCCAGGACACCGCCGAGGAAGCCTCCGGCGGTCACCACGCCATCGTCCAGCGGCTCGGCAACGACACCCTGCGCATCCAGATCAGTGACCTGGACACCAAGGAGTCGGTGCCGGTCCAGGAGAAGATCGCCGACCGGCTCGGGGTGGACACCGACCGGGTCAACACCGAGCTGGTCGGTCCCAGCTGGGGTGAGGAGATCGCCGACAAGGCCTGGAAGGGCCTGGCGATCTTCATGGTCCTGGTGGTGATCTACCTCGCCATCGCCTTCGAATGGCGGATGGCGGTGGCCGCCCTCATCGCCCTCGTCCACGACCTCACCATCACCGTCGGCGTCTACGCGCTCGTCGGGTTCGAGGTCACCCCGGGCACCGTGATCGGTCTGCTGACCATCCTCGGATACTCCCTCTACGACACCGTCGTGGTCTTCGACGGTCTGAAGGAAGCGTCCAAGGACATCACCAAGCAGAACCGCTACACCTACAGCGAGATCGCCAACCGCAGCCTCAACGCCACCCTGGTGCGCTCCATCAACACCACCGTGGTGGCGCTGCTCCCGGTCGCCGGCCTGCTGTTCATCGGCGGCGGCGCGCTGGGCGCGGGCATGCTCAACGACATCTCGCTGGCGCTGTTCGTCGGCCTCGCGGCCGGCGCGTACTCCTCGATCTTCATCGCCACCCCGCTGGTCGCCGACCTCAAGGAGCGCGACCCGCAGATGAAGGCGCTGGCCAAGCGGGTGCGTGCCAAGCGCGCCTCGCTCGCCGCCAAGGCCGACACGGCCGGCGCCGACGTCCCGGACGACGACCCATCCGCCGAGGACCCGGAGGACGACGACGTGGAAGACGACCGGAACGCACCCGCCGGCGTGGTGGGACAGCGCCGCCAGCCCGCCTCCCGCAACCGCGGACGCGGCCGCCCGTCGGGCAAGCGCCGATGAGCACCGTGGCCGGCCGGGCGCCGGAGCTGCGGGAGCTGCTGATCAGCCGGATCAAGGACGTACCGGACTACCCCAAGCCGGGTGTGATGTTCAAGGACATCACCCCGCTGCTGGCGGACGCCGAGGCGTTCTCCGCGCTGACCGGGGCGCTGGCCGAGCTGTGCGTGCGGCACCGCGCCGACAAGGTCGTCGGACTGGAGGCCCGCGGCTTCATCCTGGCCGCCCCGGTCGCGGTCCGCGCCGGGCTCGGGTTCGTCCCGGTCCGCAAGGCGGGCAAGCTGCCGGGTGCCACGCTCGGGCAGAGCTACGAGCTGGAGTACGGCACCGCGGAGATCGAGATACACGCCGACGCGCTCACGCCCGGCGACCGGGTCCTGGTCATCGACGACGTGCTGGCCACCGGCGGCACCGCCGAGGCGTCCCTGCAGCTCATCCGCCGGGCCGGCGGTGAGGTCGCCGGCCTCGCGGTGCTGCTGGAGCTGGGATTCCTCCAGGGCCGCGGCCGGCTGGAAGCGGAGCTGAAGAACGCCCCGCTGGAGGCGCTGATCACCATCTGACCGGCATGGCCGGACGCGGGGCGGGCACTCGGGAACTTCCGGGTGCCCGCCCCGTCCGGTATCCGGGGACGGTGGCCGCAGAGCGGGTTGCGTGGCGGGATCGATACCATGGCATCCCGACCCCTTTTGCGGGTCCGGCCTTATCCCTCCTGCCCGCCACCGGCCGGGAGGGGCCCAGTGAGGAGTGCTCTTGCCAGACGAGGCCCAGCCACTGACCGCCGCGCACCGGGACGAGCCGACCGCCGCCGACGCCACGGCGCGCACGGACACGCCCGCGGGGAGCCGCGAGGCGGAGTCCCGGCCGGCGTCGAAGTCGCTGGCCGAGCCGGCCCCCAAGCCCGCCGCCAAGCCGGCCGCGCGCAGTGCCGCGCCGCCGCCCCCGTCCCGTCCGGCGCCCGGCCCGGCGCCCCGCACCGGCTCCTCCAACCGGGTGCGCGCCCGCCTGGCCCGGCTGGGCGTGCAGCGGTCCAGCCCCTACAACCCGGTGCTGGAGCCGCTGCTGCGCATCGTGCGGAGCAACGACCCCAAGGCGGACGCCTCGACGCTCCGGCAGATCGAGCGGGCCTACCAGGTCGCCGAGCGCTGGCACCGCGGCCAGAAGCGCAAGAGCGGCGACCCGTACATCACCCATCCGCTGGCGGTGACCACCATCCTCGCCGAGCTGGGCATGGATCCGGCCACCCTGATGGCCGGCCTGCTGCACGACACCGTCGAGGACACCGAGTACGGGCTGGACACCCTGCGCGGTGACTTCGGGGACCAGGTGGCACTGCTGGTCGACGGCGTCACCAAGCTGGACAAGGTCAAGTTCGGTGAGGCGGCGCAGGCCGAGACCGTCCGCAAGATGGTCGTCGCCATGGCCAAGGACCCCCGGGTCCTGGTGATCAAGCTCGCCGACCGGCTGCACAACATGCGCACCATGCGCTACCTCAAGCGGGAGAAGCAGGAGAAGAAGGCCCGCGAGACGCTGGAGATCTACGCCCCGCTCGCCCACCGGCTGGGCATGAACACCATCAAGTGGGAGCTGGAGGACCTCGCCTTCGCGATCCTCTACCCCAAGATGTACGACGAGATCGTCCGGCTGGTCGCCGAGCGGGCGCCCAAGCGCGACGAGTACCTGGCCGTCGTCACCGACCAGGTGCAGGGCGATCTGCGCGCCGCGCGGATCAAGGCGACCGTCACCGGCCGCCCCAAGCACTACTACTCCGTGTACCAGAAGATGATCGTGCGGGGCCGCGACTTCGCGGAGATCTACGACCTGGTGGGCATCCGGGTCCTGGTCGACACCGTCCGCGACTGCTACGCGGCGCTGGGCACCATCCACGCGCGGTGGAACCCGGTGCCGGGGCGGTTCAAGGACTACATCGCCATGCCCAAGTTCAACATGTACCAGTCGCTGCACACCACGGTCATCGGGCCCAGCGGCAAGCCGGTCGAGCTGCAGATCCGCACCTTCGACATGCACCGGCGGGCCGAGTACGGCATCGCCGCGCACTGGAAGTACAAGCAGGAGGCCGTGGCCGGCGCCTCCAAGGTGCGCACCGACGTGCCCCGCCGGGAGGGCAAGGGCGGCGAGAAGGACGCCGTCAACGACATGGCGTGGCTGCGGCAGCTGCTGGACTGGCAGAAGGAGACCGAGGACCCCGGGGAGTTCCTGGAGTCGCTCCGCTTCGACCTGTCCCGCAACGAGGTCTTCGTCTTCACCCCCAAGGGCGACGTGATAGCGCTGCCCGCGGGCGCCACCCCGGTGGACTTCGCGTACGCGGTGCACACCGAGGTCGGCCACCGCACCATAGGGGCGCGGGTCAACGGGCGGCTGGTGCCGCTGGAGTCGACCCTGGACAACGGCGACCTGGTGGAGGTCTTCACCTCCAAGGCGGTCGGCGCCGGCCCCTCCCGCGACTGGCTGGGCTTCGTCAAGTCCCCGCGCGCCCGCAACAAGATCCGCGCCTGGTTCTCCAAGGAGCGCCGGGACGAGGCGATCGAGCAGGGCAAGGACGCGATCGTGCGGGCCATGCGCAAGCAGAACCTGCCGATCCAGCGCATCCTGACCGGCGACTCGCTGGTCACCCTCGCCCATGAGATGCGCTACCCGGACATCTCCTCGCTGTACGCGGCGATCGGCGAGGGACACGTCTCCGCGCAGAGCGTGGTGCAGAAGCTCGTCCAGGCGCTCGGCGGTGAGGAGGCCGCCAACGAGGACATCGCGGAGAGCGCGCCGCCGATCCGCAGCCGCACCAAGCGGCGCTCCAGCGCCGACCCCGGTGTGGTGGTCAAGGGCGTCGAGGACGTGTGGGTGAAGCTGGCCCGGTGCTGCACCCCGGTGCCCGGCGATCCGATCATCGGCTTCGTCACCCGCGGCAGCGGCGTGTCGGTGCACCGGGCGGACTGCGTCAACGTCGACTCGCTCTCCCAGCAGCCGGAACGCATCCTGGACGTCGACTGGGCGCCCACCCAGTCCTCGGTCTTCCTGGTCGCCATCCAGGTCGAGGCGCTGGACCGGTCCCGGCTGCTGTCGGACGTCACCCGGGTCCTGTCCGACCAGCACGTCAACATCCTGTCCGCCGCCGTGCAGACCTCCCGCGACCGGGTGGCCACCTCACGGTTCACCTTCGAGATGGGCGATCCCAAACACCTGGGGCACGTTCTCAAGGCGGTGCGCGGGGTGGAGGGCGTCTACGACGTCTACCGGGTGACCTCGGCGCGGCAGCGCTAGCGGCGGACGACTCGGGGGCGGGGATGTCGGACCGGGACGCGCTGCTGGGCGGCAGATACCGATTACTGCGCAGGATCGGCCTGGGCGGCATGGGCGTGGTCCACGAGGCGGCCGACTCGGCGCTGGACCGGCGGGTGGCCGTCAAGATCCTCTCCATGGCGGCGGAGGCCGACGAGGCCGGCCAGCGGCTGGAGCGCTTCCGCCGGGAGACCCAGGCGCTGGCCCGCATCCGCCACCCCAACGTGGTCGCGGTGTACGACTCCGGAGTGCACCCGGCCGGGCCGCCGTTCCTGGTGATGGAGCTGCTGGACGGGGTCGAGCTGCAACGGCTCGTGGAGAAGTACGGCCCGCTGGAACCGGACGTGGTGTCCTGGATCGCCTCCGGGATGAGTTCGGCACTGGCCGCGGCGCACGCGGCCGGCGTGCTGCACCGCGACGTCAAGCCGTCGAACGTGCGCATCACCCGCTCCGGACGGGTGGTCCTCCAGGACTTCGGCCTCGCCCGGCTCGTCGAGGAGTCGGCGATCACCCACATCGGCTTCCTCGTCGGCACCCCCCGGTACATGGCCCCGGAGGTGATCCGCGGCGAACCCCCCGGCCCGCGCTCGGACCTCTACGGGCTGGGCCTGTGCATGTACCTGATGCTCACCGGGGAGTCCCCGCGCGGCGGGCTGGAGGACGTCGGCGCGCTGGTGGAGCGGGCCATCGACCACGAGGTGCCGCAGCTCTACGGCAACCAGCTGGCCGGCAGCCGGCGCATCCCGGACCGGCTGGCCTACCTGGTGGACGTGTTGTGCGCCGCGGATCCGCAGGCCCGCCCGGAGAACGCGGCCGAGCTCCAGACCACCCTGGCCGCCTCCACCGACATGGCGGCGCGCGTCGCCGAACTGGTCCAGGGCTGCGTGCGGGACCAGGCCCTGGGGCTGCTGGACGGGATCGCCGCGGCCGGCCCGCCGGCCGAGGAGGACCTCCCCGAGTACCTGGAGCCGGAGGCCCGCCCGGCTGCCGCCGGGCACCCCGCGCCGCTCTCGCTCAGCGACGCCACCCGCCGGATGGTCATGGGCAGCATGACGGTGGACAGCGCGGCGTCCCGGCTGCGGGAGGCGGTCAACCTCGTCCAGCGCGGAGAGCTGCAGGAAGCGGTACGGGTGCTCAGCGCGGTGTCGCGGGTCTGCGCCTCGGCGCTCGGCGATGCCCACCCGACCACCCTGGCGAGCCGGTACTGGCAGGCCGTCTGCCTGGCCCGGCTGGGCGCCGGCGGCGAGGCACTGGCGCTGTTCGCGCAGGTCGGTATGTATCTGGACACGGGGAGGAACGTCGAGGATGGCTGAGCTGTCGGTACGGGTGGGCGGCCCGGGAGCCGAGCCCGAGGACGAACTGAGGTCCTTGCTGCGCTGGCTGCGCCAGGACGAGTCGCTGGACCGTCTGGTGCACGGCCGGGTGGCCGGCGAGGGGGCGCCGGTGCCGGGCGCGATGGGCACCGGGTTCGACGTCCTCCAGCTGGTGCTCGGCTCCGGACTGTCCGCCGGCGCGCTCGCGGTGTCCATCCTCCAGTGGCGGGACGCCCGGCGCACCCGGCCGGTGCTCACCCTGCGCCGCGGCGCGCTGGAGGTGCGGCTGCCCGCCGACGGGTCGGCCGACGCCGAGACGGTACGGCGCGTCGTCGCCCTGCTTCAGGAGGCCCCGGCGACCGCGGCCGGCGGCCACCCGGGCCCGGCGGGCGGCGCCGGCCCGCAGACCGGCGGGACCGGCGGGGGACAGGGCGGCGATGATCCGGCTGCCTGACCCGGCAGCGTCCCGGGCCGTGCTCATCGGCACCGCCGCATACCAGCACCTGGACCAGCTCCCGGCGGTCGCCGCGAACATCCGCGACCTCGCCGACACCCTGGGCGACGCCATGCTGTGGGGGCTGCCCCGGGAACACTGCGCACTGGTCCCCGACCCGGCCGACGCCGCGGCCATGCTCGACCCCGTCCACCGGGCCGGCGAGGCGGCGTCGGACACCCTGCTGGTCTACTTCGCCGGCCACGGGCTGCGGGACCCCGACTCCGCCGACCTCTACCTGGGACTCAGCGGGTCCCGGGAGAACGCCGGCTACACCGCGGTGGCCTACGAGCACCTGCGTTCCGCGGTGCGCGCCGCCCGGGCCCGGCGGCGGGTGGTGGTGCTCGACTGCTGCTTCAGCGGCCGGGCCGCCCGGGCACTGGGCGGCTCCGCGGAGACCCTCGCGGCCCAGCTGGCGGTCGACGGCGCGTATGTGCTCACCGCCTCCCCCCGCGACCGGGTGGCGCTGGCACCGGACGGCGAACCGCACACCGCCTTCACCGGCGAACTGCTCGGCATCCTCCGGCGGGGCGTCACCGACGGCCCGGAGCTGATCGACCTGGACACCCTCTACCGGGTCCTCGGCGAGCGGCTGGGGGCGAAGAACCGGCCGCGGCCCCAGCGCAGCCAGGAGAACGACGTCGGCCGCCTCCCGCTGGTGCGCAACCGCGCCCGCGCCGGCACCCGGGCCCCGGCGGGCCCGGTGCTGGAGTCCGAGGTGCGCGCCGCCATGGTCGCCACCGGACTCGGCCTGGCCCGGATGCTGCGCGCCGCGGGCCGCAACCGGGACGCGCTGCCGGTGCTGCGGCTGGCACTGGCCGAGCGGCCGCCGACGAGCGACACCGGCACCTTCGCGGTGCAGCTGGAGCTGTCCGAGCTGCTCGCCGACACCGGGCAGAGCCGGGAGGCGATCGAGGTCCTGGAGCAGGCGTTCCGGCAGACCCGCTCCGGCTCCGGACCGGAGGCGCTGCAGGTCTGCCGGCGCCTGGCCGAACTGCTCCAGGAGTCCGGCAACCACATCCAGGCCTGCGAGGTGCTCAAGCACGCCCTGGACCTCGCCGAGAACGCCGGAGCGGCCCCGGTACGCGACGCACCCGAGGTGCGTGCGGTACCGAAGCCGCTCCGGAGCGGGCCGCCGGCCGGCGGCGGGGAGCCGGTGATCAGCCCCCGAACTCCTGCAGGCCCTTGAGCGCCTGCTCCAGCAGCGCCTGCCGGCCCTCCAGCTCCTTGGTGAGCTTGTCGGCCTTGGCGTTGTTGCCCGCGGCGCGCGCCGCGTCGACCTGCGCACGCAGCTTGTCCACCGCGTCCTGCAGCTGACCGGTCAGCCCCTGGGCACGGGCCCGCGCCTCGGGGTTGGTGCGCCGCCACTCGGCGTCCTCGGCGTCCTGGATGGCGCGCTCCACGGCGTGCATCCGGCCCTCGATCTTCGGCCGGGCGTCCCGCGGCACATGGCCGATGGCCTCCCAGCGCTCGTTGACGGAGCGGAACGCCGCCCGGGCCGCCTTGAGGTCCGACACCGGCAGCAGCTTCTCGGCCTCCGCGGCCAGCTCCTCCTTGCGCGTCAGGTTCTCCCGCTGCTCGGCGTCGCGCTCGGCGAACACCCCGCTGCGCGCCTGGAAGAACACGTCCTGGGCCCCGCGGAACCGGTTCCACAGGTCGTCCTCGGCCTCCCGCTGCGCCCGGCCGGCGGCCTTCCAGTCCGCCATCAGCTCCCGGTAGCGGGCCGCGGTCGGCCCCCAGTCGGTCGAGCCGGACAGCGCCTCCGCCTCGGCGACCAGCCGCTCCTTGGTCTTCCGGGCCTCCTCGCGCTGCGCGTCGAGCGACGCGAAGTGCGCCTTGCGCCGCTTGGAGAACGCCGACCGGGCGTGCGAGAAGCGGTGCCACAGTTCGTCGTCGGACTTGCGGTCCAGCCGCGGCAGGCCCTTCCAGGTGTCCACCAGGGCCCGCAGCCGCTCCCCGGCCACCCGCCACTGGTCGCTGGCCGCCAGCTCCTCGGCCTCGGCGACCAGGGCCTCCTTGGCCTTGCGCGCCTCCTCCGACTGCCGGGCCTTCGCGGCCTTGCGCTCCTCACGGCGCGACTCGACCTCGGCCACCAGCTTGTCGAGCCGCTCGCCCAGCGCGGCCAGGTCGCCGACCGCGTGGTGCTCGACCACCTGCTCGCGCAGGTGCTCGATGGCGGTCATCGCGTCCTTGGTCGACAGGTCGGTGGTCTTGACCCGGCGCTCCAGGAGGCCGATCTCGACGACCAGGCCCTCGTACTTGCGCTCGAAGTAGGCGAGGGCTTCCTCGGGAGTGCCCGCCTGCCACGACCCGACGACCTGCTCGCCGTCCGCCGTACGCACGTACACGGTCCCCGTCTCGTCGACGCGGCCCCATGGGTCGCTGCTCACAGCGCCTCCTCCACATGATGCCGGGGCGGGCGCTCGGCCCGCGGGCATCGTCCACAGTTTCTTCCGGCCGGGCCGCGGCCCTGACCGGTCCGACGAGCTGCTGTCACACCGCCGGTGGCGGGTGTGGTCTGTGTCGTGCAGGGCGGCAGCCGTCGTGAGCAGGCACTCTGCACAACGCCAACATAGGCGACCGGTGGCCCGGCTGTCCGCATCCAGCGCGACCCAAATCAGTCCTTCTGGACGGAGACCTTCTGGACGGCGACGGCCTTCTTCGGGGCGCCGTCGCCGCCACCGCCCTTGACGCCCGCGGCGCCGACCTTCCGCACGGCCTCCAGCCCGGCGGCGTCCATGGTGCCGAAGGGGGTGAAGGTGGGCGTCAGCCGGCTGTCCTTGTAGACCAGGAAGAACTGGCTGCCGCCGCTGTCCGGCCTGCTGGTGTTGGCCATGGCCACGGTCCCGGCGGGGAAGGTGACCTTGCCGTCCTCGCCGGCCTTCCCCAGCCCGCCGAGGTTCTCGTCCGGGAGGGTGTAGCCCGGGTTGCCCATGCCGGTGCCCTCCGGGTCCCCGCACTGCAGGACATGGATGTTCTTGGTGGTGAGCCGGTGGCAGGTGGTCCGGTCGAAGTAGCCCTGGTCCGCGAGGTGCTTGAAGGAGTTGACGGTGTGCGGCGTCTTCGCGGCGTCCATGGAGACGGTGATGTCCCCCTGGTCCGTCTTCACGGCCATCGTGTACTTCGCCTTCCGGTCCACCGCCATCGACGGCTCCGGCTTCGGGCTGGGGGTGGTGCTCTGCGGGGTGTTCCGGGCGTCGGTGCTGTCGTCGCCGCCCAGCGCCCCGGCCGCGGCCACCGCCGCGCCGGCCGCCAGCGCCACGGCGAGGGCGGACGCGATCACCACGTTGCGGCGGCGGACCTTGCGGCGGGCCGCCTCCCGCCGCTGCTCCTGCCGTTCGAACTTCTCCCGCGCGAGCCGCCGCCGTCGCTGCTCGTTACTGACCACCGGATCGCTCCTCCGCTTGGCGCCGTACGCCGTTCACCTGGCCGTACCGTATACGGGTTCGCTGCGGGCGGACCGGCGCCGGTAGGCTCTGGACACTGCTGGAAGTCTTCCGTCGTGAGATGACGTGACTGTGAGAGGACGATCGTGCTGATTGCCGGGTTCCCCGCCGGAGCCTGGGGCACCAACTGCTACCTGGTCGCCCCCGCCGCGGGTGAGGAGTGCGTGATCATCGACCCGGGCCACCAGGCGGCCCAGGGAGTCGAGGAGACGATCGCCAAGCATCGGCTCAAGCCCGTCGCCGTCGTCCTCACCCATGGTCACATCGACCATGTGGCCTCGGTGGTGCCGGTGTGCGGTGCGCACGACGTACCGGCCTACATCCACCCGGCCGACCGGTACATGATGAGCGACCCGGAGAAGGCCATAGGCCGGTCCATCGGTATGCCGCTGCTGGGCGAGCTGACCATCGGCGAGCCGGACGACGTGCACGAGCTGGCCGACGGCAGCCGGCTGGAACTCGCCGGTCTGGAGCTGACCGTCGCGCACGCGCCCGGCCATACCAAGGGGTCGGTGACCTTCCGGATGCCCGAGCGGGCGGACATCCCGTCCGTCTTCTTCTCGGGCGACCTGCTGTTCGCCGGCTCCATCGGACGCACCGACCTGCCCGGCGGTGACATGGCCGAGATGCTCGAATCGCTGGCGCGCGTGTGCCTGCCGCTCGACGACTCGACCGTGGTGCTGTCCGGCCACGGCCCCCAGACCAGCATCGGCCGCGAGCGCGCCACCAACCCGTATCTGCGGGAAGTGGCCGCCGGCCTCGGCGGCGGCGCCCCGGCGACCGCCCCGCGACGAGGAATGTGACAAGACCTTTCGTGAGTACCTTCCAGGCCCCCAAGGGCACCTATGACCTGCTGCCGCCGGATTCCGCCACCTTCCTGGCGGTCCGGGAGGCCATCGCGGCGCCGCTGAAGCGCTCCGGCTACGGCTACGTCGAGACGCCCGGCTTCGAGAACGTCGAGCTGTTCGCCCGCGGTGTCGGCGAGTCCACCGACATCGTGACCAAGGAGATGTACACCTTCACCACGCGGGGCGGCGACGAACTGGCGCTGCGCCCCGAGGGCACCGCCTCGGTGCTGCGCGCGGCGCTGGAGGCCAACCTCCACAAGGCCGGGAACCTGCCGGTCAAGCTCTGGTACTCCGGCTCGTACTACCGCTACGAGCGGCCGCAGAAGGGCCGCTACCGCCACTTCTCGCAGGTGGGCGCGGAGGCCATCGGCGCCGAGGACCCGGCCCTGGACGCCGAGCTGATCATCCTCGCGGTGGACGCCTACCGTTCGCTGGGGCTGCGGAACTTCCGGCTGCTGCTGAACTCGCTGGGCGACCAGCAGTGCCGGCCGGCCTACCGGGCGGCCCTGCAGGAGTTCCTGCGCGAGCTGGACCTGGACGAGGACACCCGGCGCCGGGTCGAGATCAACCCGCTGCGCGTCCTGGACGACAAGCGGGAGTCGGTGCAGAAGCAGCTGACCGGCGCCCCGCTGCTCCGCGACCACCTGTGCGCGGACTGCACGGCGTACCACGAGCAGGTGCGCGGGCTGCTGACCGAGGCCGGCGTCGCCTTCGAGGACGACCCCAGGCTGGTACGCGGCCTGGACTACTACACCCGCACCACCTTCGAGTTCGTCCACGACGGGCTGGGCTCCCAGTCGGCGGTCGGCGGCGGGGGCCGCTACGACGGCCTCTCCGAGATGATCGGCGGCCCGGCGCTGCCGTCGGTGGGATGGGCCCTCGGCGTGGACCGCACCGTGCTGGCGCTGCGCGCCGAAGGGGTCGAGCTGGACCTGCCGGACGCCACCAGCGTGTACGCGGTGCCGCTCGGCGAGGAGGCCAGGCGGGTGCTGTTCGGCCAGGTCACCGCGTTGCGCCGGGCCGGGATCGCGACCGACTTCGCATTCGGCGGCCGGGGCCTGAAGGGCGCCATGAAGGGCGCCAACCGGTCGGGTGCGCGGTTCGCGGTGATCGCGGGCGAGCGCGACCTGGCCGAGGGCGTGGTGCAGCTGAAGGACCTGGAGTCCGGCGAGCAGGGCCCGGTGCCGCTCGCCGGTCTGGTCGAGGAGCTCCGCAGCAGGCTGGGCTGACACCCGCGGACGCCGCCCGGCGTCGGTGCACGGTGACGGGGCCCGGACCGCCACGGCGGTCCGGGCCCCGTCGCATGCCGGCCGGCATCAGGCGTGGATCGCCGGCCCGCCGTCAACCCGGCGGGCGGCGGTTCACCCGCCGTCCGCATCCGGCCACCGGCCCGCGCCGCGGCCCGGTGGACCATGGCCGGTTCTCCGCCCGCGCACCCGGGAGGGCCGGGGCACGCCCTTATGCCGACCGAACGCCCGGCGGGGCACCATGGCGAAGGCCGCGCACCGAGGCGGTCCACACGCCCCGCACGTGGGGCACAATGACCGTGCCCGTCAGGGCTACGGCAAACGACGTGCGGCTCCGCCGCCTGGCTGCGGGAGCGACGGAACGGGATATGGCGACGACACTGGTGGAAGGCGTGGACACGGACCAGGCACAGGACGGCGCACCGCGCGCGGTCGGGAGCGGTCGCGCCATGGCGCTGCTGCTCGTGATCACCGGTGCGCTGGGGCTCCTCGCGTCCTGGGTCATCACCATCGACAAGAACAAGATCCTGGAGGCCGAGGCCAAGGGCGAGATCTTCACGCCCGGCTGCAGCCTCAACCCGATCGTCTCCTGCGGCAACATCATGGAGAGCGATCAGGCGCAGGCGTTCGGCTTCCCCAACCCGATGATGGGGCTGGTCGCCTACGGCATCGTGATCTGCGTGGGCATGTCGCTGCTGGCCGGGGCCCGGTTCCCGCGCTGGTACTGGCTGACCTTCAACGCGGGCTGCCTGTTCGGCGTGGCGTTCTGCGCCTGGCTGCAGTACCAGTCGCTGTACGTCATCGGCTCGCTGTGCCTGTGGTGCTGCCTGGCCTGGGCCGCGACCATCGTGCTCTTCTGCTACGTCACCGGGTACAACATCAAGCACGGCCACATCCCGCTGCCGGAGGGCCCGAAGCGGGCGCTGCTGGAGTTCCACTGGGTGGTGCCGTTCCTGTGGATGGCCACCATCGGCATGCTGATCCTCACCAGGTGGTGGGACTTCTGGACCGGCGGCCAGGCCTGATCGGTTCCGTCCGCGGCGGCGCTGTCGGTGCCGTGACATAGGCTTCCCGCGTGGAGCCAGATCTGTTCACCGCCGCCGCGGAGGCCCGCCAGGAGAAGGACCCGGCGGGCAGTCCGCTCGCCGTCCGGATGCGGCCGCGCACCCTCGACGAGGTCGTGGGCCAGCAGCACCTGCTGCGGCCCGGGTCCCCGCTGCGCCGGCTCGTCGGAGGGACGGAGGGACCGGCCGGGCCGTCCTCGGTGATCCTCTGGGGCCCGCCCGGCATCGGCAAGACGACCCTGGCGTACGTGGTCAGCCAGGCCACCGACAAGCGGTTCGTGGAGCTGTCCGCGATCACCGCGGGGGTCAAGGAGGTGCGCGCGGTCATCGACGGCGCCCGACGGTCCTCCGGGGCCTACGGCCGGGACACCGTGCTCTTCCTCGACGAGATCCACCGGTTCAGCAAGGCGCAGCAGGACTCGCTGCTGCCGGCCGTGGAGAACCGCTGGGTCACCCTCATAGCGGCCACCACGGAGAACCCCTACTTCTCGGTGATCTCGCCGCTGCTCTCCCGTTCGCTGCTGCTCACCCTGGAGCCGCTCACCGACGACGACCTGCGCGGGCTGCTGCGCCGTGCGCTCATCGAGGAGCGGGGGCTGGGCGGTGCGGTGACCCTCCCCGGGGACGCGGAGGAACACCTGCTGCGGATCGCCGGCGGGGACGCCCGGCGGGCGCTGACCGCACTGGAGGCCGGGGCCGGGTCGGCGCTGGCCAAGGGCGAGGCGGAGATCACCCTGACCACGCTGGAGGAGGCCGTCGACCGGGCCGCGGTGAAGTACGACCGGGACGGCGACCAGCACTACGACGTGGCCAGCGCGCTCATCAAGTCGATCCGCGGCTCGGACGTGGACGCGGCGCTGCACTACCTGGCCCGCATGATCGAGGCGGGGGAGGACCCCCGGTTCATCGCCCGCCGGCTGATGATCTCGGCGAGCGAGGACATCGGGCTGGCCGACCCCACCGCCCTGCCCACCGCGGTGGCGGCGGCCCAGGCGGTCGCGCTCATCGGGTTCCCGGAGGCGGCGCTGACCCTCAGCCACGCCACCATCGCCCTGGCCCTGGCGCCCAAGTCGAACGCCGCGACCACCGCGATCGGGGCCGCGCTGGAGGACGTCCGCCAGGGGCTGGCCGGGCCGGTGCCGCCGCATCTGCGGGACGGCCACTACCAGGGCGCCAGGAAGCTGGGGCACGCCCAGGGCTACCTCTACCCGCACGACCTGCCCGGCGGCATCGCGGCCCAGCAGTACGCCCCGGACGCGCTGCACGGCAAGCGCTACTACCAGCCGACGCGGTACGGCGCCGAGGCGCGCTACGCGGACGTGGTGGAGCGGGTCCGGCAGCGGCTCCGCGGCGAGCGGCCCGACCAGGGCGAATCCTCCTGAGGGGGTCAGTCCGCCGCCGACTCGAACAGCACCCGCATGGCCCGGCGCAGGCCGGTGACGCCGGACACCGGCTCGGGGAAGTCGAAGCGGGCGTCGAAGGGCCGCCCGGCGGCACCACTGAAGCGGACCCGCAGACCGAACCGGTCCAGGGCCAGCGGGACGGCCGAGCCGGCCGCGCAGGCCCGGTCGCCGAGCAGTCCGCACAGGGTGCGCAGCTCGTCGGCGTGGGCCGCGTGCAGGTGCTGGAGCAGGTCGGTCTCGTGCGGGGCGATCGGGTCGGGGGCGGCCGCGGCGAACTCGTCCGGCTCCACCTCCTGAGCCCCCCACAGATCGTCCACGTACGCCTCGCCGACCTCCAGCCGCAGCAGTGTCCAGGCCGGGCGCCGGGGGTCCTCCACCGCGAGGATCTCCCCGACCGGGTGGCGCTCGGCCAGCAGCATGGCGCAGGCGGCGCGTTCCTCGAACGGCACGGGGGTCAGCCAGCCGGCGACCGAGGCCCGGCCGCGGATGCGGTGCGGCACCGAAACCGGAGCGACGTCCGTGATATGCATCACGCAGGTCAGCTCGTCGTCCTGGGCGTGGAGGGCCGCCCGGGCGACCACGGAGTGGCTGGATACCAGCAATAGCAGGTCACCGCGGGGTGTGACGGTGCGCGCGGCGGGTTCCCGGCCGATGAGGTCGTCCCCGTCCCCGATTCCGGGAATCGCGAGGGACGCCGTAGCCTTGGACTCCACGAGAGTGCGTACACGCTCCGCCGCTGTGGGCCGCGGGGCGTCTTCCACGGGACGCGGCTGACCCTTCGCAGCGCTCTGACCAGCGCTGGGCAGGGGGATCCCAGGTCGAATCATGCGTTCTCCTCGGCTAAGGTAAGGCTCACCTAACTTACATGGAGGTTCGTTCCACGTGAACCAGTCGCGTCCCAAGGTCAAGAAGTCGCGTGCGCTCGGCATCGCGCTGACCCCCAAGGCCGTCAAGTACTTCGAGGCCCGCCCCTACCCGCCGGGCGAGCACGGCCGGGGCCGCAAGCAGAACAGTGACTACAAGGTCCGTCTGCTCGAGAAGCAGCGTCTGCGTGCCCAGTACGACATCAGCGAGCGCCAGATGGCGCGTGCCTACGACCGCGCTCGGAAGGTCGAAGGCAAGACCGGCGAGGCGCTGATCATCGAGCTTGAGCGCCGTCTGGACGCGCTCGTCCTGCGGTCGGGTATCGCCCGCACGATCTACCAGGCCCGCCAGATGGTCGTCCACGGCCACATCGAGGTCAACGGCCGCAAGGTCGACAAGCCGTCCTTCCGCGTCCGTCCCGACGACGTCGTGATGGTCCGCGAGCGCAGCCGCGAGAAGCACCCCTTCCAGGTCGCCCGCGAGGGTGGCTACGCCCTCGACGGTGAGACCCCGCGCTACCTGCAGGTCAACCTCAAGGCCCTGGCCTTCCGCCTGGACCGCGACCCGCAGCGCAAGGAGATCCCGGTGATCTGCGACGAGCAGCTCGTCGTCGAGTACTACGCCCGCTGACCCGGCGGTACGTACAGCTCTCCGCACGCGGCCCGCGTGCCTCCCGCCGACTCCGGTCGGCGCGGGGGCCGCGGGCCGTCGTCGTCCCCGGCCGGCCCGGCGAGCACCCGGGCCACCGTCGCCGCCGGGCCGGCGTGCCGCCCGGCCGCCACCGCCCGCCGGTACCCCTCCTCGCCCAGCGCGGCCCGGGCCTGCTCCGCGCACATCAGATGCGGGGCGTCGAAGTGCCGGGAGCCGAACCGCTCGGTGCCCAGCCCCCGCCAGCCCGCCTCGGCCGCGCCCTGCAGCCGGGCCGCCAGCTCCGGGTCCGCCTCCGCCACCAGCGACGCCAGCAGTTCCAGCGCCACCACCATGCCGACCTCGTCGCGGACCGGCTGCTTGAGCGCCAGGCACTCGTGCAGCAGCCGCCGCGCCCCCTGGTCGTCCCCCTCCGCCCGGCGGACGAACGCCAGCACGTACAACGCGTACGACCGGGCCCACCGCTCCCCGGCCGCACCCGCGGTCCCGGCCGCCTCCTCGCACAGCGCGCGGGCCGCCGCCAGGTCCCCATCGAAGGCCAGCGCCTGCGCCAGCTGCACCCGCGCCATCAGCACCAGCGGCTGCCGCGGGTCCTGGGCCCCCAAATGCTCCAGCGCCTCGCGCAGCAGGGCGGCCGCCCGGCGCAGGTCGCCGCCGATCAGCGCGGCCGCCCCCAGGACCTGGGTGGCGTGCGCGGCGGCCGTCCGGTCCCCGCGGTCGGCTGCCACCGCGGCGCACTCGCGCAGCAGTCCGAGTGCGGCCCCCGCCTCCCCGCGCGCCACCGCGGTGAGGCCCGCCACCCACAGCGCCTTGGCGCGGGCCTCCGGGCGCCCGCAGTCCAGTGCCAGCGCCCGCTCCAGCCAGCCGCCGCCCTCGGCCGGCCGGCCGCAGCCGATCCAGCAGAACCACAGGGTGCCGGCGAGGTACTGGCCCACGTGCGCCTCGCCGGGCGTCCGCAGGCAGTACTCCAGCGCCAGCCGCAGGTCGGGCAGCTCCCGCTCCAGCCGCTCCGCCACCTCCGCCTGCCGGCCGCTGTTCCACTCCAGCTCGCACCAGGTCGCCACGCCCAGGTACCAGTCGCGGTGCCGCCGGCGCAGCCGCTCGGTCTCGCCCAGCTCGGCCAGCCAGCGGGCACCGTAGGCGCGCACCGTGCCCAGCATCCGGTAGCGGACCTGCCCGGCCGCCTCCTCGCGCACCACCAGGGACTGGGTCACCAGGGAGGCCAGCGTGGCGAGCGTGTCCTCCTCCGCGGGGCCGGGGCCCACGCAGACGTACTCCACCGCCTCCAGGTCGAACTCGCCGCCGAACACCGACAGCCGCGCCCACAGCAGCCGCTCCTGCGGGGTGCACAGCTCATGGCTCCAGCCGATCGCCGTCCGCAGCGTCCGGTGCCGGTGGTGCCCGCCCCGGCCCGCCGCGTCCAGCAGCGTCAGCGGGTCCTCCGGCCGCGCCGCGAGCTGCTCCACGGTCAGGGCGCGCAGCCGCCGCGCGGCCAGCTCCAGCGCCAGCGGGATGCCGTCCAGCCGGCGGCACAGTTCGGCCACCGCGGCCCGGCGCCGCTGCCCATCGCCGGTGAAGCCGGGCAGCACGGCGGCCGCCCGCTCGGCGAACAGGGCGGCCGCGTCCGGTTCGGTGCGCATCGGCCCCAGCGGGAAGCAGTGCTCGCCCGGCGCCTCCAGCGGACGCCTGCCGGTCACCAGGACGCGCAGCCCCGGCGCCCGGCCCAGCAGGGTGCCCAGCAGCGCCGCGCACTCGTCGGCCAGGTGCTCGCAGCCGTCCAGCACCAGCAGGGCCGCACCGTCCGCCACCCGCCCGGCGACCAGGTCCGCCGCCGGGTCCGGCTCCGCGGGCTCCAGGCCGAGCGCCGCCGGCACCGCCCGGCACAGGTCGTCCCCGGAGCGCAGGTCGGAGAGCGCGACCAGCCACACCCCGGCGCAGAAGCGATCCTTCGCCCGCCGGGCCAGCTCCAGTGCCAACCGCGTCTTGCCCACCCCGCCGATCCCGGTGACGGTCACCAGCCGGGCGCGGGCCAGCAGCCCGTCCAGCGCGGCGAGCTCGGCGGTCCGGCCGACGAACCGGTCGACCGGGGCCGGGAGGTCGCCCGGGGCGGCCGGGTGCGAAGGTCGTCCCATGGAACACGGAGCGTACTGAACGGTATGCGCACCGTACAATCCGGACCGGCCGTGGCGTCCGGAGCCGCTCCTTATCCGTTACGGGGGCGCCCTCCCGGCGCGATAAGGTCGATACCTGCCAAACGACGACCTGCAAGGAGCGGTGCAACGTGTCCGGTGGAGAGGTGGCCGGGATTCTCGTGGCCGTCTTCTGGGCGATCCTCGTGTCGTTCCTCGCGCTCGCGCTGGTGAGGCTCGCGCAGACGCTCAAGGCGGCCACCAAACTGGTGGCGGACGTGACGGAACAGGCCGTGCCGCTGCTCGGCGAGGCGTCCGCGACCGTCCGCTCCGCCAACACCCAGCTCGCCCGGGTGGACTCGATCACGGCGGACGTCCAGGAGGTCACCGCGAACGCCTCCGCGCTGTCCTCGACGGTCTCCTCCGCCTTCGGCGGGCCGCTGGTGAAGGTCGCGGCCTTCGGCTACGGCGTACGGCGCGCGATCGGCCGCAAGGCACCCGAGGCCGAGACGCGCCCGGACCGCACCGTCATCGTCGGCAAGACCCTGCCGTCCGCCCGCCGGGGCGGGCGCCGCAACCGTGGATCGAAGGGCTGAGGGACCGCTATGTTCCGCCGCACGTTCTGGTTCGGCACCGGCATCGCAGCCGGCGTCTGGGCCACCACCAAGGTCAACCGCAAGCTCAACCAGCTCACCCCGGAGAGCCTGGCGGCGCAGGCCGCCGACCGGGCGGTGCTGGCGGGCCGGCGGGTCAAGCTCTTCGCGCTCGACGTGCGCGAGGGCATGGCCGACCGTGAGGCGGCACTCCGCGACGCGCTGGGCCTGACCGGCGCACCCGACGCCCGCGAGGCCCGCGAAATCACCGCACGGCCCGCCGCCGTCCCGCTCGATCCGACCCACCCCGCCAACAACCGCACCACCGGAAAAGAGGACCACTGATGGAGTCGGCTGAAATCCGCCGCCGCTGGCTGCGCTTCTTCGAAGAGCGTGGGCACACCGTCGTGCCGTCGGCGTCGCTCATCGCGGACGACCCGACGCTGCTGCTGGTCCCCGCGGGCATGGTCCCCTTCAAGCCGTACTTCCTCGGCGAGGTCAAGCCGCCCTTCGCGCGCGCCACCAGCGTGCAGAAGTGCGTCCGCACCCCGGACATCGAGGAGGTCGGCAAGACCACCCGGCACGGCACCTTCTTCCAGATGTGCGGCAACTTCTCCTTCGGCGACTACTTCAAGGAAGGCGCCATCAAGCTCGCCTGGGAGCTGCTGACCGCCCCGGTGGCGGACGGCGGCTACGGGCTTGAGCCGGAGAAGCTGTGGATCACCGTCTACCAGGACGACGACGAGGCCGAGCGCATCTGGCGCGACGTCATCGGCGTGCCCGCCGAGCGCATCCAGCGCCTGGGCATGGGCCCCAACTTCTGGTCGATGGGCGTCCCCGGCCCGTGCGGCCCCTGCTCCGAGATCAACTACGACCGCGGCCCCGAGTTCGGCGAGGAGGGCGGCCCGGCGGTCAACGACGAGCGCTACGTGGAGATCTGGAACCTGGTCTTCATGCAGTACGAGCGCGGTGAGGGCTCCGGCAAGGAGGACTTCCCGATCCTGGGCGACCTGCCCAGCAAGAACATCGACACCGGTCTCGGCCTCGAACGCCTCGCCATGATCCTGCAGGGCGTGCAGAACATGTACGAGACCGACACCCTGCGCGTCGTGATGGACAAGGCCACCGAGCTGACCGGGGTCCGCTACGGTGCCGACGCCGCCTCCGACGTCTCGCTGCGCGTGGTCGCCGACCACATCCGCACCTCGGTGATGCTCATCGGCGACGGCGTCACCCCCGGCAACGAGGGCCGCGGCTACGTGCTGCGCCGCATCATGCGCCGCGCCATCCGCAACATGCGGCTGCTGGGCGCCACCGAACCGGTGATCGGCGAGCTGGTCGGCACGGTCATCGAGACGATGGGGCAGCAGTACCCGGAGCTGGTCACCGACCGCAAGCGCATCGAGACCGTCGCGCTCGCCGAGGAGGGGGCCTTCCTGAAGACCCTCAAGGCCGGCACCAACATCCTGGACACCGCCGTCACCGAGACCAAGGCCGCCGGCGGTGCCGTCCTCCCCGGTGACAAGGCGTTCCTGCTCCACGACACCTGGGGCTTCCCGATCGACCTCACCCTGGAGATGGCCGCCGAGCAGGGGCTGTCCGTGGACGAGGACGGCTTCCGCCGCCTGATGAAGGAGCAGCGGGAGCGCGCCAAGGCCGACGCCAAGGCCAAGAAGACCGGCCACGCCGACCTGTCGGCCTACCGCGAGATCGCCGACACCGCCGGCGCCACCGACTTCACCGGCTACCTCTCCACCGAGGGCGAGTCGACCGTCGTCGGCCTGCTGGTCGACGGTGTCCCCGCCCCGGCCGCCTCCGAGGGCGACGAGGTCGAGGTGATCCTGGACCGCACCCCGTTCTACGCCGAGGGCGGTGGCCAGATCGGCGACTCCGGCCGGATCCGGCTCGACACCGGTGCCGTCATCGAGGTGCGGGACGTCCAGAAGCCGGTCCCGGGCGTGCACGTCCACAAGGGCGTCGTCCAGGTCGGCGAGGTGACCGTGGGCGCCTCCGCCCACGCCGCCATCGACGTCACGCGCCGGCGTGCCATCGCCCGCGCCCACAGCGCCACCCACCTCACCCACCAGGCGCTGCGGGACGCCCTGGGCCCGACCGCCGCCCAGGCCGGCTCGGAGAACTCGCCCGGCCGCTTCCGCTTCGACTTCGGCTCCCCGAGCGCGGTGCCCGGCACGGTCCTCACCGACGTCGAGCAGAAGATCAACGAGGTGCTGTCCCGGGAACTCGACGTGCAGGCCGAGGTGATGAGCCTGGACGACGCCAAGAAGCAGGGCGCCATCGCCGAGTTCGGCGAGAAGTACGGCGATCGGGTGCGGGTGGTCACCATCGGCGACTTCTCCAAGGAGCTGTGCGGCGGCACCCACGTGCACAACACCGCCCAGCTGGGCCTGGTGAAGCTGCTCGGCGAGTCGTCGATCGGCTCCGGCGTGCGCCGTATCGAGGCCCTGGTGGGCGTGGACGCCTACAACTTCCTCGCCCGGGAGCACACCGTCGTCGCCCAGCTCACCGAGCTGCTCAAGGGGCGCTCGGAGGAGCTGCCGGACCGGATCGCCGGAATGCTGGCCAAGCTCAAGGACGCCGAGAAGGAGATCGAGAAGTTCCGCGCGGAGAAGGTGCTGGCCGCCGCCGCCGGGCTCGCCGAGAGCGCCCGGGACGTCCGGGGCGTCGCCGTGGTGACCGGTCAGGTGCCGGACGGCACCGGCGCCGACGACCTGCGCAGGCTGGTGCTGGACGTGCGCGGCCGCATCCCCGGTGACCGGCCCGCCGTCGTCGCCCTCTTCACCACCTCCGGCGGCCGCCCGCTGACCGTCATCGCCACCAACGAGGCTGCCCGCGAGCGCGGGCTGAAGGCCGGCGAGCTGGTCCGTACCGCGGCCAAGACGCTCGGCGGCGGCGGTGGCGGCAAGCCGGACGTCGCCCAGGGCGGCGGTCAGAACCCGCAGGCCATCGGCGAGGCCATCGAGGCCGTCGAGCGTCTCGTGGCCGAGCAGGCATGACGCTGCGGCGCGGCAGACGCATCGCGGTCGACGTCGGGGACGCCCGGGTCGGGGTCGCCTCGTGCGACCCCGACGGGATCCTCGCCACGCCGGTGGAGACCGTGCCGGGACGTGACGTCCCGGCCGCCCACCGGCGCCTGGCGGCGATCGTGGAGGAGTACGAGCCCATCGAGGTGGTGGTCGGGCTGCCCCGCTCGCTCAGCGGGCGGGAGGGCCCGGCCGCGGCAAAGGTGCGCGCGTTCGCCCGCACCCTGGCCCAGCGCGTCGCGCCGGTCCCGGTGCGGCTGGTGGACGAGCGCATGACCACCGTCACGGCGACCCAGTCCATGCGGGCCTCCGGGGTCAGCAGCAAGAAGGGCCGGGCGTCGGTCGACCAGGCCGCCGCGGTGGTGATCCTGCAGAACGCGCTGGAGACCGAACGGGTGTCCGGCGAGCCGCCGGGCGAGGGCGTCGAAGTGGTCATCTGATCGCGATACGGTAACGTTCCGCGCGTCCAGGGCAGCCGCACGCCCGCGCCACGCGCGCACACCACCCCGGCTGCCGTCCCGCGGCACTAGGGGATCGATGACTGAGTATGGCCGGGGCCCCGGCTCCCAACCGTGGCATCCCGAGGACCCGCTGTACGGGGATCCGGGATGGCACGGGCAGCAGCCCGGGGCCGGTCACGATCCCTACGCGGCGGATCCGCTGGGGCAGCAGTCCTACCCGCAGGATCCTTACGGCGTCCCGCAGCACCAGCACCCCGGGCACTACCCCGATCAGCATCCGGAGCCGTACCAGCAGCACGGCGGGCAGCACGCCCCGCACGGCGCGCAGTACCCGCAGCACGGCGAGCGGTACCCGCACTCCCCGGACCCCGACCCCGCCCAGGCGCAGTGGCAGGGGCAGGGGCAGGGGCAGGGGCAGCAGGCCGGTTACCCCGGGCAGCCCGGGCCGGCCTACGCCGACGGATCCGTCCCGGCCGGGCAGGCGCACTACGGCGACGGCGGGAGCGGCGGCTGGGACCCCGGTTACGGGGCCGCGGACCCCACCGACCCGTACCAGCAGCCCACCGATCCGTACACCGGCGCCCAGCCGGACTACTACGCCACCCCGGACGCCTACCCGCCGCCTGAGCCGCCCTACGCGCGTCACGAGGACGGTGCGCCGGCCGAGCCGGGCCACCCCGGGCAGCCGTACCGGGAGCCGGACGGCGGGCACCCCGCCGGGGAACCGGAGCCCGTCGCGGCCATGGCCGCGGCCGGCCCGGACACCGCGGCCTCCCCGGCGGAGCGGACCGACGGCGGCGCCCCGGAGGCCGACCGCCTGCCCGGCGGTGCGCTGCCCCGGCACTCCACCGACGACGACGACTTCGACGACGAGTCCACCGACGGCGGCCGGGACCGCCGCGGCAAGAAACCCAAACGCCGCAGCGGTCTCGCCTGCCTGGTCGTGGCGGTCGTGCTGACCGGCTTCACCGGCGGCGTGGCCTACGTCGGCTACGGGCTCTGGCAGAGCCACTTCGGCGCGCCCCCGGACTACTCCGGCGACGGCACCGGGGAGGTCGCCGTCGAGGTGCCGGAGGGTGCCGTCATCGCGGACATCGGCAACATCCTCAAGGGCGAGGGGGTGGTCAAGAGCACCGACGCCTTCATCGAGGCCGCCAACGACCACCCCAAGGGCGGCAGCATCCAGCCCGGGGCGTACACCCTGCGCAAGGAGATGTCCGCCGAGGCGGCCGTCGAGATGATGACCGACCCGGCCAGCATGAACGGTCTGATCGTCACCGAGGGCATGCGCAACGTGCAGGTCTACGCCGCGATCGACAAGAAGATCGGCCTCAAGGCGGGCACCACCGAGGGCGTCGCCAAGCGCGAGGCGGACGACCTCGGCCTGCCCGACTGGGTCGAACACGGCCCCAAGGTCAAGGACCCGCTGGAGGGCTTCCTCTTCCCGGCCCGCTACAGCGTCGGCAAGGACGCCAAGCCCGAGGCGGTGCTGCGCCAGATGGTGCAGAACGCCACGAAGGAGTACGCCAGGCACGACCTGGCGGGCAAGGCCGAGGAGCTCGGCCTGGACTCCCCGATGGAACTGATCACCGTGGCCAGCCTGGTGCAGGCCGAGGGCGTCACCCACGACGACTTCCGGAAGATGTCCGAGGTCATCTACAACCGCCTCAAGCCGGGTAACGCCGAGACCGTCGGCCAGCTCCAGTTCGACTCGACGTACAACTACGCGAAGAACCAGAGCGAGATCGACATCACGCTGGAAGAGATCAAGAACCTGGACCACCCCTACAACACCTACTTCTACAAGGGGCTGCCGCCGGGACCGATCGGGAACCCGGGCGCGGACGCGCTGAACGCCGCGCAGAACCCGACCCACGACGGCTGGTACTACTTCATCTCCCTCGACGGCAAGACCACGAAGTTCACCCGGACCTACGCCGAACACGACAAGCTCGTCGACCAGTTCAACGAGAGCCGTCGGAACGACTGAGGAACACCCGCACATGACGTACACCCACCGCGCGGCGGTCCTCGGCTCGCCGATCGCCCACTCCCTCTCCCCGGTGCTGCACCGCGCCGCCTACGCGGACCTGGGGCTGACCGGGTGGACCTACCACCGCTTCGACGTGGACGAGGCGGGGCTGCCGGACTTCATCACCGGGCTGGACCGCCGGATCTGGGCCGGGCTGTCGCTGACCATGCCGCTCAAGCGCGCGGTCATCCCGCTGCTCGACGAGATCACCGCCACCGCCGCGGCCGTGGAGGCGGTGAACACCGTGGTGTTCACCGAGGACGGCCGCGGGACCGGCGACAACACCGACATCCCGGGGATCACGGCGGCCCTCGCCGAGCGCGGGGCGGAGAAGGCGGATCGCGCGGCGGTGCTCGGCGCCGGGGCCACCGCCGCCTCGGCCCTCGCCGCGCTGGCCGGCATCTGCCCCGGCGAGGTCACCGCCTACGTCCGCAGCGCGGCCCGCGCCGAGGAGATGCGCCGCTGGGGCGAGCGGCTGGGGACGCCGGTGCGGATCGCCGACTGGGCGGACGCCGCGGAGGCGTTCAGCGCGCCGCTGGTCATCGCCACCACCCCGGCCGGCGCCACCGACGCGCTGGCCGGGGCCGTCCCGGAGCGTCCCGGGGCCCTGTTCGACGTGCTCTACGACCCCTGGCCGACGCCGCTGGCCGCGGCCTGGTCGGCGCGCGGCGGCACCGTACTGGGCGGTCTCGACCTCCTCGTCCACCAGGCGGTGCTGCAGGTCGAGCAGATGACCGGGCGGTCGCCGGGGCCGCTGGCGGCGATGCGCGCGGCGGGGGAGGCGGCGCTCGCGGCGCGTCGCCGGTGACCGCCGGGCGGCAGCCGCGGGACCGGCCGCCGCCGGACGGCGAGGCCCGGGCCGGCGAGGTGCCGTATCCCCATGCGGACACCGGTCCCACTTGCTGAGACCGCGTCCAGGGCGTCCCCATGGACGTGGGAGGATCTGAGGTGGCGGGCCCGGGCCGCGCACCCGGCGCGTCACCTACCGCTTAAGGCGCGAGCAAGAGGAGCACCGTTGAGCAGGTTGCGCTGGCTGACCGCGGGGGAGTCGCACGGCCCCGCACTGGTGGCGACGCTGGAGGGGCTGCCCGCCGGTGTGCCGATCACCACCGACATGGTGGCGGACGCCCTCGCCCGGCGGCGGCTCGGCTACGGCCGCGGTGCCCGCATGAAGTTCGAGCGCGACGAGGTCACCTTCCTCGGCGGGGTGCGCCACGGACGCACCCTCGGCAGCCCGGTCGCGATCATGGTCGGCAACACCGAATGGCCCAAGTGGGAGCAGGTGATGGCGGCCGACCCGGTGGACGACGAGGTGCTCGCCGGACTGGCCCGCAACGCGCCCCTCACCCGGCCCCGCCCCGGCCACGCGGACCTCGCGGGGATGCAGAAGTACGGATTCGACGAGGCCCGGCCGATCCTGGAGCGCGCCAGCGCCCGGGAGACCGCCGCCCGGGTCGCGCTGGGCGCGGTGGCCCGCTCCTACCTCAAGGAGACCGCCGGCATCGAGATCGTCTCGCACGTGGTGGAACTCGCCGCCGCCAAGGCGCCCTACGGTGTGCTCCCCGGGCCGGCGGACGTCGAACGGCTGGACGCCGACCCGGTGCGCTGCCTGGACGCCGACGCGAGCGCGGCGATGGTCGCCGAGATCGACCAGGCGCACAAGGACGGCGACACCCTCGGCGGCGTCGTCGAGGTGCTGGCCTACGGCGTGCCGGTGGGCCTCGGCTCGCACGTCCACTGGGACCGGCGGCTGGACGCCCGGCTGGCGTCCGCCCTGATGGGCATCCAGGCCATCAAGGGCGTCGAGGTCGGCGACGGTTTCGACCTGGCCCGGGTGCCCGGCTCCCAGGCGCACGACGAGATCCTCACCACCCCGGAGGGGATCAGGCGGGCCTCCGGGCGTTCCGGCGGCACCGAGGGCGGCCTGACCACCGGCGAACTGCTGCGGGTCCGTGCCGCGATGAAGCCGATCGCCACCGTGCCCCGGGCGCTGGCCACCGTCGACGTCACCACCGGCGAACCGGCCCAGGCCCACCACCAGCGCTCGGACGTGTGCGCGGTGCCGGCCGCGGGCATCGTCGCGGAGGCGATGGTGGCGCTGGTGCTGGCCGACGCGGTCGCGGAGAAGTTCGGCGGCGACAGCGTCACCGAGACGCGGCGCAACGTGCGCGGCTTCCTCGACAACCTCGCCATCCGATGACCGGCCCGGCCGTGGTCCTGGTCGGACCGATGGGGGTCGGCAAGACCACCGTGGGGCGGCTGCTCGCCGAACGGCTGGGCACCGCGTTCCGCGACACCGACGCCGACATCGTCGCCGCCACCGGCAAGGAGATCTCCGCGATCTTCATCGACGAGGGCGAGCCGCACTTCCGTGCGCTGGAGCGGCAGGCGGTCCGGGACGCCGTCGCCGGCCACACCGGGGTGCTGGCGCTCGGCGGCGGCGCCGTCATGGACGAGGGCACCCGCGCCCTGCTCGCCGGACTGCCGGTCGTCTTCCTGGAGATGGGCGTCTCCGAAGCCGTCAAGCGGACCGGCCTGGACGCTCCGCGCCCCCTGCTGGCGGTCAACCCCCGGCAGCGCTGGCGTGAACTGATGGAGCAGCGCCGCCCGTTCTACACCGAGGTGGCGCGCGCGGTGGTCTCCACCGAGGGCCGCGGCCCCGAGGCCGTCGCCGAGGCGGTGCTCGACGCACTGGAACTGAAGGCGCAATCGCCGGGGGGCGTCACCCCCGGCCGGGAGGAACACCCGTGACCGAACACGTCACCCGTATCCAGGTCGGCGGCAGCCAGGGCGGCGACCCGTACGAGGTCCTGGTCGGCCGGCAGCTCCTCGGCGAGCTGCCCGGTCTCATCGGCGGCGGCGCCGCGGGCAACGGCGGGGTCCGCAGGGTCGCGGTGCTCCACCCCGAGGCGCTGGCCGGGACCGGCGAGGCGATCCGTGCCGACCTCGCCGACCAGGGCTACGAGGCCATCGCGATCCAGCTGCCCAACGCCGAGGAGGCCAAGACCGTCGAGGTCGCCGCCTACTGCTGGAAGGCGCTGGGACAGACCGGCTTCACCCGCAGCGACGTGATCGTCGGCGTCGGCGGCGGCGCCACCACCGACGTGGCCGGCTTCGTGGCCGCCAGCTGGCTCCGCGGGGTGCGCTGGATCGCGGTCCCCACCACCGTGCTCGGCATGGTGGACGCGGCGGTCGGCGGCAAGACCGGGATCAACACCGCCGAGGGCAAGAACCTGGTGGGCGCCTTCCACCCGCCCGCCGGTGTGCTGTGCGACCTGGCCGCGCTGGAGTCGCTGCCGGTCAACGAGTACGTCAGCGGCCTCGCCGAGATCATCAAGGCCGGCTTCATCGCCGACCCGGTGATCCTGGACCTGATCGAGGCGGACCCGGCCGCGGCCCGCACCCCCGAGGGCCCGCACACCGCGGAGCTGATCGAACGCTCCATCCGGGTCAAGGCGGAGGTGGTCTCCGCCGACCTCAAGGAGTCCGGGCTGCGGGAGATCCTCAACTACGGCCACACCCTGGCGCACGCGATCGAGAAGAACGAGCGCTACAAGTGGCGGCACGGCGCGGCGGTCTCCATCGGCATGGTCTTCGCCGCCGAGCTGGGCCGGCTCGCCGGCCGGCTGGACGACGCCACCGCGGACCGGCACCGCGCCGTACTGGAATCGGTGGGGCTGCCGCTGACCTACCGGGGCGACCAGTGGCCCCGGCTGCTGGAGACCATGAAGGTGGACAAGAAGTCCCGCGGCGACCGGCTCCGCTTCATCGTGCTGGACGGGCTCGCCCGGCCCACCGTGCTGGAGGGGCCGGACCCGGCGGTGCTGCTCGCCGCCTACGGCGAGGTCTCCGCGTGAGCGGCGGTCCGGCCGCCGGGCGGCGGGTCCTCGTGCTCAACGGGCCCAACCTGGGCCGGCTCGGCAGCCGGGAGCCCGACGTCTACGGCGCCACCTCCTACACCGGGCTGGTCGGCGAGTGCACCGCGCTCGGCAGGGAACTGGGCTTCGAGGTCGAGGTCCGGGAGACCAACGACGAGGGCGAGATCATCCGCTGGCTGCACGAGGCCGCGGACGGCCGCATCCCCGTCGTGATCAACCCCGGGGCGTTCACCCACTACTCCTACGGGATGCGGGACGCCGCGGCGCAGCGGACCGCGCCGCTGATCGAAGTGCACATCTCCAACCCGCACGCGCGCGAGGAGTTCCGTCACAACTCTGTCATCGCCGCGGTGGCCAGCGGCACCATCGCGGGCTTCGGGATCGGCTCCTACCGGCTCGCGCTGCGCGCGCTGGCCAGCGAAATGGCTGGTTGACGGGGTACCGGCGGGCATCCCGGGGCAACTGACGAACTGCCCCGGCCGTGCACACAGCGGCGGCCGGGGCAGGTACGGTTCGGTAGGAACGGCCAGGCCGTGTCACCATGCCGCACGCCAGTACGATTTCCCCGTCGCCCGCCACCACCCTCAACGGAGCCACCGGATGCAGCACGCAGTGGGAGCCCCGCTGCCACCACCTCACGGGCCAGGACAGCGCCCCGGTGGGGGCTGGACCCAGGACGCGAGCCACCATCCCGTTCCGCCTCCGGCGCACCCGGCCCAGCCCGCGCCCCCCGGCCACCCGGCTCCCGCACCCGGCCACCCCGCCGCGCCGCCGCCCCACCCGGGCCACCCGGCACCGCACCCGGCGCCGCACCCGGCCCCTTCGGCGCCGCCCCAGTCCGCTCCCGCGCCGCCGCCCGCGGCCGGGCAGATCGAGAGCTCGGTGACGACCGGCCACATCCAGCTGCCGCCCGGCGGACCGGTGCAGATGCCGCAGCACGCCCCGGCCGGCACGGCCGTGGTGGACGCCGCCCAGGCCGCCGTGGCGGTACTGCTCATCGGCCCCGCCGGGGCCGGCAAGACGACCGTCGCCCGGCACTGGGCGGACCGCCGCCGGGTGCCCACCGCGCACATCAGCCTGGACGACGTCCGCGAGTGGGTGCGGTCCGGTTTCGCCAACCCCCAGTCGGGGTGGAACGACAACTCCGAGGCGCAGTACCGGCTGGCCCGGCGCACCTGCGGCTTCGCCGCCCGCAACTTCCTGGCCAACGGCATCTCCTGCATCCTCGACGACGCCGTCTTCCCGGACCGGCCGGTGGTCGGACTCGGCGGCTGGAAACGGCACGTCGGCCCCGGGCTGCTGCCGGTGGTGATCCTGCCCGGCCTGGAGATCGTGCTGGAGCGGAACGCCAAGCGCAGCGGCAACCGGCGGCTCAGCGACGAGGAGGTCGCCCGGATCCACGGCCGGATGGCCGGGTGGTACGGCTCCGGCCTGCCCATCATCGACAACTCCGGCCACGACGTCGAGTCCACCGCACGGGTGCTGGACGAGGTGGTCGCCCGCTCCCTGGCCAGCCCGCCGAACTGGTAGCCGCCCCGCCGGGCCGGTCCCGTGGGGGCCGGTGCCGCCCCACCGGACCGGTGCCGGCCGGTCGCCCGGCGCGCCGCCGGGGGCGGCCCATGACGCGATGACGCCCATCCGGCCCCGCTCAACCGGCCGTCCGCCCCCGCCCTCCGTACGCTCGAAGACATGTCCGAGGTGTACGCGGCCCGACGTGCGCTCCTGCGCGAGCGGTACGCGACGGCCGGAGCCGAGGCCGCCGTCGTCTCCCGCCCCGCCAACGTGCGGTACCTGTGCGGCGGCGCGCCCGCCGGGGCGGCCCTGCTGCTCGGTCCCGCCGCCGGCCCCGAGGACCTGCTGGTCTGCCCGCCGGATCCGGTGCGGGAGCCGGGCCGCGAGCGCGTCGAGGAGCCGCTGCGGACGCTGCTGCTGCCGATGACGGAGGCGGAGGCCGACCCGGTGGTCACCGCGGCCGGGCTGGCGGCCTCGGCCGGGGCCGGTTCGCTCGCCGTCGAGGAGCACCATCTGAGCGTCGCCCGGCACCGGGCGGTGGCAGCCGCCGCGCCCCGGCTGCGGCTGACCGACCTCGCCTGCGCCGTCGAACAGCAGCGGCTGGTCAAGGACGAGGAGGAGATCTCCTGCCTGCGGATCGCCGCGGAGATCGCCGACCAGGCCCTCGGCGAGTTGCTGGAGTCGATCCTGGTGGGGCGGACCGAGCGCCATCTGGCGCTGGAACTGGAGCGCCGGCTGATCGACCACGGGGCGGACGGTCCGGCCTTCCCCACCGTGGTGGGCACCGGGGTCAACGCGGGCCGCCCCGGGCACACCCCGACCGACCGGCGGGTGGAGGAGGGGGACTTCCTCTGCATCTGCCTGGGCGCCGGGTACCGGGGTTACCGCAGCGAGGTGGGGCGCACCTTCGTCATCGGCACCACCCCGGCGGACTGGCAGATCGAGCTCTACGAGCTGGTGTTCGAGGCGCAGCGGGCGGGCCGGGAGGCGCTGGCGCCGGGCACCGCGTACCGGGACGTGGACGCCGCGGCCCGCCATGTGCTGGACGCCGCCGGGTACGGGGAGGGCTTCGGGGCCCGTACCGGGCACGGTGTGGGCCTGGAAATCGACGAGGACCCTCGGCTGTCACCGTCGGCCATGGGTAAACTGGACGCTTGCGTGCCGGTCACCGTCGAACCCGGGGTTCACCTCCCGGGCCGGGGCGGCGTCCGGATCGATGACACGCTCGTCGTCCGCCCCGAGGCGGATGGCGGGCCCGAGCTACTCACCATCACGACCAAGGAGCTGCTCGCGCTCTAGCCGTCACCGGCGTCGGCGCGCGGCATCTCCTGGTCCCACCAGCCTCAGCCCAGGAGATCCCGCAACCGTGGCATCCACGAACGACCTCAAGAACGGCATGGTGCTCAAGCTCGACGGCGGCCAGCTGTGGTCCGTCGTCGAGTTCCAGCACGTCAAGCCCGGTAAGGGCCCGGCCTTCGTGCGCACCAAGCTCAAGAACGTGCTCTCCGGCAAGGTCGTCGACAAGACCTTCAACGCCGGCGTGAAGGTCGAGACGGCCAACGTCGACAAGCGTGGGATGCAGTTCTCGTACATGGACGGCGACTACTTCGTCTTCATGGACATGGACACGTACGACCAGCTGCACATCGACCGCAAGACGGTCGCCGACGCCGCGAACTTCCTGATCGAGGGTTTCGAAGCCGTCGTGGCGCAGAACGAGGGCCAGGTGCTCTACGTCGAGCTCCCGGCCGCCGTCGAGCTCACCATCCAGCACACCGAGCCCGGTGTGCAGGGCGACCGCTCCACCGGCGGTTCCAAGCCGGCCACGCTGGAGACCGGCTACGAGATCCAGGTCCCGCTCTTCATCACCACGGGCGAGAAGATCAAGGTCGACACCCGTACCGGTGAGTACCTCGGTCGGGTGAACAGCTAACCGTGGCAGCCCGTAACAAGGCCCGCAAGCGCGCCTTCCAGATCCTCTTCGAGGCCGACCAGCGCGGCAGCTCCGTGCAGACCGTCCTCGCGGACTGGATCCGGCACGCCCGGACCGACGACCGGCAGCCGCCCGTCACCGAGTACACGATGCAGCTGGTCGAGGGGTACGCGCAGCACACGGACCGCATCGACGAGCTGATCGCCACCTACGCGGTGGGTTGGACGCTGGACCGGATGCCGGTCGTGGACCGGAACATCCTCCGGCTCGGCGCCTACGAGCTGCTCTGGGAGGACCAGACGCCGGACGCGGTGGTGATCGACGAGGCGGTGCAGCTCGCCAAGGAGTTCTCCACCGACGACTCCCCGGCCTTCGTCAACGGCCTTCTCGGCCGTTTCAAGGAACTGAAGCCCGGCCTGCGCCGCGAGCAGTAGTCGCACGCGGCGACGGCGGCCGTACGGCTGCGGACGGGCCCGGTGCCTCCCTTGCCGAGGGGGAGGCACCGGGCCCGTTTCGCCGTGTCCGGCGCCACGCTGCGCACCGGCGGGCGTACCCGGCTCGCCGCGGCGGAAATGCCGCCGGGGGCGGCGGAATCCCAGCCGGATTCCGCCGCCCCCGGCGGCACGTTTCTGCAATCGGAGCGGTGGGCTTGCCGGCCCGCCGACCGGTGATCCGGCCCCGGCTCAGACGTCCTCGTGCTGGACCGCACGACGGGCGTCCGCGCCCAGCACGCCCCAGCTGATCAGCTGCTCGGTCAGCACCGACGGCGACTGGTCGTAAATGACGGCGAGGGTGCGCAGGTCGTCCTGGCGGATCGACAGGACCTTGCCGTTGTAATCGCCCCGCTGGCTCTGGATGGTCGCGGCGTACCGCTGCAACGGCCCCGCCTTCTCGGCCGGCACATGGGCCAGGCGCTCAAGGTCGAGGACGAGCTTCGGCGGCGGCTCGGCAGCCCCGCCGGGCGTGGTGCCCGGCAGCAGCTCCTGGACCGGGACGCCGTAGAAGTCCGCCAGCTCGGCAAGGCGCTGAACGGTCACGGCACGGTCGCCGCGCTCGTAAGAACCCACCACCACGGCCTTCCAGCGGCCCTGGGACTTCTCCTCGACGCCGTGGAGGGAAAGGCCCTGCTGGGTGCGGATGGCGCGAAGCTTGGCCCCGAGTTGTTTGGCGTATTCGCTGGACATAAAGCTCCCCGGACGCTGTATCGACGTGCGGCTCCGCCGCGCGGCTCGTAACTCACTGTGAGATTACGCAGCGTAATTTCCATTCGTCAAGCCGAATGAACCCCGGGGTCCGCCGTCAGGGGTGATGAAGGCCTGCCCGGTTGACCCTGCTACTGTGAATGGCGCAATTCCGACGTCCTTTAAAGTCCGTCCCGTGAGGCGGAGAAGGAGGTCCGTTTCGTATGGACGCAATCAGCCCGCACTCGATGCAGGGCAGCCAGGCCCGCGCCGTTCTGGAGGCGCCGGACATCGCCCGGGTGCTCACCCGCATCGCCCACGAGATCGTCGAGCGCGCCAAGGGCGCCGAGGACGTGGTCCTCCTGGGCATCCCCACCCGCGGGGTCTTCCTCGCCCGGCGGCTGGCCGCCAAGCTCGCGGAGATCACCGGCCGCGACATCCCGGTGGGCTCGCTCGACATCACCATGTACCGCGACGACCTGCGGCTGCGCCCGGCCCGGGCGCTGGCCCGCACCGAGATCCCGGGTGACGGGATCGAGGGGCGCGTGGTCATCCTCGTCGACGACGTGCTCTTCTCCGGCCGCACCATCCGCGCCGCCCTGGACGCGCTGAACGACATCGGCCGCCCGCGCGCCGTGCAGCTCGCGGTCCTGGTCGACCGGGGCCACCGGGAACTGCCGATCCGCGCCGACTACGTCGGCAAGAACCTCCCCACCTCGCTGCGCGAGACGGTCAAGGTGCACCTCACCGAGGAGGACGGGCGCGACAGCGTCCTCCTGGGTCTGAGCGAGCCTCCGCCGCCCGCCGGCCGGTAGCGACGCATGGCGGGGCCGGCCCCCGGGGCCGCCCCGGGAACGCGCCGGCCGCCGCGGCGGCGGACGGAGGGCGGGGCCACCCCGCCGCCGCCACGCCCCGCACCGTCCCGTGCCGCCCCGCCGCGCGCCACTGCCGACCCGCGGACGCAGCCGCCCGCCACGCCCCCGAGGGCGCTCCAAGCGGCCGCCGCCCGCCGCCCTGCGCAAGGAGCCGGGCGCGGTCCCGCACGCCGACCACCCGCAACACACACGGAGTAACCGGATGAAGCGCCACCTCATCTCGGCCGCCGACCTCACCCGCGACGACGCCGTCCTGATCCTCGACACCGCAGAGGAACTGGCCCGGGTCGCGGACCGGCCGATCAAGAAGCTGCCCACCCTGCGCGGCCGTACCGTGGTCAACCTCTTCTTCGAGGACTCGACCCGCACCCGCATCTCGTTCGAGGCGGCCGCCAAGCGGCTGTCGGCGGACGTCATCAACTTCTCCGCCAAGGGCTCGTCGGTCTCCAAGGGCGAATCCCTCAAGGACACCGCGCTCACCCTGGAGGCGATGGGCGCCGACGCGGTCGTCATCCGCCACCACGACTCCGGCGCCCCGCACCGGCTCGCCACCTCCGGCTGGATCGGCGGCTCCGTCGTCAACGCCGGAGACGGCACCCACGAGCACCCCACCCAGGCGCTGCTGGACGCCTTCACCATGCGCCGCCACCTCGCCGCCGGCGCCGGCCGCGACCTGTCCGGCCGCCGCATCACCATCGTCGGCGACGTGCTGCACAGCCGGGTCGCCCGCTCCAACGTGCACCTGCTGACCACCCTCGGCGCCGAGGTGACCCTGGTGGCCCCGCCCACCCTGGTCCCCATCGGCGTGGAGCGGTGGCCCTGCGAGGTCTCCTACGACCTGGACGCGGTCCTCCCCGAGTCCGACGCCGTGATGATGCTCCGCGTCCAGCGCGAACGCATGAACGCCGCCTTCTTCCCCACCGAGCGCGAGTACGCCAGGCGCTACGGCCTGGACGGCGCCCGGATGGCCCGGATGCCCGAGCACGCCGTGGTGATGCACCCCGGTCCGATGAACCGCGGCATGGAGATCACCGCCGAGGTCGCCGACTCCCCGCGCTGCACCGCCGTCGAGCAGGTCGCCAACGGCGTCAGCATCCGGATGGCCGTGCTCTACCTGCTGCTCGGCGGAGCCGTGCTCGACGAGCCGTCCGCCCCCGACGAATCCCGCACCGAGGAGAACAAGTAATCATGACCGCCACCACCGTGAAGACTCTGCTCCGCGGCGCGCGGATCCTCGGCGGCGAGCCGCAGGACGTGCTCATCGACGGCGAGACCATCGCCGCCGTCGGACCGCGGCTGGACGCCCCCGAGGGCGCGGCCGTCGTCGAGGCCGGGGACCGGATCCTGCTGCCCGGCCTGGTCGACCTGCACACCCACCTCCGGGAGCCCGGGCGGGAGGACTCCGAGACCGTCCTGACCGGCACCAAGGCCGCCGCGGTCGGCGGCTACACCGCCGTGCACGCCATGGCCAACACCTTCCCGGTCGCCGACACCGCCGGTGTCGTCGAGCAGGTCTGGCGGCTGGGCCGGGAGTCCGGCTACTGCGACGTCCAGCCGGTCGGGGCGGTCACCGTCGGCCTGGAGGGCCGGAAGCTCGCCGAGCTGGGCGCGATGCACGAGTCCGCCGCCGGCGTCCGGGTCTTCTCCGACGACGGCAAGTGCGTCGACGACGCGGTGATCATGCGCCGTGCCCTGGAGTACGTGAAGGCCTTCGACGGCGTCATCGCCCAGCACGCCCAGGAGCCCCGCCTCACCGAGGGCGCCCAGATGAACGAGGGCGTGGTCTCCGCCGAGCTGGGCCTCGCCGGCTGGCCCGCCGTCGCCGAGGAGTCGATCATCGCCCGCGACGTGCTGCTCGCCGCGCACGTCGGCTCCCGGGTGCACATCTGCCACCTGTCCACCGCCGGATCCGTGGAGATCGTGCGCTGGGCGAAGTCCAAGGGCTGGGACGTCACCGCCGAGGTCACCCCGCACCACCTGCTCCTCACCGACGAACTGGTCCGCTCCTACGACCCCGTCTACAAGGTCAACCCGCCGCTGCGCACCGAGGCCGACGTACTGGCCCTGCGGGAGGCGCTCGCCGACGGCACCATCGACTGCGTGGCCACCGACCACGCCCCGCACCCGCACGAGGACAAGGACTGCGAGTGGGGCGCGGCCGCCATGGGCATGGTCGGCCTGGAGACCGCGCTGTCGGTCGTGCAGCACACCATGGTCGACACCGGTCTGCTCGACTGGTCGCAGGTCGCCGACCGGATGTCGTTCCGGCCGGCCGTCATCGGCCGGCTCGCCGGCCACGGCCGCCCGATCGCCGCCGGGGAGCCCGCGAACCTCACCCTGCTCGATCCGTCATACCGTGGTGTGGTGAACCCCGCGGAGTTCGCCTCCCGCAGCCGCAACACCCCCTACCGGGGCCTTGAGCTGCCGGGCCGGGTGACGCACACCTTCCTGCGGGGCCGGGCCACGGTCGAAGACGGGAAGCTGACGTGACACCTCTCATCCATCTGGCGGCGAAGCAGGAATCCCAGGAGGTCACCGACTGGGCCGCCCGTATCGGCTGGGTCGTCGGCCTGCTCCTGCTGGTCGGCCTGGTGTACTGGCTGATGCGCGAAGGATGGAAGTGGCGCGGCACCCTCCAGGGTGACCTGCCCCCGCTGCCGGAGATCGAGTCCGAGCCGGGCACCTCCCGGCTGCGGATGACCGGCCGCTACCACGGTTCCACCACCGCCGGGCAGTGGCTGGACCGGATCGTCGCCCGGGGCCTGGGCACCCGCAGCCGGGCCGACCTCACCCTGACGGAGCAGGGCGACCTGCTCGTCGTCCGGCCGGGCGCGACGGACTTCCGGGTGCCGGCCGCGGCACTGCGCGGCGCCCGCCTCGACAAGGGGATCGCCGGGAAGGTCCTCGCCGAGGGCGGTCTGCTGGTGATCACCTGGCAGCACGGCGACCGGCTGATCGACTCCGGCTTCCGCTCCGACCACGTCGCCGACCACCGGGCGTGGGTCGAAACCCTCACCACCGAACACGGCGACAGCGCGGTCGCCGCCCAGCACCACCAGGAAGGCGCATCATGACCACCTCCACCCAGGGGGCCAGGACCCCCGCCGTACTTGTCCTGGAGGACGGCCGCACCTTCCGTGGCCGCGCCTACGGGGCCGTGGGGGAGACCTTCGGCGAGGCCGTGTTCTCCACCGGCATGACCGGCTACCAGGAGACCCTCACCGACCCCTCGTACCACCGCCAGGTGGTCGTGATGACGGCCCCGCACGTCGGCAACACCGGCGTCAACGACGAGGACCCCGAGTCCCGGCGCATCTGGGTCGCCGGCTACGTGGTCCGCGACCCGGCCCGCACCCCCTCCAACTGGCGCTCCCGCCGCTCGCTGGACGAGGAACTGTCCGCCCAGGGCGTGGTCGGCATCAGCGGCATCGACACCCGTGCGCTCACCCGCCACCTGCGCGAGCGCGGCGCGATGCGGGTCGGCATCTTCTCCGGTCCCGCGCTCACCTCCGCCGCCGGCACCCCGGTCGAGGACGCCGCACTGCTCGCCAGGGTCCGGTCCGCCCCCCAGATGAAGGGCGCCGACCTCAGCGGCGAGGTCGCCACCACCGAGGCGTACGTGGTCCCGGCCATCGGCACCAAGCGCTACACCGTCGCCGCCGTCGACCTCGGCATCAAGGGCATGACCCCGCACCGGATGGCCGAGCGCGGCATCGAGGTGCACGTGCTGCCGGCCACCGCCACCGCCGAGGACGTCTACGCGGTGAACCCGGACGGCGTGTTCTTCTCCAACGGCCCGGGCGACCCGGCCACCGCCGGCCACGCCGTCTCCGTCATGCAGGCCGTGCTGGAGCGGAAGACCCCGCTGTTCGGCATCTGCTTCGGCAACCAGATCCTCGGCCGCGCCCTCGGCTTCGGCACCTACAAGCTCAAGTACGGCCACCGCGGTATCAACCAGCCGGTACAGGACCGCACCACCGGCAAGGTCGAGATCACCGCGCACAACCACGGCTTCGCCGTCGACGCCCCGCTCGACGGCCCCGCCGACACCCCCTACGGCCGGGTCGAGGTCTCCCACGTCTGCCTCAACGACAACGTGGTCGAGGGACTGCAGTGCCTCGACGTCCCCGCCTTCAGCGTCCAGTACCACCCGGAAGCAGCCGCAGGTCCGCACGATGCCGCGTACCTGTTCGACCGCTTCATCTCCCTGATGGAGGGCGAGCGTGCCTAAGCGCACCGACATCCAGTCCGTTCTGGTCATCGGCTCCGGCCCGATCGTCATCGGCCAGGCCGCCGAGTTCGACTACTCCGGTACCCAGGCGTGCCGGGTCCTCAAGGCCGAGGGCCTGCGGGTCATCCTGGTCAACTCCAACCCCGCCACGATCATGACCGACCCGGAGATCGCCGACGCCACCTACGTCGAGCCGATCACCCCGGAGTTCGTCGAGAAGATCATCGCCAAGGAGCGCCCCGACGCGCTGCTGCCCACGCTCGGTGGCCAGACCGCCCTCAACACCGCGATCTCCCTGCACGAGGCCGGCACCCTCGAGGAGTACGGCGTCGAGCTGATCGGCGCCAACGTCGAGGCGATCCACAAGGGTGAGGACCGCGACCGGTTCAAGGAGGTCGTGGCGGCCGTCAACGCCCGGATCGGCCACGGCGAGTCGGCCCGCTCGGTCATCTGCCACTCCATGGACGAGGTGCTGGCGGGCGTGGAGACGCTCGGTGGCTACCCGGTGGTCGTCCGCCCCTCCTTCACCATGGGCGGCGCCGGCTCCGGCTTCGCCCACGACGAGGAGGAACTGCGCCGGATCGCCGGCCAGGGCCTGACCCTGTCGCCGACCACCGAGGTGCTCCTGGAGGAGTCCATCCTCGGCTGGAAGGAGTACGAGCTGGAGCTGATGCGCGACAAGCACGACAACGTCGTGGTCGTCTGCTCCATCGAGAACTTCGACCCGATGGGCGTGCACACCGGTGACTCCATCACGGTCGCGCCGGCGATGACGCTGACCGACCGCGAGTACCAGGTCCTCCGCGACATCGGCATCGCCGTCATCCGCGAGGTCGGCGTGGACACCGGCGGCTGCAACATCCAGTTCGCCGTCAACCCCGTGGACGGCCGGATCATCGTCATCGAGATGAACCCGCGGGTGTCCCGCTCCTCGGCGCTCGCCTCCAAGGCCACCGGGTTCCCGATCGCGAAGATCGCCGCCAAGCTGGCCGTCGGCTACACCCTGGACGAGATCCCGAACGACATCACCCAGGAGACCCCGGCCTCGTTCGAGCCCACGCTCGACTACGTCGTGGTCAAGGTGCCGCGCTTCGCGTTCGAGAAGTTCCCGGCCGCCGACGCCACCCTCACCACCACCATGAAGTCGGTCGGCGAGGCCATGGCCATCGGCCGCAACTTCACCGAGGCCCTGCAGAAGGCGCTGCGCTCGCTGGAGAAGAAGGGCAGCCAGTTCGCCTTCACCGGTGAGCCCGGGGACCGGGCGGCGCTGCTGGCCAAGGCCACCGCCCCCACGGACGGCCGGATCAACACCGTCATGGAGGCGATCCGGGCCGGCGCCACGCCGGAGGAGGTCTTCGAGTCCACCAAGATCGACCCGTGGTTCGTCGACCAGCTCTTCCTGATCAAGGAGATCGCCGACGAGCTGGCGGCCGCCTCCGAGCTGTCTCCGGACCTGCTCGCCGAGGCCAAGCGCCACGGCTTCTCCGACGCCCAGATCGCCGGCATCCGCGGCCTGGAGGAGCAGGTCGTCCGGCAGGTCCGGCACGTCCTCGGCGTCCGCCCGGTGTACAAGACCGTCGACACCTGCGCCGCCGAGTTCGCCGCGCGGACCCCGTACTTCTACTCCTCCTACGACGAGGAGAGCGAGGTCGCCCCGCGCGAGAAGCCCGCGGTGATCATCCTGGGCTCCGGCCCGAACCGGATCGGCCAGGGCATCGAGTTCGACTACTCGTGCGTCCACGCCTCCTTCGCGCTCAGCGAGGCCGGCTACGAGACCGTGATGGTCAACTGCAACCCGGAGACCGTCTCCACCGACTACGACACCTCCGACCGGCTCTACTTCGAGCCGCTCACCCTGGAGGACGTCCTGGAGATCGTGCACGCCGAGACCCAGGCCGGACCGGTCGCCGGGGTCGTCGTGCAGCTCGGCGGCCAGACCCCGCTGGGCCTGGCGCAGGCGCTCAAGGACAACGGCGTGCCCATCGTCGGCACCTCGCCGGAGGCCATCCACGCCGCCGAGGACCGCGGGGTCTTCGGCCGGGTGCTGGAGAAGGCCGGGCTGCCCGCCCCCAAGTACGGCACCGCCTTCTCCTTCGACGAGGCCAAGCGCATCGCCGCCGAGATCGGCTACCCGGTCATGGTCCGCCCGTCCTACGTGCTCGGCGGCCGCGGCATGGAGATCGTCTACGACGAGCCGTCCCTGGCCGGCTACCTGGAGCGGCACGCGGGCCTGATCAGCGAGCACCCGGTGCTCGTCGACCGGTTCCTGGACGACGCCATAGAGATCGACGTGGACGCGCTCTACGACGGCACCGAGCTCTACCTCGGCGGCGTCATGGAGCACATCGAGGAAGCCGGCATCCACTCCGGCGACTCCGCCTGCGCCCTGCCCCCGATCACCCTCGGCGGCTTCGACATCAAGCGGCTGCGCGCCTCCACCGAGGCCATCGCGCGGGGCGTCGGCGTCCGCGGGCTGATCAACATCCAGTTCGCGATGGCGGGCGACATCCTGTACGTGCTGGAGGCCAACCCGCGCGCCTCCCGCACGGTGCCGTTCACCTCCAAGGCGACCGCGGTGCCGCTGGCGAAGGCCGCCGCCCGGATCTCGCTCGGCGCCACCGTCGCCGAGCTGCGCGCCGAGGGGCTGCTGCCGGCCGTCGGCGACGGCGGCACGCTGCCGCTGGACGCGCCGATCTCGGTGAAGGAGGCCGTGATGCCGTGGAGCCGCTTCCGCGACATCCACGGGCGCGGCGTCGACACCGTCCTCGGCCCGGAAATGCGTTCCACCGGCGAGGTCATGGGCATCGACTCGGTCTTCGGCACGGCCTACGCCAAGTCGCAGGCCGGGGCGTACGGCGCCCTGCCCACCAAGGGCCGCGCCTTCGTGTCGGTCGCCAACCGCGACAAGCGCTCGCTGATCTTCCCGGCCCGCGAGCTGGTCGCGCACGGCTTCGAGCTGCTGGCCACCTCCGGCACCGCCGAGGTCCTCAAGCGCAACGGCATCAACGCCACGGTGGTGCGCAAGCAGAGCGAGGGCGAGGGCCCCAACGGCGAGAAGACCATCGTCCAGCTGATCCACGACGGCCGGGTGGACCTGATCGTCAACACCCCCTACGGCACCGGCGGCCGCCTGGACGGCTACGACATCCGCACCGCCGCGGTCGCCCGGGGCGTGCCCTGCCTGACCACGGTGCAGGCGCTCGCCGCGGCGGTGCAGGGCATCGAGGCCCTCACCCGGGGCGACATCGGCGTCCGGTCGCTCCAGGAGCACGCGAGCCGGCTGACCGCCGCCCGCCCGTCCGCCACCCAGGAGTGAGTGACCGAGGGGGACGCCGGCGGCCGGCGTCCCCCTCGCGCACGCGAACCCCACCCCCGCGCGTAGAAAGCTCCTGTATGTACCCGTTCTTCTTCCGGCTCTTCTTCCGGCGCATGGACGCGGAGAAGGCCCATCACCTGGCGTTCGGCTGGATCCGCCGGGCCGCCCGCGTCCCGGTGCTGCGCACCTTCGTCGCCGCCGTGCTCGCCCCCCGCCACAAGACGCTGCGGACCGAGGCGCTGGGCCTGCGGATGCACGGCCCGTTCGGCCTGGCCGCCGGGTTCGACAAGAACGCCACCGGCATCGACGGCCTGTCCATGCTCGGCTTCGACCACGTCGAGATCGGCACCGTGACCGCCCAGCCGCAGCCGGGCAACCCCCGCCGGCGGCTCTTCCGGCTGGTGCCGGACCGGGCGCTGATCAACCGCATGGGCTTCAACAACGACGGCTCGGCCGCGGTCGCCCGGCGGCTCGCGGAGCGCCGGCCGGTCTTCCGGACCACCCTGGGCGTCAACATCGGCAAGACCAAGGTCGTCCCCGAGGCAGAGGCCGTCGCCGACTACGTGACCTCCACCGAGCGGCTGGCCCGGCACGCCGACTACCTCGTCGTCAACGTCAGCTCGCCCAACACCCCCGGGCTGCGGAACCTCCAGGCCACCGAGGCGCTCCGGCCGCTGCTCAGCGCGGTCCGCGAGGCCGCCGACCGGACCGTGCCCGGCCGCCGGGTCCCGCTGCTGGTGAAGATCGCCCCGGACCTCGCCGACGAGGACGTGGACGCCGTCGCCGACCTCGCCGTCGAGCTCGGGCTGGACGGCATCATCGCCACCAACACCACCATCGCCCGCGACGGCCTCGGCCTCACCTCGGACCCGGCGCTGGTCGCCGAGACCGGCGGGCTGTCCGGAGCGCCCCTCAAGGCCCGCTCGCTGGAGGTGCTGAGGCGGCTGTACGCCCGTGTCGGCGACCGCATCACCCTGGTGGGCGTCGGCGGCATCGAGACCGCCGACGACGCCTGGGAGCGCATCCTGGCCGGCGCCACGCTGGTCCAGGGCTACAGCGCCTTCATCTACCAGGGCCCGTTCTGGTGCCGCAGGATCCACCAGGGGCTGGCCGAGCGGCTGGCCGCGAGCCCGTACGCCACCCTCGCCGAGGCCGTCGGCGCCGACACCCGGAAGGGCACCGCATGACCGCGCACCCCACCACCGAGCCCGCCGGGCCGCGGGACGGCGCCGAGCCGTTCGGTGCCCGCCTGCGCCGGGCCATGGACACCCGCGGGCCGCTGTGCGTCGGCATCGACCCGCACGCCTCGCTGCTGCACGCCTGGGGGCTGGACGACGACATCGCCGGCCTGGAGCGCTTCACCCATACCGTGGTGGACGCCCTGGCCGGGCGGGTCGCCGTCCTCAAGCCGCAGTCGGCGTTCTTCGAGCGGTTCGGCTCCCGGGGCGTCGCGGTCCTGGAGCGGGCGGTCGCCGACGCCCGCGCGGCCGGCGCGCTGGTGCTGATGGACGCCAAGCGCGGGGACATCGGCTCCACCATGGCCGCCTACGCCGCGACCTACCTGGACCCGGCCTCGCCGCTGTTCTCCGACGCCGTCACGGTCAGCCCCTACCTCGGCTTCGGCTCGCTGCGCCCGGCGCTGGACCTGGCCCGGCGCAACGGCGCGGGGGTCTTCGTCCTCGCCCTCACCTCCAACCCGGAGGGGGCCGAGGTGCAGCACGCGGTGCGGTCCGGCGGCGCCACAGTGGCCGCGACCGTGCTGGACCACCTGCGGGCCGAGAACGCGGCGGCCGCGGCCGGCGGGCTCGGTTCGTTCGGGGCGGTCGTCGGCGCGACGCTCGGCGACCTGTCCTCCTACGACCTGGGGATCGGCGGGCCGCTGCTCGCTCCCGGCATCGGCGCCCAGGGGGCGACCCCGGCCGATCTGCCCGCGGTCTTCGGCGCGGCGGTCCGCGACGTCGTCCCGAGCGTCAGCCGGGGGGTGCTCCGGCACGGTCCCGACGCGGCCGCACTGGTGTCCGCCGCGGAACGTTTCGCTGACGAAGTACGTGCCGCGGCCGGATAACGCGGTCGCTTTGCCCTGAAAAGTCCTGGTCGATCGAGTCTGACCAGGACTTTTCCTCTGTTCTCGCTGACTGGAGCGGCGTCGGACGCTAGTCTCCGTGACGAGCGACCGCGCAAGCGCGTTGCTCGTTGCTCCGCAGGTGAGGGGCGACTAGGTTCCTCACCGGTCCATATCCGACAGTTCGACATCCGAGGTGACGTAGGCGTGGCTCTTCCGCCCCTTACCCCTGAACAGCGCGCAGCCGCGCTCGAAAAGGCCGCCGCGGCTCGCCGGGAGCGCGCCGAGGTCAAGAATCGACTCAAGCACTCCGGCGCCTCCCTGCACGAGGTCATCAAGCAGGGCCAGGAGAACGACGTCATCGGCAAGATGAAGGTCAGCGCCCTGCTGGAATCCCTGCCGGGCGTCGGCAAGGTGCGCGCCAAGCAGATCATGGAGCGGCTCGGGATCTCCGAGAGCCGGCGGGTGCGCGGTCTGGGCTCCAACCAGATCGCCTCGCTGGAGCGTGAGTTCGGCGGCGGCGCCGCCTGACGTTTCCAGGCACTCTCCGGAACCTGGATAATCGCTGCATGAGTAATACGGTCTCCCCGGGAACGGCCAGCCCCCTCGCTTCGCGGGAGGAGTCCCCGGTCCCCCCGGTCAGACGCCCGCGGCTGACCGTGCTCTCCGGCCCCTCCGGGGTCGGCAAGAGCACGGTCGTCGCGCATCTGCGCAAGGCGCACCCCGAGGTCTGGCTCTCGGTCTCGGCCACCACCCGCAAGCCGCGACCCGGTGAGCGGGAGGGTGTCCAGTACTTCTTCGTCGAGGGCGAGGAGTTCGACAAGCTGATCGCCAACGGTGAGCTGCTGGAGTGGGCCGAGTTCGCGGGCAACCGCTACGGCACCCCCCGGCAGGCGGTCCTGGACCGGCTGGAGGCGGGTGAGCCGGTGCTGCTGGAGATCGATCTGCAGGGCGCCCGGCTGGTCCGGGAGTCCATGCCGGACGCCCAGCTGGTCTTCCTCGCTCCGCCCAGCTGGGACGAGCTGGTCCGCAGGCTCACCGGCCGCGGCACCGAGGAGCCGGACGTCATCGAGCGCCGGCTGGCGGCCGCCAAGGTCGAACTGGCCGCCGAGGCGGAGTTCGACGTGACGCTGGTCAACACCTCGGTCGAGGACGTGGCGCGTGAGCTGCTAGCCTTGCTGTGCTGAGCTGGGGCGACCCTTTCCGGTCACCTCCGCTCGAGAACTTTCACCCCATTCGGAAGGCAGAGCGTGTCCTCTTCCATCACCGCGCCCGAGGGCATCATCAACCCGCCGATTGATGAGCTGCTCGAGGCGACCGACTCGAAGTACAGCCTCGTGATCTACGCCGCCAAGCGGGCGCGTCAGATCAACGCGTACTACTCGCAGCTCGGCGAGGGCCTGCTGGAGTACGTCGGTCCGCTCGTGGACACCCATGTGCACGAGAAGCCGCTCTCCATCGCGCTGCGCGAGATCAACGCGGGTCTGCTGACCTCCGAGGCCATCGAGGGCCCGGCCCAGTAGCACCCCGCAGGCACCGAGATATCTCACCACGGGCCCGGCAGCACCACTGCCGGGCCCGTGGTGTGTCATGGAGTGGGGTGTCATGGAACCGGACACACGACCGCGTGGGAGAGCGAGCGATGGACAAGCCGAAGGTCGTCCTGGGAGTCAGCGGCGGGATCGCCGCCTACAAGGCGTGTGAGCTGCTGCGCCGCCTCACCGAATCCGGTCACGACGTCCGGGTGGTGCCGACCGCCTCGGCGCTGAACTTCGTGGGCGAGGCCACCTGGTCCGCGCTGTCCGGCAACCCCGCCGACACCCGGGTCTGGGAGAGCGTGCACGAGGTCCCGCACGTCCGCATCGGGCAGGCCGCCGACCTGGTGGTGGTGGCCCCCGCCACCGCCGACATGCTGGCGAAGGCCGCGCACGGCCTCGCCGACGACCTGCTGACCAACACCCTGCTCACCGCCCGCTGCCCGGTGGTGTTCGCGCCCGCGATGCACACCGAGATGTGGGAGCACCCGGCCACCCAGGAGAACGTCGCCACGCTGCGCCGCCGGGGTGCCGTGGTCATCGAGCCCGCGGTCGGCAGGCTCACCGGGGTGGACACCGGCAAGGGCCGGCTGCCGGAGCCGGGCGAGATCTTCGAGGTCTGCCGCCGGGTGCTGGCCCGCGGTGCCGCGGCCACCGTCGCGGACCTGGCCGGGCGCCATGTGGTGGTCAGCGCGGGCGGCACCCGGGAGCCCCTGGACCCGGTGCGCTACCTGGGCAACCGCTCCTCCGGCCGGCAGGGCTACGCGCTGGCCCGGGCGGCCGTCGCCCGGGGCGCCCGGGTGACGCTGGTCTCCGCCAACAGCGACCTGCCCGACCCGGCGGGCGCCGACGTGGTGCGGGTCGGCACCGCGGTGCAGCTGCGGGAGGCGGTACTCAAGGCCGCCGCGGACGCCGACGCGGTGGTGATGGCGGCCGCGGTGGCCGATTTCCGGCCCGCGGTCTACGCCCAGGGCAAGATCAAGAAGCGGGACGGGCAGGAGCCCGAGCCGATCGCGCTGGTCCGGAACCCGGACGTGCTGGCCGAGATCTCGGCCGACCGGGCCCACCCGGGCCAGGTGGTCGTCGGGTTCGCCGCCGAGACCGACGACGTCCTCGCCAACGGCCGTGCCAAGCTCCGCCGCAAGGGCTGCGACCTGCTGGTGGTCAACGAGGTGGGGGAGGCGAAGACCTTCGGCTCCGCCGAGAACGAGGCGGTGGTGCTGGGCGCGGACGGCTCCGAGACCCCGGTGCCGTTCGGCCCGAAGGAAGCCCTGGCCGACACCGTCTGGGACCTGGTGGCGCCGCGCCTCGGCTGAACCCCCCGAACCCCCGACATTCGGCCTGGTACATGTCAAGTACTCGTGTCCGGCCGCCCACCGTGGGAATCAGGTCGAGTCATGCCCCCCGCGACGCGCCGCGGCCATTTCCTCCGCCGGAAGGGTATGGTCATGGTCACGGCGTGTCTGTTCTGCGAGACAGGATGCCCGACCGGCGGAAACGCCGGATAAACTGGCCCAGGAATCGAGCCGGGCGCAGCCCCCGGAGGGTTCCGCCAATGATCAGCCAGCAGCCGCTGCAACCCCAGGGAGCGATGTGTCCCGCCGCCTGTTCACCTCGGAGTCCGTGACCGAAGGTCACCCCGACAAGATCGCTGACCAGATCAGCGACACGATCCTCGACGCTCTGCTCAAGGAGGACCCCTCCTCCCGCGTGGCCGTCGAGACGCTGATCACCACCGGCTTGGTGCATGTGGCCGGTGAGGTCACGACCAAGGCGTACGCTCCGATCGCCTCGCTGGTGCGCAACAAGATCCTCGAGATCGGGTACGACTCGTCGAAGAAGGGCTTCGACGGCGCTTCCTGCGGTGTCTCGGTGTCCATCGGCGCGCAGTCGCCGGACATCGCGCAGGGCGTCGACACGGCCTACGAGAACCGCGTCGAGGGCGACGAGGACGAGCTCGACCGGCAGGGCGCGGGCGACCAGGGCCTGATGTTCGGCTACGCGTGCGACGAGACGCCCGAGCTGATGCCGCTGCCGATCAACCTGGCCCACCGGCTCTCCCGCCGGCTGTCCGAGGTGCGGAAGAACGGCACCATCCCCTACCTCCGCCCGGACGGCAAGACCCAGGTCACCATCGAGTACGACGGCAACAAGGCGGTCCGCCTGGACACCGTCGTCGTCTCCTCCCAGCACGCCTCGGACATCGACCTGGACTCGCTGCTGGCACCGGACATCCGGGAGTTCGTCGTCGAGCACGTCCTCAAGGAGCTGGTCGAGGACGGCATCAAGCTCGACACCGAGGGCTACCGCCTGCTGGTGAACCCCACCGGCCGGTTCGAGATCGGCGGCCCGATGGGTGACGCCGGCCTCACCGGTCGCAAGATCATCATCGACACCTACGGCGGCATGGCCCGCCACGGCGGTGGCGCCTTCTCCGGTAAGGACCCGTCCAAGGTCGACCGCTCGGCGGCGTACGCGATGCGCTGGGTCGCCAAGAACGTCGTCGCGGCCGGCCTCGCCTCGCGCTGCGAGGTCCAGGTCGCCTACGCGATCGGCAAGGCCGAGCCGGTGGGTCTGTTCGTGGAGACCTTCGGCACCGCCACCATCGAGGCCGAGAAGATCGAGCAGGCCATCGGCGAGGTCTTCGACCTCCGCCCGGCCGCGATCATCCGCGACCTGGACCTGCTCCGCCCGATCTACGCCCAGACCGCCGCGTACGGCCACTTCGGACGCGAGCTGCCGGACTTCACCTGGGAGCGCACCGACCGCGTGGACGCGCTCCGCAGGGCCGCGGGCCTGTAGGTCACCCCGAGGGCCGGCCCGCCCGCCGCGGCGCGCCGGCCCGCACCACCCGGACAGCCGGCGACACGGCCCCGGACCCCTGTGGTCCGGGGCCGTGTCCGTTGCCGACCGGTCCCGCGCGCCCGCGGGCTCCCGCCGCCCGGTCGGCTGTCCGTGACCTCTGGTAGGACTGGAGCTGTGAGCGGCGAGAACGAGCAGGACGGGGCCCCGGCGGAGCCGTCGGCAGGGGAGCAGCTCGCACTCATCCGGGAGACGGTGCGCCGGACGAAGGCCCCCAAGGCCAGGCCGCGGACCTGGCGCGGGGCGCCGCTCGCCGAGAACCTCCCGGTGGCGCGGGTGCTGGTCGACAAGGGGCCGGTCCACCTCGACCAGCTCTGGGACTACGCGGTGCCCGCCGAGCTGGACACGCGGGCGCGGCCCGGCGTGCGGGTGCGGGTGCGGTTCGGGGCCGGGACCGGCCAGGTGCACTCCGGCCGCCGGGAGGGCGGCGGGCTGCTGGACGGGTACATCGTCGAGCGCGTGGCCACCTCGGACTACACCGGACCGCTCGCCGCGATCGCACAGGTCCTCTCGCCCGAACCGGTGCTCACCCCCGCGCTGCTCGGCCTGTGCCGCGCGGTCGCCGACCGGTACGCCGGATCGCTCGCCGACGTGCTCCAGCTCGCGGTGCCGCCGCGCAACGCCGGCGCGGAGGCCGAAGCCTCCCCTCCGCCGCTGCCCCCGCCGCCCCGCCCCCGGCCCGGCAGCTGGACGCGCTACCCGGCCGGGCCGGCCTTCCTCGGCGCGCTCGCCCGCGGCGACGCGGCGCGCGCCGTGTGGACCGCGCTGCCCGGGCCCCACTGGCCCGGTGAACTGGCCACCGCCATCGCCGCCACCCTCGCCTCCGGGCGCGGAGCACTGGCCGTGCTGCCCGACGGACGGTCCGCCGCCCGGGTGGACGCCGCGCTGACCGAGCTGCTGGGCGAGGGCCGGCACACCCTGCTGCTCGCGGAGGCCGGGCCGCGCGAGCGGTACCGCCGCTGGCTGGCGGTCAGCCGGGGCTCGGTCCGTGCCGTGGTGGGCACCCGGGCCGCCATGTTCGCACCGGTGCGCGACCTGGGGCTGGTGGCCATCTGGGACGACGGCGACACCAGCCACAGCGACCCCAACGCCCCCCGGCCGCACGCCCGGGACGTCCTGCTGCTCCGCGCCGTCCAGGAGCGGGCCGCGTTCCTCGCCGGCGACCTGAGCCGCACCGTGGAGGCCGCCCAGCTGGTGGAGAACGGCTGGGCGCTGCCCCTGGAGGCCCCCCGCGACCAGGTACGGGCGGCCGCGCCGCGGATCCGTACCGTCTCCGACACCGACCAGGCCCGCGACCCGGCCGCCCGCGCCGCCCGGCTCCCCTCGATCGCCTGGCAGACACTGCGCGACGGTTTGCGGCAGGGCCCGGTGCTGGTCCAGGTGCCCCGGCGCGGCTATGTGCCCCGGCTGGCCTGCGAACGCTGCCGCGAGCCCGCCCGGTGCGCGCACTGCGCCGGGCCGCTGGAGGCGACCGACGCGGACACGCTCACCTGCTCCTGGTGCGGCCGGACCGAGGAGAACTGGACCTGCGCCGAGTGCGGCGGAACCCGGCTGCGGGCACAGGTGGTGGGCGCCCGGCGCACCGCCGAGGAGCTGGGCCGTGCCTTCCCCGGAGTGCCGGTGCGCACCTCCGGCCGGGATCATGTCCTCGACACCGTCCCGGCCGAGCCGGCGCTGGTGGTCGCCACGCCGGGCGCCGAGCCGGTGGCCGCCGGTGGCTACGCGGCCGGGGTGCTGCTCGACGGCTGGGTCCTGCTCGGCCGGCCCGACCTGCGGGCGGGCGAGGAGGCGCTGCGCCGCTGGCTGGACGCGGCGGCGCTGGTGCGCGGGCACGACGAGGGCGGCACCGTGGTGGTCGTGGCCGAACCGACCCTGCGGCCGGTGCAGGCGCTGATGCGGTGGGACCCGGCGGGCCACGCGGCCCGGGAGCTGGGGGAGCGCGCGCAGCTGGGCTTCCCGCCGGTCTCCCGGATGGCGGCGGTGACCGGACCGGCGGAGGCGGTGGACGGGCTGCTGGAGACCCTCGAACTCCCCGCGGGGACCGAGATCCTGGGCCCGGTGACGGTGCCCGCCGACGAACCGGGGACGCGGCAGCGGCGCGCCGGGGACCCGGCACCCGCCGCCCGCGGGGGTGGCCGGCAGCCGGCCCGCCGCACCCGGGAGGCCGCTCCGGGGGACACCTGGGCCCGGGTCCTGCTGCGGGTCCGGCCGGGCAGCGGCGCGGCACTGGCGGCGGCGCTGAAGACCGCGCAGGCGGCCCGGCTGGTCAAACGCGAGGGTGCGGCGGTACAGGTCCGGATCGACCCGCCGGACATCGGCTGAGCGGACCTCCGCGGAACGCCGGAACCCACCGGCCGCGCCGCGCGCCCACCCGGCCTCGCACCGGGACGCGGCCTCGGCTTCCGCACGGGAACGCGGTCTCCGCGCCGGCAGGGGTCCTCGTCGCCGGGCGGGGTCCCCGCGCCGGGTGGGGTGGTGCCGACCGGCCGGGGGCGGGGGCGCGGCCCCGCGCCGGGACGGCTTCCGCTTTCCGTGCGGGGGCGCGGCTTCCGCGCCGACAGGGTCTCTGTGCCGGGCCCGTCGGGTGCTGACCCGGTCGGGGCGCGGGGGCGCGGCCTCCCGCGCCGGGCCCGTCGGGTGCGCATCGGCTGGGTGCGGGGGCGCGGTCTCCGTGCCGGAGTGGGGCCCGTGCGCGGCCCCTGCGCCGGGATGGCTTCGGCTTCCGTGCGGGGGAGGGGCCTCCGTGCCAGGCCTGTCGGGTGCCGACCGGCTGGGCGTGGGGGCGCGGTCTCCGTGCCGGGGTGCGGCCCCTGCGCCGGGACGGCTTCGGCTTCCCCACCGGGGCGCGGCTTCCGCGCAGGCAGGTGTCTCCGTGCCGGGGCCGCCGGGTGCGCATCGTCGGGTGCTGACCGGCTGCGTGCGTGGGCGGGGTCTCCGTACCGGGCCCGGTGGGGGTGGGCCCGTTCCGTGCGGGGCGGCGGCTTCGGCCTCCACTGCGGCGCTCCGGGGTCCCGGTCACGGCCGGACACGGCCGAGCACGGCCGGTCGCGGCGATGGCGGCCCGCCGCCGGTCCACCCCGGGCCCGTCGGGTGTGCATCGGCTGGGGGCGGCCCCGCCCGCATCCCGGCCCGGGCCGGCCCCGGTGCGGGGCGTGGGCACGTCAGCCGCTGCGCGGACCCGGCAGGGCGCCGTGCCGGGCCTCCTCGCGGAGGCCGGTCGCGGCGGACTGCCCCGGCACGGTCGGCATCGGGCGGGCGGCGGGTACCGAGGGGACGACCGGCACCGCGGGCGGCGCGGCGGTGGCGGTGCCGGCCCGCCCGGCGGCGGCGGCCTCCGGGCCAGGGTCCGCGGTGTTCTGCGCGGTGGCCCGGCGGGCGCCGTAGCGGCGGTGCACCGCCTGCTTGGTGACCCCCAGCGCCGAGCCCACCGCGTCCCAGGAGAAGCCGAGCGAACGGTCGAAGTCCACCGCCGCGGTCACCAGCGTCTCCACGCTGTCCCGCAGTTCCTGGGCGAGCCGCACGGTCGGCGCGGGCGCCCGCCCGTAGACGACGAAGCCCGTGGACGGGCCGGCGCGGCGCGGGCGGTAGACGTTGCCGAGCTGGGCGGTGAGCGTACGCAGCGCGTCCACCTGCCGTCGGACCCGCTCGATGTCCCGGACCAGGAGGTGCAGACTGGCGCGTGCCTGGGCGTCGTGAGTTGCGTGGTCGGCCATGAACAAGCCTCTCGAACCGGCGTTGCAAGGGACGGGAAAGCGATCGGGCCGCTGCAGCGGCCCGATGCGGTCAATCTCTCTTGACCAACGCGGCACCGGTCCTCTTGGTCACGGTGCGGGGGCGTGCGCCCGCCCGCGGTGCACGCCCCCGGAATCCGGGCGCCGGTGCGTCCGCCCCATAGACTGATGCGTCGTCCCGCTGCGCGTGAGAGGTAGTTCGCCACCCATGAGGCTCGTCTTCGCCGGTACCCCCGAGGTCGCCGTACCCGCCCTGGACGCCCTGCTGGCCTCCGACCGGCACGAGGTGGCCGCCGTCGTCACGCGGCCCGACGCCCCGGCCGGCCGCGGCCGCAGGCTGGTGGCCAGCCCGGTCGCGCAGCGCGCCGAGGAGGCGGGCATCGAGGTGCTCAAGCCCGCCCGGCCGCGGGACCCGGACTTCCTGGCCCGGCTCCGGGAGATCGCCCCGGACTGCTGCCCGGTCGTCGCCTACGGTGCGCTGCTGCCCGTGGCGGCCCTGGAGATCCCCGCCCGCGGCTGGGTCAACCTGCACTTCTCGCTGCTCCCCGCCTGGCGCGGCGCGGCCCCGGTGCAACACGCGGTCCTGGCCGGCGACGAGATGACCGGCGCGTCCACCTTCCTCATCGAGGAGGGACTGGACTCCGGCCCGGTGTACGGCGTCCTCACCGAGCGGGTCCGGCCCACCGACACCAGCGGCGACCTGCTGACCCGGCTGGCGTTCGCCGGGGCCGGGCTGCTGGTGGCCACCATGGACGGCATCGAGGACGGCACGCTGCAGGCCGTCCCGCAGCCGGCCGAGGGCGTGTCGCTGGCCCCGAAGATCAACGTGGAGGACGCGGAGATCGACTGGGCCGCCCCCGCGCTCCGGGTCGACCGCCTGGTGCGGGCGTGTGCCCCGGCGCCCGGCGCCTGGACGGTCTTCCGCGGCGAGCGGCTGAAGGTGATGTCAGTGGTCCCGGCCCCGGACCGGGCCGACTCGGCACCCGGGGAGCTCACGGCGACCAAGAACGCGGTGTACACCGGGACCGGCAGCCACGCGGTCGAGCTGCAGTGGGTGCAGCCGCAGGGCAAGAAGCCGATGCGCGCGGCGGACTGGGCGCGCGGGGTGCGGATCGCGGCGGGGGAGCGCGTCGGCGCCTGACGGCCCGACCGGCGGGCGGTGTCCGCCGGGAGGGGCCGGCCGGCGCTCCCCGGCGTCGTAGGCTGGCCGGGTACGTCCACCCAGATCCGGAGCACCTTTCCACGTGAGTCAGCAACCGCACCGCCGTCCCGGCAAGCCGTACCGCAGGCCCCAGAAGGATCCCGTCCGCATCCTCGCGTTCGAGGCGCTGCGGGCGGTCGACGAACGGGACGCCTACGCCAACCTGGTTCTGCCGCCGCTGCTGCGGCAGGCCCGGGAGCGCGGCGACTTCGACGGCCGGGACGCCGCGCTCGCCACCGAGCTGGTGTACGGCACACTGCGCCGGCAGGGCACCTACGACGCGATCATCGCGGCCTGCGTGGACCGCCCGCTGCGCGAGGTCGACCCGCCGGTGCTGGACGTCCTGAGCCTGGGTGCGCACCAGTTGCTCGGTACCCGCATCCCCAGCCACGCGGCGGTGAGCGCCACCGTGGAGCTGGCCCGGGTGGTGCTCGGCGACGGGCGGGCGAAGTTCGTCAACGCGGTGCTGCGCCGGATCGCCGCCGAGGACCTGGACGGCTGGCTGGCGCGGGTCGCCCCGGACTACGACGACGACCCCGAGGACCACCTGGCGGTGGTGCACTCGCATCCGCGCTGGGTGGTGTCCGCGCTCTGGGACGCGCTCGGCGGCGGCCGGGCCGGCATCGAGGACCTGCTGGAGGCCGACAACGAGCGGCCCGAGGTGACCCTGGTGGCCCGTCCGGGCCGGATCGGCGCCGCCGAACTCCTGGACACGCTGGGCGAGGGCGGTGAGGCCGGCCGCTGGTCGCCGTACGCGGTACGGCTGGCCGAGGGCGGCGAGCCCGGCGCGCTGGACGCGGTGCGCGAGGGCCGGGCCGGGGTGCAGGACGAGGGCAGCCAGCTGGTGGCGGTTGCGCTGGCGAACGCCGCCGTGGACGGTCCGGACACCCGCTGGCTGGACGGCTGCGCCGGCCCTGGCGGCAAGGCCGCGCTGCTCGCGGCGCTGGCCGCGGAGCGCGGCGCGGCGCTGGTCGCCTCCGAGAAGCAGCCGCACCGGGCCCGGCTGGTGGCCCGGGCCCTGGCGGGGAACCCGGGCCCGTACCAGGTGATCACGGCGGACGGCACCCGGCCGGCCTGGCGCCCCGGCACCTTCGACCGGGTGCTGGTCGACGTGCCGTGCAGCGGCCTGGGCGCGCTGCGGCGGCGGCCCGAGGCCCGCTGGCGCCGCCGCCCCGAGGACCTGGACGGCTTCGCGCCGCTGCAGCGCGGGCTGCTGCGGGAGGCGCTCGCCGCGGTGCGCGTGGGCGGGGTGGTCGGCTACGCGACCTGCTCCCCGCACCTGGCGGAGACCCGTGCGGTGGTCGAGGACGTGCTCAGGGGACGCGGCGGGCCCGCGGCGTCCGCCGAGTGGATCGACGCCCGGCCGCTGATGCCCGGCGTCCCGGCCCTCGGCGACGGGCCGGACGTCCAGCTCTGGCCGCACCTGCACGGCACCGACGCGATGTACCTGGCGCTGCTGCGCCGTACCGGCTGAGCGCGCGCCGCGGCGTCCGCGCCGCGCACCGCCCCGGGCCGGCGGGGGCGGCCCGGGGCCCGGCCCGCGCGGCGCGTCCCGCGGCCCGGGCGTCCGGCGGTCCGCCCCGCCGGGCGGCCGCGGCGGGGCGGGTCACCGTGGCACGGGCTGCCGCGGGGGCCGTTCGGCGTCGCTCCGGGACAGCGCGTGGGGCCACCAGATGCGCCTGTCGATGTCCAGGAACAACGCGGTGACCAGCACCGACCGTACGACGAAGGTGTCCAGCAGGACGCCCACCGCGACCGCGAAGCCGATTTCCGCGAACCCGGTGATGGGCAGCGTGCCCAGGGCCGCGAAGGTGCCGGCCAGCACCAGTCCGGCCGAGGTGATGACGGCGCCGGTGGCGGCCAGCGCGGTGAGCGTGCCGCGGTGGGTGCCCTGGCGGGCCGACTCCTCGCGGACCCGGGTGGCGAGGAAGATGTTGTAGTCGATGCCCAGGGCCACCAGGAACACGAAGACGAACAGCGGGAAGGCGGTGTCCTCGCCCGCGTAGTCGAAGACGTGGCGGAAGGCCAGCGCGCTGATGCCCAGGGCAGCGGTGAACGACAGCACCACGGTGGCGATCAGTACCAGTGGCGCCAGCACGGCGCGCAGCAGCAGCATCAGCACACCCAGTACCACCAGCAGCACCAGCGGGATGACCACCATGTTGTCGCGCGAGGATGCCTCGTCGGCGTCGAGCATCGCCGCGGTGCCGCCGCCGACCTGGGCGTCGGCGCCCGGCACGGCGTGCACCACGTCCCGCACCCGCTCGACGGTGTCCTTGGCCGCGGAGCTGTCCGCCGGGTCGGTCATGACCGCCTCCAGCAGGGCCTTGCCGTCCCGTACGGCGGCCACCCCCGGCGGGCGGCCGACCGTGCCGGGGACCACGCCCTCGGTGCCGGACACCGCCCGCCGCACCTGCGGGACCCGGTCCGCGTCCGTCACGATGACCAGCGGGTCGCCACTACCGGCCGGGAAGTAGCGGGCCGACACCTCCTGCCCGGTGATGGAGTCCTTGGTCTCGGTGAAGGCGTCGGCGTTGCTGATGCCCGCGGCGCGCAGCCCGATGATGCCGAACGACAGGCCCGCCAGCACCACGGCCGTCACCAGCCACACGGTGCGCGGCCGCCGCGCGATCCGGTTGCCCACCCGGGCCCACAGCCCGCGCTCGGTCGGTTCCGGGGACCCCTCGTGCGGCACCACCGGCCAGAAGAGCCACCGGCCGAAGATCACCAGCAGTGCGGGGAGCAGGGTCAGCATCGCCAGCAGCGCGACCGCCACCCCGACGGCGCAGACCGGACCGAGACCGCTGGTGGAGTTCATCTCCGCGACCAGCAGCACCAGCATGCTGATGCCCACCGTGGAGCCGCTGGCGAGGATCGCCGGGCCGGCCCGGTGCAGGGCCAGCGCCATCGCCTCGTGCCGGTCGTGGTGGCGGCGCAGCTCCTCGCGGTACCGGGCGACCAGCAGCAGGGCGTAGTCGGTGCCGGCGCCGAAGACCAGCACCGTGAGGATGCCGGCGCTCTGCCCGTTCACGGTCAGCCCGGCGTGTTCCGCCAGCAGGTAGATGATGGCCTGGGACGCCAGCAGCGCGGCGACCGCGGAGATCACCGGCACCAGCAGCAGGGTGGGGCTGCGGTAGGTGATCAGCAGCGCCACGACCACCACGGCGAGCGCCGCGAGCAGCAGCGTGGAGTCGATGCCCTCGTACACCTCGGCGAAGTCCGCCGCGGTGCCGCCGGGGCCGGTGATGTGCACCGCCAGCCCGCCGCCCCCGCGTCCGGTGACCTCCCGGATGGAGTCCACGGCGGGCGAGATGCGCTCCCAGCCCTGCTCGTCCATGGTGATCGGGACGGAGATCTGCGCGGCGCGGGGGTCGCGCGGCCGGTCGAAGAAGGGGCCGCGGGTCTCCCAGCCCCGGATGCCGTGGTCCCGCAGCGGGCGGATCTCCACCGCCGCCTCCGCGATCCGCTCCCGGTCCGCCGCGGTCAGCCCGGCGTCCCGGGCGTAGATCACCACCGCGTGGACGACCTCCGGCCGGAACTCCTTGGAGGTCTCCAGCACCTGGGTGGACTCCGCGCTGCCGGGCAGCCAGGACTGGGCGTCGTTGTCCTGGGCGTCGGTGAGCCTGGTGGCCAGCGGGGCCAGGGCGACGATCACCACCAGCCAGAGCAGCAGGGTGAGCCACTTGGTGCGGCGCCCGCAGACCAGCCGGGCGACCCCCCGGCCGCGCCCGTGGTCCGGGGCGTGGCGACGAGCGCCGGCCGCGGGGTCCCGTTCGTCCGCCATCGACATCCCTCGCGCCAGGGGGCGGACGGCGGCGTCCCCGGCGGCCCCGCGCACCCACAGTGGACCTGAGAATCCGCTGTGCGGGCCGCCGGCAGACCTGCTGCGGCAGTCCCGCTGCCACGGGCGGCCCACGACCGTGGCACCCTTGGCGCCATGGCCGTTCAGATCAACCCCAGTATCCTCTCCGCGGACTTCTCCCGCCTGGCGGAGGAGGCAGAAGCCGTACGCGGTGCGGACTGGCTGCACGTCGACGTGATGGACAACCACTTCGTCCCCAACCTCACGCTGGGCGTGCCCGTCGTGGAGTCGCTGAGCCGGGCCACCGGCACCCCGCTCGACCTGCACCTGATGATCGAGGATCCGGACCGCTGGGCCCCGCGGTACGTGGAGGCGGGGGCCGGCTCGGTCACCTTCCACGCGGAGGCGGCCGCGGCCCCGGTGCGGCTGGCGCGGGAGATCCGGGCCAAGGGCGCCCGGGCGGCGATGGCGCTCAAGCCGGCCACCCCGATCGAGCCGTACGAGGACCTGCTCCCGGAACTGGACATGCTGCTGGTGATGACGGTCGAGCCCGGATTCGGCGGCCAGGCGTTTCTCGACATCATGCTGCCGAAGATCCGGCGTACCCGGGAGCTGATCGCCAAGCACGGCCTGGAGATGTGGCTGCAAGTGGACGGCGGGGTTTCCGCCTCCACCATCGAGCGGTGTGCTGAGGCGGGTGCCGATGTGTTCGTCGCCGGCTCGGCGGTGTACGGGGCGCAGGATCCGGCCGAGGCGGTCCGCAAGCTCCGCGCGCAGGCGCAGGCGGCGACGGCCACCGCCGGCTGGGCGTGCGGCCATTGAGTCACCGGTTGGTGAACGCATGGGTGAAGGTCCATCGGGGGCCGCCGTTTCTGACAGGATGACGGTGAGTCCAGAACGTGAACAGTGAGGAGACCGCGGTGTCGACGGGCGGCCGTTCAGCCACGCGGATGGGACCCGCCGAACTGGTGCAGGCGGCCGCCATGGCGCGCCGCTTCTACCTCGAGGGCAAGTCCAAGATCCAGATCGCCGAGGAGTTCGGCGTCAGCCGCTTCAAGGTCGCGCGGGTGCTGGAGACCGCGCTGGAGCGCGATCTGGTGCGCATCGAGATCCGGGTGCCCGCGGAACTGGACGCGGAGCGCTCCGACGCGCTGCGTGCCCGCTACGGCCTGCGGCACGCCGTGGTCGTGGAGGCGCCGGCCGACGCCGAGGACGACGCCCCGGACCCGGAGAACCTGGGCGAGGTCGCCGCCGACCTGCTCGGCGAACTGGTCGCCGAGGGCGATGTGCTCGGGCTGGCCTGGGGCCGGTCCACCATCCACATGGCGGCGGCCCTGCACCGGCTGCCGCCGTGCACCGTGGTCCAGCTCACCGGGGTCTACGACGCGGGCACCGCCGAGCGCGGCTCGGTCGAGGCGGTCCGCCGGGCCGCCGCGGTCTCCGGCGGAGAGGCGCACCCCATCTACGCCCCGATGCTGCTGCCCGACCCGGCCACCGCCGCCGCGCTGCGCGGCCAGACCGGCATCGCGCGGGCCTTCGAGTACTTCGACAAGGTCACCGTGGCCGCCGTGTCCATCGGCTCCTGGGAGGCGGGCATCTCCACGGTCTACGACATGCTCTCCGAGGAGGAGCGCGCGCACTACGCCTCGCTGGGCGCGGCCGCGGAGATGTCCGCGCACCTCTTCGACAGCGAGGGCCGCCGGATCGGCCGGGACCTGGGCGAGCGCTGCATCACCGTGGAGGCCGACCGGCTCCGGCGCATCCCGGAGGTGGTGGCCATCGCCGGCGGCCGCCGCAAGGCCGCGGCGATCGGCGCGGTGCTCCGCTCCGGGCTGGTGACGAGCCTGGTGACGGACACCGCGGCCGCCGACCACCTGCTGCTGGAGACCGGGCCGGGCCCGCGTCCGGCGCTGGACCGCGCCGACCCGGACGGCGCCTGACCGGGCGGGCGGCCGGCGGCGCCGCACGCCGCCCCCGGGCCCCGTCCCCCCGGCGACGATCGTGTTGGGGGAAGCTACGGGCGGGTCCGGAGCGTTTTGGACGAAGCCATGGAAAAATCCGCCGACCCTGCGGGGAAGGGCGGGGATCGTGGATGATTGGTCCAGGAGCCGCAGCCTGATCCGCATTGCGCGGCTGAGCTGACTTCCCGCCCGCTGACCCAGCAAAACCGCAGGTGAGAGAGTTAGCATGCGTTTTCTGAACGACTCCAAGCCCTCGTACGACCTGACGTACGACGATGTGTTCATGGTGCCGAGCCGCTCCGCTGTCGGCTCCCGGCAGGCCGTGGACCTGTCCACCCCCGACGGAACCGGCACCACCATCCCGCTGGTGGTCGCCAACATGACCGCCATCGCCGGACGCCGGATGGCCGAGACGGTCGCCCGCCGCGGTGGTCTGGTGGTCATCCCGCAGGACATCCCGCTCGACGTCGTCGCGGATGTGGTCTCGTGGGTCAAGCAGCGCCACCTGGTGCTCGACACCCCGATCGTGCTCGCCCCCACGGCGACCGTCGCGGACGCGCTGGCCCTGCTGCCCAAGCGGTCGCACGGGGCCGGCGTGGTGGTCCAGGACGGCCGGCCGGTCGGCGTGGTCACCGAGTCGGACCTGTCCGGGGTGGACCGCTTCACCCAGCTCACCGAGGTCATGTCGAAGGAGCTGCTGCTGCTCGACGCGGACATCGACCCCCGGGAGGCGTTCGGCAGACTGGACGCCGCGCACCGCAAGCTCGCCCCCGCGGTGGACCGGGACGGCCGCCTGGCCGGCATCCTGACCCGCAAGGGCGCGCTGCGCGCCACCCTGTACACCCCGGCCGTCGACGCCGCCGGGCGGCTGCGGATCGCCGCCGCGGTCGGCATCAACGGCGACGTCGCCGGGCGCGCCGGGGCGCTGCTGGAGGCGGGTGTCGACACCCTGGTGGTGGACACCGCCCACGGCCACCAGGAGTCCATGATCGCCGCGCTGAAGGCGGTGCGCGGCCTCGACCCGCAGGTGCCGGTGGTGGCGGGCAACGTGGTCGCCGCCGAGGGGGTGCGCGACCTGATCGAGGCCGGCGCCGACATCGTCAAGGTCGGCGTCGGACCCGGCGCCATGTGCACCACCCGGATGATGACCGGTGTCGGCCGGCCGCAGTTCTCCGCGGTGCTGGAGTGCGCCGCCGAGGCGCGCCGGTACGGCAAGCACGTCTGGGCCGACGGTGGCGTCCGGCACCCGCGCGATGTCGCCATGGCGCTCGCGGCGGGCGCCTCCAACGTCATGGTCGGCTCCTGGTTCGCGGGCACCCACGAGTCCCCGGGCGACCTGCAGCACACCGCCGACGGACGGCCCTACAAGGAGAGCTTCGGCATGGCGTCGGCGCGCGCGGTCCGCAACCGCACCGCCGAGGAGTCCGCGTACGACCGGGCCCGCAAGGGTCTGTTCGAGGAGGGCATCTCCACCTCCCGGATGTTCCTCGACCCGGCCCGGCCCGGGGTGGAGGACCTGATCGACTCGATCATCGCCGGGGTGCGCAGCTCCTGCACCTACGCGGGCGCGAACTCCGTGGAGGAGTTCCACCAGCGCGCCGTGGTGGGGGTGCAGAGCGCGGCCGGCTACGCCGAGGGCAAGCCGCTGCACGCCAGCTGGACCTGACGGCCGCCGCGGGGTGAGCGGCCGGGCCCCGGCGAGGGTCCCACCGGGCCCCGCCGGTGCGCCGGCGCCCCTCCCGGACGGCGCGATGGCTCCCGTTCCCCGCGACCGCGGGGCGGGAGCCATCGTCGCCGCGGCGGCGTGCCGCGGCCCGGACCGGGGGAGCGGTCAGCCGCGCGCCTGGGTACCGCGCTGCCGGGGCAGCGCGTGGCGCGGCGGGTTGTTGAGGGTGATCTGCCGGACGAGCTGGTGGAAGGAGACCAGCGCGGCCACCGGCGGCAGACCGGCGACGGTGACCCCGGCGAGCGTCTTGGGCGCGTGCGCCACGCACAGCAGCACCGCGATGGCGGAGAACAGCACCACGACCACCCAGGAGTGGGCCGCGCCCCGGTGGTGCAGCGCGGCGCGCAGCACCGACAGCGAGGCGACCAGCCAGGGCCCGTAGACCAGCAGCGGCCACCAGTCGGCGAGCGACTCGGTGGTGCTCGGGGTGGCCAGGAAGCGCAGCGGACCGTAGGAGATCATGCCGCTGAGCACGCTCAGCATGGCGACGATGGCCGCGGTGGTCGCGGCGAAGATCAGACTGGCCAGCTGGAGCCAGGGCATGGTGGGCAGCCGGAAGCGGACCCGGCGGCGCCGCCCCCGCCCGCGGACCGCGGCGTGGTGCGCCCGTACCGCCTCGGCGCGCAGCGTCTCCCCGGGGCGCGGTGCCTCGTCGGGGTGGAGCAGGTCGTCCGGGTGCCGCGCCTCCTCGTGCCGCAGCGGATCGGGCCGCGTCACCGGGTCGGCCCGCCGCAGCGGATCGCCGAGGCCCGACGGGTCCTCGGCGGAACTCTGGAGCAGCCGGGCCAGGTCCCCTTCCAGGTCCCACCGGCCCTCCAGGGTCTCCGGGTCCGGCAGCGGCAGGCTGTGCAGGTCGTAGTCGGCGGCGAGGTCGAGCCGCTCGTCGGGACCGGGCCCGTGACCGGTGGGATAGGACCCGTAACCGGCTTGTCCCGGTGGGGGGTATGTCATGGTTCACACGCCTGGTTCCGTCGTCGTGCGGCGCCCGGTGACGCCGGTTCCGATGGGGTGGTGGCGGTCCTCGTGCCGCCGGCCGTCTTTCGTCGTCACGTCACACCAACGACGGCCAAAATGGTGGCGTTTCGAAGCATTCGGGTGAAATAACGTGCCGATTCGCGTGTGTGAGCGATCTGCAATGATTCCCCGGATGTCACCCCGGTGCGCAATGTTCGTACACGTATGCGCAACAATGATGCATTACGAGCGCGGCAACCCAGATCGTAGGGTCTTGCGCTGTACGTGGAGTGGCGGAGACCGTCAGCTCGGCGGTCCGAAGGTTGTGTGGTCCAGTTGCCGCGCCCGCGCGTCCGTCGTGGGGCGCCGTCGCCGAAGAACCTGATCGGCAGAAGGAGCCCCCCGAAGTGTTGTTGGACCAGGACATGGCCCCGCCCGGCGGCGACCGGCCGGGAGGTGCGCCGGAGCGGCTCACCTCCCAGGTGATGCGGCGCAAGCCCGTGGAGCGGCTGGTCGCCGAGGGCGGCCAGGGGGCGGGCGGCTCGCTGCGCCGGACCCTGGGCATGTGGCAGCTGACCATGATCAGCATCGGTGCCACCCTCGGCACCGGGATCTTCGTCGTGCTCGGCGAGGCCGTGCCGGAGGCCGGCCCGGCGGTGGTGATCTCGTTCGTGATCGCCGGTCTGACCGCCCTGTTCTCGGCACTGTCCTACGCCGAGCTGGCGGGCACCATCCCGGTCTCCGGATCCTCCTACTCCTACGCCTACGCCACCATGGGCGAGCTGATCGCCTGGATCTGCGGCTGGTGCCTGATCCTGGAGTACGGGGTGTCGGTGGCCGCCGTCGCCGTCGGCTGGGGGGAGTACCTCAACGAGCTGCTCGACGGCACGATCGGGGTCACCATCCCGAACGCGCTGGCCGCCCCGCCGGGCGAGGACGGCGGGATCTTCAACCTGCCGGCCCTGCTGGTGGTCCTGCTGGCGATGGCCTTCCTGCTCGGCGGCGCCAAGGAGAGCGCCCGGGCGAACGCCGTCATGGTGGGTGTGAAGGTCGCCGCGCTGCTGCTGTTCTGCGCCGTCGCGTTCAGCGGCATACGGGCCGGGAACTACGCGCCGTTCATGCCGCTGGGCATGGCGGGCGTCAGCGCCGCCGGTGCCACCCTGTTCTTCTCGTACATCGGTTTCGACGCCGCCTCCACCGCGGGCGAGGAGGCCAAGAACCCGCAGCGTGACCTGCCGCGCGCCATCATGCTGTCGCTGATCGTGGTCACCGCGCTGTACTGCCTGGTCGCCGCCGTCGCGGTGGGCGCCCTGCCGTGGAAGCAGTTCGACGGCTCCGAGGCCGCGCTCGCCGGGATCATGGAGAGCGTCACCGGACAGAGCTTCTGGGCGGTGCTGCTGGCCGCCGGCGCGGTGGTCGCCATCGCCTCGGTGGTGCTGACCGTGCTCTACGGCCAGACCCGCATCCTGTTCGCGATGTCCCGCGACGGCCTGGTGCCCCGGGTCTTCTCCCGGGTCCACCCCCGCACCGGCGCGCCGCGCATGAACACCGTGATCGTCTCGCTGTTCTGCGGCGGGCTGGCCGCCGCCGTCCCGCTGGGTCGGCTCGCCGAGGCCACCAGCATCGGCACCCTCTTCGCGTTCGCGCTGGTGAACATCGCGGTGATCGTGCTGCGCCGGACCCGGCCGGAGATGCCGCGCACCTTCCGGGTGCCGCTGTCCCCGCTCTTCCCGGCCATCGGCTTCCTGCTCTGCCTGTGGATGATGAACGGCCTGGAGACCATCACCTGGATCGTGTTCGGGGTCTGGATGGCGGTGGGCCTTGTGGTCTACTTCGGATACGGCATCCGGCGGTCCCGCCTGGCGACCGGAGGCGCCGTCCAGGCAGCGACCCCAGCAGAGAAGTGATCCCTCCGCAGTGCGACTGAACGAACTCGACGAACGCATCGTGCACGCCCTCGCCGAGGACGCCCGGCGCAGCTACGCCGACATCGGCTCGGAGGTCGGGCTCTCGGCCCCGGCCGTGAAGCGCCGGGTGGACCGGCTGCGCGCCGAGGGCGCCATCACCGGGTTCACCGTGCGGGTGGACCCGGCGGCGCTGGGCTGGCAGACCGAGGGCATCGTCGAGCTGTTCTGCCGCCACAACACCTCGCCCGAGGACATCCGGCGCGGCCTGGCCCGCTACCCGGAGGTGGTGTCCGCGTCGACCGTGACCGGCGACGCGGACGCCGTGGTGCAGGTGTTCGCCTCCGACATGCGGCACTTCGAGCGGGTGCTGGAGCGGATCGCCGGCGAGCCGTTCGTGGAACGGACCAAGTCGGTGCTGGTGCTGTCGCCGCTGCTCCGCCGCTTCACCTCGGGCGCTCCCGGGTAGCGGCAGCCTAGATCGTTTCGTCACTGCTCGCTCCCTTCATCCCGTTTTGTTGTGGGGCGGGCGGTAACTCGATCGGTGGAGTACAACCGACCGAAGGAGGACGAAGTGATCACGAAGGAGCAGATCCCGGCGGTGCTCGATCATCCTGTCTACGACACCGAGGGCACCAAGATCGGGGACGCGAAGCACGTCTTCCTCGATGACGTCACCGGGAAGCCGGACTGGGTGAGCGTGCGTACCGGACTCTTCGGCATGAACGAGAGCTTCGTACCGGTCCAGGACGCCAGGCTGGTCCAGGATCACCTCGAAGTGCCCTTCACGAAGAGCAAGGTGAAGGACGCGCCGCACGTGGATGTGGACTCCGGTGGCCACCTGTCGGTCGACGAGGAACGGAAGCTGTACCGCCACTACGACATGGACTGGAGCGAGGGCGGCCGCCGGACCGGCCCGGCGGACACCACGGGCACCGGCGCGGCGGGAGCCGCCGGCCGCGGCGATCGTGGCCGGATGGGCGAGCCCTACCCGGGAGCCGGCATGGGCACCCGCGGCACCGCCGAGGGCACCGGTAAGGGCATGGACACCGGCACCAGGTCGGCGATGACCGCCGACGAGGGCCGGGCCGCCGACCTGGGCACCGGCGCCGGCCGGCCCACCGCGGGACGCCGCCGCGGCCGGGCGGACCTGGAGGCCGAGCAGTCGATGACCCGCTCCGAGGAGGAGCTCCACATCGGCGTCGAGCAGACCGAGGCGGGCCGGGCCCGGCTGCACCGGTACGTGGAGACCGAGCACGTGGAGCGGACCGTCCCGCTGCGGCACGAGGAGCTGCTGATCGAACGGGAGGAGATCACCGACGCCAACCGCGGCAGCGTCACCGGTGCCCAGAAGCTCTCCGAGAGCGACCAGGAGATCGTCCTGCACCGGGAGCGGGCCGTCGTGCGGACCGAGGTGGTCCCCAAGGAGCGGGTGCGCCTGCGCGTCGAGGAGCACACCACCGAGGAGACGGTCGCCGGCGACGTCCGCCGGGAGCGCATCGACATCGAGACGGACGAGACCCCGCCGGGGACCCGCGGGGGCGGCGGGCGGCGCGGCCGCGCACGCGGCACGGAGTACGGCAAGGACACCGGCGAACCCGGTATGGACTACGGCCGGGGCGACCGGCCCGGCCGGTAGCGGCCCCGGTGGCCGGCGCGCCGGCCACCGCCCGCCGTCCACCCGGCGCCCGCGCTTTCCCCGGGCCGGGCCGAACCGGTCACGCGCTCCCGGCGGCGCCGGCCCGTGCGCGGGGCGCCGCGGCCGGGAGCGCGGTGACGTGGCCCGTCCGTCCGGCTCGCCCGCGCCCCCGCGTCCTGGCGCGGAGCCGCGCCACGCCCTGGAGCCGCCCCTTCGGCTCTGACGCGGAGCCCGCCGCGCCCCCGCATGCCGGCCCTCGGCTGGGGCCGCGCCCGGCCCGACCGCGCCCGGCCTGACGCGCCCGGCCTGACGCGGAGCCGCTCCCCACCCTCAGCCGGAGCCGCCCCTCCGGCCCTGACCTGGAGCCCGACGCGCACCCGCACGCCCTGACCCGGGGCCGCTCCCCGGCCTGTCCGGGGCCCGACGCGCGCGCACCCGTATGCCCTCGGCTGGGGCCGCCCCGCCGTGACATGGAGCCCGACGCGCAGTCGCATGCCCTGACCCGGGCCGCTCCCCTCCCTGACGCGGAGCCCGACGCGCCCCCCGACGCCCGCAGCCGCAGCCGCGCCCGGGCCGGACCCGGAGCCCGACGCGCACCCGCACGTCGCGCGCCGACCGCACCCACGACGTCGCCTTCGCCCCGGCCCGCGGGCACCTGGCGCCGGCGCACAGGCCCGCGCACAGGCCCGCGTGCAGACCCCGCGCACAGGCCCGGCGCATGCGGGTCCCGACCCGGACGGCGGCTCCGGGCGGCCGTCCGGGCCGGCCCCCGGTGTGGCGCGCACCACCCCGGACCGCCCCCACGCAATGAATCACCGCCGCATGGCGCGATCACGAAACGAATCGACGGCCGCTCCGCAATGGTCACGTCTTGTCCGGAAATCGGGCCGGACCGTACCTTCGAAGCGTCCCCCGACGGTCCCATCCGAGGTCTGCCATGCCGCTGCGCACCGCCCTGCTCCAGAGCTCCGGTCACCCCGGTGACGTGGCCGCGAACCTCGCCGCGCTCGGCGAGGCCGCCGCCACCGCTGCCGCCGCCGGGGCGCGCCTGCTGGTCACCTCCGAGATGTTCCTGACCGGCTACGCCATCGGCGACGGCGTGCACCGGCTCGCCGAAGCCGCCGATGGCCCCGGTGCCCGGGCCGTCGCGGCCATCGCCGCCGAGCACGGCATCGCGGTGCTCTACGGCTACCCGGAGCGGGACGGCGCGGCCGTCTACAACGCCGCCCAGCTGATCGGCCCGGACGGCGGCCGGTTGACCGGCTACCGCAAGACCCACCTGTTCGGCGAGTTCGAACGCACCTGGTTCACGCCCGGCGACAACCCGGTCGTCCAGGCCGAGCTGGACGGCGTCCGGCTGGGCGTCATGATCTGCTACGACGTGGAGTTCCCGGAGAACGTCCGGGCGCACGCGCTGGCCGGCACCGACCTGCTGCTGGTGCCCACCGCGCAGATGCACCCCTTCCAGTTCGTGGCCGAGTCCCTGGTGCCGGTCCGGGCCTTCGAGAACCAGATGTACATCGCGTACGTCAACCGCACCGGCCCGGAGGAGGAGTTCGAGTTCGTCGGACTCAGCTGCCTGGCGAGCCCCGACGGTGCCACCCGCGCCCGGGCCGGGCGGGGCGAGGAACTGCTGCTCGGCGAGGTGGATCCGGAACTGCTGAGCGCGTCGCGCGCCGCGAACCCCTATCTGGACGACCGCCGCCCCGGGCTCTACACCTCCCTGACCTGACGGCCCGCCCGCGCCGTCCCCGCCTGCCTCCCCCCTCGTACCACCTCGCAAGGAGTCCGTACCCGATGACGTCCACGGTGCCCACCGCCGTCCACGACGAGCACGAGCGGCAGCAGGAGACCGCCCTGCCGCCGATCACCATGTTCGGCCCGGACTTCCCGTACGCCTACGACGACTACCTGGCCCACCCCGCGGGCCTCGGCCAGGTCCCCGCCACCGAGCACGGCACCGAGGTCGCCGTCATCGGCGGCGGTCTGTCCGGCATCATCGCCGCGTACGAGCTGATGAAGATGGGCCTGAAGCCGGTCGTCTACGAGGCCGACCGGATCGGGGGCCGGCTCCGCACCATCGGGTTCGAGGGCTGCGACGACTCGCTGACCGCCGAGATGGGCGCGATGCGGTTCCCGCCGAGCTCCACCGCCCTGCAGTACTACATCGACCTGGTGGACCTGGAGACCCGGCCGTTCCCCAACCCGCTGGCGCCGGACACCCCGTCCACCGTGGTCGACCTCAAGGGCGAGAGCCACTACGCGGAGACCATCGACGACCTCCCCGAGGTCTACCGCCAGGTCGCCGAGGCGTGGAACGCCTGCCTGGAGGAGGGCGCGGACTTCTCCGACATGAACCGCGCGCTGCGCGAGCGCGACGTGCCCCGGATCCGTGAGATCTGGGCACGGCTGGTCGAGAAGCTGGACAACCAGACCTTCTACGGCTTCCTCTGCGAGTCCACCGCGTTCAAGTCCTTCCGCCACCGCGAGATCTTCGGCCAGGTCGGCTTCGGCACCGGCGGCTGGGACACCGACTTCCCCAACTCCATCCTGGAGATCCTGCGCGTCGTCTACACCGAGGCCGACGACCACCACCGCGGCATCGTCGGCGGCAGCCAGCAGCTCCCGCTGCGGCTGTGGGACCGCGAGCCGGGCAAGATCGTGCACTGGGAGCAGGGCACCTCGCTGGCGAAGCTGCACGGCGGCGACCCGCGTCCGGCCGTCACCCGCCTGCACCGCACCGCCGGGAACCGGATCACCGTCACCGACGCCTCCGGGGACATCCGCACCTACCCGGCGGCGATCTTCACCGCGCAGTCCTGGATGCTGCTGTCGAAGATCGAGTGCGACGACTCGCTCTTCCCCATCGACCACTGGACGGCGATCGAGCGGACCCACTACATGGAGTCCTCCAAGCTGTTCGTCCCGGTCGACCGGCCGTTCTGGCTGGACAAGGACGAGGAGACGGGCCGGGACGTCATGTCGATGACCCTCACCGACCGGATGACGCGCGGGACCTACCTCCTCGACGACGGCCCGGACAAGCCCGCCGTCATCTGCCTGTCCTACACCTGGTGCGACGACAGCCTGAAGTGGCTGCCGCTGTCCGCGAACGAGCGGATGGAGGTCATGCTGAAGTCGCTCGGCGAGATCTACCCGAAGGTCGACATCAGGAAGCACATCATCGGCAACCCGGTCACCGTCTCCTGGGAGAACGAGCCCTACTTCATGGGCGCGTTCAAGGCCAACCTGCCCGGTCACTACCGCTACCAGCGGCGCCTGTTCACGCACTTCATGCAGGACCGGCTGCCGGCCGACAAGCGCGGAATCTTCCTCGCCGGTGACGACATCTCCTGGACCGCGGGCTGGGCCGAGGGCGCCGTGCAGACCGCCCTGAACGCGGTGTGGGGCGTGATGCACCAGCTCGGCGGCTCGACCGACGCCACCAACCCCGGCCCCGGCGACGTCTACGACGCCATCGCCCCGGTGGAACTGCCGGAGGACTGACGGCACCGCCCGCCCGCCGGGCCCCCGACCCGGGCCGCTGCCACGCCGCGAAGGCGCGTGGCAGCGGCCCGCATCCATACCGTCCGCCGGATCCGTACCGTCCACCGCACACCGTCCGCCGGATGCGTACCGTCCGTGGGATCCATAGCGTTCCGCCGTAGCCGTAGCCGTAGCCGTAGCCGTAGCCGTAGCCGTAGCCGTAGCCGTAGCCGTAGCCGTAGCCGTAGCCGTAGCCGCCTCAGCCGCTCCGGCGGGGCCGTTCAGCGGAGCGGGGTCAGCAGGAGGCGGCCGACCATCCCGACGCCCGCGTCGATCCGTTCGGTGAACTCCGCGGCCAGCTCCGGCAGTCCGCGCAGGCCCCACAGGGTCCGGAACGCCGCCCACGCCGCCTCCCGGGCCCGTTCCAGGCTCCAGGTCCCCACCACATGGGTCAGCGGATCGGCGACGTCCAGCAGGTCCGGGCCGGGCATCAGCTCCTCCCGGATCCGCTCCTCCATCCCGGCGAGCAGTTCCCCGACCCGGTCGAAGTCGGCCTCCAGCGCGGCCGGCTCGGCATCCCGGGCCCGGCAGGTGTCCACCAGCGCCAGCGCCAGGTCATGGCCGATGTGCGCGTTGACGCCGGCCAGCGCGAACTGCAGCGGCCGTACCGACGGGTGCCGCCGCAGTTCGAACAGCGGGCGCCAGCAGGCGGGCGCCGACCGGCCCGCCGCCACGGCGTCCAGCGCGTCCAGGTAGCGCGTCGCGAACCGTTCGGCGAGTTCCCCGGCGGCCGCCGGATCCCGGAAGTACCCGCCGTCCAGACGGCGGCCCAGTTCCTCGGTGACCTCGAGGTACACCCGGTTGAAGACCGCCACCCCGTCGCGCGCGGGCAGCGCCGCGCCGATCCCGCGCATCCGCGCCACCACCCGGTCCACGGCCGCCGGCCCGTGGGCCGCGACGGGCGGCCGGATCCGCTCCCCGGTCGAAGTCATGCCGGCCAGCGTCCCAGCGCCGCCCGGCCTTCCGGCGGCCGCGCGCCGCCGCTTCCCCGGAAAGGGCCAACCGGACGGGGCCGGGCTGACGGACGCCACCGCGGGCGGCGGGGGGCACCGGGGGCGGCCCCGCCGCCGGGCGGCGGCGTCCGGAGCGGGCGGCGTCAGGAGCCGGCCGCCTCCTGGTCGTCGTAGGCGCTGGTGCCCGAATCCAGCAGCGGCTCCTGCCGCTTGAGGTGGGCCGGGGCCAGGGCGCGCAGCACGTGGTAGCCGGTGATGACCACGATGGTGCCCAGCGCGATTCCGCCCAGCTCGAAGTTGTCGCTGATCTTCAGGCTCACCCCGCCGACGCCGATGATGACGCCCGCGGCCACCGGCACCAGGTTGAGCGGGTTGCGCAGGTCCACGTCGTTGTGCACCCAGATCTGCGCGCCCAGCAGGCCGATCATGCCGTACAGGATCACCGTGATGCCGCCCAGCACTCCACCGGGGATCGCCGCCACCACGGCGCCGAACTTGGGGCAGAGGCCGAACAGCAGCGCGAAGCAGGCCGCGGCCCAGTAGGCGGCGGTGGAGTAGACCCGGGTGGCGGCCATGACGCCGATGTTCTCCGAGTACGTGGTGTTGGCCGGCCCGCCGACGGAGGTGGACAGCACGGTGGCCACGCCGTCCGCCGCGATCGCGGTGCCCAGCTTGTCGTCCAGCGGGTCGCCGATCATCTCGCCGACCGCCTTCACATGGCCCGCGTTCTCGGCGACCAGGGCGATCACCACGGGCAGCGCGACCAGGATCGCGGACCACTCGAAGCTCGGGGCGTGCAGCGACGGCAGCCCGATCCAGTCGGCCTCGCCCACACCGGACAGGTCCAGCCGCCAGTGGTCCACCGCCTCGGGGCCGCCGTTGACCGAGTGGATCCGGCCGAAGACGCGGTCCAGCACCCAGGAGAGGACGTAGCCGAAGACCAGGCCCAGGAAGATCGCGATCCGGGACCAGAAGCCGCGCAGGCAGACCACGGCGAGCCCGGTGAACAGCATGGTCAGCAGCGCGGTCCACTGGTCGGTGGGCCAGTAGGTGCTGGCGGTGACCGGCGCCAGGTTGAAGCCGATCAGCATCACCACCGCGCCGGTGACCACCGGCGGCATGGTGGCGTGGATGATGCCGGCCCCGAACTTCCGCACCGCCAGACCGGCCAGCAGCAGCACGGCGCCGACCACCAGGATCGCGCCGGTCACGGCGGCGCTGCCGCCGCCCTGGGCGCGGATCACCGCGGCCACCCCCACGAAGGACAGGCTGCAGCCCAGATAGCTGGGCACCCGGCCCCGGGTGGCCAGCAGGAACAGCATGGTGGCCACACCGGACATCATGATGGCGAGGTTCGGGTCGAGGCCCATCAGCACCGGCGCGACGAACGACGCGCCGAACATCGCGACCACGTGCTGCGCGCCCAGCCCCGCCGTCCGCGGCCAGGAGAGCCGCTCATCGGGCCGGACCACGGCTCCCGGGGCGGGGGTGCGCCCGTCGCCGTGCAGGGTCCAGCGCACGCCCAGGCCCATGACTGCTCCACTTCATCCGTTCGGGGGGTGTTCGAGGAAATCGGAGCAATGTTAATGGCCGGTTCCCGTCGTTCACCCCGGCTCCGTGCCGGGCGGAGGCACCGGGTCCGGTGGCCCGGGCGGTCGTCCCCGCTCCGGGCCGGGCGGACGGAGGGGCCGGGGACGCGGACGCCGAGCAGCTCTGGGAACGCGCGCGCCGGGCGGCCGGATCAGTCCGGGACGCGCACGCCGAGCAGCTCCCGGAACGCCCGCCGCCCCTCCTCCGTCACCCGCAGCGCCCGCCGGCTGCCGATGCGTACGCACCAGCCGGTGTCCAGCGCGTGACGGCACAGCGCGGCCCCGGCGGCCCCGGCCAGGTGCGGCTTCCGCTCCGTCCAGTCCAGACAGCTGCGCACCAGCGGCCGGCGCCCGCGGGCGGCCGCCAGATCGATGCCCAGCTCGCCGAACCACCCCATGCCGGCGTCGGTCAGCGCGAACCCGGTCTCCTGCTGGAGCAGGCCGCGGGCGAACAGGGCCGAGGTGATCTCGGTGGCCAGCCGGCCGGCGAGATGGTCGTAGCAGGTGCGGGCCCGGGCCATGGCGCCGCTCGCCCCGGCGGCGCGCAGCGAGCGCGGCGGGGGAGCGGGGGCGGCGTGCGCGGACAGGTCCTCGATCAGCTGCGCGATGTGCGGACCGGCCAGCCGCAGATAGCGGTGGCGGCCCTGCCGCTCCTCGGCCAGCAGGCCGCCGTCGACCAGCCGGCTGAGGTGTTCGCTGGCCGTGGAGGGGGCGATGCCGGCGTGCCGGGCGAGTTCGCCCGCCGTCCAGGCCCGCCCGTCCAGCAGGGCGAGGCAGAACCGGGCGCGGGTGTCGTCGGCCAGCAGTCCCGCCAGCCGGGCGAGCTGCGGTCCACTGTGCTCGGGGTGCGTCATCCGGCCATCATCCGCCCGGGACGTTTCGGGACTCGCCGAAGGGTGCGGACCGGCCGGCCGGGTCCCGCCCGCCGTCATCCGTTTCGTCCCGCCGGTCCGGCTCGGGGCCGCCCCGCACGTCCCGGCCACCGCCGGTCCGCAGCACCCCGGCCCCGCCGATCAGCCCCACGGCCAGCACCGTCACCAGGGCGAAGGAGACCGTCAGCGAAGTCCGGTCGGCGATCGACCCGATGGCGGCCGGGGCGATCAGCCCCGAGGTGTAGGTGATGGTGGCCACGCCCGCGATGGACTGGCTGGGTGACGGGCCTCTGCGGCCGGCGGCGGCGAACGCCAGCGGCACCACCACCGCGATGCCCAGCCCGATCAGCCCGAAGCCGCCGATGGCGAACCCGACGCCCGGCGCCGTGACCACCAGCAGCCCGCCGGCGGTGGCGAGCACGCCGCCCGCGCGGACCGTGCGCACCGGCCCCAGCCGGGCCACCACCGCGTCGCCGACCAGCCGCGCGGCGGCCATGGTGCAGGCGAACGCCGTGGTGCAGGCGGCGGCCAGCCCCGGGGAGGAGTCGAGCACCTCCCGCAGGTACACCGCCGACCAGTCCAGACTCGCGCCCTCGGCGAAGACCGCGCAGAACCCGACCGCGCCGATGGCCAGCGCGGAGCGGGGCGGCAACGCGAAGTGCGGCGGCGGCTCCTCCTCGGCGCCCGCCCCCGGCCCGGCGCCGTCCGCGCCCGGGTCCAGCACCCACCGGCAGGCGACCGCCCCGAGGGCCACCAGGACGACGGCGGTGGCGGACAGGTGCACCCGGGCGTCGGTCCCGGCGTGCGCGGCGACCGTGCCCGCCGCGGAGCCCAGCAGGGCGCCGACGCTCCACATGCCGTGCAGGCCCGACATGATCGGCCGGCCCAGCCGCTGCTCGATGTCCACCCCGAGCGCGTTCATCGCGACGTCCGACATCCCGGCGGTGGCGCCGAACAGCAGCAGCGCCCCGCACAGCCACACCAGGCCGGGGGCGGCCGCCGGCAGCGCCAGCGACGCGCACCACAGGGCCAGCAGCCCGCGCAGCGCGGTGCGGGCACCGAACCGGTGGCTGATCCGGCCGGCCAGCGGCATCGCGACGGAGGCGCCGATCGCCGGGAAGGCGAGGGCCAGCCCCAGCTGGCCGGCGCTGATGTCCAGCCGCTCGGAGATCCAGGGGATGCGGGTGGCGAAGCTGCCGGTGACGGCGCCGTGCACGGCGAAGACCGCGGCGACCGCGATCCGTGCCCGCCGTACCGCCGCCCCCGGTCCGCGCACCGAGCCGTCGCCGTCCGCCATGCCCGTCACCCTCCCCGTCCACCGGGACTCCGCCGTTCGCCCGGGCCCCGGGCGGGGCGCGGCGAGGCGTTCGCGCCGGCGCCCGCGCGAAACTATCAGGAACCTTGCCTGACAGACCCTTCCCCGCAACCGGCTCCGCCACCGTGCGGGACGGCTCGCCGCCGGGACCTCCGTGGTAGTTGGGGTGCCACTGGCTGCGTCACCCTGCGGGAGGGCTTCACCGTCGGGGCCTCTCCGCTGGTCGGGGTGGTGCAGGCTGCGCCGCCGTGCGGGACCGCTCTACGCTGCGACCCCCCCAGTGGCCGGGGTGCCGTCGACTGCGTCACCGTGCGGGACCGCTCTACGCGCGAGCCCCGGTGGTCGGGGTGCCACTGGCTGCGCCGCCCTGCGGGAGGGCTTCACGCCGGGACCTCCGTGGTGGTCGGGGTCGCACCGACTCCGCCACCGTGCGGGACGGCTCTAGGCCGCGACCCCGATGGGCGGGGTGGTGGTGGCTGCGCCGCCGCGTGGGACGGCTCGACAACGGGACCTCCGTGGTGGTCGGGGTGCCGCAGGCTGCGCCACCGGGGGGACGGCGCGGAACCCCCGCACCTTTGTCCCCGCGGCCGGCACTCGCGCACGACACCCGGCCGTGGCCCCGGGCCGGCCGGCCCGGGCGACCGCGCCGGCCGGCCGCACGGGTGAGAGAGGCCACACCAGGGCCGCGCCACCCGTCTCGACCGCCCATGGCACACTGGTGGCGTACCAGTGACGTCAGCGCACTCCGGGGTCGGTGAAAATCCGAACCGGCGGTTACAGTCCGCGACCCGTCCGCCGCCAGCGGCCGGTTGACCAGGTGAAACTCCTGGACCGACGGTTAAAGTCCGGATGGGAGGCAGTGCGCGGCGGGCGAAGCACCGGTGCGCCGCTCCGTCGGCGGCCCGTCCCCGTTCTCGGGATGCGCCGTACCCGAAGGCCGTGGCGTACCCGCGGTGCCGTGTTCCCGCTTCTGTCGTGTCCGACAGCCCCGGAGTCCGTGCCCGAAGAGGCAGGAGGACCCGGTGGCCACCGCAGCCGAAACGCGCGCGATGCGCCGTGCCATCGAGCTGGCCGCCCGCGGCCTCGGCCACACCAGCCCCAACCCGGTCGTCGGCTGCGTCGTCCTCGACGCGCGCGGCGAGGCGGCCGGCGAGGGCTGGCACCGGCGCGCGGGCGGCCCGCACGCCGAGGTGGAGGCGCTCCGCGCGGCCGGCGAACGGGCCCGCGGGGGCACCGCCGTCGTCACCCTCGAACCCTGTGACCACACCGGACGCACCGGCCCCTGCTCGCAGGCGCTGATCGCGGCCGGTGTGACCCGGGTGGTCTACGCCGTCGCCGACCCGACGCCCGTCGCCACCGGCGGCGCCGGCACCCTGCTGGCCGCCGGGGTCGAGGTGGAGGGCGGGGTGCTCGCCGACGAGGCGGCCGCCGGCAACGAGGCGTGGCTGACCTCGGTACTGCGCCACCGCCCCTTCGTGCTCTGGAAGTACGCCGCGACCCTGGACGGGCGCAGCGCCGCGGCCGACGGCACCAGCCGCTGGATCACCTCCCCCGAGTCCCGCGCCGACGTGCACCGGCTGCGCGCCGAGGCCGACGCGGTACTGGTCGGCTCGGGCACCGCGCGCGCCGACGACCCGCAGCTGTCGGCCAGGACCGGTGACCCCGGGGTGGCCCAGCCCCTCCGGGTGGTGCTGGACTCCGGCGGCACCGCGGTGCACCCGGGCGCCCGGGTGCTGGACGACACCGCGCCGACCCTGATCGCGGTCGCCCGGGACACCGACACCAGCCACCTGGCGGGCACCCCGGCGGGGATCCTGCGGCTGCCCCGCGCCGCCGACGGCCGCGGCCTGGACCTGGCCGCCCTCCTGGGCGCGCTCCACGAACGCGGCGTACGGTCCCTGCTGCTGGAGGGCGGCCCCGCGCTCGCCGGCGCCTTCCTGGCCGCCGGCGCCGTCGACAAGGTCGTGGGCTACCTCGCTCCGGTGCTCCTCGGCGACGGCCCCGCCGCGCTCACCGGCGCCGGAATCAGCACCATCACCCAGGCGTTGCGCCTGGACGTGACCGACACCGTCCGGCTCGGCCCGGACCTGCGTGTCACCGCCGTACCCGCCGTACCCGCCGTACCGACCGACTCCGAGGAGAACTGACGTGTTCACGGGCATCGTTGAAGAACTGGGTGAAGTCGTCGCCGTCGAGGAGCTCGCGGACGCTTCCCGCTTCCGGCTCCGCGGCCCCCTCGTCACCCAGGGCGCCGGCCACGGTGACTCCATCGCCGTCAACGGCGTCTGCCTGACCGTCGTGGACACCGCCGACGGCGAGTTCACCGCCGATGTGATGGCCGAGACGCTCAAGCGCTCCAGCCTGGGCGCGCTGGTCCCGGGCTCCCGGGTCAACCTGGAGCGCCCGATGGAGCTGGGCGGGCGGCTCGGCGGCCACCTCGTCCAGGGCCATGTGGACGGCACCGGCGCCATCCTCGACCGGACCCCGGCCGAGCACTGGGAGATCGTCAAGATCTCGCTGCCGCCCGCCCTCGCGCGGTACGTGGTGGAGAAGGGCTCGATCACCGTCGACGGCATCAGCCTGACGGTCGTCGAGGCGACCGACGAGTACTTCACCGTCAGCCTCATCCCGACCACCCTCGCGCTCACCACCCTCGGCACCAAGCAGGCCGGAGACCCGGTCAACCTGGAGGTCGACGTCATCGCCAAGTACGTGGAACGGCTCATGGGCCAGGGCGCGTACGGCACCGAGAAGAAGGATCCGGTCGAGTGAGCGGCGGGCCGCGACGGGGCGCCGGGCACCGGCCCGCGCGCCCCCGCGCCGGAAAGGGCGCTGCCGAGCGCCACTCGCACGTCAACGAAGGAGGCCGGGCATGACCGTCCTGCCGCATGTACGGAACTGGACCGACGACCTGGTCCTCGACCCCGTGGAGCGCGCGATCGCGGAGATCGCCGCCGGCCGGCCCGTGGTGGTCGTGGACGACGAGGACCGGGAGAACGAGGGCGACCTGATCGTCGCCGCCGAGAAGGTGACCCCCGAGATCGTCGCCTTCATGATGAGCGAGTGCCGCGGCCTGGTCTGCGCCACCCTCGAGGGCACCGACCTCGACCGGCTGGAGCTGCCCCAGATGGTGCGGCAGAACACCGAGAGCATGCGCACCGCGTTCACCGTCTCGGTCGACGCCACCGCCGCGCACGGGGTGAGCACCGGCATCTCCGCCGCGGACCGCGCCACCACCCTGCGGCTGCTCGCCGACCCGGCGAGCGTGCCCGGCGACTTCGCCCGGCCCGGCCACATCTTCCCGCTGCGCGCCCGGCCCGGCGGGGTCCTGGTCCGCAACGGGCACACCGAGGCCGGAGTGGACCTCGCCCGGCTCGCCGGGCTGCGCCCGGCGGCCGCGATCGTGGAGATCGCGGGCGAGGACGGGGTCATGCTGCGCCTGCCGGAGCTGGTGGCGTTCGCCCGCAGGCACGGGCTGGCCATCATCTCCATCGAGGACCTGATCGCCTACCGCCGGTCCTCCGAGCCCACCGTGCGCCGCGAGGCCGAGACCCGGCTGCCCACCGCCGCCGGCGAGTTCCGCGCGTACGGCTACCGCTCCACCACCGACGGGGTCGAGCACGTCGCGCTGGTCGCGGGCGACCTCGGGGACGGCGAGGACGTACTGGTCCGGGTCCACTCCGAGTGCCTGACCGGAGACATCTTCGGATCCCTGCGCTGCGACTGCGGACCGCAGTTGAACACCGCACTGGAGCGGATCGCCGCCGAGGGCCGGGGCGTGGTGCTCTACCTCCGTGGCCACGAGGGCCGCGGCATCGGGCTGCTGTCCAAGCTGCGCGCCTACGAGCTGCAGGAACTCGGCCGGGACACCCTCGACGCCAACCTGGAACTCGGCCTGCCCGCGGACGCCCGGGACTACGCGGCGGGCGCCCAGATGCTCGCCGACCTCGGGGTGCGCTCGATGCGGCTGATGACCAACAACCCGGAGAAGACCTCCGCCATGGTCCGGTACGGGCTGCGGGTCACCGGCCGGGAGCCGATGCCGGTCCAGGCCGGTGAGCACAACCTGCGCTACCTGCGGACCAAGCGGGACCGGATGGGGCACGACCTGCCCTGGCTGGACGGCGGACGCGCCGAGCGCGCCGGGCACGGCGAGCACGACGTCCCGGTGTCCGCGGCCCGCCGGCCCTGACGGCCCGGACCGCCGGCCGCACCGGCAAACACCAGCACACCCAGCACCACCGGCAAACACCAGCACATCCAGCACCACCGGCAACACCGGCACCAACCAGTACTGAGGAGAGACATGAGCGGTAAGGGCGCCCCCGAGCTGACCGTGCGGAACTGCGGCGACCTGCGCGTGGCCGTGATCGCCGCGCAGTGGCACACCGAGGTGATGGACGGACTGATGGCCGGTGCGCTGCGCGCGCTCGGCGAACTCGGCATCGACGAGCCCACCGTGCTGCGCGTCCCGGGCAGCTTCGAGCTGCCGGTGGTGGCCAAGGTGCTGGCCGACCGCGGCTACGACGCGGTGGTCGCCCTCGGCGTCGTCATCCGCGGCGGCACCCCGCACTTCGAATACGTCTGCCAGGGCGTCACCCAGGGCCTGACCCAGGTCAGCATCGACACCGGGGTCCCCATCGGCTTCGGCGTACTGACCTGCGACACCGAGGAGCAGGCCCTGGACCGGGCCGGGCTGCCCGGCTCCAACGAGGACAAGGGCCACGAGGCGGTCACCGCCGCGGTCGCCACCGCCGCCACGCTGCGCACGGTCTCGGAGCCCTGGCGCTGAGCGCGTCCGGGACCGAAGTAGGCTAGGACCACCATGGCCAACAAGACATTCGAGGAGCTCTTCACCGAGCTCCAGCAGAAGGCCGCCACCGGCGACCCCAGCACCTCCCGCACCGCCGAGCTGGTGGGCAAGGGCGTGCACGCGATCGGCAAGAAGGTCGTCGAAGAGGCGGCGGAGGTGTGGATGGCCGCCGAACACGAGGGCGCCGACCGCACCGCCGAGGAGATCTCCCAGCTGCTGTACCACCTTCAGGTGATGATGGTCGCCCGGGGCATCTCCCTGGACGACGTATACGCTCATCTCTGATCCCGGCAGCTCCACCGCCCGCCCCCGCGGGCCCGGTTGCCCGCCGGACCCGACCACGCACCACCCCGACACCCCGACGTACGAAGGAAGACGCCTCCATGCTGCGCATCGCCGTCCCCAACAAGGGTTCACTGTCCGAGCCTGCGTCGGCGATGCTCCATGAGGCCGGCTACCGGCAGCGCAAGGACCGCAGGGAACTCGTCCTGGTCGACTCCGGCAACGAGGTCGAGTTCTTCTTCCTCCGCCCGCGCGACATCGCCGTGTACGTCGGCTCCGGGCGCCTGGACATCGGCATCACCGGCCGCGACCTGCTGCTCGACTCCGGCTCCCAGGCCGAGGAGATCATGCAGCTGGGCTTCGCCGGCTCCACCTTCCGCTACGCCACCCGGCCCGGCACCGCCAAGGGCGTGCAGGACTTCGGCGGCATGACGGTGGCCACCTCGTTCTCCGGCCTGGTCTCCAAGCACCTCGCCGACAACGGCGTGGACGCCTCCGTGGTCCGGCTCGACGGGGCCGTGGAGACGGCCATCCAGCTCGGCGTCGCCGAGATCATCGCGGACGTGGTGGAGACCGGCACCACCCTGCGCAACGCCGGCCTGGAGATCATCGGCGAGCCGATCCTGGAGTCCGAGGCGGTCGTGATCCGGCGCACCGGCGCCCCGGCGGACGACCCGAAGGTCCAGCAGTTCCTCCGCCGCATGCAGGGCGTCCTGGTCGCCCGCCGCTACGTGATGATGGACTACGACATCCGGGTCGAGCAGGTCGAGCGCGCGGTCGCGCTCACCCCCGGTCTGGAGTCCCCGACCGTCTCCCCGCTGCACCACGAGGGCTGGGTCGCGGTCCGGTCCATGGTGCCCGCCAAGGAAGCCCAGCGGATCATGGACGAGCTGTACGAGCTGGGTGCCCGAGCGATCCTCACCACCGGCATCCACGCCTGCCGACTGTGACCTCCACCACCCCAGCCGCCGACGAAAGACCCGACGCCGTGCCCGAGCGCACCCCGCTGCCCGATCTCCCGGTCACCTTCCGGCCCACCCGCACCCGGGCCGTCCTGCTGACCATCGGTGTCCTGCTCTTCGTCGTGCTCGCGGCGGTCGCCATGATGCTCGAACGGCTCAGCCCCGGGGAGCGGATCAGCTTCGTCGTCACCGGAGGGCTGTTCCTCGGTGCCCTGGTGGTGCTGAGCCGGCCCCGGATCACCGCCGACCGGGAGGGGGTGACGGTCGTCAACCTGACCACCACCCGCCGCCTCGCCTGGGCGGAGGTGCTCCGGGTCAACCTCCGGGCCGGCGACCCGTGGGTCTACCTCGACCTCGCCGACGGCACCAGTTACCCGGCCATGGGCATCCAGCCCGGCATCGCCAAGGAGCAGGCCGTCCGCGACGCGAAGACGCTGCGCGCCCTCGCCGAGGAATACGGCACGTCTTCGCGCGGCTGATCGTCGTGATTACTCTGTTGGGCGGGGTGCCCACCGCGCCCCGCCCGGCACCGGGTTCCCTGCGACCAAGAGGAGTGACTCCCTCCAGCGATGGACGGATCGTCCTGTAGTACCTGCGCCGCCCCTCGTTCCCGGGCGGCGGCATGAGTCCCACGCTCTCCCTTCTGCTGCTTCTGACGGCACTCGTCCTCATCCTCGCCAACGGATTCTTCGTGGCCGCCGAGTTCGGCCTGGTCACCGTGGAGCGGGCGGACGCCGAACGGGCCGCCGCGGCCGGCGACCGCCGGGCCCGGACCGTCACCCGCGCGCTGCGCGAGCTGTCCTTCCAGCTGTCCGGCACCCAACTCGGCATCACCATCACCTCCCTGGTGATCGGCATGCTCGCCGAGCCCGCGCTCGGCTCGCTGCTGACCGCGCCGCTGACCGCCACCGGCCTGCCGGGCCAGGCGGTGCCCGGGGTGGCCGTGGTGATCGGCATGCTGCTGGCCGCCGCGGCCCAGATGGTCCTCGGCGAACTCGTCCCCAAGAACTGGGCGGTCTCCCGGCCGATGCAGGTGGCCCGCTTCGTGGCCGGCCCGCAGTACGCCTTCGCCCGTTTCTTCCGGCCGATGATCGCCGCCCTGAACGCCGTCGCCAACCGGCTGGTCCGCGCACTGGGCGTGGAACCCACCGAGGAACTGGCCTCCGCCCGCACCCCCGGCGAACTCGTCTCGCTCGCCCGCCACTCGGCCCAGGCCGGGGCCATCGAGCAGGACACCGCGGACCTGTTCGTCCGGACCCTCTCGCTCGGCGACCTGACCGCCCAGCACGTGATGACCCCGCGGGTGCGGGTCAGCGCCCTGCAGTCCACCGCCACCGCCGCCGACGTGCTCAACCTGACCCGGGCCACCGGACTGTCCCGGTTCCCCGTCTACCGCGAGCGGCTCGACGAGGTCATCGGCATGGTCCACCTCAAGGACGCCCTGGCGGTGCCCGCGCCGATGCGGCTGCGCACCCCCGCCGGGCGGATCGCCCGGCCGCCGCTGCTGGTCCCCGAGACCCTGCCGGTCCAGCCGCTGCTGGAGCGGCTGCGCAGCGAGCAGCCGATAGCGGTGGTCGTCGACGAGTACGGCGGCACCGCCGGGGTCGTCACCCTAGAGGACATCGTCGAGGAACTGGTCGGCGAGGTGCGCGACGAGCACGACGACGAGTCCGCCGACAGCCCCGACCTGACCCAGCTCCCGACCGAGGACGGCCGCGTCATCTGGGAGGCGGACGGCAGCTGCCGGGTGGACACCCTGCGGCACATCGGCCTGGAGGCCCCCGACGGTCCCTACGAGACCCTCGCCGGCCTCGTCGCCGACCTGCTGGCCCGCATCCCGGCCCCCGGCGACACCGCCGAACTGCCCGGCTGGAAGCTGGCCGTCCGGCAGGTCGGCCACCATCGCGCGGAGCGGGTGCGGATCGTCCGCACCGCCGCCGCCCCGGCCCCGGTGGGAGCGGACCGATGACCGCAGTCCAACTGCTCTTCGCACTCCTGCTGGTACTGGCCAACGGGTTCTTCGTGGGCGCCGAGTTCGCCCTGGTCTCGGTGCGGCGCAGCCAGATCGAGCAGTACGCCGGGACCTCCGCCCGTGCCCGTACGGTGCTGGTGGGGCTGGAGAACCTGCCCCAGATGATGGCCGCCGCCCAGTTCGGCATCACCATCTGCTCGCTGACCCTGGGGGCGGTGGCCGAACCCACCGTCGCCCGGCTCCTGGAACCGGGCTTCCACGCCGTCCACCTGCCCGGCCCGCTGGTGCACCCGCTCGGCTACGCCATCGCGCTGGCCGCCGTGGTCTGCCTGCACCTGGTCATCGGCGAGATGGTGCCCAAGAACCTCGCCATGGCCGCGCCGGAGCGGACCGCCCTGTGGCTGGCACCCGCCCTGGTCGCCTTCGCCCGGCTGTGCCGCCCCGTCACGGCCGGACTCGGCGCCTGCTCCCGGCTGGTGCTCCGGGTGTTCCGGGTCGACCCCAAGGACGAGGTGGAGGCGGTCTTCACCAGCGAACAGCTCACCCACCTGGTGGCGGACTCCCACCAGGCCGGACTGCTGGAGCCGGGGGAGCACGCACGCCTGGCGGACGCCCTGGAACTGGGCAGCCGTCCGGTCACCGATGTGCTGCTGGACTCCGCGGGCCTGGTCACCGTCGACCCGTCGGTCACCCCCCGGCGGATCGAGGAGCTGACCGTCACCACCGGGTACTCCCGCTTCCCGGTGCGCGGCCCCGGCGGCGCCTTCATGGGGTACCTGCACGTCAAGGACGTGCTGGACCTGGAGGACCCGGACCGGGCGGTGCCGCAGCACGTGTGGCGGCCGATCGGCACCCTGCGCGCCGAACTCCCGCTGGACGACGCGCTGACCGTGATGCGCCGCGCGGCCTCCCACCTGGCCGCGGTCGCCGACGCCTCCGGCCGGGTGCTCGGGCTGGTGGCGCTGGAGGACGTGCTGGAGAAGCTGGTCGGCGAGGTGCGCGACCCCGCACACCGGGTGCCGCCGCGCCGGGACGCGGAGAAACCCGCCACCGGCACCGCCACTGCCACCGCCACCGGGGCGACCGGGGCCCCGGCCGCGGCCGCCCCGGCGGCCGGCGAGCCGTCCGCGGCACCACCCGCCCCGTCGGGGGACCGGGAGATGGTCGGCTGAGCGGGAGCCGGTGGAGCCGGCCGGGCCCCTGGGCCCGCCCGCTCCGCCGGCCGTACCGGGCCGCGCGGGGCGGTGGTGCGGCCCGGCCCGGGCGGCCCCCGGTCAGCCGTCGGACAGGCCCTGGCCCAGCGGCGGGTCCAGCGGCCCGCGCCCGGAGAGCACCTCGCCGTACGCCTGCATCAGGTCCGCCAGCCGCAGCGTGGCCAGGTCGTCCCGGGTCGGGATACCGGTCCAGCCGGACAGCCGCAGATCGCGGTAGGCGCAGCTCTTCTCGTACAGGGTGCGCAGGAAGCGGCCGTTCCCCAGCTCGTCGATCCAGCCCTGCTCGACCACGTGGCCGCTGATACTGCGCAGTTCCTCGACCGCCTCGTCGTCCCACCGGTCGCCGTTCTCGGCGGCCAGCACCTCGCCGATCCGGGTGAGTTCCAGGGGACGGTAGCTGGGGAAGTCCACCCGGGTGGTGAACCGGGAGCCCAGACCGGGGTTGGCGGCGAGCAGCCGGTCCATGCCCTCCGGATAGCCGGCCAGGATCACCACCAGCCGGTCCCGGTTGTCCTCGGCGCGCTTGAGCAGCACCTGGAGCGCCTCGTCGCCGTAGGCGTCGCCCTTGGTGTAGCCGGAGTTGGACAGGCTGTACGCCTCGTCGACGAAGAGCACCCCGCCGAGCGCGGAGTCGATCAGCTCGTTGGCCTTCACCGCCGTCTGGCCGAGGTACTCGCCGACCAGGTCCGCCCGGCCGGCCTCCACCAGATGGTCACCGGTGAGCAGCCCGAGCGCGTAGAAGACGCGGCCCAGGATGCGGGCGACGGTGGTCTTGCCGGTGCCGGAGGGGCCGGAGAAGACGAAGTGCCGCTTCGGGGGCTGTACCGGAAGTCCCTCACCGGCGCGCAGCCGGGCCATGTTGAGCTGGGCGGACAGCGCCCGCACCTGGCGTTTGACCGGCTCCAGGCCGACCATGCGCTCCAGTTCCCGCAGGGCGCTCGCCAGCAGCACGGGATCGGACGGGCCGGGCCGGGGCGGACCGCCGCGCTTCTCCCGCGGGCTGTCGGCGGCCCCGGTGCCGAGCGGCGCGGTGGGCTCCGGCCCGCCGGGGTAGCGGGCCTCGCGGCCGTCGGCGGGGTCCGCCGCCGGGGGCTCGGGTTCCGTCACCGGGACGCCGCTCTCCCGGTTCTCCGGCAGGTCCTGGCCGACCCCGGCCAGCGAGGACACGGCGGCCAGGTCCGCGGGCTCGTCCAGGCCGTCCTCGGATATCGCGGCCAGCCGGGCCGCGGTGTCCATGAACGCGGCGTCGATCCGGTGCACGGCCCGGTACAGCGGCAGCGCGGCGGCCGACCGCCCGGTCCCCTCGTGGGCGCGGGCCAGCCAGTACCGCAGCTCCTTGCGCTGCGGCTGCTCGCTGCGGCAGCGCATCAGGGCCGCCGAGAGCAGCGGCTCGGCCTGGTTGTACATCTCCAGCCGCACCCGGGCCATGCCGCCGAACAGCCCGGCCTCGATGCCCAGCAGCGGATCGTCCAGCAGCGGTTCGGTGTGCCGCACCAACTGCTCCCAGTCCTTGACCAGATAGGAGCGGCAGGCGTGCAGGAAGCGGGCCTGCGGGTCGGCCTCGACCGGCGGGCAGCCCGCGAGGGCCCGGTCGAGTTCCGGCACGTGCCGCCCGTCGAGCCAGTGCGAGGCGTGCGCGAGCAGCAGGTCGCGGCCGCTCTCCAGCACCGGTTGCACCCACCAGCCCAGCCAGTACCAGGAGTTGAGCGGTCGCCGGTGACGGGTGCGCTGTTCGCCGAACCGGTCCCGGTGGCGGTACATGCGCAGCAGCGCGGTCGCGGTGTCGGCCCGCAGCGCGTGCAGCCCGAGCCAGGCGTCGGCCATGCCGGGATCGTGCCGTACCGCGGTGCGGAACTCGTCCTCGGCCTGCGCGTAGGCGCCCATCGTGTAGGCGTCGACCCCCCGCAGCCATGCGAGATCGGCGGGGGCATGTGAGCCCTGCGTGCCGAAGTCCATCACGTCCCCCACAAACCGTGCCCCCGTGGTGTGCCGCCGGGCGAGTGCCGGGCCGCCGTACTGCCTGAACCGCCGTGCTGTGGCCGGGGATCGGCCAGTGCCGGTACGCCCGCCGTCTCCGGTGACCGTCCCGATGCGCATCGTACCTGCGCAGGCGGCATGGGCCGAGGGTGCCGTACGGGGTTGGGTCCGGCCGACGGGCGGCCGGTGCCGCGCCGGCGATGACTCTGGGTGAGGGATGATCGGGACAAAGCTCGGGAATCGGCTGCCCAGGAAGAAACGAAGCCCCCGGTCACGGGGGAACGACCGGGGGCTTCGGGCTGTCGGGCGACTCCGGCGAGCCGCACATTGAGAACGTAAGACCTGTATGGGGCCTAGGTCAAGCCGAGTTGGGACACTCGTGGCGCGTCGGACACCTCACCGGTGCCGCCGCGCCGGGCGGGTCACGCTGGGTGACGCCCGTAGACCTCACTCGCCGGCGGCCGGTCCCGGCAGCATCTCGTACCCCGTGGGACCCTGTCGTACCAGCCAGTCGGCGTACGGGCGGGAGGGGTCGGCCGCGAAGTGCGCCCGCTCGGCCGGCCGCCAGACGTCCCAGAACGCGGACTGGGCGGGCCCGTCGCGGAGTTGCCCGCGCCCCCAGGACGTCCTGTCCGGCACGTCCATCCAGAGCAGCGCGGCCAGCCGGGGGCGGACCGCCCGCCGCCCGCTGCCCACCCCCTCGACGAGGACGACCGGGGCGGGCGGCACCTGCCGCGGGTCGGTGAAGCGGCCCGCCACCCAGTCGTAGGCGGCGAACCGCGCGGTGGTCCCCCGGGCCAGCGGATCCAGCACCCGCTCGGTGAGCCGTCCGGACCACCCGAAGAGCTCCTGGTGGCTCGCGAGGTCGTCGGTGTGCACCACGGGCGCGTCCCCGAGCGCCGCGGCCAGCAGCGAGGCGAAGGTCGACTTGCCCGAGCCGGCGTGCCCGTCGACGGCGACCAGGCGCACCGGGCCGCAGGACGGGGGGAGGGCCGTGAGCCGGCGGGCGAGCGCGTGCAGCGTTTCCATCGTCTCCATCCTGCTCGGCGCCGGGCGGTGCCGGTGGCGCGGGGCCTCCCGGCCCCGGTGCGGCATCAGTGGTCCACACCAATATTGCCCCGCGCCACGGTGGGGAATCACTGGCCTGAAACCACTCGCAGCGTCCATAGTTGTGCAACTGTCGCGCACCTTGCCCCACTGGACCACGACTGGGGGGAGCCCCCGAGATGACCGGAACCGGAACCGGCCCCACGCCCCGCCGTACCGTGCTCGCCGCCGCCGTCGGTGCGGCGGCCGGCCTCGCCGCGACCACCACCCCGGCCCGCGCCGTGCCGGGCCCCCCGCAGGCCCGGGCCGCGGCCGGCCCGGTGGAGTACCGCGCCTGGACCCGCTACGCCGACTGGCGCGGCGGCACCGCCGACGGCACCCGGGCCGTCACCGGCTCGCGCCCCGGCCTGGTCATCGCCCGGCCGGCCGGCACCACCGACTACACCGACCCGCACACCGGGACCACCGCGCGCTGGGAGTACGCGACGTGGACCTCCCCGGTCCACCGCGCGGCCACCCCGGCCGGCGAGGTCATCGTCTCCTGGAACGCCCGCACCCCGGTCGGCACCTGGCTGCAGGCCGAGCTCCAGGGCAGCTACACCGACGGCACCGCGACCCCCTGGTACGTGATGGGCCGCTGGGCCGCCGACGACGGCCCCGCCTCGATCAAGCGGACCTCGCTGGACGGCCAGCGCGACGGCAGGAGCTCGGTGTGGACCGACACCCTCGCCATCGACGACACCACCGGCGGCCTGCGCCTGGCCGCCTACCGGCTCCGGCTGACCCTCTACCGGCGGCCGGGCAGCTCGCTGACGCCCAAGGTGTGGCGGCTGGGGGTCATGGGGTCCGACGTCCCGGACCGCTTCGAGGTGCCCGCGTCGGTGCCCGGCACCGCCGCCGGCCGCGAGCTGGTGGTGCCGAGCTACTCGCAGAACATCCACGTGGGCCAGTACCCCGAGTACGACAACGGCGGGGAGGCGTGGTGCAGCCCCACCTCCTCGCAGATGATCATCGAGTACTGGGGCCGCCGGCCGACGGCGGAGGACCTGGGCTGGGTCGACCCGGCCTTCGCCGACCCCCAGGTCTGCCACGCGGCCCGCTTCACCTACGACCACCAGTACGAGGGCTGCGGCAACTGGCCCTTCAACGCCGCCTACGCCGCCACCTACCGGGACCTGCAGTCCGTGGTCACCCGGCTGAACTCGCTGACCGAGGCCGAACGGCTGATCGCCGCCGGCATCCCGCTGATCACCTCGCAGTCCTTCCTGGCGAGCGAACTCGACGGAGCCGGCTACGGCACGGCCGGCCACCTCATGACGGTGATCGGCTTCACTCCGGGCGGCGACGTGGTCGCCAACGATCCGGCGAGCGACAGCAACGAGGCGGTCCGGCGGGTCTACAAGCGGCGTCAGTTCGAGAACATCTGGCTTCGGACAAAGCGGTACAACGCGAGCGGCAAGGTCGTCTCCGGGACGGGCGGAGTTTGCTATCTGTATTTCCCGGCGCGACCGACTCTCACCCAGAAGCGGGCGCTGGCCTCCGTCGGCATCACCTGACGGGGCAGCGGAAACGCGGTACGTAACGTAATCGCGGGTTGCCGTTTCGTAACCCGTGGCCGATTGCGGGCCGTTGTTTTCCGTTTGCTTCTTCCATTCGAACGGGCGATCAGTAATCTCGCCTCATCACCGGCGTTCGCACCGCCGGAGCGAGCGCAACCGATGAGCTGGAGACACTGACTGATGGAGCGTCCCTCCAGGGCCCCCCACGGCACCGCGACCCAGGTGCCGAGTGTGTCCCGACCGTACGACCACGTCCTCGGTGCATCGCCCGGCTCCGGGGACGGCCGGGCCCCGGCCCGGGGCGCCGGACCGGCGGAGGGCCGGCCCGGCGCGCGGCCGAGCTGCCCCGGTACTCGCGGTCGCGCGCAGGTCGAGCCGCTCCCCGATCGGGACCAACCGGTTGCCGTGCCGCTCCCCGCCGTGCTCCACTTCCTCGGGGACGCGGACGGCCCGCGGCAGGCGGTGGCTCCGCCGCGGGGCGCACGGGTGCCGGGCGGCCCGCCCGCGCCGACCCGCGCTCCGGTCGACGTCGGCCTCCGGAAGGCGGGGGAGCGCGAGGAGGTACGGGACGTGTACCGGCGGACGGTACCGCCGTCGCCACCGCGGCCATGCCGCGGCGCGGCGCGGCTCCGCCACAGCGGCGCACGGTCCGCCGGGGGCCCGGCGGCCCCGGCGCCCCGGCGCCCGGGGATTCGCCACGGCGCCGACGGCGACCCGGTGGGCCACATCGGTTTCGCGGGCATCGGTTTCGCGGGCACAGGACGGAAGATATGAGTTCGGCCACAGACGGCGCGGAGAGAACACCCGAGTGCTTCGAGACGCGGCCCGATCGGTTCGCGGCCCTGTGGGCCGAAGCGATCCACCCCGCCACGGCGACCGGGATGACCCTCCCGGAGTTCGAGCGTTTCCTGATACCCCTGGCGCAGCGCCTCGGTGAGGCGCTGCGCGCCCCGGTCTTCGACACCCAGTCGGCCTACGAGGTCGGCGCGGCGCTGGTGGACGCGCATTGCACCGAACCGGAGGCGCTGCCGCACATCCTCGGCACGATCGAGGCGAACCTGGTGCGGTACTTCCCCCCGGACACGTCCATGCCGCAGGAGGAGAGCCGCGCCCGGTGCAGCCGGCTGCAGCACGCCCTGGCCGCCGGGTTCGTCCGCGAGCTGCGGGAGCGCACCCGCAGCGAGCAGGAGGCCATCTCCCGCGCGGCGCTGGAGGCCCGGACCGAGGCCGAGGTGGCGCTGCACGCCAGCGAGGCGAAGTTCCAGGCGGTCTTCGAGGGCGCGGTGATCGGCGTCGGCATCGCCGACCTGGACGGCCGGGTGCTCGTCGTCAACGACGCGGTGGCCCGCATGTTCGGCGGCCGGGAGTACTTCCAGACCAGCCGCAACGTGCTCGACTGGGTGCACCCGGACGACGCCCCGGGCATCCTCGACCTCTACCACGAGCTGGTCACCGGCAAGCGGGACTTCTACCGGATCCAGAAGCCCCACCCGCGTCCCGACGGCGGTGTGCTGTGGACCAACCTGACCGTCTCGCTGCTGCGTGACTCCACCGGCCGGCCGCAGTACCAGCTCACCCTGATGGAGGACATCACCGAGCAGCGGCTGCTGGAGGAGCGGCTGCGCTACGAGGCCACCCACGACGCGCTGACCGGACTCCCCAACCGCACGCTGTTCTCCGAGCGCCTGGAGCAGGCCCTCGCGGCGGGCGCCGGGACCGAGCGGTTCGGCGTGTGCTACCTGGACCTGGACGGCTTCAAGGCGGTCAACGACAGCCTCGGCCACGCCGTCGGCGACCAGCTGCTGGTCTCCGTCGCCGAGCGGCTGCGGGCGTGCGTGACCTCCCCCGGCGAACTGGTCGCCCGGGCCGGCGGCGACGAGTTCGTCGCCCTGGTGGCCGGGCCGACCGCCCACACCGACGTCGCCGCGCTGGCCGACCGGATGCTCGCCGCGCTCGCCGAGCCGGTCCGCGTCGACGGCCGCGAGCTGCTGGTCCGGGTCAGCATCGGGGTGGTCGACGGGCTGGCCGGGGAGATGGGCCCGGCCGAGGTGCTGCGCAGCGCCGACATCACCATGTACCGGGCGAAGGCCGCGGGCGGCAACCAGTACGTGCGCGCCGACGCGGACTCCGACGCCCGGGTCATCGCCCGGCACAGCCTCACCAACCGGCTGCCGCTCGCCCTGGAGAACGGGGAGTTCTTCATCGAGTACCAGCCGCTGGTGCGGCTCGCCGACGGCAGCGTGCGCGGCGCGGAGGCGCTGGTCCGCTGGCTGCACCCGGTGCACGGGGTGCTCGGCCCCGACCAGTTCATCCCGCTCGCCGAGAAGACCGGGCTGATCGTCCCGCTCGGCCGCTGGGTGCTCCAGGAGGCCGCCCGGCAGGCCTACACCTGGCGCAACGAGACGGCCGACCCCCGACTGCGGGTCAACGTCAACCTGTCGCCGTGCCAGCTCCAGCACAAGAGCCTGGTCGCGGACACGGTGGCGGTCCTGGAAGAGGCCGGACTGTGCCCCAGCGCCCTGTGCCTGGAGGTCACCGAGACCGACCTCATCGGCGCCGACGAGGACGCCCTGCGTCCGCTCCGGCAGCTCGCCGACCTCGGCGTGGACATCGCCCTCGACGACTTCGGCACCGGCTACTCGAACCTGTCCTACCTGCGCAGACTGCCGGTGAGCACGCTCAAGCTGGACCGCTCCTTCACCCGCGGCATGCAGCGCGCTCCGGCCGACCCGGTCGATGTGAAGATCGTCGAGGGCATCGTGTCGCTCGCCCACACCCTGGACCTCGCGGTCACCGTGGAGGGGGTGGAGACCGGGGTGCAGGCGGAGCACCTGCGGCTGCTCGGCTGCGACACGGCCCAGGGCTGGTACTACGCCCGGCCCGGCCCGCCCGAGCGGCTGCACACGCTGGCGCTGGCGGACGCCAGCTGACGCCCGCCCCCGGGGCGGCCCGGCCGCGGCCGCCCGGGCTCCGGCCGGACCGGGCGCCGGTGGCCGGCCGGGCCGGGCCGCGGACTACCGGCCGCGGTCGGCGGGACAGGCCGGACCGTCCAGGCGCTGCCGCTCGGCGTCGGTCAGCAGCTGCGAACGGATCAGGAACCGCACCCCTTCGGGCGCTTCCAGGGAGAAGCCGCTGCCCCGGCCCGGCACCACGTCGACCGTGAGCCGGGTGTGCCGCCAGCGCTCGAACTGGGATGCGGACATCCAGAACTCCACCGGCTCCGCCACCCCGTCCACCTCCGGCGCCGCCAGCAGCACATCGGAGGCCCCGGTGCGGAACTCGCCGCGCGGGTAGCACATCGGTGCGCTGCCGTCGCAGCAGCCGCCGGACTGGTGGAACATCAGCGGTCCGTGCCTGTCGGTCAGCCGTCTGACCAGCCGTGCGGCCTCGGGGGTCAGGGAGACGCGGGAGACCTCTGCCATGAGCTGCTCCTTCGCCGGGGCCGGGGCGGACGGACCGACCGGTGGTCGGCGGACCGGCTGCCCGGCCGGGCACCGATGGGGCCGTGCGGGGAGCCGCGGCTCCGCCACCGGATTGTCTTCCCGGGCCGGACCGGACGACACCCGTCGCCCGCGGCGGAGTCCGGCGACCGGAACGAGGAGCGTCCGGCGCCGGAGTGGAGCGTATGTTTCAAGCCACCTTCGCCGGGTCGGCACCCCGTTTTCCGGAGGTCGTCCCGTCTGTTCTTCACAGGTGCAGACCTTTCCCGGGGGTGATCGGCGGCCGGTGCGGGCTTCCGGCGCCGATCGCACCGGCGCCGGCCACGAACGGCCGGGAGCCGGCCGTGACCGCGAGGGAGGCCACCGTCAGGGCGGTGATCGCGACGGCCGGGCCGAAGAACTGGGCGAGGCCGCCCGCGACGGCGGCGCCGATGCCCTGCCAGGTCATCCGGCCGGCCGACTCCACGCCCTGGACCTGGCCGCGGACCGGCCGGGGGGTCAGCGCCAGCAACTGCTCCTGCAGCGGGAGGGTGGCGGCGAATCCGGCGCCGGAGACGAAGACAGCGGCCACCAGCACGGGTACCGGCGGGTGCCAGGCGAACAGCAGGTACGGGGCGGCGAGCAGCAGCCGCAGCGCGAACGCGCAGCGCCGCCGGCGGTCCGGGCCGAGCAGCCGCCCGACGGCCAGGTCCCCCAGGAGCATGCCCGCCGCCGCGGCGGCCAGCAGGGTGCCGGCGTGCTCCGGGGCGTAGGGGATGAACAGCGCCTCGCAGCCGACGACCAGACCGTTGGGCACCCACAGGTTCAGCAGCAGCGCCCGAGCCCCGGGGTCGGAGAAGAGTGCGGCGTTCGTCGTCCAGGTCCGGCGCAGTCCGGGGCGGTGGGCGGAGCGGACCGGACGTTCCCGGACCGTGGCGGCCAGGACGGCCACCGCGAGGCCGGTGAGAACCGCGGCCAGGAGGAAGATCTCGGATGGGCCCAGCCGGCGCAGCAGCAGGGTGGAGGCGGCGTAGCCCAGCACCGCCGCGCCCCCGGAGGTGATGTTCATCAGTGACCGGGCCGGGGCGTAGCCGGCGGCCGGGACCGTCTCGGCGAGCAGTCCCAGCCGGGTGCCGGTGCCCAGGGACTGGAAGAACCCCAGGGCCAGCAGCAGACCGAACCGCGCGGTCAGCGGCAGGCCGGGGATCGCCTGGGCGGCGACGCCCGCCAGCGAGACGCACTGGAGCGTGAGGAGTGTCCGGCGCGGACGGCTCCCGTCGGCGACGGACATCAGGGTCAGCGCTCCGAACACCGTGGCGAAGGTGGCGCCGTACATGCTCACGGCGGTCAGGAACGGGGAGCCGGTCCGGTGCTGGACGAGTGTGCCGAGCGCGCAGCCGGACAGCGTGGAGGCGGCGACGGTCAGCGTGAACCCGGCGTACAGTCCCGCGAACTCGCGGTTGCGGAGCAGGGTGCGGTAGCCGGGGGCGCGGGGCGGCGAGGCCGGGGGAGAGGTGCCGGAAGGTATGGAAGAAGGCGTGGCAGGCGTGGCAGGCGTGGCAGGCGTGGAAGGCGTGGAAGAAGGCATGAAAAAAGCCTCCGGGTGCACGCACGGGCACACCTGAAGGCCGGTCACTTCCATTTTACCAGCCGCTTCGGCGCCGCCGGGAGGTGGCCGCCCGGTGGGTGCCCGTCACCCGGTCGGCCGGGGGTGTGCGGCCGGGTGACCGGGGTGTGCGGCAGGGTGGCGGGAGACTTGGTCCAGACCTATTGACGAGAGGTCTGGACCACCTTACGGTGTGGCGCGTCGCGCCCCCCGTGCCCCCGACTTCCGGCGGCGGTCGACGAGGCGGGCGTCGACTCGGGCCCATAACTGTCATGCTCACGCCCAATCTCGGCCGCCGGCCGGACGCGCCCGCCGCGCGCCGCCGGCGGCGGACGGAAGGAGCACCTGATGATCAGTCGGATGGTACGTCTGCTGGGGGTCGCGCTGGCGACGGCGTTCCTCGTGCAGGCACCGGCCGCGGCGGCGCCTGGCGCCCCGGACGGCACGAGCGCTCCGCGGGACGACACCTGTGCGGTCAAGTCCAGGCCCGCCGGCAAGGTGCTCCAGGGGTACTGGGAGAACTGGGACGGCGCGGCGAACGGCGTGCACCCGCCGTTCGGCTGGGTGCCGATCAACGACAAGCGCATCCGCGACCACGGCTACAACGTCATCAACGCGGCCTTCCCGGTCATCCGCTCGGACGGCACCGTCCTGTGGGAGGACGGGATGGACTCGACGGTGAAGGTGTCGACACCGGCCGAGATGTGCGACGCCAAGGCGAACGGCGCCACCCTCCTGCTGTCCATCGGCGGCGCCGCCGCCGGGATCGACCTCAGCTCCGCCAAGGTGGCCGACCGGTTCGTCGAGACGGTGGTGCCGATCCTGAAGAAGTACAACTTCGACGGCATCGACATCGACATCGAGACCGGCCTCGTCGGCAGCGGGAACATCAACCAGCTGTCCACCTCGCAGGCCAACCTCATCCGCATCATCGACGGCGTACTGGCCCGGATGCCGTCGAACTTCGGTCTCACCATGGCCCCCGAGACGGCCTACGTCACCGGCGGAAGCGTGGTTTACGGTTCGATCTGGGGCGCCTATCTGCCCATCGTCAAGAAGTACGCGGACAACGGCCGCCTGTGGTGGCTCAACATGCAGTACTACAACGGCAGCATGTACGGCTGCTCGGGCGACTCCTACCAGGCCGGAACCGTCGCCGGGTTCACCGCGCAGACCGACTGCCTCGACAGGGGGCTCGTGGTCCAGGGCACCACCATCCGGGTGCCCTACGACAAGCAGGTCCCGGGCCTGCCCGCCCAACCGGGCGCCGGGGGCGGCCATATGTCGCCGGGCCTGGTCTCCCAGGCGTGGAACAGGTACGGCGGCGCCCTCAAGGGCCTGATGACCTGGTCGATCAACTGGGACGGATCGCGGAACTGGACGTTCGGCGACAACGTGCGGTCGCTCCAGGGCCGCTGACCCCGGGCACTCCCGCGCCCGCCCCGGACCGCCCGCCCCGGCGGCCCGGGGCGGACGTGTCCCGCCGCCCGGTACGCCCCGGCTACCGCGCCCCGCCACCCGGCAGCGCGGGGGTGCGGGTCACGGTGTGGCCCAGCGCCGCCGCGGCGCGGGCGAAGGCGACCGCGTCGAGGACGGCCGCGCCGCCCGGGTCGTTGTTGAAGTACACATGAACCTCCGCGTCCGCGGGCCAGGTGTCCCGCACCCGGTCCGCCCACCCGGTGAGTGCCCGGCGGCCGTAGCGGGGCCACGGCCGGGCGCGTCCGGCGTGGCACCGCAGGTACCCGAAGGAGGCCGTGCGCCACAGCGGTCCGACCGGGCGGGACCCCCGGTCGGCCCAGCACAGCGCCGCGCCGTGCCGCTCCAGGACCGCCCGCACCTCGGCGGTCCACCAGGAGTCATGACGGGGCTCGACGGCCACCCGGACGGCGGCGGGGAAGCAGGCCAGGCAGGTGTCGAGCAGACCGGTGTCCGCCCGCAGCGTGGGCGGCAGTTGCAGCAGGACCGGGCCCAGCCGGTCGCCGAGGCCGGCCGCGTGGGCCAGGAGCCGGTGCACGGGTTCGCGGGGCTCGCTCAGCCGTCTCACGTGGGTGAGGTAGCGGCTCGCCTTGACCGCCATGACGAACCCGGCCGGGGTGCGGTCCCGCCACAGGGCGAACTGCTCGGCCGTGGGCAGCCGGTAGAAGGCGGCGTTGCTCTCCACGGTGGCGAAGTGCCGGGCGTACTCCTCCAGCCACAGGCGCTGCGGGCGGTCGGCGGGGTAGAGGACACCGCGCCAGTCCCGGTACTGCCAGCCCGACGTCCCGACGAGAAGAACGGCCATCCCCGATCCCTACCGCAGGCACCGCCGTCGCGGACGGTCCCACGCCGCCGGCGGTACCGGGCCCGGCCCGGTCGGCCGCCACCCGGCACCGGAGCCGGTGCGCGCGGCGAGCCGGTCGGCGCGGTGGGGCCGGCTTTCGTGGTGGGGCGAGGTGCGGGGCCGGCTCGCGCGGCAGTGGTCGGTGTGCGCGGTGGGGGCCGGTGCGCGCCGTGGGACCGGCTCGTGCGGTGGGCGAGGTGCGGGGCGGGAGCACGCGGCGGGACCGGCTCGCGCGCAGGGGGGGCGTGCGGTGGGGCCCGGGTGCGCGGAAGGCGTCCGGCCCGGGCATGAGCCCGGGCCGGACGCCTGCTTCCTGACGCTTCCCCGACGGAGGTCCGTCGCGGGCTCCCGGCGTGCGTGCGGGAAGTCCCGCCGGGGGCCGCCCCGCGGACCTCCCGCCGGGGGTGGCGGGGCCGTACCGGTGGTTCACCCGGCGCCGGTCGCGGTCCCCGTCGCCGGCCCGGGGGCGGACCGGGTCAGCGTGCCGCGAAGCCTCAGCGCCAGAGCGAGTCGACCCGCGTCCGCTCGGCGGAGTTCGGGTAGGCGTTGGTGCAGGACGGGCCGGGGCCGCCACCGGACATCAGCTCGCTGCACGGTCCGGAGTAGTGGTCCGGCAGGCCCAGGACGTGCCCGGTCTCGTGGGCGGTGACCCGCGTCGAGTTGTAGGTCTGGTTCTGCCGGTAGTCCAGGAAGATGTACCCCCGGCCGTGGCCGTCCGTCGAGGCGTACGAGCCGCGCGAGTCGTTGCCCTCGTAGTACCGGAAGTCGGGGTTGGAACCCTCCACCAGCTTGACGTTGGTGACGGAGGAGTTCCAGATCTGGGTGCTGCGGGCTATCTGGGTGCGGAAGGTGGGGGCGCTGGCCGCGCTGTAGACGACGGTGACCGACGCCGCGCCGGGGTTGGCCGCACGCTTCTTCGCCACCGACTCCATCACGGCCTCGTGGAAGGCCTTGGTGGCGGCGGCGTTCTCCTTCGACTTCTCGTACGCCGCGTACGAGGAGGTCGGGGCGCTCGCCGTGGTGGTGCTCTGTGCTGTGGCCGCCTGGGCCGGTACGGCGGCCAGGGTGGCGGCGGCCAGGCCCAGTCCGACGACGGCGGACAGCGCGGATCTACGGATCTCCATGGGGGGCTCCTACTCGTCCGAGAACGGGTTCGGCACCCCGAATCGTCGGTGACGGCAGGCCGGTTGGGGACTATGTCATCCGGCGATAGCCCGATGGCATCACCCCCTGTCCCGTCTCGGCCCGGCGCCCGGGCGGGCCCGGCGGCCCCCCGCCCGGGCGGCGATCCGGACCGGGCGGCCGCCGCGCGTCCCCGGGTTGAGTCCCAGGTCCGACGGTGTCCGGAGCCGTCCTGCCCCCGGCGTCTCCCGCTCGGCCGGAGGAGCCAACCCGGCCTAATGTGACGCCTCACCACTTTTCTGGTTTATTCGCCCGGTGTCGGGTGAGACGGGATGGTGGCGGGGAGCACGGCCCGGGTGGCGAAATCCCCTCTTCGACCACCCGGGCAGGCCCTCGCGGCAGTGCGGACCCGGCCACCGAGACGCCCCGCTCGGTGGTCGGGGCACTGTCCTGTCACGGCGTCACCAAACGCATGTGAACGCCATCGTGACGGAACGTTTGTCCCCGGCGCCGGTGAAGGCCCCCGGCAGAGTGGGCCGTTCGGCACCGAGTCGGGCGCGCGCCGGTGAGCGCCGGGTGCGGCAGCCGGACCCGCGGGTCGCGCCGCGGGCAGGCCGGACCCCTCGCGGTACGCCGAGGCCCCCGCGGACCATGATCAGCGAACGGGCGTTCGCGAAGCTCGCCCGTCGTCCAGGGCGGCGGCGACCCGCTGGGACCGCCGTCCGGACGACGGCGACCCGCTGTGACGCCGCGCCCCGTGGTCCGCCCGGCACCGTCCGCTCCCGGCCCTGCCGAGCCGCGCCCGGCACCGTCCGTTCCCAGGCCGTGCCGAGCCCCACCGGCACCGGGTGGCCGGGCACGCCGCCGGGGCGCGCCGCTCCCGCGGCGGAGGACGCCCGCCCCCCGGACGCACCCCGGTGACGCGGCGGCGCGGCCCCGGTGTCCGCACAATGGGAGCAGGACGCGGCGCCGCGCGCCCCGGCGGGAAGGACCATCCGGTGCCAGCAGACCGGCCCGAAGACGACGAGGTTCGCGGCCCGGTGTGGTCGGAACCGGGAACCCTGCTGGAGCGGGTCCCGGTGGCCGTCTTCGGCATCGACGCCGACGACCGGATCTGCTTCTGGGGCCCCGGCGCGCGCGACCTGTTCGGGCACGACGCGGCGGCCGTGCTGTCCTCGCCCGCCGCGGTGCTCTTCCCCGGCCCGCCGGGGGGCGGGCCGGACCCGGCGGCGGGCCTGGCGCGGCGCGGCCGCCTGGGCTACTGGCGGGGCGGGATGTCGGCGCTGCACCGGGACGGCACGGTCTTCGGGTGCGGGGTCCGGGTCTTCCCGGTGACCGGGGCGGCCGGTTGCCCCGTCGTCCTGGGCCTGGCCAGCCGGGATGCCGAGCTCGACCGGGTCAAGACCAACCTGGCCTTCCTCGACGCGCTCTTCGCCACCTGCCCCATCGGCCTGGTGATGCTCGACGAGGAACTGCGCTACGTCCACCTCAACCGGGCCCTCGCCGAGATGGACGGCCTCTCCGTCGAGGAGCACCTCGGTCGGCGCGCCGACGAGATCATGATCACCGAGGACGGCGGAGCGTACCTGGACATGCTGCGCGCCGTCGCCGCGGAGGAGCGGCCGGTCGTCGGCGCCCTGGTGGGACTCCGCACGCCGGGCCACCCGGACCGCGACCAGGTCCGGTCGGTGAGCTTCTTCCCGCTGACCGGGGCGGTCGGCACCCGTCCGGGGGTGGGCGGTCTGCTGGTGGACGTGACCGACCGGGAGCGGGCCATCGTCGAGGCCACCGCCGCCCGCCGGCGGCTGGCGCTGCTCGACCGGGCCGCGGCCCGGATCGGCACCACGCTGGAGGTCGATGTGACCGCCGGCGAGCTGGTCGACGTCGCGGTCCCCGGCTTCTGCGACGCGTCCGTCGTGGAGACCGTCGAGTGGATGAACGCGGCCGAGGCCTTCGACCCTGCGCTGCCGCTGGTCACCCGCCGCATCGCCGCCGGGACCGTACTGCCCCCGCCGGCGACCGAGCTGGTGAGCGGTCTGCGGAGGGTGACCTACCCGCCGGGTTCGCGGATCCACCGGATGATGGAGACCCGCCGCCCGCTGTGGGTGCCGGTGGACGAGGACTTCGTGGCCTCCACCGTGGTGCACCGGGCCCGAGCCCGGCTGCTGCTCGACAGCGGGGTGACCGCCATCCTCATCGCCCCGCTCGTCGCCCGGGGCACCATTCAGGGGCTGGCCATGTTCGGCCGCTCCGGATCCCGCCCCGGCTTCACCGAGGACGACCTGAGCCTCGCCGGTGAACTCGCCTCCCGCGCGGCCCTGTGCCTGGACAACGCGCGCCTGTACAGCCGGGTGCAGGACATCGCCCTCACCCTCCAGCGCGCGCTGCTGCCCACCGCCCCGGTGACCAGCGCGCACCTCGACGTCGCCCACCGCTACGTCCCGGGCAGCCGCATCTCCGAGGTCGGCGGCGACTGGTACGACGTCATCGACCTCCCCGGGGACCGGGTCGCGCTCGTGGTCGGCGACGTCATGGGGCACGGTGTGCCGGCTGCCGCGGCGATGGGCAGACTCCGCATCACCGCCAAGGCCCTCGCGGGCCACCACCGGGAACCGCACGCACTGCTCGCGGAACTCGACGCCTGCGCAGCCGAGGCCGGCATCGAACTCGCCACCTGCCTCTACCTGCTCTACGACGCCGGGACCGGGCGGGCCCGCGTCGCCAGCGCCGGGCACCCGCCGCCGCTGGTACTCCACCCCGACGGCACGGTGACCGCGATCGACGAGGTGCTGGGCGTGCCGCTCGGGGTCGGCGGCGTGCCGTTCACCACCACCGAGGTCGGCCTCCCGGAGGGCGCCACCCTCGCCCTGTACACCGACGGGCTGATCGAAGCCCGCGGCCGGGACATCGACGAGGGCGGCCGCCGGCTCCGCGCCGAGCTGCGCCGGGCTCCCGGGCCGCTGGAGGAGGCCGCCGACCGGATCCTCGCCCGGCTGCTGCCCGGCCCGCCGGACGACGACACGGTCCTCGTGCTCGCCCGGGTCCGGGGCGGCCGCCGCTGACACGGGGCCGCGGCCGCACCACCGCGCGCCGCACGGTCACGGTGTGCACGAAGCCCCGCCGCTCCGCACGGAAGCCGCCGGGCGCCCCTCCGGCCTCCGGCGCCCCCGGCTTCCGGACGGCCCACGCCCGGACGCCGCCGGCCCGGTAGGGGCCGTAGGGACACAGGCGGGGCCGTAGGGCCGGTCAGGCCGGGTCGTGGCCCCAGTTCATCAGCGAGTACCGCCACCGGGTGTCCGTGACGTCGCCCTGCGGCCGCTGGGCGAGGTGCCGGTGCACATAGCCGACGACCTTGCGCATGTGCGCGACGTCGTCGTCGGTGAGGTCGTCCCGCTTCGTCCGCAGCAGCTCCACGATCCTCCGTCCCGAGGCGTGGCCCACGCTCTCGCCCCCGCCGGAGGACTGGCCGGTGTTCCGGGACTCCTCGGTGTCCAGCCACTTCTCCAGGTCGCCCGCCGTCATGGTGACCGCCCGGTGGAACTCGGCGATGGTCTCCTCGCGGTCCGTGCCGGTCACGAACGCTTCTTCTTCCTGCCGAGTGCCTGCGGCTTGTGGACCGCGGTCCGGCCGGACTTGTCGCTCTCCACCTCGTACTGGGGCTCGTCCGGCGAGGCGTCGACGGTACGGCCGGCCGCCTCGGTGCGCTTGGTGATCTTCTTCTTGACCTTGCCGGGCACCGTCTGCCCGTGGCTGCGCCAGGTGACCTCGTCGCCCTTGCGCGGCTCGTCGCCCTTCGCCATGGTCGTGTCCTCCCGCGCCGGTCCGGCCGGCCCGGGACCGGGCCGGCGGTGCCACCAGCTTCGGCCCTGGCCCCGGTGGACGCATCCCGGCCACCCGGCGCCCGGTGCGACAGCGGGTCCGCGGCCCGCCCGCCGCGCCGGCCGGTTGCCCGGCGGCCCTGCCGTCAGACCGCCGTCCGCGCCACCGCGTCCGCGACCACGGCCCGGGGGTCGCCCGTCCGGGCGAAGGTCTCGCGCTGCCGCCGGGCCCCGTTGCCCCGGGACAGCACCTCCCCGAGGCGGTCCCGGACCAGCGCCAGGTCACCGGTCTCCGCGAGCGCGTCCGCGGTGTGGTCCAGCAGCGCCTCGAGCACGGTTTCGGCCGGGGCAGGCCGCCAGGTCCGCGGATGCACCAGATCACCGGTGAGCCCCGAACGGCCGGCGCGCCACGCGGCCAGCCGCAGTTCCCCGACGCCGATCTCCTGTGGCGGCTCCCCGGCCCGCGCGCCGCGGGCCGCCGTCTCCACCAGGCCGCGCACCAGCGCCGCCACGAGCACCGTGTCGTCGGCCTCCAGACACACGTCGGCCACCCGCACCTCCACGGTCGGATAGTGGTGGGAGAGCCGCGCGTCGAAATAGATCATGCCCTTGTCCAGCAGCGCGCCGGTGGCGAGCATCGCCCGTACCTGCCGGTGGTACCGCTCCGCGGAGCCGAAGACCTCCACCGGGCCGGCCGACGGCCAGCGGCTCCAGACCCGGCTGCGGTAGCTGCTGTAGCCGCTGTCCCGCCCCTGCCAGAACGGGGAATTCGCACTCAGCGCGAGAAGTGGGGGCAGCCAGGGACGGATCCGGTCGATGACCGCCACGCCCTCCTCGTCCGACCCGACCTCGACGTGGATGTGGCAGCCGCAGGTCAGCTGCTCCTGGGTGGTGAGGCCGAACTCCTTCGCGAGCCAGCGGTAGCGTTCGCCCGTGCCGATGGTGGGGTCCACCGCCAGCGGTGAGGTGGCCAGTGCCGCCACCCGCGCCCCGACCTCCCCGGCCCGTTCCGCGGCCGCCCGCCGCCACCGCCGGATCTCGCCTGCCAGCTCCGCCATCGCGGTGTGCGGCTCGGTGGCGAACTCCAGTTGTTCGCGGTGGAGCTCCGCCTCGAAGGCGCCGTCCCGGTCGGCGGCCGCCAGGATGGCTCCGGACACCGCCTGCGGTTCCCCCGTCTCCGGGTGTACCAGCAGCAGTTCTTCCTCCACGCCCACGCTTCGCATCCGCCCCGCAACCTCTCTGCCCGGTGTATGAGTTCCCGGTTGCCCACCGTGCCGCGGCTCACGCGGATTCCGGCCCGGCAAACCACCGCCGGCCGGTCACGCCCCCGTCCGGGCCGGGGCATGACCGGGCGGGGCCGGGGTAGTCGGGCCGGGCCGGGTTCCCCGGGCCCGACCCGGCGGAACGGCCGCGGCGCCCGGCAGGCCCGCCCCGGGGCCGGGGCGGGGCCGCGTCGCCGCACCGCCCACCACCCCGGCGGTGGGCGGCACCGGAATCCCCGCCGCCCGGACCGGGTCGGCACCAGACCGAGGAGAGCGAGAGCGATGACCAGGACACCCCAGGACGACGGGGACACGCCCACCCCCGCGGAGCTGCGCGAGCAGGCCGCGGCCACCCGCGAGCAGCTGGAGGGGACGGTGGAACCGGCCACCGCGGACGCCAAGGACCGGGTCAGGGAGAAGGCCGCCCAGGTCGGTGACCGGCTGAAGGAGACGGCCGCGCAGACCGGCGACCAGGTCCGGCAGACAGCGGCGCAGATGGTGCGGCAGGCCCAGGAGAAGGCGCCGGAGCCGGTGGTGGAGGGCGCGGAGAAGGCCGCCTCGGCGGTACGCCGCGGTCGCGGGCCGCTGCTGGTCGCGGGGGTCGTCGGACTGGTCGTCCTGGTCGCGGTGGGCCGTGCGAGGAGGAACGGGTGAACGCTGCCGGAGTCGCGTACCGGCCGGTGGGGCTGCTGCTGGGGGCCGCGGGCGGCATGGTGGCGGGCGCACTGTTCCGGCAGACCTGGAAGCTGCTCGGCGGCCAGGGGGACGCACCGGACCCGCTGGACGAGGACCGCCGGTGGTCGGAGGTGCTGCTCACCTCGGCGCTCCAGGGAGCGATCTTCGCGGTGGTCAAGGCCACCGTCGACCGCGGCGGCGCGGTGGCGGTCCGGCGCCTCACCGGCGTCCGCCCCGGCTGACCCCCGCCGCCGGGCACGGGCCGGGCCGGGGCCGGCGGGATGCGCCCCGAGGGGCCGCACACCGAAGGGTGTGCGGCCCCTCGGCATGTTCGGGCCCCCGGGTGCGCCCCGCGCGGCACCGCTCCGGCCGGACGGGCCGGAGCGGGCCGGTCCTCTGCGGCCGCAGCGGATGCCGAGGGGGACGAAAAGCGACCGAAAAGCAGACGAAAAAACAGAGGAAAAAGGGGGAAGTGCGGGGTTGGAAAGCGGGGGAGCGGTCACAAGCAGTTCAGTGAACGACTGTTCCGTGACTGCTCGCCGGAGCGGAGCCGCCGGAGTCGCCGAGGCCTCCGAGGCCCGTGGGTCCCGAGACCTTCACGGTGACGGCAGCAGCCGGAGCGACCGACGCGTCCGGGTCCCGACCGGCGCGTCCGCAACGACCACACGAGAGGTGTGTCCCATGGTGTTCCTCCTCGTCGCCCTGCTCCTGATGGGCGTCGTGCTGGGGACCGTCGCGCACGTCCCGGTCCCCGTCACGCTGGTCGGCGCGGCCCTGATCGCCGCCTGGCTGGCCGTCTTCACGCTGCGGGAACGGCACGCGCGCCGACGGGCCCGCTGACCCCTGCCGCTCGCCGTCAGCCGATCCGTAAGGAGCCGATCGTGACCCTCACCAAGCCGCGTACCGAACACGCGCCCGCCGGGACCTCGCGGCGCCGCTTCCTCCGGGAGGCGGACGGCATGGCCGTCGCCGCGTTCGTCTTCGGTCTCGTCGGGTTGCTGGTCTTCAACATCTTCTTCGGCCCGCTGGCCGTCGTGCTCGCGCTCATCGCGCTGTGGCGCGGCACCGAGCGCCCGGGCCGGGCCTGGGCCGGTCTCGGCCTGGGCATCGCCGACCTTCTCGTCCTCGGTCTCGTCATGGCCGCGGACAACGGGGCCGCCTGGAGTGTCGGCGGCTGACCGCCGGGCCCGGCGACCGCGGACCGGTTCCGCCCCGGAGCCGGAAGGAAAGCGCCGGTCAGGGGCGGTTCGCCGGCAACCGCAGCCGGTGCGGCAGGAGCGCCGCGGCACCGCTGCCGCGGTCCGTTCCCCGTGCCCGGTCCGGCCCGGGCGGCCGCTCGCCGGACCGCGTGTAGGCACCACCGCTTGAATGATGAAAGGAGCGGGGGGTTAGCATGTGAGCGCCCCCTAGCTCGAAAGATAAATCTGTGACTGTCAATGAGGACTCGTTCACAAGCTGGAAGCACCGCGAGGAGATCGCGGAGGCGATGATCCCGATCATCGGGAAGCTGCACCGTGAGCGGGACGTCACCGTCCTGCTGCACAGCCGCTCCCTGGTGAACAAGTCGGTGGTCAGCATCCTCAAGACCCACCGGTTCGCCCGGCAGATCGCCGGTGAGGAGCTGTCGGTCACCGAGACGATGCCCTTCCTGCAGGCCCTGACCACTCTCGACCTCGGGCCTTCGCAGATCGACCTCGGCATGCTGGCCGCCACGTACCGGTCCGACGACCGCGGCCTGACGGTGGAGGCGTTCACCGCCGAGGCCGTCGCCGGTGCCACCGGTGCCAACAAGATCGAGTGCCGTGAGCCGCGGGACACCGTGCTCTACGGCTTCGGCCGCATCGGCCGCCTGGTCGCCCGGCTGCTCATCGAGAAGTCCGGCTCCGGCAACGGGCTGCGGCTGCGCGCCATCGTGGTCCGCCGGGGTGGCGACCAGGACCTCGTCAAGCGCGCCTCGCTGCTGCGCCGGGACTCCATCCACGGCCAGTTCCAGGGCACGATCACCGTCGACGAGGCGAACAGCACGATCACCGCCAACGGCAACGAGATCAAGGTGATCTACGCCAACGACCCGTCGGAGATCGACTACACGGCGTACGGCATCAAGAACGCCATCCTCATCGACAACACGGGCAAGTGGCGCGACCGGGAGGGCCTGTCGCAGCACCTGCGCCCCGGTATCGACAAGGTCGTGCTGACCGCGCCGGGCAAGGGCGACGTCCCCAACATCGTGCACGGCGTCAACCACGACACCATCAAGCCGGACGAGCAGATCCTGTCCTGCGCCTCCTGCACCACCAACGCCATCGTCCCGCCGCTGAAGGCGATGGACGACGAGTACGGCGTGCTGCGCGGTCACGTGGAGACCGTCCACTCGTTCACCAACGACCAGAACCTGCTGGACAACTACCACAAGGCCGACCGTCGCGGCCGGTCCGCGCCGCTCAACATGGTGATCACCGAGACCGGTGCCGCGTCCGCCGTCGCCAAGGCGCTGCCGGACCTCAAGGCCCCGATCACCGGCAGCTCGATCCGCGTCCCCGTGCCGGACGTCTCGATCGCGATCCTGAGCCTGCGCCTGGGCCGCGAGACCACCCGCGAGGAGGTCCTCGACTACCTCCGCGACGTCTCGCTGCACTCTCCGCTGAAGCGCCAGATCGACTTCACCACGGCCCCCGACGCCGTCTCGATGGACTTCGTCGGCTCGCGCCACGCGTCGATCGTCGACGCCGGCGCCACCAAGGTCGACGGTGACAACGCGATCCTCTACCTGTGGTACGACAACGAGTTCGGCTACTCCTGCCAGGTCATCCGGGTCGTCCAGCACGTCTCCGGGGTGGAGTACCCGACCTACCCGGCCCCGGTGGCCTGACCACGGCGCAGCGTCCGTTCGGACAGCCCGGTGGAGGGGCGGGGCGACCGGTGCCGCACGGCACCCGGCCGCCCCGCCCCGGCCGGCCGCTCCCGCCCACGGTGACGAAGGGGCCCGACCGCCCGGCGGTCGGGCCCCTTCCGCGTTCCCGGGCGGGGCGCCCCCGAGGATCGGCCGCCGGCCGGCGCGCGGCTGCGCGGTGGCGCGGACCGACCGCGCAACGGCCGTACGCCCCGCCGAGTCGAAGATCGCCAGGATGCGAACACCGCTCCGACAACGGCCGCGCCGAGTACTAGGGTGTCCGCCGTGACAGCAGTGAACGGGGCACTGGTCGGGGGCCGTTATCAGCTGATGGAGCTGATCGGCCGGGGCGGCATGGGGCAGGTCTGGCGCGGCCGGGACACGGCCCTGGAACGGGACGTGGCGGTGAAGCAGGTACTGCTCCCGCAGAGTCTCGGCGAAGCCGAACGCGACCATCTGCTGCAGCGCGTGGCGCGTGAGGCGCGCGCCGCGGCGCGGCTCAACCACCCCGGCATCATCACCGTGCACGACGTGGTCGAACACGAGGGCGCGCCGGTCATCGTGATGGAACTCGCCACCGGCGAGTCGCTGGCCGCCCTGATCGCCCGGGACGGCGCGCTGCCGGCCGGCCGGGTCGCCGGGATCGGCCTGGCGATGCTGAAAGCGCTCGAACAGGCCCACGCGGCCGGCATCGTCCACCGCGACCTCAAGCCGGACAACGTCCTGCTGATGGACGACCGGGTCATCATCACCGACTTCGGCATCGCGCACATGGCGGACGCGACCACGGCGCTCACCCGTACCGGCGGGGTCATCGGCACCCCCGCCTACATGGCCCCGGAACAGCTGGAGGGCAGGCCCCCGACCCCCGCCAACGACCTGTGGTCGCTGGGCGCGACGCTGTACTGCGCGGTCGAGGGCGAGGCGGCGTTCCACGGCGACACCTTCGGCGCGCTGGTCGTCGCCGTCGCCACCAAGGAGCCGCGCCCCGCGGTGCGGGCCGGCTCCCTGACGCCGCTGCTCACCGCACTGCTGACGAAGGACCCGGCCCGGCGCGCCACCGCCGGGCAGACCCGCGCGGCCCTGGAGGAGCTGGCGCGTACCGGGGCCGCCGGGCCGGTCGCGGTCCCGGGCCCGGCGGCGCCGACCCCGACGGAGGTGGTGGGCCCGCCGACGGAGGCCGCCGCCGGGCCGGGCGGCGCGTGGTTTCCGCCGAGGCCGCCCCTTCCGCCGTCCGCGCCGCCGGCCGGTGCCCCCGTCCCGCCGGGGCCGGCCGCCGCACTCCACGGGTGGCCGACGGCCGGCATACCGGCCCCGGGCGGGACCGGCGCGCGAACGTCCGTCGGGCCCTTCGCGGCGATGACGCTGCGGTTCATCGGGTGCCTGGCGCTGCTGTGGGGCGTCGGCGTGATGCTGCCGTGGAACTACCTGGACCAGGTGGACCAGGAGTTCGTCCCGGTCGTACTGCTGATCACGGGTGTGCTCGCGCTGCTCAACGCGGTGCCGCTGCCCCTCCGGCACCCCGGGGCGGCCTGGCTGGCCTTCGTCGGCCTCGACCTGGCGCTGTACTTCATCACCAGGGAAACCGTGCTGCCCCGGCTGCAGAACGGGTCCACCGCCACCGGATTCGGGGAGGCGCCGGCCGAGATGGCCGGCAACATGCTGCTCCTGGCCACCGGCGCCTGGGCCCTGTGGTGGCTGTTCCCGGGGCGCCGCCGCGCGTGAAACGGCGCTGCCGTGCGTGAAGCAGGCGCCGCCGTGCCTGACGGGTCGCGGCCCGGCCGGGGTGCCGGGGCGGCGGGCCCGCCCCGGCCGGTGCGTGGGCCGTGCCGATGCGCGCGCCCGGGCGGCCGCCGGTCAGGCCGGTGAGCCCCAAGCGGTGGTGAGTCCCTCCAGCCACGCGGGCGGCAGCTCCGCGACGTCCCACCTCTCCCACAGCGCCGCGGGTGCGTTGGCGAGCCGTTCCAGTACGGCGACGCTGGTGGGGGAGTGGACCAGGGAGTAGCGGCCGTGGATCGCGATGCTGCTGCCCGGGCCGTACTCCGCGTACAGCCGCTCCAGTCGCTCCCGGTCGGCCGCGGCGAACTCCGCCAGCCGCCCCGGGTATCCGGCCCGCTGTCTGGAGTCCATGGTGCCGAGGACCGCGGTGAGCACCTGCTCGGACACCTCGGGGTCGAGATCGGAAAGGGTGGTGAACGACAGGTAGAGCGGCACCACGGCCACCTTCGCCCGCTCCACCTGCATCTTCCGGACGGGAGCCCGGGTGCCCGGAGCCGGCGCCCGCGGATCGGAGGCGACGGCCTGCCGCAGCGCCCGAGCGGCGAGGTCGCCGAGTTCGTCGCCGACCGCCTGGGTGCCGTCCAGCCAGCCGGCCTCGTAGAGCTCACCCTTCTCCGCCGGCGCGCTCCGCCCGACCTCGGTGAGCTGCTCGTGAGCGAGGGCGAGGGCACCGGCCTCGACGAGCCCGATCAGCTCCTCCGCGTCGCCGGCGAAGACCCCCGCCCGGCCCAGGAGCTGCAGGAGCGTCTGCTTGGCGTTGAGGACGCTGACCGCGTCCAGCTGCTGCCGTCCTTCTTCGGCGGCGTCCATGGGGTCGTCCTCCTCCTCGCAAGGGTGCGGCGCGCGTACCCGGAGCGCTCCGTCCAAGGGGTACAACGCCCGGTGGTCGTGCTGCGCTCCCTCCGGGCGGGACCCGCGTCCCCGGACACCGGTCCGGACGCGCGGGGACCCGACGACGTCGCCCCGGACCAGACATACCGCAAAGCGCGCCACGGCGAGTAACCGTGTCGCGGTCCCCGGCACCACGGGGCCCGTGCCGCCGCGGCGCCGCCGGCCCGTCCCGGGCGGCGCCGCGGGCCCCGGCGGCGGGGGCGGGCAGACGGCAGCGGGGGAGAGCAGACGGCTGCGGGTGCGGGCAGACGGCAGCGGGCGGGCGAGGACGCACCGGTGCCGGTGCCGGTGCGGTGCCCATGCCGGTGCCGGCTCCGGAGACGGCGGAGGCCGAGGCGGCGGGGCTCGGTGTGCCGGTCCCGGTGCGCCGGGCCGGGGCCCGCCCGGCGGCAGTGGCCGGCGGAGCCGACGAGACGGCGCCCGGCCCGCGGAGGAGCGGGCCGGGCGCCGTTCGTGAGGGCCTCCGGAACAAGCCGAGCCTCTTCGGGGAGCCCGCCGGGCAGGTCGACCGGCCGTCGGCTCCGCCCGCCGGGGCTCAGCTGGGGGCCGGGGTGAGCACCACGAAGTCCGCGTTCGACGGGTCGAGGCAGACGGCCAGCCGGCCCACGCCCTCGGCGTCCTCCGGTCCCATCTGCACGCTGCCGCCGTTCCCGGTGACCTTGGCGACCGTGCCGTCGCAGTCGGTGACGTTGAAGACCGGGTGCCAGTACGGCCGCCCATCCGCCAGGGCGAGGTTCTCCGCGGGGAGTTCCATGAGGCCGCCGTGCATCCGCTCCTCGGGAAGCCCGGCGGGGGTGATGAGGGAGTAGGTGCCTCCGCCGCCGGGCAGCTCCGTGTCGCTGAACTGCCAGCCGAAGACGCCGCCGTAGAACTCCTTCGCCGCCGCGGCGTCGCTGGTGTACAGCTCGGTCCAGGACAGCGAGCCCGGCTGGTCCACCAGCTCGACGCCCTTGTTCGTCCCCGGCTGCCAGACGGCGAACTGGCCCCCCAGCGGGTCGCTGTACTGGGCCATCCGGCCCCATTCGTCGAGGTCCATCGGCGCCACCCGCACGGTGCCGCCCGCGCGCTCCACGGCCTGGGTCGTCGCGTCCGCGTCGGAGACGCTGTAGTAGATCATCCACGCCGGGCGTGCGCCCTCCTCGGTGAGCTTGCCGAGCCCGGCGACCATCTTGCCGTCCTTGCGGAACATGCCGCCTTCCATGTCCTCCCCCTCGCCCATGGACTCGTAGTCCCATCCGAGCACGGCGCCGTAGAAGCTCGCGGCGGCGCGGACGTCCGGAGCGCCGAGGTCGAGCCAGCAAGGGGAACCGGGGGCGAAGTCCGAGGTGATCATGGTGATGATTCCCTTCCGCGGGTCCTGTCTGACCCCAGCGTGACACCGGGCGGTGCCGCCCGCCCGCCGGCCGCCACCCGTGGCTGCCCGGCCCGGCCGGACGATCCCCCTCCTGACGGGGCGGCCACCGCCGTCCCGTGGCGCCGCGGTCGCGGCACCGGCGGGGTGGGCCGGGAACGCCGGGCTGGAAGCCGTCCTTCCCCGTGCGGGCCGCCGCGAGCCGTCCCGGTGGTTCCGCCGATGGTGTCACGGCCATGGGCTTCGGCCCGGGGGCCTGCCAGCATGGGCAGGCTCGATCCGGTCCCCGTACGGTGGAGGTCTGATGCGTGCAGGCGTCGTGGTCGCCGCGCACCCCGGCGTGGAGGACCTCGCCGTGCGGGCCGAGGAGCTGGGCCTGCGCAGCTTCTGGGTCAACGACAGCCCGATGGTCCACGGTGACCCCTTCGTCGCGTTGAGCCTGTGTGCCAAGGCCACCCGTCGCATCCGGCTCGGTATCGGCGTGACCTCACCGGCGTTGCGCTCGGCCCCGGCCGCGGCGAGCGGGTTCGCCAGCCTCAACGCCCTGGCACCGGGCCGGATCATCTGCGGGGTCGGCACCGGGAACACCGCTCGGCGCACGCTGGGCATGCGGCCGGCCACGGCGGCCGCGCTGGAGGGCTTCACCGCGGCACTGCAGGATCTGTGTGCCGGGCGCTCGACCGAGTACCGCGAAGGAGACCGGGTCCGCGACATCCGGTTCCTGCACGCCGGGGCGCACGTGAACACCACCGATCCGATCGAGTTCGTCGTGGCCGCGCTGCACGGACCCGAAGCCGCCGCCGTCGCCGGCCGCCGCGGCGCCGGCCTCATCTCCTTCGGCCTGCTCGACCCCAGCTCCTGGCGCACGCTGCACGACGCCCGCAGTCAGGCCGCCCACGGCACGCTCCGCGACCCCGACTCCCACCCGGGCTCCTATGTGGTCACCGCGCTCCACCTGCTGCGCGGTGACGAGGACCGCGACAGCGACGCGGCCCGGGACACGACAGGTCACCTCGTGATGTCGCTGCTGGACTTCGCCGCCGACACACCGGACTTCGCCGCACGACTCGGCCCCGACCAGCGCGAGGCGGTGCGACGACTCCTCCACCGGCGTGGCACCACCGCTACCGCGCCGGACCGGTACACCAGGCTCTACCCCAACTACCTCGGACGCATCGCACCGCAGGACCGGGACCTGATCCTGCCCTCGCTGATGAACAGCGTGGCCCTCGTCGGCACCCGCGACGACCTCCGCACCCGCGTCACCGCCCTGGAGCAGGCAGGCGTCGACGAGCTCCTCATCCAGCCGGTGGTGGACCCGCCCGCCGAGATGGCCCGACTCGTCGAACTCCTCGCCTGACCGCCCGCCTGCGGGGGACGGCTCCAGCCGGCCCCGCCGGACGGGTGCGGTCGCCCGTGCCGGGGCCGCCTCGTGCCGGTCATCGGCCCTCACGCATCGGTCCGGTCCGGACCGTCACGCAGGGGCCGGTCGACGACGTCGACGGCTCCGCGCCGGTGTCAAGGGCCGCCCCGGCCTCCGGCGGCAGGACAGCCACGAGTTTCCCGGTGACCGCCGAGCCTTGAGCACTCCGTGATCACGGCGGCTCGTGCCTGCTCTCCGTCCGTGGACACCTGCCGACCGATGGTGATCTGCCCGGCGTACGTGCCGTGGCCGACGCCGGTCCGGACGCCCGGGCCACGGGTGCGCCCGGCAGGGGGCGCCCGGCGGGCGAGAACCCAGGCCAGGCGCCCCCTTTGGGTGGCCCTGGAAGAACTAGAAGAAGCCGAGCTTCTTCGGGGAGTAGGACACCAGCAGGTTCTTCGTCTGCTGGTAGTGGTCCAGCATCACCTTGTGGTTCTCGCGGCCGATCCCGGACTGCTTGTAGCCGCCGAACGCCGCGTGGGCGGGGTAGGCGTGGTAGCAGTTGGTCCACACCCGGCCCGCCTGGATGGCGCGGCCCGCGCGGTAGGCGGTGGTGCCGTTGCGGGTCCACACCCCGGCGCCCAGCCCGTAGAGCGTGTCGTTGGCGATCTCGATGGCGTCGTCGAAGTCCTCGAAGGGGGTCACGGCCACCACCGGGCCGAAGATCTCCTCCTGGAACACCCGCATCCCGTTCTCGCCCTCCAGGACGGTGGGCTGCACGTAGTAGCCGCCCGCCAGGTCGCCGTCGAGTTCGGCGCGCCCGCCGCCGGTGAGCACCTGCGCGCCCTCCTGCCGGCCGATGTCCAGGTAGGACAGGATCTTCTCCAACTGGTCGTTGGACGCCTGGGCGCCGACCATGGTCGTGGTGTCCAGCGGGTGGCCCTGCACGATCCGCTCGGTGCGGGCGACCGCCGCGTCCATGAAGTCCCGGTAGTGGCCGCCCTGGACCAGCGCCCGGGACGGGCAGGTGCACACCTCGCCCTGGTTGAAGGCGAACATGGTGAAGCCTTCCAGCGCCTTGTCCAGGAAGTCGTCGTCGGCCGAGGACACGTCGTCGAAGAAGATGTTGGGGCTCTTCCCGCCCAGCTCCAGCGTCACCGGCTTCAGGTTCTCGCTGGCGTACTGCATGATCAGCCGGCCGGTGGTGGTCTCCCCGGTGAACGCGATCTTCGCCACCCGGGGGCTCGACGCCAGCGGTTTGCCGGCCTCCACTCCGAAGCCGTTGACGATGTTGAGTACCCCCGGCGGCAGCAGGTCGGCGACGAGGTCCAGCCACACGTGGATCGAGGCCGGGGTCTGCTCGGCGGGCTTGAGCACCACGGCGTTGCCGGCCGCCAGCGCCGGTGCCAGCTTCCAGGCGGCCATCAGGATGGGGAAGTTCCACGGGATGATCTGGGCGACCACGCCCAGCGGCTCGTGGAAGTGGTACGCGACGGTGTCCTCGTCGATCTCGGAGAGGCCGCCCTCCTGGGCCCGCAGCGCGCCCGCGAAGTAGCGGAAGTGGTCGATGGCGAGCGGGATGTCGGCCGCCAGCGTCTCCCGGACCGGCTTGCCGTTCTCCCAGGACTCGGCGACCGCGAGTGCTTCGAGGTTGGCCTCCATCCGGTCGGCGATCCGGTTGAGCACGTTGGCGCGCTCGTGGGGCGCGGTCCGGCCCCACGCGGGCGCGGCGGCGTGGGCCGCGTCCAGGGCCCGCTCCACGTCCTCGGCGGTGCCCCGGGCGATCTCGGTGAACGGCCGGCCGGTGACCGGGGACGGGTTCTCGAAGTAGCCGCCCTGCTTCGGCGGCACGTACGTCCCGCCGATCCAGTGGTCGTAACGCGGCCGGTAACTGACGACCGAACCCTCGCTGTTGGGCTCTGCGTACCGGGTCATGCGGCCTCCCATGCTCGTCGATGCGCGTCCGCACCGCCGCCCGCCGTCGGCGCGGGCGTACGGCGGCGAGGCGAGGCTAGTGACGGGCACGTTGCGCGGACGTTGCCTCCCCGCCGCGGCCGGGGGCGGTTCCGCCCGGGCCGGCGGGGAACGCGGCGCGGACGGCGGGCCGCCCGGCGGGTCCGCCGCCGCCCGGGCCGCCGCCTGGTCCACCGCCGCCGCCCGGGCCGGGGCGGGCCGGGCCCGGCCCGCACGTCCCCGTGGCCCCGCAAGCCCCGGTGGCCCCGTACGTCTCCGGGGCCCCGCACGTCCCGGTGGCCCCGCACGTTCCGGTGGTTCTGCAAGCCCCGGTGGTCCTGCACGTCCCCGTGGCCCCGCATGCTCCGGTGGTCCCGCCCGTCCCTGTGACCCCGTGGGCCCCGGTGGGCCCGCACGTCTCGGTGGGCCCGTAGGCACCCGTGGCTCCGCACGTCCCGGCGGGGCAGCGGGTCCCGCCCGGGGGGCCGTCCAGGCCGTACGCGGCGCGGAGTCGCTCGGCGCGGTGCGCCAGCGACGGCCCGCCCGGCGTGTCGCCGGGGGAGACCGCGAGCAGCGCCTCGCACACCTCCAGGTCGTGCTCACCCCAGGGCGAGTCCACCCAGAGCCGGAGCAGGCCGCCGTCCCGGCAGGTCAGTACCGCGCGCCGCAGCCCGTCCTCCAGCGTCCGCCGGAGCCGCCGTACGCCGGGCGCCTCGGACAGCGGCAGCAGCGGGCCGCGGTAGGCACGTACCGCGGTGTGCACGTTCCCGGCGGCCAGTTCGTCGGCCACCGCCTGCGCGTCGGCCAGCACCGGGGCGCACAGCCGGTACGGGCGCGAGGCGAGCAGCGGGCCCACCAGCCGCCGCAGCCGGGAGAGTTCCGCGCGCAGGGTGACCGGGGACCGCAGGTCGGCCCGCTCGCCGTACAGCTCGGTCGCCAGCCGGTCCCCGGTGAGCCCCTCGGGGTGCGCGGCGAGCAGCACCATGATCTCGCTGTGCCGGCGGCCCAGCCGCAGCCGTCGCCCCTCGGTGACCAGCAGTGCCTCGTCCCGGCCCAGGGCGGTCAGCACGGTCCGCGGACCGGCGGCGGGCGGGGCGGCGGTGGTCAGCTGGGCTTCGGCGGCCCGGGCGGTCGCCCGGACCAGGGCCAGGCTGTGCGGGCCGGCCAGGTGGTCGCCGCCGGTGAGGTCCACCGCGCCCAGCAGCCGCCCGGTGAGCGGGTCGTGGACCGGTGCCGCGGCGCAGCTCCAGGGCTGCACCCGGCGGTTGTAGTGCTCGGTGGTGAAGATCTGCACGGCGTGCCCGACGGTGAGCGAGGTGCCCGGGGCGTTGGTCCCGGCGTGGCGCTCGTCCCAGCGGGCCCCGGCCACGAAGTTCATCCGCTCGGCCCGGCGCCGCAGTCCGGTGTGCCCCTCCACCCACAGCAGCCGGCCCTGCTCGTCGCAGACGGTGAGCAGGTGCGCGCCGTCCTGGGCGATGCTGCCCAGGAGTTCGCGGACCAGTGGCATCACCCCGGCCAGCGGGTGCCCGTCGCGGTACTCCTCCAGTTCGGTACCGGCCAGATCGATGGGCACCGCGGACTCCAGGGGGACCCGGGCGTGTGCCGAACGGCGCCAGGACTCGGCGACCACCGGACGGACGGCGGGGCCCACCGAGCCGTCCCGCAGGAACGCCTCGTGGGCGCGGCGCACGGCGCGGGAACGCTCGGCGGGCTCGGTGCCCGGTGCCATCGCCAGCCAGGGATTGACCACACGGCCTCGCTTCGTAGGTCGGACTGCTCGCTGCGGGGGCGGACCGCCGGGCGCGCCGGCGCGGGGCGTGGCCGGTTCCGCACCCGGGTGCGGAACGCGCCCCCGGCCGGGCCGGCGCGGGGCCGTGCGAGCGGCCGCGGACCACCACCGAACCCCACACCGCCCCCTCCGCCCCGCCATCCGGCCGCCCGCGGCCCCGGCGGGCCCCACCGGCGTCCGGGCCCGGCGCCGGCGCCCGCGGGCGTGCCGCGCGCGGAAACCGCCCCTGCGCCGTCCACATTCCCGTGCCCGGCGGACGGCCCGCAACCGTGGGAACAAGCCCAATGCGGCCTGTTCGGATCACCGTGGCCCGGCCGCCCGGCACTCCTCCACCGGACCGATGGCCCACGCCTCACCGTGCGTCGACCGACAAGCCGTCAGGTCCGGTGCGGCGGACGCCCGGCGGGCCCGGGATGCGAATTCGGGCGTCTTGCGCCCCCCGGCGTCGGCGACCGCGGCCCGGGTGCAACCATGAGGACGTCATGGAGACGCGGCACACCGGGCAGGTACTGCGGGCGCTGCGGGCCGCGGTGTTCGCAGCGGTCTGCGTGCTGCCCGCGACGCTGGGCCATGCGCTGATGTCCGGGACGGCCGTCCCCTGGTGGACCGTCGCCGCGGCGTTCGGCGTCACCGGCGGGGCCGCCTGGGCACTGGCCGGGCGCGAACGCGGCCCGCTGCTGGTCACCGCCGCCACGGTGGGCGCGCAGCTGGTGCTCCACAACGTCTTCTCGCTGGCACAGCGGGCCGCGACCGGACCCGTCGTCGCCCGCCCGGCGCCGGTGGGCGGCGCCCCCGGCACGCACTGCGGGTCCTTCGTCCACCCGGACGTGCCCCCGGGCGGCGGGCACCATCACCACCACGGCGGCACGCCGGACGCCGGGGCGGCGGCCGAACTGCCGGGCACCCTGCCGGGGATGGACGCTATGCACCACGGCCACGGCGGCCTCGGCATGTGGTCGGTGCACGTGGTGGTGGCGCTGCTGTGCGGGATCTGGCTGTCCGGCGGGGAACACGCGGTGCACCGTCTCGGCCGCACCCTGGCCGTCCGGCTCTTCGCGCCGCTGACCCTCCTGTTCCGGGTGCGCCCGGTGGGTGCCGGGGCGCCCCGGGTGCGCGTCGTCCGGCACCACGCGGAGCGGCGGCCGCGCCGGCTGCTGCTGGTCCACGCGATCGTCACCAGGGGCCCGCCACGGGCGGCAGCCGTCTGACCACGGCTGCCCGACCCAGGCCATCGATGACGTCACCGGAGCGCCGCGGCGCGGCCTCCGGATCCAGGAAGGACCGCAGGCGATGACCCCTGCCCGCACCCTGGCCGTGCCACCACGCCGGCCGGCCTCCGTCTCACCGCCCCCGCAGCCGGTCGGTGAGGCGGCGCAGTTCCCGTGCCCGTTCGTCCCAGGCGCGGCAGTCGGCGCACTCCCGCAGATGCGCGTCGAGGACGCCGTCCGGAACGTCCGGCGGCGGAGCCTCCCCGTCGATCCGAGCGGAGATCGCGGTACGGAATTCAGAGCAGTCCACGCTCCTATGGTCGCCCCTCGAACGGTTGTCGCTTCAACCGGAGGTGCCGGTGCCTGACCGTGACGACGAGACGCTGACCGCCTGGGCGCTGGCCGCCGGCGCCGGCGACACCGAGGCGGTGGACCACTTCATCCGGGCCACCCGCACCGATGTGTGGCGGTACGTCTCCCGGCTGAGTGCCGATCCGCAGGCGGCCGACGATCTGGTCCAGGAGACCTATCTGCGGGCGCTGCGCGGCCTCCCGCGCTTCGAGGGCCGGTCCTCGGCGCGCACCTGGCTGCTGTCCATCGCCCGCCGCGTGGTGGTGGACCGGCTGCGCCGCAACGCCGCCCGGCCCCGGCTGTCGGACACCGACGACTGGCAGGCGGTGGCCGAGCGCACGCAGTACCGCGCGCTGCCGGACCTCGGTTTCGACGAGGGCGTGGCGCTCTCCCAGCTGCTGGCCGCGCTGCCCTGCGCGCGGCGGGAGGCGTTCGTGCTGACCCAGCTGCTGGACCTGCCGTACGCCGAGGCCGCGCTGGTCATGGGGTGCCCGGTGGGCACCGTCCGGTCCCGGGTCGCCCGGGCCCGGGAGGCGCTGATCGAACAGCTCGCCACGGCCGAACGCGACGCGGCGGGGCCGCCGCCCGCCGGGTGGACCTCCGGTCCGGAGCCCGGGGAACGGGTCCCGGCGCTCGCCGGGGTCCGCCCGGCGGGCTGAGCACCGACGGCCCCCGCCGGCCCCGTCCGGGGCCGGCGGGGGCCGTCCTCACCCGGCCGCCGCCGGCGCGGGCCGGGCCCGGCCGGGCGGGACCGGGGCGCTCACAGATCCCCGGCCCGGACCACGAGCGCGTCGACCCGCACCCGGCCGCTGTCCCGGAACCGCAGCACGAACGGCACCCGGTCGCCCACCCGCACCGCCGGCGGATCGTCGATCATCACGTCCACGCCCGCCGTCGACATGCGCAGCGTCGCGCCGGCCGGCAGGGAGACCGACGGCACCATGCGCATGGTGCCCGCGCCGTCGCGCACCTCCACCCGGCTGAGCATGGTGCGGCCGGTGTCGGGCGAGGTCACCTCCAGCAGTACGTCGTCCGCGCCACCCCGGTTGCGGACGTCGAAGAAGGCGGCCGTGGTGTCCGGGTTGGCGGGCAGCAGCACCCGGGCCCGGGTGACCACCGGATCGGCGGGGCTGCCGGCCGCGCCGGACGCGGTCCACAGGACGAGCCCGGCCAGGGTGAGCGCACCCGCGGCGACGGGCACGAGGGCGGCTCGGGCCGCGGTCAGGTCGGGCATCATCGCTCCCACGGGGATCCGGCCCGCGCCCGCGGCCGCCGGCCGCGGGGCGCCAGGCCCTTGGAGGGGGAAGGCCGCCAGTGGCGCAGCCGCAGGCTGTTGACCACCACCACGACCGAACTCACCGACATCGCGGCGGCGGCCACCATCGGATTGAGCCAGCCGACCGCCGCCAGCGGCACGGTCACCAGGTTGTAGCCGAACGCCCAGACCAGGTTGGCGCGGACCGTGCCCAGGGTGCGGCGGGCCAGCCGCACCGCGTCGGCCACCGCCGCCATGTCCTCCCGGACCAGGGTCACGTCGGCCGCGCCGATGGCCGCGTCGGTGCCCCCGCCCATCGCGATGCCGAGGTCCGCCCCGGCCAGCGCGGCGGCGTCGTTGACCCCGTCGCCGATGACCGCGACCCGGTGACCGCGCGCCCGCAGCGCCGCCACGAGTTCCGCCTTGCCCTCCGGCCCGGTCCGCGCGTGCACCTCGGTGATGCCCAGCCGCTCCGCGACGAAGTGCGCCGCCGCCGGGTTGTCGCCGGTGGCGAGCACCGGCCGCACACCGAGCCGCCGCAGGTGGTCCACCGCGCGGTAGCTCCCGGAGCGGAGCGTGTCGCCGAGCGCGAAGACCGCCTCGGCCCGGCCGTCCACCCACAGCACGACGGCCGTCCGCCCGGCCGCCTCGGCCTCCCGTACCGCCCCGGCCAGCTCCCGCGGCAGCGCGTCCCCGGCAGGGTCGTCCGCCGTCCGCCGGGCGGCCGCGGCGGCGCCGGTGGCCGCCGGGCCGGCGGGCCCGCCCGGGGCTGCCCCGCCGTCCGGGGCGGCCACGTCGGGGGCGGCCGCGTCCGGGCGGGTCATCCGCACCCGGTGGCCGGCCACCCGGCCGCTGACGCCGAGGCCCGCGGTCGCCAGGAAGTCCTGTACCGGCGGCAGCGCCGCCTGGTCGCCGGCCGCCCGCGCGTGGGCGGTCACCGCGCGCCCCACCGGGTGCTCCGAGCCCTGTTCCACCGCCCCCGCCAGCCGCACCGCCGCCGCCCGGGGGAGCCCGTCCGGACGCACCGTCACCGTGTGCACGTCCATCACCCCGTGGGTCAGCGTCCCGGTCTTGTCGAGCACCACGGTGTCCACCCGGCGCAGCCCTTCCAGCGCCCGCGGTCCGCGGACCAGGATGCCGAGCTGGGCACCGCGGCCGGTGGCGGCCAGCAGCGCGGTCGGGGTGGCCAGGCCGAGCGCGCAGGGGCAGGCCACCACCAGCACCGCCACCGCCGTGGTGACCGCGGCCTGCGGGTCGGCGCCGGCGCCCAGCCAGAAGCCGAGCACGGTGACCGCCACCGCGAGCACGGCCGGCACGAACACCCCGGCCACCGTGTCGGCCAGCCGCTGCACCCGCGCCTTGCCCGCCTGGGCCTCCGTCACCAGCCGGGTGATCCGCGCCAGCCGGGTGTCGGCGCCCACCGCGACGGCCCGGACCTCCAGCAGTCCGCCGGAGTTCACCGCGCCGCCCACCACCGCGGACCCCGGGCCCACCTCCACGGGCGCGCTCTCGCCGGTCACCAGCGACAGGTCCAGCGCGGAACCGCCCTCGGTGACCACGCCGTCGGTGGCCGCCCGCTCACCGGGCCGCACCACGAAACGGTCACCGACCCGCAGCAGCTCCACCGGGATCCGGCGCTCGGTGCCGTCGGCGTCCCGCACCACCACGTCCTTGACGGCGAGCGAGGCGAGCGCCCGCAGCGCGGAACCGGTGCCGTGCCGGGCGCGCGCCTCCAGCATCCGCCCCAGCAGCACGAACAGCGGCACCCCGACCGCCGCCTCCAGATACACATGGGCGACGCCGCCGGACGCCGACGGCAGCAGGGTGAACGGCATCGTCATGCCCGGCTCGCCCGCCCCGCCGAGGAACAGCGCGTACGCGGACCAGCCGAACGAGGCCACCACCCCCAGCGAGACCAGGGTGTCCATCGTCGCCGCCCCGTGCCGGAGGCCGCGCAGCGCCCGCCGGTGGAACGGCCACGCCCCCCACACCGCCACCGGCGCGGCCAGCCCGAAGCACAGCCACTGCCAGGTGCGGAACTGCAGTGCCGGGACCATCGACAGCACCAGCACCGGGACCGAGAGCACCGCGGTGACCAGCAGCCGGACCGCGCCGGCCGCCGCGGACCCGGCGTCCTCCGGCGGGGCGGGGTCCGCCGCGGGCGGCGCGGCGGTGAACCCCGCGGCCTCCACCACGGCCACCAGGTCGCCGACCCCGACGTGCGCGGGATGGTTCACCCGGGCGCGACCGGTGGCCAGGTTGACGGTGGCGCTCACGCCGTCCAGCCGGCCGAGCCGCTTCTCCACCCGCCCCACGCACGCCGCGCAGGTCATGCCGCCCACCAGCAGCTCGGTGGTGACCACCCGCTCCGCGGCGGTGGGGGCGCTCACCGGCTCCCGCCCATGCCGTGCATCCCGCCCATGCCGCCGCCCCCGGACCCGCTCCCGGGCCCGTCGCCACCGCCCGTGCGGTGCAGCCCGGGGGCCACCGGCCCGGCGGCCGCGCCCACGGCGAAGGCCACGCCGAACATCGCGGCGAGCAGCAGGAGGAATCCCGTCAGGACGACGGCCGGACTGTGCTGACGTGGGGTCATCACCGCTCCAGAACTCTCGGCGGGGAAGCAGGGAGCGGTCATCGTGACACGGCCGGGGCCCTCTTCCCCGGCCCCGGGAACCCGTCCGGCACGTGAGGATTCTCCCGTCCGCGCCCGGGAACCCGCGGGCCTCCGCAACCGACTTCCTGGTGTTCCCGCGGCACCTCCCCGGAGCGCCGCCGCCGCGCCCGCCCCGGCCGCGCCGCCCCCCGGAACCGGGGGGAACCGCCGCTCCGGCGCCGACGGCCCCGGGGGCGGGGGGAACTCGCCCCCGGCGCGCCGCGACTTCTTGTGCGCCACCCCGAGCACCGAGGAGACCGCAGCATGACCCTGCCCGATCCCATCCCGTTGTGCGGCCGCGCCTACAAGCGTGATCCGTACCCCCTGTACGAGCGGCTGCGCGCCGCCGGACCCATCCACCGGGTGCGCTTCCCGAGCGGCGTCGACGCCTGGCTGGTCACCGGATACCGGGCCGCCGCGCAGGCGCTGGGCGACCCCAGGCTCGGCAAGAACCACGAGCGGGGCAACGACCGCTGGCGGGCCCGCGCCTCGATCATGCCCGAACCCCAGCACTCCCGGCTTCAGGTGCACCTGCTGCACCAGGACCCGCCCCGGCACACCACGATGCGCCGTCTGGTCACCGACGCCTTCGCGCCGCGCCGGATAACGGCGCTGCGCCCGCGCTTCCAACGGATCGCGGACACGCTGGTGGACGCCCTGCCGGCCGCCGGGGACGCCGACCCGGTGGACCTGGTGCGCTGCTTCGCCGCCCGCTTCCCGTTCCGGGTGCTCGCCGAGGTCATCGGGCTCCCGCCGCGGCTCGCCGCCGGCTTCCGCCGCGAGTGGGGCAAGGTCGTGCAGCCGGTCGGGCCCGAGGACCCGGGCCGGGCCGCCTACGAGGCGCTGCTGCACGGCCTGCAGGGCTACATCGCCGAGGTGGTCGCCGCGAAGGGGACCGAGCCCGCGGACGACCTGCTGAGCCGGCTGGTCGCCTCCTGCGCGGCGGGTGAACTGACCCCGGAGGAACGCGACTCCATGGTCTTCCAACTGCTGGTCGCCGGGCAGGAACCGGTCACCAACCAGATCACCACCGCACTGCTCGCCCTGTTCCGCGCGCCGGAGGCACTGGCCCGGCTGCGGGCCGAACCGGAGGTGCTGCCGCGGGCGGTCGAGGAACTGCTGCGCCACGACTCCGCCTTCGAGCTCACCACCTGGCGCTTCCTCGCCGAGGACGCGGACCTGCTCGGTACCCGGGTACCGGCCGGTGACTCGGTGATCGTCTCGCTGTGCGCGGCCAACCGCGACCCGGAACGTTTCGCCGACCCCGGCACCCTGGACCTGGACCGGCCCGCCAACCACCACCTCGCCTTCGGCCACGGCGTCCACTTCTGCCCCGGCGCGGCGCTCGCCCGGATCGAACTCCAGATCGCCATCGGGACGCTGGTCCGCCGGTTGCCCGGGCTGCGGCTGGCGGTACCCGCCGAGGAGATCGAGTGGATCCCCGCCGTCCTGGCGCGCGGCACCGACCGGCTGCCGGTCCACTACACGGAAACGGTGCGCGCCCGTGACTGACGCCATGGCCTCCCCGGCCGCTCCGCCCGCCGCCCGCCCGGCCCGGCCCGCCCCGGACGCGCCCGGGCCCCGCGCCGCGACCGGGGACCGGAACCGCACCGGCACCGAGGCCCGGCGGATCAGCGCCCAGGTGCTGGAACTGCTGCTGCCGCACCGCCGGGCGGCGGAGCCCGGCCCCCTTCCCGGCAGACCCGGCGCCGCCGGGGCGGCCGGCCCCGGCGGTGCCCCGGGCTCCACGCCGCCGGACCCGGAGGACCCGGGCGCCTTCGGCGAACAGCTCGACCAGGTCGGCCGGTTCGTCCGCGCCGGCGAGCCGATCGTCCTCACCCTGCCGGGCTTCCCCTGCAAGTCCCCCAACCCCGCCAAGGTGCTCGGGCACCTCCCCGACGAGGGGGAGCGGCTCTCCCTCACCTTCCTGGACCGGCTCTGCGCCCGGATCGGGGAAATTCACCGCCCCGGCGCCACCCTGGTGATCTGTTCCGACGGCCACGTCTTCGGCGACCTCATCCGGGTGCCCGACGCGCACATCGACGCCTACGCCGACGAACTGCGGGCGATGATCGCCCGGGAGGGCCTGACCCACCTGCGGACCTTCGACCTGCGGGACGCCTACGGCGATCTGGGGCACGACGACAAGCGGGCGCTCGTGCAGGCCGAGTACGCGCCCGCCGCCGACGCGCTGCGCGCCGAGGTCCGCACCGACGAGGACACCCTGCGGCTGTACCGGGGCATCACCCGCTTCCTGGTCGAGGACACCCCCGGGTACGCAGGCACCCGCTCCGCCCTGCAGCGCGAGTGCCGCTCCCGGGCCTACGGCGTCATCGCGCGCAGCCGCGCCTGGGGGGAGCTGATCGCCGCGCACCGGCCGCACTCGGTCCGCCTCTCCATCCACCCGCAGCGGCGCGGCTCGGCGAAGTTCGGCATCCGGTTGCTGGACGCCGAGGACGTCTGGGTCACCCCCTGGCACTCCGCGGTGCTGCGCCGGGCCGACGGCGGCAGCCGACTGATGCGGCGGGCCGAGGCCGAGCGGCTGGGGCGGCTGGTGCTGCGCGACGGCCGCCCCAGCCACTTCCAGGCGCGGTAGCGGCCGGCGGGCCCGGCGCCCGCCGGCCGGTCCCCCCGGCACGCCGGACGGCCCGCCCCCCCCGGGCCGTCCGGCCGCCCCCGGCCCGGGTCCCGACCGGCCGTCAGGGCGCGGGGGAGCGGTGGTCGAAGGCGATCAGCGGATCACCGGTCAGCGGATGGTCCACCACCGCCGCCCGCACCCCGAAGACCTCGGCCAGCAGCGCCGGGGTGAGGACCTCCCGGGGCGTGCCGGAGGCCACCACGGTGCCGTCATGCAGCACGTGCAGCCGGTCGCAGACCGAGGCCGCCGCGTTGAGGTCGTGCAGCGCCAGCAGCGTCGTACGGCGCTGCTCGCGCAGCAGCGCGAGCAGCTCCACCTGGTGCAGCACGTCGAGGTGGTTGGTCGGCTCGTCCAGCACCAGGACGTCCGGGGCCTGGGCCAGCGCGCGGGCCAGCAGGACCCGCTGCCGTTCGCCGCCGGACAGCGCGGAGAACCGCCGCCGCTGATGCGGGCCGGCCATGCCGACCTGCTCCAGCGCCCGGCCGATCGCCTCCCTGTCGCCCTCGTCGTCAGCGGCGAAGGCCCGCTTGTAAGGGGTCCGGCCCATCGCCACCACCTCCCGCACCGTCAGCTCGAAGTCGCTGCCGCGCTCCTGCGGCAGGGCGGCGACCCGCCGTGCCGACTCCACCGCGGACAGCGCCCGCAGATCACGACCGCCCACCAGCACCCGGCCGGCGCGCGGGGCCAGATGGCGGTAGACGGTGCGCAGCACGGTCGACTTGCCGCTGCCGTTGGGGCCGACCAGCCCCGCGATCTCGCCCTCCGCGGCGATCAGGCCGACCCCGCTGACCACGGTCCGGCCCGACAGGGCGACCGCGAGATCCTCCACATCGATCCTCATGGCCGCTCCAGTCGCCGGTCGAGCAGATACAGCAGGGCGGGCGCCCCGATCAGCGAGGTGACCACCCCGACCGGCAGCTCCTGGTCAGGGAGCGCGGTACGGGCCACCAGGTCGACCACCACCAGCAGCACCGCCCCGGCGAGCGCGGACACCGGCAGCAGCCGCCGCATGTCCCCGCCGACCACCAGCCGGCAGGCGTGCGGCACCATCAGCCCGACGAAACCGATCGCCCCGGAGACCGCCACCAGCACCCCGGTCAGCACACTGGTCACCACGAACAGCTCCCGGCGCAGCCCGGCGACCCGCACCCCCAGGCTGGCCGCCGTCTCGTCGCCCATCAGCAGCGCGTTCAGCGCGCGGGCCCGGGCCTGGAGCGCCGCCAGGCCCGCCACCACCGCCACCGCCGGCACCAGCAGGGTCTCCCACTGGGCGCCGCCCAGCGAGCCCATCAGCCAGAACAGCACCCCGTGGGTCTGCTGTTCGTCTCCCGCCTGCAACACCAGGTAGCTGGTGAAACCGGAGAGGAACTGGCCGATGCCGACGCCGGCCAGCACCAGCCGCAGCGGCGAGAAGCCGCCGCCGCGCCGGGCCATCGCCCACACCAGGGCGAAGGCCGCGAGCGCCCCGGCGAAGGCCGCCGAGGACAGCCCGATCCCCAGCGCCCCGCCCACGCCGGCGCCGAGCACGATCGCCGCCACCGCGCCCAGCGAGGCGCCCGAGGAGATGCCGAGCAGATACGGGTCGGCCAGCGGGTTGCGCACCAGCGCCTGGACGGCGGTGCCCACCAGACCCAGTCCCGCCCCGACCACCGCGGCCAGCAGCGCGCGCGGCAGCCGCAGCTGCCACACGATCAGGTCCGAGGTGCCGGGCACCGGCTCCCCGCCGGTCATGCCGCGGGCCACCGCCGACCACACCTCGTCCAGCGGCACGTCGGTGGAGCCCAGCGAGACGGCGGCGGTCAGGGCGGCCAGCAGCGCCACGCCCAGGACCGCGCCGACCGGACCGGGCCGTACCTCGCGGGGTACCGGCACGCCGGCGTCGTCCCGGCCACCGGCGCCGTCCCGGGCGCCGCTCTCCTCCCGGCGTCCGGTTTTTCCCTGGCCACGGGCGTCGACCTGGCCACCGGAGTGGTTCCGGCCACCGGTCCCGTCCCGGGCGCCGGCCCTCTCCCTGCCACCGGCGTCGTCCGAGCCACCGGCGTCGTCCGGGCCACCGGCGCCGTCCCGGCCGGCGGTCCCGTCCCGGCCGCCCGGGGCCGCCCCGGACCGGCCGGCCGGACCGCCGGCCCGGTCCCCGGCCGCCCCCGAGCCCGTCCCAGCGCCCGTTTCCGCCCCCGAGCCCGTTTCCGAGCCCGAGCCCGAGCCCGAGCCCATCCCGGCCCGGGGGCCGTCCGCCACCTCGGTCACCGCTTCACCCGGTCCGGGTACAGGGCGTGGGCGATCTCGCGGACCGTGTCGGCGCTGCGCACCCCGCCGATCGTGGTGCGCTCCGAGCCGATCCGCAGCAGCCGGCCCTCCCGCACGGCGGTCAGGCCCTTGGTCGCGGGGTGGCCGCGCAGGAAGTCCGCGGCCTCGTCGAACGCCTCCTCGTTGGCCCGCTCGCTGCCCCGGTTGCGCACCCCGAGCTGGATCCAGTCGGGATTCGCGGCGACCACGTCCTCCCAGCCCACCGGCTTGAAATCGCCGTCACAGCCGGCGAACACGTTCCGCGCCCCGGCCATCGTGATCACCGCGTTGGCGACCTGCCGGCCGCACACCGCCAGCGGCTGCTTGGTGCCCGCGTCGTAGTCGAAGAAGAAGTAGGTCGGCCGCTCCGACGCCGGTACGCCGGCGATCGCCGAACGCACCGCTCCGGTCTTCTTCCGCATCCCGGAGACGAGTTCGGCGGCCCGCTCCGAGGTGCCGGTGAGCCTGCCCAGCTCGGTGATGTCCTCCTCCACCCCGGACAGGTCCTCGCGCTTCCCCGTCGACCGGCCGGCGCAGGCGGTGGAGCGCAGATAGACGTGCTTGATGCCGGCGGCCTGGAACTCCTCGGCCCGCGGGCCCTCGGCGGCGCCGCCCATGTTCTTCATGGAGGAGAAGGCGTCGACGTACAGGTCGGCGCCGGAGCCCAGCAGCCGCTCCTTGGCGATCACCGTGCGGCCGAGCACCGGGACCTCCTCGGCCCGGTCCGCGAACCGCGCCGGCAGGGTGCCCTCGCCGGGCGGGAAGCCGGTGCCGACCACCTTGTCCCCGACGCCCAGCCAGAACAGCATCTCCAGGCCGGAGGCGTTGCTGGTGACGATCTTCTCCGGCGGCCGGTGGAACGTCGTCTTCTTCCCCTCGCAGTCGCTCACCGTCACCGGGAAGCCGGGCCGGGTGCCGTCGGCGGTGTCCCCGGCCCCGTCGTCCCCTCCACCGCCGCAGGCCGTGACGGACAGGGCGACGGCGGCCAGGACACCGCACAACACGCGAGGGCGCATGGGACTCTCCAGAGAACTCGACGATCCACGGGCCCGCCGTCGCGGCGGGCCCGGACCAGGTAGTCGGGCCGCCCGGGGCCCGGGTTCCCGGGCCCCGGCGATCTCTTCCGGGGCTCGGCGGACCGGCCCGCGGACCCGCCGGGAGGAGCGGGGGCGGGCGCCCGCCCCCGCACCGCTTACGCTGCCGCCGTCGGGATCTTGAAGGAGGAGCGATGAGCACGGAACGAGCGACCGAGCGGACGAGTCCGGTGGGTCAGGGCGGCGCCGAGCCGCTGAAGCCGATGCCGGACGACTGGCGGCGCGCGCTGGCGATCGTGGCGCACCCGGACGACCTGGAGTACGGGGCCTCCGCGGCGATCGCCGCCTGGACCGACCAGGGCCGTGAGGTCGCCTATCTGCTGGCGACCGTCGGCGAGGCCGGGATCGACGGCATCGCCCCGGAGGAGTGCGGTCCGCTGCGCACCCGGGAGCAGCTGGCGAGCGCGGCGGAGGTCGGGGTCACCAGCGTCGAGTTCCTGGGCCACCGGGACGGCGTGATCGAGTACGGGACGGCGCTGCGCCGGGACTTCGCCGCCGCGATCCGCCGCCACCGGCCGGAGCTGGTGATCACCCTCAACCACCACGACACCTGGGGCGGCGTCGCCTGGAACACGCCGGACCACCGGGCCGTGGGGCGGGCGGTGCTGGACGCGGTCGGGGACGCCGGCAACCGGTGGATCTTCCCGGAGCTGACCGCCGAGGGGCTGGAGCCCTGGGACGGCGTCCGCCATGTGGCGGTGGCCGGCTCACCGCACCCGACCCACGCGGTCGACGCGTCGGCGGGCGCCGAGCGGGCGGTGCGGTCGCTGCTGGCCCACCGGACGTACATCGAGGCGCTCACCGACGAGGACCCCGAACAGTACTGCCGGACCTTCCTGGAGGGCGCGATGGGCTCCGCCGGGGCGCGGTTCGGCGGCCGCCCGGCGGTGGCCTTCGAGGTGTTCAGCCGCTGACCGCCGCCGGGCGTCCCCGCCGACCCGCTATCCGGCGACCGGCCGACCGCCCGCCGGCCCCGCCCGGCCGTGGAGGTCGGCGGGCGGGCGTCAGCGGCCGACGGCGTACGCTCCGCCCGGTCCGTCGCCGGGGTCCGTGGCCTCCGGCGCGGTCCGCTCCACGACCAGGACCGCCGCGTCGTCCTGCAGCCGGCCCCCGGTGTGCGCCTCCAGGTCGTCGCGGAGCCGGTGCAGCAGCTCCGCGGTGGACAGCCCGGCCCAGCTGCCGAGCCGGGCGGCCAGTGGATAGAAGCCGCCGTCCGGGTCGCGGGCCTCGGTGACCCCGTCGGTGCAGGCGAACAGCCGCGCGTCGGCCGGGACGACGAGGTGCTGCACCGTCCGCGGCCGGTCCGCCAGCTCACCCAGGCCCAGCGGCAGTCCGGGCTCCGCCGGTTCCAGCTCCGAGACGGTGCCGTCCGCCTTGATGAGGTACGGCGCGCAGTGCCCGCAGTCCACCAGTGCCAGCGGCACGTTCCGCCCGTCCGGGGGCCCCTGGTCACCGTGCACCGCGAGCACCAGCGCGGTGACGAAGCGCTCCTGCTCGGCCCCGCTGCCGCCGTCCGGGCCCGGGCCGGCGCCGGACAGCCCGTACCGCCGCAGCCCCTGCTCCATCGCGGCCACCCCGTCCACCAGCCCCGGCAGGTAGTACGCCGCCTCACGGAAGGCGGTGAGCACCGCGGCCCCCGCGCCCAGGGTGCGCAGCCCCTTGCCCTGCACGTCACCGATGAGCACCCGGGTGCCGTACGGGGTCTCCAGCACCTCGTAGATGTCCCCGCCGACCAGGGCGTCCTGCTGGGAGGAGATGTAGAAGCCGTCCACGGTCACGTCCCGGCTGCGCAGCGGCAACTGCCGCAACAGGGCGCGCTGCGCGGCCTCCCCGGTGACTTTCAGCCGTTCCAGCAGTGCGTCCCGGTCCCGCAGCAGCCGGGCGACGATGACGCTGGCCCCGGTGAGCAGGGCGTTGCCGACGACGGCGGAGATCCGGTTGAGCGCGTGCGGGTCGTCCGGCGCCACCCCGCCCAGGCCCGCCATGACCACGAAGTCGATGATGGCGAGCACGATCGCCTGCCGGTAGCTGCACAGGGCCGCGCCCACCAGCGGGGCGACCGCCGCGTAGACGTCCAGCCGGAAGGACTGCGGCGTGAGCCGGTCGACGACCACGGTCAGCGCGATGTACACGAGCAGCGCCACGAAGATGCTGTTCGCATGGCCGCGGGCACGAACCCTGAACGGCACGGTGGGATGACCTCCGTGTCCGGCGCCGGGAGACACGTTCAGGCTCGCACGCCCCCCGTCGCCCTGCTACCCAGGGCGGGGCCGGCGGCCGCGGACCGCCGGCCGGTGGCGGCGGCCCGGCGGTGGCGCGCCGGCCGGGCCGCGCGGGCGGGGCCCGGGCCTCGCCCGGGCACCCCGCACCGGCCACCGTCGAAGATCGGCCGACCAGTGACGGGACGCCCCGCATCGGGCATACTCCAACCGGCCACAGCCGCAGGTCACCCCCATCGAGACCCGAGGGGGAGGAGACTTGGCTGGGCAGCCGACCCGGCGCCGCCGCACCCTCAAGGCGGGCGCCGTCAAGCCTCGACGAGGAGGAGAGCGCCGCTATGACCGAGTACGGCCGGCAGCCGGTGGAACGCCAGCTGCCCACCGAGGAAGCCCGGGACCTGATCTCGCTCGTACGCGAACTGGCCGAGCGGGAGATCGCACCGCGGGCGGCCGAGGAGGAGGCCGCCGGCCAGTTCCCGCGCCCGCTGTTCCGGCTGCTCTCCGAGTCCGGGCTGCTCGGGCTGCCGTACCCGGAGGAGTTCGGCGGTGGTGAGCAGCCGTACGAGGTCTACCTCCAGGTCCTGGAGGAGCTGGCCGCGGTCCGGCTCACCGTCGGCCTCGGCGTCAGCGTCCACACCCTCTCCTGCCACGCGCTCGCCGGCTTCGGCACCAAGGAGCAGCGCGCCGAGCACCTGCCGGCCATGCTCGGCGGCGGCCTGCTGGGCGCGTACTGCCTCTCCGAGCCCTCCTCCGGCTCCGACGCCGCCAGCCTGCGCACCCGCGCCGTCCGGGAGGGCGACACCTGGACGCTGGACGGCACCAAGGCGTGGATCACCCACGGCGGCGTGGCCGACTTCTACACCGTGCTCGCCCGGTCCGGCGGCGAGGGCCCGCGCGGCATCACCGCCTTCCTGGTCCCGGGCGACGCCCCGGGGCTGTCCGCCGCCGCCCCCGAGCGCAAGATGGGCATGAACGGCTCGCCCACCGCGCAGCTCCACTTCGACGGGGTGCGGATCCCCGACGAACGCCGCCTCGGCGACGAGGGCCAGGGCTTCGGCGTCGCGCTGGCCGCGCTGGACGCCGGCCGCCTGGGCATCGCCGCCTGCGCGGTGGGCGTCGCCCAGGCCGCGCTCGACGCGGCGCTGGACTACACCGCCGAGCGCCGGCAGTTCGGCCGCCCGATCGCCGACTTCCAGGGGCTGCGCTTCATGCTGGCCGACATGGCGACCCAGGTCGAGGCCGGCCGCGCGCTGTACCTCGACGCGGCCCGCCGCCGCGACGCGGGGCTCCCCTACGCCAAGCAGGCCGCGATGGCCAAGCTGTTCTGCACCGACACCGCGATGCGCGTCACCACCGACGCCGTCCAGCTGTTCGGCGGCTACGGCTACACCGTCGACTTCCCGGTCGAGCGGTACATGCGCGAGGCGAAGGTCCTGCAGATCGTCGAGGGGACCAACCAGATCCAGCGACTGGTCATCGGCCGGCAGCTGCTCGGCCCGGAGAGCCGCTGAGCGGGCGCGGGCCGGTGTCCTGCCCGCCCCGCGCGGGCGGGCACCGGGCCGCGCGGGCCCGTCCACCGGGGCCCGCCTTCACGAGCTGTTCGGCTCCCCGCCGCCCGCGGCCGCTTCCCGTCCGCCGCGTCCTCTGAGACCCTCCGTCGGGCCCGCCCCGTGACCGGCCCCGGCCGGCGCTCCGGGCCACCGGACCCTCGCCGAGGACACACGGAGGACGCCATGCCCGCCCCCCAGCTGAGCCGCCGCCACGGTCTGAGCGCGGCGGCCGCCGCGCTCGCCCTGCCGATCGCCGCCCGGGCCGCCGGCCCGGCCCACGCCGCCGCCCCCGGAGCGCGCCGGTCGCTGCGTGCCATGTCCTTCAACCTCCGCTACGCCAGTGCCACCCCACCGCACACCTGGGCCGAGCGCCGCCCGGTGACCCGCGAGCTGCTGCGCCGGGAGGAACCGCACCTGCTGGGCACCCAGGAGGGCCTCCACGCGCAGCTCCGCGACATCCACGCCGACCTGGGCCGGCGCTACGACTGGCTGGGCACCGGCCGGGCCGGGGGCAGCCGCGACGAGTTCATGGCCGTCTTCTACGACACCGAGCGGCTGGAGCCGCTGGAGTACGACCACTTCTGGCTCTCCGACACCCCCTACCTGATCGGTTCCAACACCTGGGGCGCGGCGGTGGTCCGGATGGTCACCTGGGTCCGGTTCCGCGACCGGCGCGGGGGCGGCGAGTTCTACGCCCTCAACACGCATCTGGACCACCGCAGCCAGCCCGCCCGGGAACGCTCGGCGGCACTGATCGCCGAGCGGCTGCGCGGCCTCGACGCGGCGCTGCCGCGCATCGTCACCGGGGACTTCAACGTGCCCGCGCACGGCAACCCGGTCTACGACGCCCTGCTGGCGGGCGCGGGGCTGGTGGACACCTGGGACGTGGCGGACCGGCGCAGCGCGCGGTACGCCACCTTCCACGGCTACCGGCCGCTGGTGCCCGACGGCGACCGGATCGACTGGATCCTCACCTCACCGGAGGTGCGCACCCGCTACGCGGCGATCAACACCTTCTCCCGGAACGGCCGGTTCCCCAGCGATCACCTGCCGGTACAGGCGGTGCTGGAGTTCTGACGGCGTCCGCCGGCGTCCGGGTGCCCGGCGGCCGAGCACCCGGGCCGCACCCGGGGCCCGCTCCGCGGCACGGGGCGACCGGGAAGGCGCGGAGGTGCCGGGGGTGCCGGCCGGGGAGGAAGCGGGCCGGGGCGGAACGGCGGGCGGGCCGCCCGGGCCACCGGCGGGTGCCGGACGCGAGGGGCCCGGCACGCCCGGCGCCGCTACCGGCGTCCCCGCAGCCGGGGCGTCCGCAGCGGACGGGAGCCGGGGCCGCCGATGTGCGAGAAGGGCTGGGTACGCCAGTCCAGGCTCTCCGGCAGGGTGAGCAGCAGCGCCGCGTCCTGTTCCTGGGTGCCGGACGTGCCGTCGGCGGGAGCGGCCTGCGCGGCCGGCCGCCCCGTCCCGGGGCAGACCGTGAGACCGAACGGGTTCCACGGGGAGGGGCACAGCGCGTGCTCGGGCAGGACGTCCTCGTCCGCCAGCAGAGCGATCGGCCGGGCGCAGTCCGGGCAGGTGACCCGGAACATCTCGTAGGTTTCGTAGAGGTCGTTGTCGCCTTCGTCGAGGCGCTCCAGATCGGGCATGTCCTTCTCCCCCTCGGGTGGGTCGGGAGGCACTGCGGGCCTCGACCACAGCAAGCATTTCCCCTGACGGGGTATCGGTAATCGCGGCACTCCGTGCGACACCGACCAGTACCTGTGGCATTGGTCACATGCCGGGTGCAGATGCGGGCGGCCGTCAGGCCGCCGGGTGCCGCTCCGGCTGTCCCCCGGAGGCATTGACCCCATAAGGTGATCCGCTGTGGAGGAGCTGGACAGACAGATCGTGGAACTGCTCGTCAAGGACGGGCGGATGAGCTACACCGACCTGGGCAAGGCCACCGGCCTGTCCACCTCGGCGGTGCACCAGCGCGTCCGCCGCCTCGAACAGCGCGGGGTGATCCGCGGCTACGCGGCCGTGGTCGATCCCGAGGCGGTCGGTCTGCCGCTCACCGCGTTCATCTCGGTCAAACCCTTCGACCCCAGCGCGCCCGACGACATCTCCGACCGGCTCGCCGACGTCCCGGAGATCGAGGCGTGCCACAGCGTGGCGGGCGACGAGAACTACATCCTCAAGGTGCGCGTCGCCACCCCCCTGGAGCTGGAGCACCTGCTGACCCGGATCCGGTCGCTGGCCGGGGTCTCCACCCGTACCACCGTGGTGCTGTCCACCCCGTACGAGGCCCGGCCGCCGCGCGTGTGATCGCGCAGGCGACACTGGACACCATGACCGATCGCACAACCGCCTCCGGCCCCGGTGACACCGCCCGGGGCCCGGGTGAGGACGACAGCCGGCGGATCGTACTGCTCCGCGGCGGCGAGGTGCACAGCCCCGCCGACCCCTTCGCCACCGCCATGATCGTCGAGCACGGCACCGTCGCCTGGGTCGGCTCCGAGGGCGCCGCGGACGGCTTCGCGGACGGTGTGGACGAGGTGGTGCACCTCGACGGGGCGCTGGTCACGCCCGCGTTCACCGACGCCCATGTGCACACCACCTCCACCGGGCTGGCGCTCACCGGGCTGGACCTCGGCCCCGCGAGCGGTCTGGCCGAGGCGCTCGAACTCGTCCGCGCCCACGCCGCCGCCCACCCCACCGACCCGGTGCTGCTCGGCCACGGCTGGGACGCCACCCGCTGGCCCGAGCGGCGGCCGCCGACCCGGGCCGAGCTGGACCGGGCCACCGGCGGCCGCCCGCTCTACCTCTCCCGCGTCGACGTGCACTCCGCGGTGGCCACCACCGCGCTGCTCGACCTGGTGCCGGGCATCCTGGACCGGCCCGGGTTCCACCGGGACGGCCCGCTGACCACCGCGGCCCACCACGCGGTGCGCGCCGTGGCCTACGGCAGCATCAGCCCCGCCCAGCGGGCCGCCGCGCAGCGCGCCGCGCTGACCCGGGCCGCGGAGCTGGGCATCGGCACGGTGCACGAGTGCGGCGGCCCGGACATCTCCAGCGAGGACGACTTCACCGGCCTGCTGGCGCTCGCCGCGCGCACCCCCGGGCCCCGGGTGGTGGGCTACTGGGCCGAGGCCGTCACCAGCGCCGCCGACCTGCGGAAGGTGCGCGAGCTGGGCGCGGTGGGCGCGGCGGGCGACCTGTTCGTCGACGGGGCGCTGGGGTCGCACACCGCCTGCCTGCACGAGCCGTACGCCGACGCCGCCCACACCGGTACCGCCTACCTGGACGCCGCCGCCGTCGCCGCCCATGTCGCCGCGTGCACCGAGGCGGGGCTGCAGGCGGGCTTCCACGCCATCGGCGACGCCGCCGTGCGGACCGTGGTCGAGGGCGTGCGGGCCGCCGCGGAGAGGGTCGGCACGGCCCGGATCCGCGCCGCCCGGCACCGGGTCGAGCACGCCGAGATGCTCACCCCCGAGACCGTCGCCGCCTTCGCCGAGCTGGGCCTGACCGCCTCCGTGCAGCCCGCCTTCGACGCGGCCTGGGGCGGCGACGAGGGCATGTACGCCGAGCGGCTGGGCCGGGACCGGGCCCGCACCCTCAACCCGTTCGCCGCGATGCTGCGCGCGGGGGTGCCACTCGCCCTCGGCTCGGACAGCCCGGTGACCCCGCTCGACCCCTGGGGCACGGTGCGCGCCGCGGCGTTCCACCGGACCCCGGAGCACCGGATCTCGGTGCGGGCCGCGTTCACCGCGCACACCCGGGGCGGCTGGCGGGCGACCGGCCGGGACGACGCCGGCGTGCTGGTCCCCGGCGCGCCCGCGGACTACGCGGTCTGGGCGGGCGGCGAACTGGTCGTGCAGGTCCCGGACACCCGGGTGGCCAACTGGTCCACCGACCCCCGCTCGGGCACCCCGGGGCTGCCCGACCTGACCCCGGGCGGTCCGCTGCCGGTGTGTCTGCGCACGGTGGTGGCCGGCCGCACCGTGTTCGGCTGACGGCGCGGCGCCGCCCGGCGCGGCCTGGCGGCCGCCGGGGAGGGCACAGCCGCGACCGGGGGAGGGCGCGGCGGCGGCCGGGGCGGTGCGACAGGAGCCCCGGCGACCGGGCGCGCACACGGGCCGCGGGCGGGTGCGCACCGGCGGCCGGTGGGGGCCGAAGGGGTGACGACGGGCCCCGGCGTACGCCGAACGATGTGCCCTTCACCGGCCGTGACATCTGAACACTGTCCGTACTGACCTGCCCCTTTGGGAGAACAACGCAGGTCGTGCCGGTGTTGACAGGGAGCGGGCGGCGGCCGGTAGGTTCGGCCGGGTCCACCACAGGATGTCCGACCGGGCAGTCTCCACACAGTCGTCGAACGTCGCTGGGCCAACGTCGGTGGCGTACCGCGCCGGTACGCCGTCGCTGGGAGCCAGGTCCAGCGCATTGGGGGCGAGGGAGGGGCCGCCGGGCCGGCCGGTGCGACCCGGGTCGGGCCCGGACGCTCAGTAGACAACGGCTCTCGGTCGACCCGCAGCCAGCGGGCCCCAGGTCGGCCCGAAGGGCGCCGGGCCCCGATCCGCAGCCTCCCGGGGGTTTCCCCGGCCCGTGCCGCGGCGCGCGGGACGGCCGGCGGCGCGGCCTCGTCCCACCGGCCCGAACCCCTCGCCGCCGAACCGCTCTTGGCCCCTCGGGGGCACATTCCGCCCGGAGCGTTGTACCGTCGGGTCACCACCCCATGACCTGCAGGAAGGCCGCGACCGTGCCATCGGGACCCGAGACCACCGCTGAGGCCGCCACCGGCGACCCGGCAGCCGACCGGCCGGAGGAGCCGCGCACGGCGGCGTCCGGCCCGGCCGAGGGCGCCTCCGGGGCCGCTGAGCGCCCCGTGGCGGAGCGGGCCGACGGCCCCGCGGTGGCGGCCTCGAAGGCCGCCGCGGAGCCCGCCGGGCGGGCCGGGGGCGCCTCCGGGGCCGCCACCGCGGTGGGCCCGGAAGCGGCGGGCGGCCGGAAGCCCGGCCGAGGCGCCCGGCTGGCCGGGTTCGCGCGCCGCGAGTGGCGGCGCAGCGCCGCCGCCGCGGCGGCCGGCGTCGCCCTCGGCCTGGCCTTCCCGCCGTACGGCCTGTGGCCCCTGTCCCTGCTGTCGGTCGCCGCGCTCGCCCTGCTGACCCGGGGCCGCACCGCCCGCCAGGGCGCCTGGACCGGCTTCGTGTTCGGGGTGCCGTTCTTCTTCGTGCTCCTCAAGTGGCTGCACGTGATCGGCTGGGACGCGGTGGTCGGCCTCTCGGTCATCGAGGCGCTGTTCCTGCTGCCGATGGGCGCCGGGCTGGCGCTGATCTCCCGGCTGCCGGCCTGGCCGCTGTGGGGGGCGTGCCTGTGGGTGGCCCAGGAGTGGGCCCGGGACCGGACCCCGTTCGGCGGCTTCCCCTGGGGCCGGCTGGCGTTCGCCAACACCGGCTCGCCCTACACCCCGCTGGCCGCACTCGGCGGCGCCCCGCTGGTCACCTTCGCCGTGGCGCTCACCGGCTCGCTGCTGGCCGCCGCCGGGCTGGCGCTGTGGCGGTCCCGGGCGGCCGCACGGGCCGAGCGGACCGAGGAGCCGGCGGCCGCCGCCACCGCGCCGGCCGGCGGGCGGCGGCGGCCCCTGGTCCCCGTCGCGGTCACGCTGGCGGCGGCCGGTGCCGTCACGGCGGCCGGCTACGCCGTCCCGGTGCCCACCGACGCGGACGACACGGTCCGCATCGCGGTGATCCAGGGCAACGTGCAGCAGCCCGGCATGGACTTCCTGGGCCGGCCGATGAAGATCCTCAACAACCACGTCGAAGCCACGCTGCGGCTGGCCGAGGAAGTGAAGAAGAACCCGGAGTCCCGGCCGGACCTCGTCATCTGGCCGGAGAACGCCTCGGACCTCGACCCCTACAAGCACCGCGAGGCGTACGCGCGGATCGACCAGGCGGTCAAGGCGGTCGGGGTGCCGGTGCTGGTCGGCGCGCTCGTGGACCACCCCAGCAAGCGCGGCTACGTCGAGAACCAGGGCATCGTCTGGGACCCGGTGAGCGGTCCCGGCGCCTCCTACACCAAGCAGCACCCGGTGCCGTTCGGTGAGTACGTGCCCTTCCGCGAGCAGCTGAGCAAGGTCATCTCCCGGCTGGACCGGGTCCCCCGGGACTTCTACCCGGGCGACCACACCGGGGTGCTCCAGGTGGGCCCGGCCCGCCTCGGGGACGTGATCTGCTTCGAGGTGGCCTATGACGAGATCGTCCGGGACACCGTGAACGCCGGGGCCCGGGCCCTGGTCATCCAGACCAACAACGCCACCTACGGCCGCACCGGCCAGCCCGAGCAGCAGCTGGTGATGTCGAAACTGCGGGCCATCGAGCACGGCCGGGCCGTGGTCACCGCCGCGCCCAGCGGCATCAGCGCGATCGTCGGCCCGGACGGCACGGTCCAGCAGCGGACCGAGGAATTCACCCAGGACGTCCTCACCGCGACCATTCCGTTGCGGGACGACCGGACGGTTGCGGACCGCGTCGGTGCGGCACCCGAGTGGGTGCTCGCTATGGTGGGCGTTCTGTCCTGCGCGGCCGCGATCGTGATCGGCCGTCGGGGACGAACGGACGAGAAGGGGCAGCATCCGTGAGCGACGCACGCGAGGCCGACGGGCCGCGCCGCAGCACGAACCGCGACGACCAGGCGGACCACGAGGTCCCGGAGGCCGGCGAAGACCGCGAGGGCCGTGCGGACCGGCCGGGGACGCCGCGCGGCCGCGCGGCCGCGGAAGCGCGGGAGGCCGACGGCGACACGGACCGGAAGGCCGACGGCGACACGGGCCGGGGGGCCGACGGCGACACGGACCGGGGGGCCGACGGCGACACGGACCGGGAGGCCGGCCGGCCGCGGAAGCAGTACGGTCCGCTCGGCAGTGTCCTGGTGATCATTCCGACCTACAACGAGGCGGAGAACATCGAGCCCATCGTGTCGCGGGTGCGGTCCGCCGTGCCCGAGGCGCACATCCTGGTCGCCGACGACAACAGCCCGGACGGCACCGGCAAGATCGCCGACGAGCTGGCCGCGGGCGACGACCACGTCCAGGTGCTGCACCGCAAGGGCAAGGAGGGGCTCGGCGCCGCCTACCTGGCCGGCTTCCAGTGGGGCATCGAGCACGGCTACGGGGTGCTGGTCGAGATGGACGCCGACGGCTCCCACCAGCCGGAGGAACTGCCGCGGCTGCTGACCGCCCTGAAGGGCGCCGACCTGGTCCTCGGCTCCCGCTGGGTGCCCGGCGGCCGGGTGGTCAACTGGCCCAAGTCCCGGGAGTTCATCTCCCGCGGCGGCAGCACCTACTCGCGCCTGCTGCTGGACCTGCCGCTGCGGGACATCACCGGCGGCTACCGGGCCTTCCGCAAGGAGACCCTGGAGGGGCTCGGCATGGATGCGGTGGCCTCGCAGGGCTACTGCTTCCAGGTCGACCTGGCCTGGCGGGCGGTGAAGGCCGGGTTCCACGTCGTCGAGGTGCCCATCACCTTCGTGGAGCGGGTCCGCGGCGACAGCAAGATGAGCCGTGACATCCTCGCCGAGGCGCTGTGGCGGGTCACCTCCTGGGGCGTGGGGTCCCGGGTCAACCGGGTGCTGGGCCGCAAGCCGGAGTAGCCCGGCGCGCCGGGCGGCGCCCGCCGCCCGGCCGATCGCCGGCCGGGCCCGCGGCGTGACGGCGGGGCGCCGCCGCCCCCGGGGGCCCCGTTCCGACGCGGCTCCAGGCACACTTGATCCATGACGACCGGCGCATCGCAGCACCCTGGCCCTCCCCGACCCAAGCGTTCCCGTACCCGCACCCTGGTGCCGCTGGGTCTCGCCGCCTGGCTGGTGCTGGAGATCTGGCTGCTGACCCTGGTGGCGGACGCGGCCGGCGGCTTCACCGTCTTCCTGCTGCTGGTCGCCGGAGTGGTGCTGGGCGCCGTCGTGATCAAGCGGGCCGGCCGGCGGGCCTGGCAGTCACTGACCGGGTCGTTGCAGAACCCGGGGGGCGGTCCGGCGGTCACCCCCGGCTCCCCGCAGGGCAGCGGGAACACCCTGCCGATGCTCGGCGGGCTGCTGCTGATGCTCCCCGGCCTGGTCTCCGACGCCGCCGCGCTGCTCTGCCTGTTCCCGCCGACCCGGGCGCTGCTGCACCGCCGGGCCGAGCGGTTCCTGGAGAGCCGGATGCGCGCCATGACCCCGGGCGGCATGGGGGACGTGTTCCAGCAGGCGCGCGTCCGCCGGCCGGACGGCAAGGTCGTCCAGGGCGAGGTGATCAGGGACGACGAGCCGGGGGCGGACCGGCCGCGCCGCGACGATCCGCCGCTGCCCCGCTGATCGCGCACCCGCCGGCCCGGGGCGGTCCGGAGCCTGTCCCGGCCCACACCAGGACGGATCGCGACGGACCGGTCTGAACCGCGACGGGCCCTCCCCAACCGCGAGGAGCCGCCCCGAACCACGACGGACCGGGCCGGATCATGGCAGGCCGGTCCGGATCGTGATGGCCCGGGCCGGACCGGGACGGACCGGGCGGGGACAGGACGTGACAAGGGCCGGGGCCGCTGCGACGCAGCGGCCCCGGCCCTTGTCGGTGCTTCCTCCGCCGTCAGGCGGACTTGCGGGTGTCCCGCGGATGCACGGCGATGTTCATGGCGCCGGAGCGCAGGACGGCCAGCCTCTCGGCCAGCACCTCCTCCAGCTCCTCGCGGGTGCGCCGCTCCATGAGCATGTCCCAGTGCGTACGCGCGGGCTTGCCCTTCTTCTCCTCGGGGCCATCGCCATCAACCAGGAGTGCCGTGGCGCCGCACGCTTTGCACTCCCACTCCGGCGGAATTTCCGCCTCTACCGAGAACGGCATCTCGAATCGATGGCCGTTCGGGCATGCGTACTCCACCGCCTGGCGCGGGGCCAGATCGATGCCGCGGTCGGTCTCGTAGCTGGTCACCACGAGTCGCGTGCCGCGAAGAGCTCGCTCACTCATGAATCGTGCCTCCCGGGCTTGTCGCCCACAGGACAGGTGTCGCTGTCGTCGTCATCCGGTCAACGTCCGGTCGGCGGTGAAGATTCCCGTACTGGGACATGCGTCGCCCGTCGTGCCGCCCCGTTGTTCTACCCACAGGCGCCCGGTTTGTCACATCTGGCAGCAGATGTCACCCAGCGTTCTCAGCACTTTAGCGCGCAGTAACGGTCCGCCTGGTAGGCCAAGGGCGTACACTACCGCTCCACATCGCCAAGCTCGAAATCCGGGCCCTTGATCACGGCTCGATCCTGTCGGTCACCGGGCTCCCGGGCTCCCCTTCGGTGTCCGGGTCCGGCCCCTGCGCAGTACCCCGCGCCACCACCGGCGACCTGGTGCCCGCGGGTGCGGGGATCTCGAAGAACCGCAGGAAGAACTGCGACAGCGGCCCGATGGCCAGTGCGTACAGCACGGTACCCACCCCGACCGTGCCGCCGAGCAGGAACCCGGTGGCGAGCACCACCACCTCGATGCCGGTACGCACCAGCCGGACCGAACGCCCGGTGCGCCGGTGCAGTCCGGTCATCAGCCCGTCCCGCGGCCCGGGCCCGAAGCGGGCCGAGATGTACAGGCCGGTCGCCACCCCGTTGAGCACGATCGCGGCCACCAGCAGCGGGATCCGGCCGGCCAGCGCGTCGAGCTCCGGCATCAGCCACAGCGACCCGTCCACCACCAGCCCGATGACGAGCACGTTGGAGACGGTGCCCAGCCCCGGCCGCTGCCGCAGCGGGATCCACAGCAGCAGCACCGCCGCCCCCACCAGGATCGTCACCGTGCCGAACGACAGCGAGGTGCGCTCGGTGATCCCCTGGTGGAACACGTCCCACGGATCGAGGCCCAGGGCCGCGCGCAGCTGCATCGCCATGCTCACCCCGTACAGGACCAGGCCCGCGTAGAGCTGGACGAGGCGGCGGGTCAGGTGCGGCCTCCGGGACGCGGGCGGCTTGGACAACGAGGGCTCCTTCAGGGCGGGCCGGTAGCGGGCCGGTGGGGCACGGGGCGAGGGCCGACTGGTGCCAGTGGCCCTCAGCGTGACACTCTGGAGCCAAGGACCAGTCCAGTTCCATGGCCAATTCAGGGAAGGTGGACCGCAAACCGATGAGCCCGTGGACCTCGGCAGTGGGCGCCGTGCAACTCGCCCGCCTGCTCCAGTCGCAGCACACCCGGGAAGCGACCGCCCTGCCCGGCGGCCGCCGTCTCCCCGCCTACCGCGCACTCGCGGACGGCGTGCGGCTGCTGGTGCTGGAGGGCCGGGTCCCGGTCGCCGCCCGGCTGCCCGCCGAGCGGGAACTGGCCGCCGCCCTCCAGGTCAGCCGGACCACCGTCGCCGCCGCCTACGAAGCGCTGCGCGGCGAGGGCTTCCTGGAGTCCCGGCGCGGCGCCGGGAGCTGGACCGCGGTCCCGGCCGGCCGGCCGCTGCCCGCCCGCGGCCTCGATCCGCTGCCGCCGGAGGCCGCGACCTCCGTCATCGACCTCGGCTGCGCCGCGCTGCCCGCCCCGGAGCCCTGGCTCACCCGGGCGATGACCGGTGCCATCGAGGAACTGCCGCCCTACGCCCGCACCCACGGGGACTACCCGGCCGGGCTCCCCGTCCTCCGGCAGGCCCTCGCCGACCGGTACACCGCGCGCGGCATCCCCACCATGCCCGAGCAGATCATGGTCACCACCGGCGGGATGGGCGCCGTCGCCGCCACCTGCCGGCTCTTCGTGCGCCCCGGCGAGCGGGTCGCCGTGGAATCGCCCTCCTACGCCAACGTGCTGCAGCTGATGCGGGAGGCGGGGGTCCGGCTGGTGCCGGTGGCGATGGCCGCCGGCCTGGCCGGCTGGGACCTGCCCGCCTGGCGCCAGGTGATCCGGGACGCGGCGCCCCGGATGGCATACGTCATCGCCGACTTCCACAACCCCACCGGGGCCCTCGCCGGCGACGAGCAGCGGCGGGCGCTGGTGGACGCCGCCCGTTCCGCCGGCACGGTGCTGGTCGCCGACGAGACCATGGCCGAACTCGTGCTGGACGGCGCCGAGGACGGCCCCGCCATGCCGCGGCCGGTCAGCGCCTTCGACCCGGCCGGCGGCACCGTGGTCACCATCGGCTCGGCCAGCAAGTCCCTGTGGGCCGGGATGCGCATCGGCTGGGTGCGTGCCGCCCCCGACGTCATCCGCAGCCTGGTCGCCGCCCGCGCCTACGTGGACCTCGGCACCCCGGTCGTCGAGCAGCTGGCCGTCACCTGGCTGCTGAACACCGGTGGCTGGGACAGTGCCGTGGCGCTCCGCCGCGAGCAGGCGAGGGAGAACCGGGAGGCGGTGGTTTCGGCCGTCCGCAAGCACCTCCCGGACTGGGAGTTCACCGTGCCGCGCGGCGGGCTGACCCTGTGGACCCGCACCGGCGGACTCTCCGGCTCGCGGATCGCGGAAGTGGCGGAGCGGCTGGGGGTGCGGGTGCCCTCCGGGCCGCGGTTCGGGGTGGACGGCGCCTTCGAGGGGTACGTGCGGCTGCCGTTCACGGTCAGCGGCGCGGTCGCCGAGCAGGCCGCCTCCCGGCTCGCCGACGCCGCGCGGCTGGTCGCCACCGGTGCGGCCGTGGAAGCGGACCTGCCGCGCAGCTACGTGGCCTGAGCGGAGCGGGCGGGCACCGGGCACCGCCGGGCTACGGCGACGAGGCCGTCGCCGGCAGCGCCCCGTCGTCGTCCGGCCGCCGCCCGTCGGGCGCCTCCTCCACCGGCCCGGTGGGCTCCGGCAGCAGCTCCAGGACCGCCCGGCGGAGTGGTTCGGCCGCACCGGGGTCGAACGGGTCCGGGGTGGCCGGCACCTGGAGCCGGTGCACCGGGCCGCCGCCCAGCCGGACGTAGCCGCGGCCCGGCGGCACCTCGTCGACCGGTGTGGTGCGCGGCGGGGCGCCGAGCACCGCCCGCACCTGGTCGGGCCCGGCCACGCCCAGCAGTACCCGGGCCCGGGTGTGGGTGAGCACCGGCAGGGCCAGCGCCTCGGCGCTGTCGCACTGATCGGCCACCACCACCGTGACGTTGGCCGCCCGCCCCTGCCGCAGCGGCACCTCGAGCAGCCGCTGCGGATCGGTGCGCCGGTCGGCGGAGGCCAGCCGGCTCAGCTCGGTGGGCCGGTCCACGATGATCCACAGCGGCCGGTGGACGTCACCGGGCAGGGCGTGGCCCAACTGCCGGGCGCGGTTGGTGGCGATCAGCCGCCGCTCGGTCTCGTGCGCCGCCCACTCCAGGGTGGCGAGCGTCCCGGTCAGTCCGCTCTCCACCGCCAGCACGCCCGAACGGCCGGTCAGAAAGGCGTAGTCGGCGGTGCCCGCGCCGTCCATCACCAGCACGTCGCCGGTGTGCAGCGCCTGCAGCGCGATGGACCGCAGCAGCGTGGTGACCCCGCTGCTCGGCTGCCCGAGGACCAGCAGGTGCTGTTCGGTGGAGCGGGACCCGGTCCGCCACACCACGGCCGGCACGTCCCGGGGCCCGGTGCCGTCCGCGCCGGTCAGCGGCAGGGTGCGGGGCATTCCCGCCGGGTCGGTGAAGCCGAGCACGGTCTCGCCCGCCGAGGTCACGAAACGCTGGGCGGGGATGTCGCCGGGCAGCGGGGGCAGCACGCTCACCTCCAGCCGGTTGCCCTCCTCGTCCCAGGCGAAGAGGTACTCCCGGCCGCGACCGGACTTGCTGCGCAGCAACTGCTCCACGCGGGCGCGGGACTCCGGCTCCGCGTCGGTGAAGTACGCCGGGTAGCGCAGCCGCAGCCGGACCAGCCGGCCGCTGTCGTCGAAGGCGTGCTCGTCGAACGCCGCCTGCCACTCACCGCCGTGCCGGTACAGCGGATCGGTGTCCTGCGGGACCGAGAAGTACGGCACCAGAGCGTCGTACAGCGTCTGGAGGCGTTCGGCCCCGGCCGGGTCCGGGCCTGCGGCCAAGGCCGGCTCGCCGCGCCCGGCCCAGCCGGCCGCGGCCATCAGGCCCAGCAGCGCCAGCACCGGTCCGTAGGGGACGAGGCCGACCACCAGGACGGCGGTCATCCCCATCAGTACCAGGGGGCCGCGCCGGTCCTTCGGGGTCCGGTCCCAGGTCTGCCGGGTCCGGGCCGACAGCCGCCGTACCCCGCGGGAGACGGTGACCAGCGGGTGGAGGACGTCGACGGCTCCGTCGGCCAGGGCGCGGGGGAGGGGTGGTCGGCGGAACACGTCAGATCTTGATCCCGCCCAGCAGTCCGGCCAGGCTGGCGCCGCCGGCCTTGATGCTCGGGGCGATGGCGGTGCTGGCCAGATAGAAGCCGAACAGGGCGCTGATGACCATGTGGGAGGTTTTGAGACCGCCCTTGCGGAGGAACACGAAGACGATCACGCCGAGAAGGACGACTCCGGAGATGGACAGAATCATGACAGTTCTCCTGGCTTGGTCGGGATCGGTCACCACACGTGGTGCCCAGGTCACAGCATGTATCCATCAGTGCAAAGTCGCAAATGGAACATATATCGAGATTTAGCTCACTTCGTCCGTTGAATCGCTCCGCCGGGCCGCGCGAGGCCCGCGAGCGGCGCCGATCCGTAGGGTGGAAGCCATGAACGAACCGAACGCCGAGACCGAGCCCGCGCACGACCCCGAGGTCCTCCAACTGGCCGCCAAGGTCTTCGACCTGGCCCGGCACGGAGACACCGACACCCTCGCCGCGTACGTGGACGCGGGCGTCCCGGTGAACCTCACCAACGACAAGGGCGACTCGCTGATCATGCTCGCCGCCTACCACGGCCACCGCGAGGCCGTGTCGGCGCTTCTGGAGCGCGGGGCCGACCCCGACCGGGCCAACGACCGGGGGCAGACCCCGCTCGCCGGCGCGGTGTTCAAGGGCGAGGACGAGGTGGTCAGGCTGCTCCTCGAGCACGGCGCCGATCCGGCGGCCGGCACGCCCTCGGCGATCGAGGCCGCCGGGGTCTTCGGGCGCCAGGACCTGCTGGAGCTGTTCCGGGGCGAATGAGGGGGGCGGCCGGCCGCGTGAGCCGCCGGCCCCGCCCGGCCCCACCGGCACACGGGTTTTTCAAGAAGTGAACCGCCCCGGCCGTCGCCGCGGTGACCCCGGGGCGCGCCCGGAACCATATGCCCTGATCGGTGCGGAGCTGATGCCCTTTCGGCTGCCGCAGGCGGCCGGAGCGGGTCAACTTCTTCGAGGCAAACGGATCCAGACCTGTTGACACACTTCAAACCGGGCTCGAATCATGTGCCACCGGAGGTGGCACATGGTGGCAGCCCGGCAGCGGGCCATGGCGTGCGATCCGCGGTCCGGCGACCGCTCCTCACTCCTGTGGGCCCTGTACTTCGACGCCCCGCTGAGCAGGGCGGAACTCGCCCGCCGCACCGGCCTGGCGGCGGCCACGGTGAACGCGACCCTCACCGACCTGCTCCGCGAGGGAGCCGTCACCGAGGCCGGTGCCGGCGCCGGACATCCGGCCCTGCTGCGCGTCGCGCCCGGCCACCGGCACGTCATCGGGGTCGACGCCACCCGCGACCGGGTTCGCGTCGAACTCTTCGACCTGGCTCTCGCTTCGCGGGCGAAGGCCGACTACCCGCTGCGGTCCGGCCGCCATGACACCGGCCTGATCATCCGCCACACCCTCACCGGGCTGCGCACCGTCCTCGACACCGCCGGCGTCCCCCGGGCGGAAGTGCTCGGCGTCGCCGTGGCCACCGCCTGCCACCCCCCGGCCCGGGGCCCGGCCGCCCCCGTCCCGGCCGCGGCCGCCCGCGCCCGTCCGGCCGGCCAGGAGACCGCGCTGCTGCGGCGGTTACTGAGCGCCGGCTCCGGCCTGCCGGTCTTCATCGACGACAGCGGCCACGCCCTCGGCCAGGCCGAGATGTGGCGGGGCGCGGGCCGTGGAACCCGGCACGCGGTCTTCGCCCGGGTCGGGACGAGCGTCGACGCCTCCGTGCTCACCCGCGGCCGGCACCCCGCCCGCCCGGCCGCCGGCTGCCGCACCAGCCGCTGGGGCCACACCACGGCGCGGCCGGACGGCCGTCGCTGCCGGTGCGGCGCCCGCGGCTGCCTGGAGGCGTACCTGGGAGCCGACGCGGTCCTGGAGCGCTACCGCCAGGCCCGGCGGGGCCGCCCGGTGCGCGGCGAGGACGCCGAGGCCGCCTTCGCGGCACTGGTCGCCGCCGCGGACGGGTCCGCCGCCGCCCGGCGCGTGGTGGACGAGACCACCGAGTACCTCGGTACCGGGCTGGCCCTCCTGGTGGACCTCTTCAACCCGGAACGGATCATCCTCGGCGGCTGGGCCGGCGCGCTGCTCGGCGCCCACCGGCTGCCCGTCATCCGGGAGGCGGTGGCGGCCCGCTCGCTGCGCCGGTCCGCCGCGCCCGCCGGTGTCGAACTGTGCCGCCTGGGTCCGGACGCGGCCGCCCTGGGCGCCGCGACCCGGCCGGTCGAGCACTACCTCCGCGCGGGCGCCCGCTGACCCGCGGCCCGCGGCGGCCCGGCCGGCCGGTCCCGAGCCGGCGGGAGCGCCCGCCCCGTATGCTTGCCGGCCATGTCCTTTGACGGAGGATCACCGACGGCCGAGGCCGCGGTGGAGGAGGTCTGCGACCGGATCGACCGCACCGACCGGGACATCCGGGCCTTCCTGCCCGAACCCGGGCGGCGCGAGCGGCTCAGGGCGGAGGCCCGGTCGACCGCGTGGTGGGCGGCCGGCACCCGGGAGGGGGACCGCGACGGCTCGTCGGACCCCGACCCGGAACCCCCGCTGCGCGGAGTGGCGGTGGGGGTCAAGGACATCGTGCGGGTGGACGGACTCCCCACCCGCGCCGGATCCGCCCTTCCGGCCGGGCTGTTCGAGGGCCCGCAGGCCGAGGCCGTGAACCGGCTGCGGGCCGCGGGCGCGCTGGTCGCCGGCAAGACGGTGACCGCCGAGTTCGCCGGTACCGCGCCCGGACCCACCGACAACCCCCGCCGCCCCGGGCACACCCCCGGCGGTTCCAGCAGCGGATCCGCGGCCGCGGTGGCGGCGGGCATGGTGCCGCTGGCCATCGGTACCCAGACGGTCGGCTCGGTGATCCGTCCGGCCGCCTACTGCGGGGTGATCGGCTTCAAACCGACCTACGGCCGGGTGCCGATCGACGGAGTGATCCCGAACGTGCCCAGCTTCGACACCGTCGGCCTCTTCACGGCGGACCTCCCCCTGGCGGAACGTGCCGCCGCGGTGCTCTGCGACGACTGGCGGCCCCGCCCGGCGGAGAGCGGCCGCGGAGCGCGCCCGCGCCCGGCGGTACCCGACGGGCCCTTTCTGGAGCGGGCCGAACCACAGGCCAGGAGGGCCTTCGAAGCGCAGGTCGCACGGCTCGCGGCAGCCGGCTTCGAGGTCCGCCGAGTGCCGTGCATGGCGGACCTCGCGGAGCTGGAAGCCGCCCAGTTCGCCATCAACCGCTACGAGACCGCGCGGGTGCACGCCGACTGGTTCGCCCGCCACGCCGGGCTGTACCGCGGCCAGACGGCCACCGCGATCCGCCAGGGCATGGCCGTCACCCCGGACCGCTACACCCGGGCCCTGCGGGAACGCGCGGAGTTCCGGGAACGGCTGTGGGCCCTCATGGCCGACCGGGACATCGACCTGTGGATCGCCCCCTCCGCCACCGGGCCCGCGCCCCGGGGCCTGGACAGCACCGGCAGCGGCATCATGTGCATGCCGTGGAGCTACGCGGGAGCGCCCGCGCTCAGCCTGCCGGCCGGGCACTCGCCGGGCGGACTGCCGCTGGGGTTGCAGTGCGTGGCCCGGCCGGGGGCGGACGAACAACTGCTGGCCTGGGCCCCGGACATCGCGGCCGCCCTGGCCGCGCCGGACTGACCCGCGCCGCGCCGCTTCTGTGGTGCCGGCCCCGAGCCGGTCCGGTGTCGGCCGGTCCCGGCCGGCCCCGGGCCGTGTCCCGTCACGGCCCGGCCCGGTCCGGTCCGGTCCTGTCTGGTCCTGTCTTGTCCGGTCTGGGCCGGTCCGGCCCGTCCAACGGCTGGGCATCGGCCGGGCGGCGGGTCCCCACGACCGCGGACCGGTGAGTAAGTTGCTGCCCATGGACATCGGAGATGTGGTCGAGGACTTCGAACTGCCCGACGAGACCGGTACGCCGCGGACGCTGAGCGGCCTGCTCGCGGACGGCCCCGTGGTGTTGTTCTTCTATCCGGCGGCCATGACGCCCGGCTGCACCAAGGAGGCCTGCCACTTCCGCGACATCGCCGCGGAGTTCCGGTCGGTGGGCGCCCGGCCGGTCGGTATCAGCGGGGACCCGGTCGCCAAGCAGGCGCAGTTCGCGGAGACGTACACGCTGGGCTATCCGCTGCTCGCCGACCCGGAGGGCGTGGTGCGGGAGCGGTTCGGGGTCAAGCGGCAGCTCGCGGCCCTGCCGACCAAGCGGGTCACGTTCGTCATCGGCACCGACCGGCGGGTGCTGGAGATCGTCAAGAGCGAGATCCGGATGAGCGTGCACGCCGACAGGGCGCTCGCCGCGCTCCGCGCCGTACAGCCGAAGTAGCCCGCCCGGCGCCCCGCCGCCCGGGCCGGCCGCATGCCGCACCCGCCCGGGCCGGCCGCATGCCGCACCCGCCCGGGCCGGCCGCATGCCGCACCCGCCCGGGCCGGCCGCATGCCGCACCCGCCGGGGCCCCACCGCACCCGCCGGGGCCCCACCGCACCCGGCGGGGCCCCGCGGTGCCTCACCGCACGGCGGAGAAGATGAACGAGAAGGTCGCCGGCGCGGCCGTCAGCCGGTGCGGCGGCAGCACCCCCGGCCCGCAGGACTGGCTGCCGATGCCCTGCTGCCCGTGGTCCAGGTGGATCCAGACGGTGTCCGCCGACGGCACCAGGTCGAAACCGTGCCCGGCGGCGTCCAGTTGCTCGGTGGACCAGCGGCGGGCGGTGAACCAGAAGTGGGGGCGCCCGTCGATCCGGAGTCCGCCGCCGTCCGGGGCGGTCAGCCGGGCCCAGCGCACCTGCGCCCGGGCGCCGTTCTCCTGCGGCCGGACGTACGGCGTCTGCAGGGCGTCCACGGGCATCGCCCACCGGCCGAGCCGGGCCGCGGCACAGGTGTCCGGATACGCCTCGCCCGGCCCGCCGCCGTACCACTGGGCGTCGCCGTACCGGGCCGGTACCGTCAGCCGGACCCCGAGCCGGGGGAGCGGACAGCTCCAGTCGCCCTCGGGGGTGACCGAGACGTCCAGCCGCAGCCGGTCCCCGGTGGCGCTCCAGCGGTACTCCACCGCCATCCCGAGATCGGTGGCGGCCGGCGCGACGCGGGCGGTCACCACCAGCTCCCGGTCGGTCACCCGGACCGCGTCGGTCCGGTGCCGCAGCCGGTGCAGCCCCAGCTTCCGCCAGATCACCCCGTACCGTTCGTCCGGCTGCCAGGGCGCGCCGTTGTCGTTGTCGGTCGGAGCGCGCCAGAGGTCCAGCCGGGGCCCGTCGACGGCGATCCCGGCCAGCGACGTCGCGGTGCCCGACTCCGGGTCGAAGGTGCCGGGCCCCAGCACCAGCGACGCCCCGTCCCGGCGCGGGGCCACCGCCGGGGCGCCGGACGCGTACGGCCGGGACGGCCGGGCGGTGTGCGCCAGTTGCGCCCAGGCGACCGGATGCCCCGCCTCGGCCCAGGCGGTGTCCCGGGCCAGCTGCGCGGTGACGGTCCACAGCGCCTCCCCAGCCCGGGCCGTGGCCGGGGGCTCGGGCAGCTTCAGGTCGGCCGACTCGCCGGGGCCCAGCGGGGGCACGGCCAGTTCGCCGGCGGCCACCTCCGCCCCGTCCACCGCGTACTCCCAGCGGAAGGCCAGGTGGGACAGGTCGGTGAAGTCGTGGGTGTTGGTGATCCGGAGCGCGCCCGTGTCGCCGTCCCCGGTGATGCGCACCGGCTCGATCACCTTCTTGTACTCGACCAGCCCCGGCGAGGGGGTGCGGTCGGGGAAGAGCAGCCCGTCGCAGACGAAGTTGCCGTCGTGCAGCTCCTCCCCGAAGTCCCCGCCGTAGGCGAAGTACGGCCGCCCGTCCTCGGTGCGCCGGGCGAGCCCGTGGTCGATCCACTCCCAGACGAAACCGCCCTGACACCGCTCGTGGGTCTCGAACAGCCGCTGGTACTCGCTGAGGCCGCCCGGACCGTTGCCCATGGCGTGCCCGTACTCGCACAGCAGGAACGGCATCGCGCGGCGCCGGGCGTCCAGCGCCGGATCGCCCCACGGGTCCTCCGCCCGCCGCCCGATGCGGTCGACCTCGTCGTGCGGGGCGTACATCCGCGAGTACAGGTCGGTGTCGGCACACGACAGGTCGCCCTCGTAGTGCAGCGGGCGGGACGGGTCGCGGTCCCGGATCCAGTCCGCCATCGCGGTCAGCCCGCGGCCGGTGCCGCACTCGTTGCCCAGCGACCAGATGACGACCGACGGGTGGTTCTTGTCCCGCTCCACGGTCCGGGCGGCGCGGTCCAGCAGGGCCGGGGTCCAGCGGTCGTCGGCGACCGGGTTGCCGCGCCAGCCCACCGCGTGGAAGCCGTGGGTCTCCAGATCGCACTCGTCGACGACCCACAGGCCCAGTTCGTCGCAGAGGTCGAGGAAGACCGGATGCGGCGGGTAGTGGCTGGTCCGCACCGCGTTGATGTTGTGACGCTTCATCAGCAGCAGGTCGCGGCGCATGGTCGCGCGGTCCACGGCGCGGCCGTGCTCGGGGTGGAACTCGTGCCGGTTGACGCCGCGGAAGAGTACCCGGCGCCCGTTGACCCGCAGCGTGCCGTCCACGATCGCCACGGTCCGGAACCCGACGCGCAGCGGGACCCGCTCGCCCGCCGTGGCCAGTTCGGCCGCGTACAGCCGCGGGGTCTCCGCGGTCCACGGCTCCACGGGGACGGTCGCGCTCTCCCCGGTGGCCAGGTCCAGCCCCAGCTCCGGGACGGTGACCCGGCCGGGGGCGTCCGCGTCCACCCGCAGCGTGCCGGTGCCGCCGGTGTGGTCGTACGAGGCGTGCACGAAGAAGTCCCCGACCGCGCCCGGCGGCCGGTGCACCAGGGTGACCTCGCGGAAGATGCCCGGCAGCCACCACTGGTCCTGGTCCTCCAGGTAGCTGCCGGCCGACCACTGGTGCACCCGTACCGCCAGCACGTTGCCGCGCGGCCGCAGCAGCGTGCCCACCCGGAACTCGTGCGGCAGCCGGCTGCCCTGGAAGCTGCCCAGTTCCCGCCCGTTGAGCCACACCTTGGCGCAGGATTCGACGCCCTCGAACCGCAGCACCGCCTCGCCGTCCGCGGGCCAGTGGGCGGGGAGGTCGAAGAGCCGGCGGTGGTCCCCGGTGGGGTTCTCGGCCGGCACCCGCGGCGGGTCGACCGGGAAGGGGTAGGGGGTGTTGGTGTAGGCGGGGGCGCCGTGGCCGTGCAGCACCCAGTGCGCCGGGACGGGGAGTTCGTCCCAGCCGGTGGTGTCGTGGCCGGGCCGCGCGAAGGACTCGTCCGCGGTCGCGGTCGGCGAGAGCCGGAACGCCCAGCGGCCGCCCAGGTCGAGCCGGGCGGCGTCGGACGCCGCCACCCAGGCCCGCGGCGGCAGCACGCCGCTGCCGGGGGCCGGGTCCTCGTAGTAGGGGAGGGAGGTGCGCGCGGAGGTGGGGAGGGGACTGTCGGGGGAACTGGTGTTCATCGGTCTCCTCGGTCGGGGGTCGGCCGTCGTCGAACCGGTGCGGCGGTGCTCGGGGCCCGCCCAGGCCAGCGTTCCCCGCCGGGCGGGATGTCAACAGCGGCACGGGTCCCGATGGCGCAACCGGGGCGGCCTCCGGCCGGCCGGCGGCCTCCGCGAGGGCACCGGCGGCCGCCGGCTCACGCCGGCACGCCCGCCAGCAGCTCCTCGATCTCGCGCACCGCGGCGCGGCCGGCCCGGTTGGCTCCGATGGTGCTCGCCGAGGGGCCGTAGCCGACGAGGTGGATCCGCGGGTCGCGCACCGCGCGGGTGCCCTCGACCGCGATGCCGCCGCCGGGTTCGCGCAGCCGCAGCGGGGCGAGGTGGTCGATGGCGGCGCGGAAGCCGGTGGCCCACAGCACGACGTCGACGTCGGCGGCCCGGCCGCCGTCCCCGGTGGTCCGCACCGGCGGACGCGGCGCGCCGGTGATCGTGCCGGGCGCCCAGCGGGCCCCGGTCGGAGTGAGCCGGTCGAACAGCGGCAGCCGGTCCAGCACACCGGCGGCCCGGGCCCGTTCCATGGCCTCGGTCATCGGCAGGCCGGTGACCGACACGACACTCTGCGGCGGCAGCCCCCGGCGGACCCGGTCCGCCACCAGGGCGACCGCGGCCCGCCCCTGCTCCTCGCCGAACGGGCCCGGCCGGAAGGCCGGGGGGCGCCGGGTCACCCAGACCGTCCCCGCCGCGACCTCGGCGATCTCCAGCAGGTGCTGGACGGCCGAGGTGCCGCCGCCGACCACCATGACCCGCTGTCCGGCGAAGGCGCCGGGGCCCGGGTAGCGCGCGGTGTGCAACTGCCGGCCGCGGAAGTCCCGCTGGCCGGGGAAGCGCGGCCAGAACGGGCGGTCCCAGGTGCCGGTGGCGTTGATGAGCGCCCGCGCGCGGTAGGGGCCCTCCGACGTCTCCACCAGCAGCCGGCCGTCGTCGCCGTCCCGGACCGCCGTGACGTCCACCGGCCGGTGCACGCCCAGGCCGAAGGTGCGCTCATAGGTGTCGAAGTAGCCGCCGATCACCTCCGCGGAGGGGCGGTCGGGGTCGGCGCCGGTCAGCTCCAGGCCCGGCAGCGCGTGCATGCCGTGCACCTTGCCGTAGGTCAGGGTGGGCCAGCGGAACTGCCAGGCGCCGCCGGGGCGCGGCGAGTGGTCCAGTACCACGAAGTCCCGGTCCGGCTCGTGTCCCGCCCGGCGCAGGTGGAAGGCGGCCGAGAGCCCGGCCTGGCCGGCTCCGACGACCACCACCCGCACGTCCCGCACGTCCGTCGCGTCCCGCACCCCGAGCTTGTTCATGTTTCTACCAACTCTGCGGGCGGTGCGCTTCTTCCCGCGGCACGCCACCCGGCCCGTCCGCCGCCCGTCCTCGGCCCGTCCGCCGCCCGGGGCGGTGCCGCGACCGGGCCCGCGGCGGCCCGGAGACCCGGTGCGGCGGCTCGGCGGCCGGGCGCGGTGGCCGGACGCCCGGCGCGGTGGGCGCGGTGCGGGATCCGGGACCGCGAGGAGCAGGATGGGGGGCATGACCCGAAGCTTCCACACCCATGTCCTGGACATCACGACCGGCGCCGAGGAAACCGTCGCCGACATCACCGCGGACTGCGAGGCGTTCCTGCGGGAGCACGCCGGCGGCCGCGACGGGCTGCTCAACCTGTTCGTGCCGCACGCCACCGCCGGCCTGGCGGTGCTGGAGACCGGTGCCGGGAGCGACACCGACCTGCTGGCGGCGCTGCGCGACCTGCTGCCCGCGGACGACCGCTGGCGGCACCGGCACGGCAGCCCCGGGCACGGCCGGGACCATGTGCTGCCGGCCCTCGTGCCGCCGCACGCGACACTGCCGGTCGTCGGCGGCCGACTGGTGCTCGGCACCTGGCAGTCGGTCTGCCTGGTCGACACCAACCGGGACAACCCGCACCGCCAGGTCCGGCTGTCCTTCCTCGCCGGCTAGCCCCGCGCGGCGGCGGGCGGTCGGCGACGGGCGCGGCGCGCGCCGGGGCCGTCGGACGGGACCGTGGGGCGGTCGGCGCCCGGCCGGTGCCGCGCCGGCGGGCCGGCCGGGCGGTGCCGTGGTGCCGGCGGGCCGGCCGGGCGGTGCCGTGGTGCCGGCGGGCCGGCCGGGCCGTTCCGGGCGGTTTTGGTCAGGCCGTGCCGAACCAGGCCCCGGCGAGTGACCGCAGCGTGCCGTCGGCGGGGGCCGGCAGCTCCCGCAGGTACCAGGGGAGATTGCTGTACACGTGCAGCAGGGTGTACGCGAGCAGCTCGGCGGGGTCGAAGGCGCGGCCGTACACCTCGGTGAACCGGCGCAGCAGCGCGGCGTCCCCGCGGGTGACGAACAGGCCGACGGCGACGAAGTCGTAGCCGCGGTCGCCGATCATCGCGGGCTCGAAGTCGAAGAGTCCGGTGAGCCGCGGGCCGGACGCGTCGACGAGGAGGTGCTGGCTCATGAACTCGGTGTGCAGCAGCGAACGGTGCGGGGCGCGCGGCAGCGCCACGGTGCCGAGGAAGTCCGGGATCTGCTCCGTCCAGGAGTCCGGCAGTCCGTGGGCCCGCTGCCGGGCGACCGCGCCCGCGTGCTGCCGGTCCAGGAACGCGCCCCAGTCCCCGGGGCCGAGGACGTCCGCGAGCGGCTCCGGGTCCACGGCGTGCAGGGCGGCGAGCGCCTCGGCGGCCTGCGTGACCACCCGTTCGCGGTCCGCCCGGGCCAGGCCCTCCCAGGCGGTGGCCAGTCCCGTGCCCGGCAGCCGGGACATCAGCACGTACCGCCAGCCGTTCTCGTACGCTCCGAAGTCGCGCACCTCGGGGGTGGCGACCGGCAGCCGCCCCTGAAGGTAGGTCAGCACCCGCCCCTCGGCGACGCCGTCGTCGGCCGCCGCCTTGGGGAAGAGTTTGAGGACATGCTCGTCCCCCACCGCGTAGACCGGCTGGGAACCCTCCGTGAAGCGCGTCAGCGGGGCCCCGGCGAGCCCCAGCCGGGCGCACAGGTCCGCCGCTCCGGGGCGCATCACCGTCTCGTCGGGGACGATCTCGTCCCACTCCTCGTCCGTCTCCACCACAGGCAGCATGATCAAGACCGTAGGTCCCGGCGGGCCCGGGAGCAACGGGTTTCGGGTAGCGCGCCCGGGGCCGGCCGGGCGCCGGTGGTCACCCGGTCGTCGGCGGCCCGCGCGCCGGCCTCCCCGCGGGCGCCGCGGACGAGCGGGCCCGCGGCGGCGAACGACGGAACGTCCGCGGTCCCGGACAGGTGAGATGCCGCGACGCGGCGGATCCCGGCGCGCCGCGCCGCCTCCACCCCGAGGGGCGCCACCGCCCACGCCGCCGCGCGGCGCGCCGCAGTGCTCATCCGCCCGGGGTGCCCGGCGTCCGGTTCACGGACGGCGGGTCGCCTCCTCGGCCGCCCGGCCGACGGCCTCCACCAGCGGCAGCACCCGGTACGCCACCCGGCGCCGCAACGCCATCTCGGTGCGCGTGCGGACCACCCCCGGCAGCCGGATGAGCTGCTGCACCACGTCCTCCAGATGCGCGTTGTCGCGGGCCACCACGCGGGTGAGCAGGTCCCCCGAGCCGGTGATCGAGAACGCCTCGATGATCTCCGGCACCGCGGCCAGCGCGTCGCCGACGTCGTCCAGATGCCCCTGGGTGACCTCGATGTGGACGAACGCCAGCACCGGATGGCCGAGCGCGGCCGGGGACAGGTACGGGCCGCTGCCGGTGATCACGCCCTCCCGCTCCAGCCGGTCCAGCCGCGCCTGCAGGGTTCCCCGGGCGATGCCCAGTTGCCGCGCGTACTCCCGCACGCTGGTGCGCGGCTGCTCCAGCAGCATGCGCAGGATCCGCGCGTCGAGCGCGTCCACCACCGCCATGGGTCCCTCGGCCTCTCCTCGGTCACCGCGTCCGTTCCCCGCCGCGGCCGGGCTCCGACTGTACCCGGGCGGCCGGCCGGGACCGCGGGGCCGGCCGGTGGGCCGGTCGGGCGGGCGGTGGGCCGGCGGGGCGGGCGGCGCGGGCACCTCCACCGCCGGGCCGCGTCGCCGGCACCCACCGGCACCCACCGGCACCGGGCCCGGCCGTGGTGCCCGAGGGCGTCGCCGGGCCGGGCCCGTGCGGCGGGCGTGCCGGCCCGCCCGCCGCCCGCCTTCCACCGGCCGCCCGCCCTCGATCGGCGCGCACCCTCCGGCGCCTGAGCGCGCTCCGGCCCTCCTGTGCCCGTGCGTCCTCCTGCGGCCACACGCCCTCCGCCCGCCGTGCGTCCTCCACCGGCGCGCAACCCCCACCGGCCGCGTACTTCCCACAGGTCAGCACCCCCGCCGGCCGGTCCGCCACCGGCCGCGGACCATCGGCCGCCGGTCCGCCGAGCGGCCTCCCGGCTGGTCCGTTGGCCCGCGGTACGGCCGACCACCGACCCGCAGGCTGTACCAATGGCCCAGTCGCTCCGGCCTCGCTTGTGCCACTGGTGTCCAAGATGCTGTCATGTGATGGTCGATGGCGCTGCGGATTCCGCGGCGCCTTTTTCATGCCGTGTATGACGAAGGGGCGGGCAGCAGTGCTGAAGAGGATGTTCGTGGCTCCGGATCCCGGGCTGCTGCGGCTGCGCAGCGCCACCCGGTCCGTCCTCGGCATCGGCCTGGCGGTCGCCGTGTGCGGCCTCACCGGCCACCCGCTCCCGGCGCTGATCGCCGGCGGGCTCGCCGCGCTCCTCGCCCTCTTCACGGTCACCGACCCCACGGTCCGCGGCCAGGCCGTCACCACGGCGCTGCTGCCCGTGGCGGGCCTGCCGGTACTCGCCCTCGCCGCCGGGCTGCACGACCACCCGCTCGCCCGCGACACGGCGTTCCTCGCGGTGGCGGCGGCCGGGGTGTACGCGCGCCGCTGGGGCCCGCGCGGCCACGCCCTGGGCGTCTTCGCGTTCATGTCCTTCTTCGCGGCGCAGTTCCTGCACACGGTGCCCGGGCAGCTGCCCGAACTCTGCTCCGCCCTGCTGCTCGCCCTGGTCGCCTCCTCGGGGGTCCGGTTCGGCGCCTGGTGCTACGAACGGGGGTCCGTCCCGCCGGCCGCACCGGCCCCGCCGGGCGGACCGGGCCTGGCACGGACCACCACCCGCCAGGCCGTCCAGGTGGCCGTGGCCGGTGTGCTGGCCCTCGCGGTGGGCCAGCTGCTCTCCCAGGACCGCTGGTACTGGGCCGTCGGCGCGGTCTGGTGGATCTTCGTCAACACCGCGTCCCGGGGGGAGACCCTGGTCCGCGGGTTCCGCCGGATGCTCGGCACCGTCGCCGGCATCGGCGTGGGGCTCCTCGTCGCGGTGCCGCTGCACGGCGCCGCGGCCCCCACCGCCGTGCTGGTCGCGCTGTGCGTGTTCGGGATCTTCTACTCCGCCCCCGTCTCCTACACCTGGATGATGCTCGCGGTGACGGTGATGGCGGGGCTGCTCTACGGACTGCTGGGCGTCCTGGACCCGGGCCTGCTCGCGCTCCGGCTCGCCGAGACCGGGGTGGGGGCGGTCGCCGCCGCCCTGGCCGTCCTGATCGTGCTTCCGGTGACCACCCACGCCACCACCGACGCCTGGATCCAGCGGGCCCTGCGCTGCGTCCACGCCTGTGCCGCCGAGGCGTCCGACCGGCTGGCCGGCTCCCGGACCGCCGACCCCGCCCCGCGCGTCGCCGAACTGGAGGTGCTGCTGGGCCGGGTGCGGCTCTCGCTGGCCCCGCTGGTCCATCCGCTGAGCCCGTCGCGCACCCGTAAGGAAAAGGCCCGCCGGGTGCTCGCGCTGCTCGACGACTGCGCCCGCGAGGTGCGCGGGCTGGCGTCCGTCGCCGCGGACCCGGAGGCCTCCCACGACGAGCGGCTGGCCGCCGCCTGCCGGCGGGTGGAGGCCGCCGTCGAGGCGCTCACCACTCCGGGGAAGGCGCGGGACGCGGGCGCGGCGGCCACCGCCGCCGGGGCCCCGTCCGTCGTGAGGCCGTCCGGGGCGGCGGCCCGCGCGGTGGCGACCGGCGCACCGGCCGCCCCCGTGGCCCGGCGTCCGGTCGCCGAACCGGCCCTCGCCCATCTGCACGGGCTGGAGCGGTCCCTGACCGAACTCTCCGCGCCGCTGCGCAGCTCCCGGCGCTCCCCCCTGGTGGGTGCCTGACCAGCGGCCGCGGCCGCGCTGCGGCGGTCACGGCGTGCTGTCCGGCCCGGGGCGGGCCGGACACGGCGGAAGGGGCCCTCCGCGGTGCGGAGGGCCCCTTCCGTCCTGCCTGACCGGGCCGGCGGCGGCCCGGTCGGGACGTCAGCCCAGCGGCGTGCCCTGGCGGCCCGGCTGCAGTGCGATGCCCAGCACCGTCGCGTAGAGCGACAGCACCAGCTTGCCCACCGTGGGGTACGCGCCCAGCGGCTCGGCTGCGGCGCAGCCCGCCTCCTCGGCCGCGGTGGCGGGGAGCCCGCCGGGGACCTCGGGACCGATCAGGTACGGGGCCAGGGCCAGCCGCGCGGAGCCGGAGGCGCGCAGCTGCTCGGCGATCCGCAGCACGGCGCCGGGCTCGTCCAGGGCGGCGGCCATCACCGGCACCGCGAGCCGCGCGGAGAGCAGCATTCCGGTGATCCCGGCCGCCTGGGCGCCCGCCGCGCCGCCGGACGTCGCCAGGATGATGCCGTCCGCGGCGGTGGCCACGGTGAACAGCCGGGCCCGGTCGGCACGGGCGAGCCCGGCCTCGGACAGCCGTACGTGCAGCGCCTCGGCGAGCAGCGGGTGCGGGCCGAGCACATCGGTCACCTCGGCGGCGCAGTCCGCGTCCGCCGCGGCCGTGCGTATGACGGCCAGCAGTTCCGCGTCCGGGCCGGCCAGCAGCGGCACCACGACGGCCCCGGGGCCCTCGGCGGCGGCCCGGATCCGGCTGTCGTCGAAGGGGATCTCGGCGGGGTCCACGCCCTCGGCCACCGCGACGGCACGCAGTTCCTCGGCGGCGGCCTCCGCCGCCTCCCGGGCGCGCCGCACCCGGTCCTCGCGCTCCGCGCCGGCCTGCCGCAGCACGGCGGCCAGCGGCGGGAACTCCGCGTCGTCGCCCTCGGTCCAGCCGATCCGGGCGTCCAGGCCGGGCAGCTCCGAGCGGGCGATGCTGAGGATCTCCTCCGCCAGGCCGCGAGCGGCCGCGTCGGGAGCCCCCGGGACGGCCAGCACCAGCGGGGGCGCACCGACAGGCGCCGCCGCGGGCTCCGGTCGGCGGTGCCGTCCGGTCTGACGGGGGCGAGGCGTTCGTACAGGCAGGCCGGACGCCGGCTGCGTGGGGGAGCTCATGGCGCCGCATGTTAGTCGTTCGGGTGGCCCGGTGGTCGCTGAGGGTACGACTGGGTGCTGTACGTCCCGCTATGCCGGATTGCGTGGCTGCGCAGCGCCCGGCTCGGGGCGCTCGGACCGCCGAACGCCCAGGTGGCCGGCGACCTGGGACCGTCCGGGGCGGCGGCCCGGGGGCTGCCGGGGGAGGCGCGGCGGTCCGCCACCGCGGGGGCGCGCGCCGGTCCGGTCCGGGGCGGGGCGTGCCGAGCCCCGGGGCGGCGGCCGGTCAGACGAGGTGCAGCAGGGCCGGGTCCGGGGGCAGCCGCAAGGAGTCGGTGGCGAGTGCCGCGGCCACCGCCACCGCGCCGGCCAGCGGGTCGCCCGCCGCCTCCCGCAGCTCGGCATGGGGCAACCGGGCCGCCAGCTCCGCGCGGACCGGGGTGAGCAGCCGGTCGCCCATCCGGAACAGCCCTCCGGTGAGCGCCACCGCGCACCGGGGTCCGGCGGTGGGCCGGCCGGGCGCGTGGGACGGTGCGGGCGCCTTCGGGCAGACCGCCTCCGCCGCCTCGGCGATGTGGCGGGCCGCGGTGTCCAGGATGGCCGCGGCCACCGGGTCGTGCTCCGCGCACCGGCCGACCTCCGGGGCGAAGGACGCCAGCACGGCGGGCCGGTCGGCTCGGGGGTAGAGCGCCCCGGGCAGTTCGCCGGCCGGGCCGAACACCGCCTCCGCGCGGGCCAGCAGCGGCCGTGAGCCGCCGGGCCGCCCGTCGTACGCGCGCAGCGCGGCCTCCAGGCCCGCGCGCCCGATCCAGGCGCCGCTGCCGCAGTCCCCGAGCAGATGGCCCCAGCCGTCGGCGCGGCGCCAGCCGTCGTCCAGTCCGGTGCCGAGGGCGATCAGGCCGGTGCCGGCCGCGACCACCGCGCCGGGCCGCTGGCCCAGCGCTCCGGCGTAGGCGGTGACGCCGTCGGCGGCCAGCGCGAGCCGGCGCACCCCGAACTCCTCGGCCAGCACCCGCGGCAGGGTGGCGCGCAGGTCCTCGCCCAGCGTCGCCATGCCGGCCGCCCCCACGCACACGGCGTCGAGCCGGTCGGTGCCGGCCCGTCGGAGCAGGTCCCGGATGGCCGGCAGCACCCGGGCCAGCAGGCCCGCGGCGTCGATGCCGCGCTCACCGACGACGGCCGGCGCGGCCGATGACCACACCGAAGGCGCGCCGGGCGTGTCGGCGCGGGCGATCGCGATCCGCACCCCGGAACCGCCGGAGTCGACACCCAGGACGTGGCCGGGGCGGGGCGCGGCGGTGCTGCCGGGCGCGGCCGGGGCAGCGGCACCCGGGCCCGGGCCGGCCGGGGCGGTGTCCTGCTGGGCGTCCACCGGGCTCAGCCGAACCCGCGGGCGTCCTGCTTGAGGGCGGTGTCGACGGTCAGCGCCGTCGCCACGACCATGCTCAGCAGCGGGTCCGGCAGCTGCCGGTGGATCTGCAGCACGTAGTTGTCCGCCGTGGTGAACATGGTCTTCGCCAGGCCCTCCCAGGTCTTGGTGATCCGGGCGACCTCGGTCTCCGTGTGGTCCACGATGGAGAAGTTCCAGGCGCGCCAGTTCTCCGCCTTGATGGCGCCGACCCGCTGCCCGTTGACCTCGATCGAGAAGTTGATCTTCCCGATGACGTTCTGCTGGACGATCTCGCCCACCGGCTGACCGTCCGGGCGCTCCACGATCACCTTGGACTTCATGAACTTCCGCGGCCGGGTGAGCACCAGGTGCGGCTGCCCGTTGGCGTCGCGGATCTCCAGCCGGTGGGTCATGAACTGGTCGAGACTGGAGACGAAGCGGGCGACCTTCTTCAGCGTCGACTGCCCCACCTGGACCACCGAGCCGAGGGTGCGGCCGTGCTGGTCGAAGACGCTGTACTCGTTGGTGAGCTCGATCAGCTTGGCCTTCTGGTTCACCACCAGCACCGGCTCGGTGAAGAGCGTGCCGCCGCCGACCCCGGGCTGGACGACCCCGGCCTGCTGCTGGACCTGACGCTGGACGCGGGCCGGGTCGGCCACCGGCTGGTGCGGCACCTGGCCGGGCCCGCCCGGGTGGGTGTGCTCGGTCCACTGGCTGCCGTCCCACCAACGCAGCAGGTCAGGCGTGCCCTGCGGGTCGGCGTACCAACCCGCAGGAGTGTTCGGATGTGTGGTCATGACGGGCAGAGTACCGTCATCCGGACCGCTCTCCTCGGGCCTGCTCAGGGCAGACGCCACTCCACCGGCTGCGCCCCCTGCCGCACCAGCAGCTCGTTGGCACGGCTGAACGGGCGGGACCCGAAGAACCCCCGGTCGGCGGACATCGGGGACGGATGGGCGGATTCCACACTCGGCAGGTCGCCGAGCAGCGGCCGCAGATTACGGGCGTCCCGCCCCCACAGGATCGACACCAGCGGGCGACCGCGGGCCACCAGGGCCCGGATGGCCTGCTCGGTGACCTCCTCCCAGCCCTTGCCGCGGTGCGCGGCGGGCCGCCGCGGCGCGGTCGTCAGCGCCCGGTTCAGCAGCAGCACGCCCTGCTGCGTCCACGGGGTGAGGTCGCCGCTGGAAGGCCGCGGATGGCCGAGGTCGGTGTGCAGCTCCCGGTAGATGTTCTCCAGGCTGCCGGGCAGCGGCCGGACCTCGGGGGCCACCGAGAAGCTGAGCCCCACCGCGTGCCCCGGGGTCGGATACGGGTCCTGGCCCACGATGAGCACCCGCACCTCGTCGAAGGGCTGCTGGAAGGCGCGGAGCACATGCTGCCCGGCCGGCAGGTAGGTGCGGCCCGCGGCGATCTCGCCGCGGAGGAAGTCGCCCATCTCGGTGATCCGCTGGGCCACCGGCTCGAGTGCCTCGGCCCAGCCGGTCTCCACAATTTCGTTCAACGGTCGTCGCGCAGCCACGATCCGTCACTCTATCGGCTCAGCGGGTGAGCCCCCACCCGGTCGCCGGGCGGCCCGCGGCCGGCCCCCGCCCGGCCGGTCCCGCCCCGCCGGGCGCCGCCCCCTCAGCCGACCACCGCCGCCCGCACGCACAGCACGTCGGGCAGATGGCGGGCGAGCTGCCGCCAGCTGTCCCCCTCGTCCTCGCTGGCGAAGACCTCGCCGTTGCGGTTGCCGAAGTAGACGCCCGCCGGGTCGGCGTCGTCGGTGCGCAGCGCGTCCCGCAGCACCACCCCGTAGTGGTCGTCGGCGGGCAGTCCGGCGGAGAGCGGGGACCAGGACGCCCCGGCGTCCTCGGTGCGGTAGACGCGGCACCGGTATCCGGGCGGGAAGCGGTCGCCGCCGTCGTTGACCGGGAAGACGTACGCGACGCCACCGCGCCGCGGATGGGTGGCGACCGCGAAACCGAAGTCCGCGGGCAGCCCGCCGCCGATCTCCGCCCAGCTCGCGCCCGCGTCGTCGCTGCGGTAGACCCCGCCGTGGTTCTGCAGGTAGAGCCGGTCCGGGACGACCGGGTCCGGTGCGATCTTGTGCACGCACTGCCCGAACTCCGGATAGTGGTCGGGCAGGAAGTCCGCCCGGATCCCCGCGTTGGACGGTGCCCAGCTGCGCCCGGCGTCCGCCGAGCGGTAGACGCCGCCGGAGGAGACCGCGGCGAGTACCCGGGCCGAGTCCCGCGGGTGGGTGAGCACGGTGTGCACCGCCTGGCCGCCGTACCCCGCGCCCCACCGGGCGCGCTGCGGATGCTCCCACAGGCTCCGCACGAACGCGAAGGTCTCGCCGCCGTCCTCGGACCGGAACAGGGCGCCCGGCTGGGTCCCGGCGTACACCACGTCCGGGGCGTCGGGCCCGGCCGGCTGCAACTGCCACACCCGCTCCAGCGAGGTCCGGGTCCCCGCGGGGAACCGCACCGCCGGTTTCGGCGGCTCCTGCCAGGTGGCGCCCAGGTCGTCGGAGCGGAAGACCGACGGACCCCAGTGCGTGCTGTCGGCGCCGACCAGCAGCCGGGGCACCCGGCGGCGGGTGTCGATGCCGATCGAGTACACGGCCTGCATGGGGAAGCGGGGGCCGGTGAAGGACCACACGCCGCCGCCGCGGCGGCCGAGGAACAGGCCCTTGCGGGTGCCCACCGCGAGCAGTACCTCGTCCATGGCGGATCGCCTCCTGGGTCTCGCCGGGCGTCCGGTCGCCGTCGGCTGCCGGATCGGATACCGGACGTGTCCGGCACCACAGAGTCTGCACCCCGCCCCGGGCATCCGGCGCGCCGCGACACCCCGGCGGTCGCGGCGCCGGCCCGGGCCGCCTCCGCGGCGTGGCGGCCGGGACGGGGCGCACGGCGCGGTGGCACCGGCGCGGCGTGGCGCCCGGTGCGCCCCGGTCCTTGGAACCGCTGCGTCGACCTCCGCGCCCCGCCCCGTGCGCGGCCGGCGGGTCATGGCAACGTCCGTCTTCACCAGGCACTTTCCCCGGGATCACCGCACCGCCCGGAGGAACGCGCAGGGTCTGCGGGCCAGCGCGCCAGGCGCGTAGCATGAGAAGTGGGCCCGGGAGTCTTCCCACAGCGGAAAGCGGGAGTTGACTCATCATGTCTCTGCCTGGATTCACTGCCGAGTCAACGGTGCCCGGCGACTCCGGCCGCTACCTGGCGGCGCGGCGGCAGCACCGGGACAGCGGGGAGATCGTCCTCGCGGGTCCCTGTTTCGACCTCTTCATCAAGTGCATCGGCGCCTGCGGGCTCTCCGACGCGTGCAGTTGCTTCTGCGGCATGGTGTGGGCCGATTGCAGCGGCGGGCCGCCACCCCCCTGCATGCTGTACTAGCGACCCCCTTCAGCCGGGTCCGGAGGTGGGCCCGCCGGCCCTCCGGGGGTGCGGGCGTGCGGGGCGCACCGCCGGGCGCCGCGGCCGGCGGGCGTGCCGTTCGGACCGGCGACCACACCGGCCGGACGGCGGCGGCTGACCGCCCTCCGGTCCCGGCACCGAAATCGCCGGTGCCGGTGGTGAGGTGACGGGCGATCATGGTGGTTCCCGTTCTGCCCGCAACCGAGGAAGCGTGGTCCACCGTGTCTGCTCGTCCCGCTGATCCCACCGTGCTCCACCCGATGCCCGGACAGGCCCGGGTGGTGCTGCTGAAACCGCTGGTGACCTCGCCGCTGATCGAGGTGGGGGAGTTCTCGTACTACGACGACCCGGACGACCCGACCGCGTTCGAGACCCGCAACGTGCTGTACCACTACGGCCCGGAACGGCTGGTGATCGGGAAGTTCTGCGCGCTGGGCGAGGGCGTGCGGTTCATCATGAACGGTGCCAACCACCGGATGGACGGCCCCTCCACCTTTCCCTTCCCCATCATGGGCGGATCGTGGACGGATCACTTCGACCTCGTCACCGGGCTGCCCGGCCGGGGGGACACGGTGGTCGGCCATGACGTCTGGTTCGGCTACCGGGCCACGGTGATGCCCGGGGTCCGCATCGGCCACGGAGCGATCGTCGCCTCCGGTTCGGTCGTCGTCGACGACGTCCCCGACTACGCCGTGGTCGGGGGGAACCCGGCCCGGGTGCTGCGCCGCCGCTTCAGCGACGCCGACATCGCGCGGCTGCTGGAACTCGCCTGGTGGGACTGGCCCGTCGAGCACCTCACCGAGCACCTGCGCACCGTGATGTCCGGCAGCGTCGACGCCCTGGCGGCGGTCGCCCCGACGGGGCGGTAGCCATAGGGTGCGCGGGGAGCCGAGCCGCCCCGCCCGGCTGCGGAGGCCGGCGGCCCGGGCCCGGGCGGAGGGCCCGAGCGGTACCCGCGCTCCACCCCGGGCGAAGCGTCCGGTGCCCGCCGCGCCGCGGCGGGCCCGGACCGGCCGGGCCGCGCCGCCCGGTCCGGGACGCGGCCGGCGGGGCGGGGGTGGTCACTCCGCCGTCCGCCGGTCCGCCAGGAACCGCCACCAGTACTCGGCCTGCTCGGCCAGGTCGCGGCCGAGGTGTTCCAGGAACGCGCTCATCTCCTCCAGCCGGGCGCCGGCGGGTGTCGTGGTGCCCATGATCTCGGCACCTCCGCCGGCCGCTGCCGCCAGCGCGTTGTTCGCCCGCACCCCGGCCTGCCAGGCCCGGTACCAGACGTCGGGGTCGACGACGTACCGCTCGGCCCGCTGACCGGAGCGGCGTTCCCGGCGGAGCAGGTGCTGCCCCTCGAGGAAGCCGACGGCCTTGGAGACCGAGGCGGGGCTGACCCGCAGCCGCCGGACCAGCTCGGCGGCCGTCAGACTGCCGGCGTCGGTGGTGAGCAGGCAGGTGAGCACGTTCGCCGGCATCCGGGGGAGCCCGGTCAGGATCAGCAGCGCGGTGAACCGCTCCGCGAACTCGCGCACCGCCGCGGGGTCCCGCCCGTAGGTGTCGGGGGCGGCCGGTGGCGCCGGGGGAGGGGTCCGCCGGCCGCGGCGGGCGCGCCGTTCGGTCGCCCGCTGGGCCTGCTCGGCACGGTAGCCGTCGGCGCCGCCGTTGCGCAGCACCTCCCGGGTGACGGTCGAGGTGGGCCGGTCCAACTGCCGGGCGATGTCGGCATAGCCGAGCCCTCCGGTCAGGCCCGCGGCGATCTTCCGGCGGTCCTGCTGTGTCAGTCTGCCGCCCGGCATCGGCGCCGCCTCCTGTGCCTCGGGGGACCCCGATGGCCACGGGGTCGGTGGACAGTGTGCGTTCACTTCCATCCCATTGCAACAAAGTGCGGTTCGGAATTGCATTCAGCTTCAGCATCATTGCAATGATTCCACGTAACTGACCTGGTGGAACACGCAGAAGCGCAACTCCGAATATTGATTGAGAATTGAATGCAACGTAGCGTTTCCTGGGTACTGAAGGTTTGTGACGAGGCCGGGGCCTGGCGTGCCGCCTGCCCCGACCGGAATGGAACCGAGATGACCCAGTCCCCGCCGGCCGTCGGCGAACTGCCCATGACGCGGCCTCCGGGCTGCCCCTTCGATCCCGCCGAGGAGCTGACGCGGTTACGCCGGGAGCGGCCGCTGGTCCGGATGCGCTACCCCGACGGGCACCTCGGCTGGCTGGTGACGAGCCACGCCCTGGTCCGATCGGTGCTGGCCGACCCGCGCTTCAGCACCCGGGCCGAGATCGCCCACTCGCCCTTTCCCGGCGCGGCGGCCCTGATGGAGTTCCCGCCGGCCGCGCCGGGCATGTTCCTCCAGATGGACGCGCCCGAGCACACCCGCTACCGGCGAATGCTCACCGGCAAGTTCACCGTCCGCCGGATGCGCCGGCTCGCTGAACACGTCGAGAAGGTCGCCACCGAGCAGCTGGACCACATGGAACGGATGGGCCCGCCGGTGGATCTGGTGCGGGCCTACGCGCAGCCCGTCCCGGCGCTGATGATCTGTGAGCTGCTGGGTGTGCCCTACGCCGACCGCGAGCTCTTCCGGGACACCGCGACCACGGCCAACGACCCGGACGCGACCCAGGACGAACTGGACCGCGCCATGGCCGGGAGCGTCGGGTACCTGCGGGACCTGGTGCGGGCCAAGCGCGCCGAGCCCACCGACGACCTGCTCGGTGACCTGGCCACCACCGGGCTCACGGACGAGGAACTCGTCAACATCGCGATCCTGCTGATGGGCGCCGGCCTGGAGACCACCTCCAGCATGCTCGCGCTGGGCACCTTCGCCCTGCTCGGCCGGCCCGAGCAGCTCGACGCCTGGCGCGCCGACGGAGACCTGACCGACGGAGCCGTGGAGGAGCTGCTGCGCTATCTGACCATCACCCCCTTCCTGGGGCGGGCTGCGCTGGAGGACGTCGAGCTGGGAGGCGAGGTGGTGCGCGCCGGGGAGATGGTGACGCTCGCGGTGCACGCCGCCGACCGCGACCCGGCCAGGTTCGCCGACCCCGACGACCTGGACCTGCGGCGTTCCGCCGTCGGTCATCTGGCCTTCGGGCACGGCATCCACCAGTGCCTGGGCCAGCAGCTGGCCCGTGTCGAGATGCGCGTCGCCTTCCCCGCGCTGTTCCGGCGGTTCCCGACGCTGCGGCTGGCCGTGCCGCCCGAGGAGGTGCCGCTGAACCACTCGCAGATCTCCGGCGTGCTCCGGCTCCCGGTCACCTGGGACGGTGCGTGACCGATGGAGATCAGCGTGGACCGGAAGCGCTGCTGCGGCGCCGGCATGTGCGCCCTGACCGCGCCGGAGGTGTTCGACCAGGACCGCAAGGTCGGCCGGGTGCTGCTGCTGGACCCCGCCCCGCCGCCGCACCTCGCCGAAGCGGCGGGTCAGGCCGCCGAGTTGTGCCCGGCCGGCGCGATCACCGTCAGCGGTGCCCCGGTGTCGCCCTCCGCGCCGGAGTGATCACGCCCGCCGGTGGCGGGTGACGCTCCGGCCGGGGTCAGTCGAGCTCCCGCATCCGCCGGATCTCGATGCTCTGCTGGGAGATCACATCGCCCGCCATCTCCTCCACCAGCACGTTGTTGCCCGACTTCAGGACGTCGGTGGCCATGGTCACGGCACCCGTGTGGTGGGTGATCATCAGCTTGAGGAAGAGCTCGTCGAACTTCTCGCCGCGCGCGGCGCGGAGTTCGGCCAGCTGCTTCTCGGTGGCCATGCCCGGCATCGACCCGTGGTCCTCGTGGCCCCCGTGGCCGCCCTTGCCGTCGCCGCCGTGGTTGGCCAGCCAGCCCTCCATGGCGGTGATCTCGGGCCCCTGGCCGGCCGAGATGCGCTCGGCCAGCTTCTTGACCCGGCCCGACTCGGCCCGGTCGGGGGCGAGATCGGTCATCACCAGGGCCTGCCGGTGGTGGACGATCATCATGCGGACGTAGCCGAAGTCGGCGGAGTTGGGCGAGTCGTCGTCGCCCGCCTGCTCCGCCTCCTCGGCCGAGAGGGTCTTCGCCGGCTCGCCCGGCTTGCCCGGCGCGATCACCGCGGGCGAGTCCTTCTTCCCGTCCGTCTCACGGTCGCCGCCCGACTCGCACCCGGCCAGGGCGAGTGCCGCCATCACCAGGGCCACGGCCGGCGCGGACGCGCCCGGGCGTGCCGCCGTCCGACGGTTGAACACGGTGACCTCCAGTGGTGAGGGAAGGACCGGCGAGCGGTTCCATGACAGTGACCGTACTAGCACGTCCGTGGCTGGTCGTGATCGGAAAAGTTCATTACATGTGTGTTGCCATCTGTTGTTGTGTACACGCTTGGAGCGATACTGCCGTGGGCCGTGAACGGTTCAACCCCGAACGAACGCAAGGGAGTACGCAGTGAAGTCGTGGCACCGACCATCGACGCGACACAGATACCTCGGCGCGGCCGCTGCCGCGTTCGGCCTGGTGGCCTCCCTGCTCATGGCCGGCCCGGCAGCCGCGTCGCCCGACCCGGGCAGCGGACCGAAGGCGGAGCCGCTGACCCGGGCCCAGACCTCCGAGGCCCGGTCCGCCATCGAGAACGGCGACATACCCGGTGTCGACGAGGTGGTCCACAGCGACAACATCAGCCACCTCGCCAACATCCCCAAGCAGGCGCTGAAGGGCACCAACTCCGACCTGGCGTTCCAGGGCAAGTACGCCTTCGCGGGCAACTACGACGGCTTCGTCGTCTTCGACGTGAGCGACCCGCGGAACCCGAAGACGGTCAGCCAGGTGCTCTGCCCCGGCGCGCAGAACGACGTCGCCGTCTCCGGCAACCTGCTCATCCTGTCGACCGACTCCTCGCGCAGCGACGACTCCTGCAACAGCACCACGCAGCCGGCCAGCGAGAAGTCCTCGTGGGAGGGCGTCAAGGTCTTCGACATCACCGACAAGCGGAACCCCCGGTACGTCGCCGCGGTCGAGACCGCATGCGGCTCGCACACCCACACCCTGGTGCCGGACCGCAAGGACGTCTACGTCTACGTCTCGTCCTACTCGCCGAGCGCGAGCTTCCCCGACTGCCAGCCGCCGCACGACGGCATCTCCATCGTGAAGGTGCCCCGCGCCAACCCGGAGAAGTCCGCGGTCGTCGACTTCCCGGTGCTCTTCCCGGACGGCGGCAACCCGGGTGACGCCGGCAAGCCGGACATGGTCCCCACCACCGGCTGCCACGACATCACCGTCTTCCCCCGGCTGAAGCTGGCCGCGGGCGCCTGCATGGGTGACGGCGTCCTGCTGGACATCGCCGACCCGGCCGCGCCGAAGGTGATCGACCGGGTGAAGGACCTGGAGAACTTCTCCTTCTGGCACTCGGCGACCTTCAACGAGCGGGGCAACAAGGTCGTCTTCACCGACGAGCTCGGCGGCGGCGGCGCCGCCACCTGCAACGCCAAGGTCGGTCCGGACCGCGGCGCCGACGGCATCTACGACATCGTCGGCAAGGGCAAGCACCGCAAGCTGGTCTTCCGGAGCTACTTCAAGATCCCGCGCCACCAGGCCGACACCGAGAACTGCGTCGCGCACAACGGCTCCCTGATCCCGGTCAAGGGCCGCGACATCATGGTCCAGGCCTGGTACCAGGGCGGGGTCTCGGTCTGGGACTTCACCGACTCCGACAAGCCCAAGGAGATCGGCTACTTCGAGCGCGGGCCGCTCTCCGCGGACAAGCCGGTCGGCGGCGGCTCCTGGTCCGCCTACTACTACAACGGGTACATCTACTCCAACGACATGGCCAAGGGCTTCGACGTCCTGAAGATCGACGACAGGCGCACCGACAGCGCCGAGCGGGTCCGCCTGCACGAACTCAACGTGCAGACCCAGCCCGACTACCGGTGACGACCGGCCGGCGCCGGCCCCCGCGGCCGGCGTCAGCCGTCCGACCGTGACGGCGCCCCGCCGGGTGGTTCGGCACCCGGCGGGGCGCCCTGGTGCCAGTCCAGCCCGTACCGGTGGAACAGTTCCGCGCGCAGCCGCTCCGGCGGCATCGGCGCCCCCGGCAGCAGGATCGCCACCACCGCGCCCATCAGCAGGGCGCGCAGCAGCACGTAGTCGGTGTCCGGTTCCGCCGAGCCGTACGCGGTGACCGTCCCCCGGAGCAGGGAGGCCAGCTTCTGCTGCTCCGGGCACTGGACGAAGCCCTCCGCGGTCAGGATGCCCGCCATGTGCGTGCGCATCAGCCGCGGCCGGTCCCGGGCCAGTCCCAGCACGGCGTCGATCGCCCGGGCCAGCCGCTCCCGGCCGTCGGTGGCCGCGGGCTCCCGCTCCAGGGCCGCCGCCAACTCCCGGTGCATCAGGCGGTGCACGGCCGACTGCAGGAGTTCCCGCTTGCTGGGAAAGTAGTACGACACCAGGCCGCGTGCCGCGCCGGCCCGGTCGGCGATGTCGGCCAGCGTGGTCGCCTCGTAGCCGCGTTGGTCCACCAGCTCGACCGTCGCGTCCAGCAGCCGCGTCTGCGAACGCCGCCGCAGTTCCTCATTGACCGATGCGCTCCGGGGGGACATCCTGTAACTCCTGCGTTGACTGGCTGAAAGCCAATATACTCAGCGTGCCGCGAGATGTCCGCCCGCCGCCGAACGGAGCGGACCCTTCGCGGTTGCCGTCGATTTCGGGCGAAACGGGGGATCGTCCGAGATCGGCGGCTCTACGTCTCTCACCTGGGCTTTTGTGGCTGCTCGGGGGAGCGGGGCGCATCGAGGGCACGTTCCGAAAAGTCGTCCACGACGGCCTCGTCTCCTGGTCCTCGTCAGGAAACAGGTGCGCGTACACGCTCATGGCCACTTCCACCGGTGTCGCCCAGCGTACGGCCACGGCCTTGGGCCTCCGGCGCCGCGCGCGACGAGGACGCTCGCGTACGTGTGGCGGAGTCCGTGGATCCCGGTTCCGTGGGGCGGGACCGGCCTCTTGGGCCGCCTTGGCGCACACGGGTTTCGAGAAGACGGTCCCGGGGGTCTGCGAACGCGGCACCATCTGCCACCGCTGTGCCGGACCGCTGTTCGAGGCGGGCTCGGGGCGGGTTTCGGGGGTTCAGGCGTGTGGCCGCCGGAGTCCATACCCGGTCGGTCATCGGGGTCCGGTCGAGGTCGGCGGCCCGGAGTCGGCCGTGCGCGCCGGGAGTCGTCTCGGGGATGGCCGTGGAGATTCCGGCGGTCGCCGCGGCGGGTGAGGCGGGACGCTTCGTGTTCGACAGGTTCCGTCACCGGTAGCGCTCCCGGTGGTCCTGGCTCAGTCGGAAATGAGCAGTGCTCAAGCGAAGGTCGGTAGCAATGTGCCGGGAGGCGCTGGTGCCTTCCTGAGCTCTTCCGGAGGTAGTGATGCGTCGTATCGGAGCGGTGCTGGCGTCGGTGATCGCGGCGGCGGCCCTGGTCGTGTCGTCATCAGGGCAGGCCGTGGCCGCGAACGGAGTCCTGACGATCGTCCCGAGGTCGTACGAGAACCCCAGCGGCTGCCACAACGGGCAGATCAATCCGCTGATCGTGATCAACCAGACCGATCAGACTGCCACCGTCTACGACGGGCCGGACTGTCAGGGAGAGGCGATCGGCAGTGTCCCGCCCGGTGGTGCGAGCGGCACGTTCGAGTTCGGATCGAGTGTCTCCATCCCCTGACACCGCTGACCAGCGCCCTCACCGGCAGGCGCTCCTGAGGTGTCGTTCGCTGTCGCGGGCCGTCTATGGGGCACGTGCGCGACACCAGAGCATCGTCATTCGCCGCGCCCGCAGGAAGATGGCGAGTTGTCCGGTGGAGTCGAAGCGGGGGTCCGCCGCGCCCGGCCCCGGCAGGGCTTCGCGCCCCGGTATCCGGGCGGTCCGGGGCGCACGGACCGGCCCCGCGCGAGCCCGGCGATCAGCCGGCGGACCCCGCCACCAGATCCAGTACCGGCAGCAGTCCGGTCGGCCGTCGCTCCACCGGAAGATGGTCCACCAGGTGGACCCGGCACCCCAGGCGCGCCGCCCCGCCGTCCGCCCGCGGGCTGTCGCCGACCATCAGGACGTCACCGGGCGCCCGGCCCAGCGCCCGGCACGCCGCCGCGAAGAGCCGCCCGTCCGGCTTCTGCACCCCGTGCTCGAAGGACAGGGCGTAGGCGTCGACGAACCGGTCCAGCCCGTGCGCGCGGAACACCGGCCGCAGGTTCCAGCCGATGTTGCTCACCACCGCCACCGGGACCCCGCGGGCGCGCAGGCCGCCCAGTACCCCGGCCGCGTCCGGGTACGGCTGCCACGCGGCCGGTTCCGTGTGGCGGGTGTACAGGGCGTCGTACAACTCCTCGCGCGGCAGCGGGACCCGGCGGGCCATCGCGGTGTAGGCCGCCCGGTGCCGCGCCGCGTCGCTGTCCCGTGTCCGCCAGACCTCGGCGAGGTGCGGCGGCACCGTCCGCGGCGCCGCCTCGCCCGGTACCGCTCCGGCCTCCCGCAGCCGGCGCGCCAGCTCCGCGACCGCCGCGTCGGCCGCGGGGAGTCCCGCCCGGTCGAGCACGGTCCGCAGCCAGGACTCGGCCGGCTCCATCCGGAACAGGGTGCCGGAGAAGTCGAACAGCACCCCGCGGACCGGCCCCCGCCCGGCCGCCCCGGCCGGGCGCGCCCCGTCCTCCGCCGGCTGCCCCGCGGGGCCGGAGGGCGGGCCGGCCGGTACGTCCGGACCGACGGGACACGGCTGCGCTGCGGCACACATGCCCTGGTTCTACCCCGCCGCGCGGCGGCTCGACCGGCGGAGTGACCCGCCCGCCGTAGCGGGATTCCGGGGCGCCGCCCCACCACGGCTCCCGGCGCCGTCAGGGGCGGTCAGGTGGCGCGGCGCCGGCCGTCGCTGTCCCGGCGGAGCCGGTCGGTGTGCCGGGTGATGCCGTCGACCCGGGCGGCCAGCTCGGGGTGGCCGGGCTCCAGATGCGGGCGGGTGGCGGCCAGTGGGTCCACCAGCCGGGCCGCGTCGTCGGCGGCGAGGGCCTGGTCGAGGTCGCCGACGAGGTCGCGGGCCGCGGCCGGCAGGTCGGTGAGGGCGGTGATCCGGCCCGCGAGACGGCGCAGGTCGGCCGCGTTGAGGCGGGCCCAGGCGGCGACGGTGCGGTCGGCGGCCCGGCGGTCCCGGGTGGCCTGGACGCGCTGCTCCCCGGTGGTGTCGGCGGCGCCCGGGCGCAGCCGCAGATAGCGGCGTTCGGCGGCCTGGCGGCTGGCGACGCCCAGCGGTCCGGCGAGGTCGGCCCAGCTGGCGCCCGCCGCCCGGGCCGTTTCGATCAGGCCGCTCTCCCAGCCGGAGAGCTGTTCCCGGACCTCCCGCAGCAGCAGGAGGGAGGCGAGGGCCTGCCGGGGTTCCGGGTCGGCCGCGGGGGGTTCGTCGGCGTCCGCGGCGCGTGCGGCGCGGACGGCCTCGTCGATTGCCCTCAACGCCGCCGCAGCGGCGAGGAAGGGCACGGGCGCGGGGGTCGGGGGCCGGTCGGCTGCGGGCACGGGAAGCCTCCCTCCTCTGTGTCATCGATCGGATGACAGCGTGCTTGTCATCGCTTGGATGACATGTTACAACCGGATGCAGACGAAGCGCATTGGCACTGAACTGATGGAGGTGTCTCGCCATGTTGATGCGCACCGATCCGTTCCGCGAGTTCGACCGTCTCACCGAGCGGCTGCTGAACCCGACCGGCACCTGGTCCAGGCCGGCGCCGATGCCGATGGACGCCTACCGGGCGGGCGACGAGTACGTCATCGCTCTCGACCTGCCCGGCGTCTCCCCCGAGGCGATCGACGTCGACGTCGAACGGAACATGCTCACCGTCAAGGCCGAGCGGCGGCCCGCGGCCGGCGCCGACGACGTGCAGATGGAGCTGGCCGAGCGGCCGCTGGGTGTCTTCTCCCGCCGGTTCGTGCTGGCCGACACCCTCGACACGGAGAACGTCCGGGCCGACTACGACGCGGGTGTGCTCACCCTGCGCATCCCGATCGCCGAACGCGCCAAGCCCCGCAGGATCGCCGTCGGCGGGGACCGTACGCGCAGGGAGATCAGCGGCTGAGCCGGACCACGTGACCAGCAGTGACGGAGGACGGGAAGCGGTCCCCCCGGTCCCGTCCTCCGTGTCCCGGAGAAGAGAAAGGTGACCGAGCCACCGATGTTCCACCAGCCCGAAGCGGTCCGGCCCGCGGCGGTCATGACGTTCGAGCAGATGCTGGAGACCGTGCGGTACGAGGGCGCGTACCCCACCCGCGAGCGCGCCGAGAAGGTGGTGCGCGCCGTGCTCGCCGCGCTGGGCCGGCAGCTCACCGGCGACGAGCGGGTCGCGCTGGCGGCCCACCTGCCGACCGAGGCGGCCCGGGTGTTCGCCGCCCAGGTGCCCGACCCCGAACCCCTCACCGGCTGGGGTTTCGTGAAGGACCTCGCGGACCGGACCGGCGGCACCCCGGCCACCTCGCGGTGGGACACCGGCACCGTCTTCGCCGTGGTCGCCCGCATGGCCGGGCCCGACCTGCTCACCCGCGTCCTCGCCGCGCTCCCCGCCGGCTACCCGCTGCTGTTCGGCCGGGCCGAACTCGCCCGGGCCGCCTGACCGCCCCCGCCGGGCGACCGCCCTCGCCCGGGCGACCACCGCCCCCGCCGGGTGACCGCGGTCGCGTCGTCTCCCCGTGCCGTGCCGGACCGGCCGGCCAGCACGGCACGGCACGGGAGCGGCCGGCGCTCACTCCCGCGAGGTGCCCGGCCCGGTGGCCTCCGGCGGCGGGTCCACCACGGTGACCTGGGCGGGCCGGAGCAGGTGGTCGCCGACCCGGTAGCCGGGTCGGTGCACCACCGCGCAGGTGGCGCTCGCCACGCGGTCGTCGTGGGCGTGCTGGAGCGCCTGGTGCACGGTGGGGTCGAACGGTTCCCCCGGCCGGCCGACCGACCGCAGGCCCAGCGCGGTGAGCCCGCCTTCCAGGGCACCGACCACCCGCTCGAACCCGCCGGTCACCTCACCGGCCGCACGCGCCCCGTCGATGGCGTCGAGTACCGGCAGCAGCGTGTCGAGCACATTGGCCACCGCGATCTCCCGGACGGCCAGCCGGTCCCGGCGCACCCGCTTGCGGTAGTTGTCGTACTCGGCCTTCAGCCGCTGCAGATCCGCGGTGCGCTCCTGGAGCCGGGCCCGCGGGTCCGGCGCCGTGCTCCGCCCGCCCGGCCCGGTGGCGGCGGCCGCACCGCCGGCGCTCCGGTCCGGCGGTTCGCCGGCGCCACCGGCGGGCGGCGCGACGGCGCCGGGCCGCTCCGGGCCGGTGCTCCGCGGCCCGTCCCGGACGGCCGGCGGCGGATACCGGGGTGGCCGCTTCATCCGTCGCCCTCCCTGCGCTGCTGCTCGTCGTCGACGATCTCGGCGTCGACCACGTCCTCGTCCGGGCCCGGGGGCGCGCCGTCGGAGCCGGTGCCCTCGTCGGGGGCGGTCCGGGGCGGGGCGTACAGGACGGTGCCGATCTTCTGCGCGGCCGTCGCGGCCTTCTCGGTCGCGGCCCGGAGCGCCGCGGTGTCGTCGCCCTCGAGCTTCTTCTTCAGGTCCGTGATCGCGGCCGCCACCTCGTCACGGACGTCGGCCGGGATCTTGTCCGCGTTGTCCCGCAGCAGCCGCTCGGTCTGGTAGACGAGCTGCTCGGCCTGGTTGCGGGTCTCGGCGGCCTCGCGGCGGCGGTGGTCCTCCTCCGCGTACTGCTCGGCCTCCCGCACCATGCGGTCGATGTCGTCCTTCGGCAGCGAGGAGCCGCCGGTGACGGTCATCTTCTGCTCCTTGCCGGTGCCCAGGTCCTTCGCGGCCACGTGCATGATGCCGTTGGCGTCGATGTCGAAGGTGACCTCGATCTGCGGGACCCCGCGCGGGGCCGGCGGCAGGCCGGTCAGCTCGAACATGCCGAGCTTCTTGTTGTACGCGGCGATCTCGCGCTCGCCCTGGAAGACCTGGATCTGCACCGACGGCTGGTTGTCCTCGGCGGTGGTGAAGATCTCCGAGCGCTTCGTCGGGATGGTGGTGTTGCGCTCGATCAGCTTGGTCATGATGCCGCCCTTGGTCTCGATACCGAGGGACAGCGGGGTGACGTCCAGCAGCAGGACGTCCTTGACCTCGCCCTTGAGCACACCGGCCTGCAGCGAGGCGCCGACGGCGACGACCTCGTCCGGGTTGACGCCCTTGTGCGGCTCCTTGCCGGTCAGCTCCTTGACCAGGTCGGTCACCGCCGGCATCCGGGTGGAGCCGCCCACCAGGATCACGTGGTCGATGTCCTCGACCTTGATCCCGGCATCCTCGACCGCGCGCCGGAAGGGGGTCTCGCAGCGCTCCAGCAGGTCGGCGGTGAGCTCCTGGAACCGGGCGCGGCCGAGCTTCTCGTCCAGGTGCAGCGGACCCTCGGGCGAGGCGCTGATGTACGGCAGGTTGATGGTGGTCTCGGTCGCGGCCGACAGTTCGATCTTGGCCCGTTCGGCCGCCTCCCGCAGCCGCTGGACGGCCATCTTGTCCCGCGACAGGTCCACGCCGTGGCTGCCGCGGAACCGGGCGATCACATGGTCCACGATCCGCTGGTCCCAGTCGTCGCCGCCCAGCTGGGTGTCGCCGTTGGTGGACTTCACCTCGACCACCCCCTCGCCGATCTCCAGCAGCGACACGTCGAAGGTGCCGCCGCCGAGGTCGAAGACGAGGATCGTCTGGTCGTTCTCCTTGTCCAGCCCGTAGGCGAGCGCCGCGGCCGTCGGCTCGTTGACGATCCGCAGCACCCTGAGCCCGGCGATCTCGCCGGCCTCCTTGGTCGCGGTGCGCTGGGCGTCGTTGAAGTACGCGGGGACGGTGATCACCGCGTCCGTCACGTCCTCGCCCAGGTACGCCGCCGCGTCCCGTTTCAGCTTCTGCAGCACCCGGGCCGATATCTCCTGGGCGGTGTACCGCTTGCCGTCGATCTCGCCGGTCTCCGGGAACCGCCATCCGGGATCGCCCATGTGCCGCTTGACCGAGCGGGCGGTGCGTTCGACGTTGGTCACCGCCTGGCGCTTGGCGATCTCGCCGACCAGGACGTCGCCGCCCTTGGCGAAGGCCACGACCGACGGGGTGGTCCGGGCGCCTTCGGTGTTGGCGATGACCGTGGGTTCACCGCCCTCCAGCACGCTCACCACGGAGTTGGTCGTGCCCAGGTCGATTCCGACTGCGCGCGCCATGTCAGCCCTGCCTCTCCACCTCACCTTCGCGAGGCACCCGGCGCGGTGCGCCTCCGGATGCCCGCCCCCGGTCCGGTGCGGCCGTCCGGTCCGCCGCGGACGATCTTCCGTGGCGTCCTGATTCCTGTGATAGAACCTGGACAAACTCCTGTCAAACGGTCAAGGGGTTCGCCGGTGGCCGCTGACCGTCCGCGGCGTCCCGTGCGGCTCGACGGTAATGACCCCTTCCCGGCGGCGCCCCTATACTGCGGCGATGGTGCAGACAACGATCAAGCGCGCCGCCGCGGCGGACGCCACTCCGCTCACCGACCTGATCCACGCGTCCGCCGCCTACCGGGGCGACTACGCCTCGATCATCTCCGGCTACCGGGTCACCGCCGACTACCTGGCCCGGCACCAGGTCTTCAAGGCCGTCGACGGGGCCGGCCGGCTGCTGGGCTTCTACGCCCTGGTGCTGGAACCCGCGGAGCTGGACCTGGCGTTCGTGGCGGACGAGGCGCAGGGCGCGGGCATCGGCAGGCTGCTGATCGAGCACATGAAGGCGCAGGCCTTCCGGGTCGGGCTGGGCGCGGTCCGGGTGGTCGCGCACCCGCCGGCCGAGAGGTTCTACCGGCGGCTGGGCGCCGAGCGGGTCGGCACGGTCGCCCCGTCGCCGCCCGCGGTCACCTGGGCACGGCCCGAACTGCGGTTCGCCATCGGCTGACCGCGCGCCGGCGCCCCACCGCGCGCCGGCCGGCCGCCGGGGCGCCGGGCGCCCCTCGTGATCCGGGCCGGGTGCCCCGCCACCGGCCAGGGCGGTCCGGAGGCGCCGGCCGGCGGGGTCACGGCGCCGGAGTGCCCACCCGCAGCCGGTTGCCGTCCGGGTCGCGCAGCTCCACCTCGCGGGCCCACGGCGCGTCCTGGGGGACCACCCCGAACTCCGCGGCGACCGCGTCGACGTCCCGCACCCGCAGGTACACCAGCGTGCCGGGGCGGGCATCGCCCGCGTGCTCCGACAGGAACAGCCGCACCGGGCCCCGGGCGATCTCGACGAACGCGGGCAGCTCCGGCTCGAAACGGTGCTCCCACTGCCGGGTGAAGCCCAGCCGGCCGTACCAGGCGACCGCCGCCGCGGCGTCCCCGACGTGCAGGATCGGGATGACTTCCTCGTCCATGGGGGACATCCTCGCAGAGTGGTCCGGCGGCCGGGCCGGCGTCAGTTCGCGTCCCCGGGGCGGCCGGCCGCCCGGGCCTGCCGGGCCGCGTGCGCGCGGGCCTTGGCGCGGTTGCCGCACACCTGCATGGAGCACCAGCGGCGGCTGCGGTTCTTCGACACGTCCCAGAACACCTCGGCGCAGGTGTGCTCCGCGCAGCGCTTGAGCCGGGCGGCCTCCCCGGTGGCGGTCACCTGCGCCCAGGCCAGGGCGATCGCGGCGACACCCCGGCGCGCCGGCCGCAGCCCGGGCGCCGGGGTGGCGGCTCCGCCGCGCACGGTCACCAGCACCGGCAGCTCCCGCAGCGCCTCGTCCGCCGCGGCCAGGACCGCCGCGTCCGGGACGTCGCCGACGTGGGTGCCCAGTTCCTCGCGGATGCCGGCGCGCAGCCGCAGGGTGAGGGCGTGGTCCTCGTCGCCGACGCGCGGACGGCGGTCGAGCAGGCCGCGGTCGACCAGCCAGTCCGCGAGCAGCGCGGGCGTGGCCAGGGCGTCGGTGCCCAGATGGACATCGAGCGTGTTGGCGAACGCCTCGACGAGCAGCGCCGGGGCCGGGGCCTTCAGCATGTGTCACCTCCGTGTCCCGCCAGCCTACAGCGGCTAACCGGTCAACGGTTTGACCGGTAGCGGGATGACCGCGTCCCATGGCACACTCGGCCCGGCGGTCAACCGGCTAAGTAGATAGATGGTTAGGAGTTGGGTATGGGTGAGCAGGCTCTGGAAACGGTGCGCCGCACCGCACCGCCCCCGTCCGCGGCCGGGGAGGCGGCACCCCGCGGCAGCCGCAACACCGCCGTGCTCCTCATCTTCACCGCCGTCACCAACCTCGCGGACGGGGTCACCAAGATCGCGCTGCCGCTGCTCGCCACCCGTGTCTCCGGCTCCCCGGCGCAGGTCGCGGCGGTGGCCCTCACACTGACCCTGCCCTGGCTGCTGGTCGCCCTCCACGTCGGCGTCCTGGTCGACCGGTTCGACCGCCGCCGGCTGCTCTGGCTCGCCGACGGCATGCGACTGCTCGCCATCGGCGCGCTGCTCCACGCCACCGCCACCGACCGGCTGTCCATCCCCGTGCTGTGCGCGGCCGGCGCGGTCCTCGGCGTCGCGGAGGTCATCGCGCTCACCGCCGCCGCGGCGCTGGTCCCGGCCCTCGTCCCACCCGCCGGACGCGAACGCGCCAACGCGTGGATCGCCGGCGCGGAGACCGTCTGCAACGAGTTCTGCGGACCGTTCGTCGGCGGCCTGCTGCTCACCGCCGGGGCCGGGTTCGCCTTGGGGGCGACCGGGGTGTCCTACCTCGCCGCGTCCCTGGTGCTCCTGCTGCTGGCGGGCCGCTTCCGCGCCGAGCGCGACCCGCGCCCGACCGGCGCCCCGGCCGCCCGGGAGACCGTCCACCAGCAGATCGCGGCAGGTCTGCGCCATCTGTGGCGGGAGCGGCTGCTGCGCACCATGTCGCTGATCCTCACCGTGCTGTGCGCCTGCTGGGGCGCCTGGCTGGCGCTGATGCCGCTGTACGCCACCGGGGCGATGGGGCTGGACTCCCGCGAGTACGGCACCCTGCTCGGCGCGCTCGGCCTGGGCGGGCTCGTGGGCGCGGTCTCCGTCACCCGGCTCAACCGGGTGTTCGGCCGCCGCCGGGTGATGTTCGCCGATCTGGTCGGCACCCTCGCGATGATGGCCGTGCCCGCCGTGACGACCGCGTCCTGGGCGGTGACGGCCGCCGCGTTCGCCGGCGGCATGGGCGGCACCCTCTGGTCGGTCAACTCCCGCACCCTCACCCAGGAACGGGTGCCCGACGCCCTGCTCGGCCGGGCCGGAGCGGCCGGCCGGCTGTTCACCTGGGGCGCCATGCCGGTCGGCGCGGGGGCGGTCGGGCTGCTCGCCCAGTGGCTGGGGCCGCGCCCGGCGTTCGCGGTCTTCGCGGTCGCCGTCGCGGTGACGGTGCTGCCGTTCCGGCGGGTGATGACGGCCGAGGTGCTGGACCCCCGGGCCGGGAAGGGCGCACCGGAACGGCCCCGCTGACCCGGTCCGGGCACGACCGCGCGCCCCCTCCGGCCGGGACGGCGGTCCCGGCCGGAGGGGCGCGCGGCGGGCCGGCCGTGCGGCGCCGGCCGGGCCCCGGACGCCGGCCGCCTCCCGCGCGGGGCGGCGACCGGCGCCCGGTGGGTCAGCAGGCGCCCAGGTCCTGCCAGACGGCCGAGCCGGAACCGGGCCGCTCGCCCTGGGTCCACCAGCGGGCCTTCCAGTTGTGGTCGGCCCAGGAGACCGTGGCGCCACCGGTGTAGACGGCGGTCGCGCTCCAGGCCGGCGCGGTGCAGGTGCCGCCGGGCGGGGTGGGCGTCGGGGTCGGCGTACCGCCGTCACCGGGGCGGACGACCTTGGCGCCGCGGGTCAGGTCGCCGGCGAGCCCGTAGGTCCGGCCGTCGAAGCTCACGGTCCAGTTGGACGGGGTGGACACCGGCAGGTAGTAGACGAAGTCGACGTCCACCGAGGCGCCCGGGGCCAGCGACTGCCAGCCGGGGAGTTTCACCGAGGCCCGGTGGTAGGCGCCCTTCAGCCCGCCGACGTTGTTCCCCGCGGTGTGGTCGCTGCGGACGACCTTCAGTCCCCAGCCGGACTGGTCCTTGGCGTTGCCGGGTGCCGAGGTGGCGTAGTCGAACTGGAACTCCGCGCCGCCGGGGATGGTCGCACCGCTGTTGTTGGTGATGCGCATCTTCGGGCTGATCGGGTAGTTGGAGTCGCCGAGCGGGAAGTCGCGGAAGCTGACGTCGAGGTCGACGACCTCCTGGGGCAGTGTGGTGGTGGCCCGCTGCGCGCCGTAGCCGGGGGCGGATCTGAACGCGTCGTACAGGGTGGTGGTGAGCGTGTCGCCCGGCTCGTACTGCCCCTTGGCGGCGTTCCAGTCGTAGTCGCCGGCCAGCTCCCACACCATGGTGCCGCCCAGCCCCTGGTCGACCACGTACTTCGCCTTGGCGGCCACCGACTGCTCGTCCTCGGTGGAGAGGAAGACCTTCTTCTCGGCGTTCCACAGCCACGGCGCTACCAGGGTGGCGTCGTACTTGCGCGCGTAGGTGCCGGTCAGCCTGGTGTCCGCCGGGAAGCCGTACCGGCTCAGGTAGTCGCCGGTGACCCCCTTCTCCAGGTTCTTGGCGTGCCACATGGGGTTGGAGCCGGCGGGTGACTCCTTGCCGTCGTCGTCCTTGTCGTGCCACAGGTTGTCGATCCCGACGGCGCCGTCACCGCAGGTGGTCAGGCCCGATCCGGCGGGGCAGGAGGCAGCCTTGGCGGTGCCCCACAGCCCGTCGGTGCCGCCGGTGACGTTCTTCCAGCCGCGGGTGTAGTAGGGCAGGCCGAGGTTGATCCGCCCGGCCGGCATCGCGCCGCGGAAGTAGTGGTAGGACCAGTCGCCGTTGAGGTACCCCAGCCCGCCGTACTGCGCGGTGGTGTACACGCCGGCCTTGGCCAGCTCCCCGTCCCTGCCGTCGTCGTAGAGCGCGGCGTTCGGGCCGACGTGCTCGTTCCAGGCGCCGTGCAGGTCGTAGGACATGATGTTGACGTAGTCCAGGTACTTGGTCGTCTGGTACGTCTCCATGCCGCGCAGCAGATAGCCCGAGGAGGGGGCCGCCACCGAGAGCAGGTAGTGCCTGCCGTCGGCCGCGCCCGCCCGGTCCAGCTTCTCGCGCAGCGTCTTCATCAGGGCGGCGTAGCCCTTGTTGAGACCGGCCCGGCGGGCGTTGGCGATCTTCCAGTCCAGCGGGTTGCCGGCGTCCTTCATCGACGTCGGGTACTCGTAGTCGATGTCGACGCCGTTGAAGCCGTACGTCCGGATGAAGGAGACGGCCGAGTCGGCGAAGGTGTCGATCCCGGCCTGGTTGACCGAGCCGTCGGCGTTGGTGGCCATGCCGTAGAAGCCACCGGAGTCCACCCGCTTGCCGCTGTCGTCGAAGTAGCCGCCGGTCTCGGCCCAGCCGCCCACCGAGATCAGCGTCTTGACGCCGGGGTGCTTCTTCTTGAACTTGTTGAGCAGGTTGAAGTGGCCCTGGTAGGGCAGCTCCGGGTCCATCTCGGCGCCGGCCACCCCGGGCCAGGTCATGCCGGTGGCCGGATTGTCCGCACCGCCGCCCACCGACACCTTGTTGGCACCGTCGACGTGTGCGAAGGCGTAGTTGATGTGGGTGACCTTGTCCCACGGGATGTCGGAGGCGAGGTAGGCGGGGGTGCCGTCCTTGCCGGTGCGCCAGCCGGTGAAGTAGCCGATGACCCGGCGCTGGTGGTCGGCGCCCATCTTCTCGCGGCCGGCGGTGTCGTAGACCGAGCAGTACGGCACGTCGACGCCGGGGGTGGTGTAGAGCCCGTCGGGGCGGCAGCCGGACTGGTCCTCGGCGTGCGAGGACGTCGCGGGCAGGGTGGCGAGGAGCAGCCCGGCCACGGCGGCCGAGACCGTGGCGAGGGCGGCTCTCGTTCTGGTGCGGGACAGCGACACGAAGGGGCCTCCTGGATGGGGGGTGCGGTGGGGGAGTCGAACGGTGCCGTGGCGGGGGAGCGGGGACCGGGGTGCGGCACCCCGCGGCAACTCCGGTGCGGCGCGCGGGGGATCGTGCCGCAGACAGTAGGAGGACTAGACCATTGCGTCAATAGGTATGGACCAATGGGCGGGGGTGTGCGGGGCGGCCCCGGCGCGGCCGCCGGCCGCCGGTGCCTGCCCCGGGAACGAAACCGCCGGTCCGGCCGCCGGGGAGCGCCGGCGTCCGGCGCGTGCCCGGTGGCGCCGGCCCGCGGGCGCCCGCGGCCCGGGGCGCCCCGTCGCCGGGGCCGACGACGTGCTGTTCCGGGACGGGTCGGTCGGCGGCGGCCGGTGCGGCCCGCGCCCGGCGCTACCCCGCGGCGAACGGCACCGTCCGCCACGGGCTCTCCGGGTCGTCCACCAGCTCCAGGTGCGCGTCCCGCACCGTGGTGTACCAGGGGCCGAACTCCTCCTCGTCGAAGTGCAGGCACCGGCCGAGCACATATCCGGCGGAGAACTCCGCCCACGAGCCGTACGCGGCCCGCGCGGCCGCGGACACCTGTTCCACCGCGGCGCGCATCTCGGCCTCCCCGGCGTACCGGGCGCCCAGGCCCCAGCGGGCCATCTTGGACGCGCGGCCGAGGTCCCAGGCGGCGACGGAGTGGACGAGACCGTCGGGCGGCAGGAGCCCGTCGGCCCGGAACCGCGCCTCGTACCGCAGCACCTTGCCCACCAACTCCCGCAGCCCGGCCACGAAGTCCCCGAATCCGGGGTCGTCGGCGGGGAGACCGGTCTGAAGGGCCCGGTCGCGCACGGTCGCCTCCACCCGCTCACGCCACTGCCCGGGGTCGAGGCGGCCGCCGGACGCACGGACCAGCGCGGTCCGGATCTCCAGCACGAAGTCCCAGTACCAGGGGCTCACTTCCCGGTCGAGCAGTCGCCGCTGCGTCGCGAGCCAGTCCTCGCGGCCGTGCACCCCCCAGTCGTCGGCGATCCGCGCCACCTCGCCCCGGTAACCCATGCCGTGCCAGTGCGGGGTGTTCCACGCGTCGCCGTTGCGATAGCACAGGTGCGCCCCGCAGGCGAGCCCGTGCAGCAGCGGACCGGGTTCCGGGGCGCCGCCCCGCCGGGTCACCACGCGGTCCATCAGCGCGTCCGGGTCGAACAGCTCGTGGTGCACGTCCAGCCACACCTCGCGCTCGTCGTCGGTGGTCGGGAAGTACCGCTCGCACGGCGTGGCCACGTTGACCGCGAGGATGTCCACGTCCGCAGGGAGGACGTGCGCCAGCGCGCCCACCGTCACGTACTCGTACACCAGGTACGGATGCGGACGCGGCAGCAGGCCGGCCGTGTACACCTGCGCCACCACCCGCCCGTCCGGGGTCTCGGTGGTCAGCATCGGGTACTCGTCCTCGTCGGCCGACACCGCCTGGTCGAGACGGACCGGGTAGTACACCCCCTCGGTCGCCAGGGTGCGCAGATAGGCGTACGAGTCGTCCGCGCGGCCCACCTTGTACAGGTGCTGCTCCAGGTCGGTGGGCGCCGACCAGCGGACACCGTCCGGTGGAGCCGGGACGAGTGGGAAGAACTCGTCGTGCGTCCCGTCCTCGGCTGCCGTGTACATGGGGGCTCCTTCCGTCCTGATCCCGGTGCCAAGATCATCCGGGTACGGTAGCCGCGCCCCCGCCGGGGCGCCGCCCCGAGGCCCACCGCCGGCCCGGTAGGGCACCGCGGGCCCGGGCTCCGGTGGAGCCGGCGCCCCCGGCCGAGGACCGCCGGGACCGCCCCCGCGGTCCGCCGGCACGGCGCGGGCCGGGGCCGGGGCCCGCCACTCAACCTGCCGTGTTGATCGGGAGTCCTCCTGGGTGCCGACCCATCCGAAGAGGGAGAACCCCATGCTCAAGCAGGCTTTACCGCGCACCCTGGCCGTCCTGGCGATGGCGGGGGCGGTCGCCGCGACCGCGGCCGCCCCGGTAGCGGCCGGGGCTCGCCCCTCCCCCCACTCCGCGACCCAGGAGGCCCTCGACGCGATCACCCGGCAGGGCACCCCGGGGGTCCTGGCCCGGGTCGACCGCGGAGGCAAGAGCTGGCACGGCACCTCGGGGGTCGCGGACCTGCGTACCGGCCGCCCCCTCCTGCCGGAGGACCGCTTCCGCGCCGGCAGTCTGATCAAACCCTTCATCGCCACCGTGCTGCTGCAGCTCGCCGCCGAACCCGAGCGCCGCCTGTCGATCGACGACACGGTGGACAGGTGGCTGCCCGGCCTGGTGCGCGGCAACGGCAACGACGGCCGCCACATCACGCTGCGCCAGCTGCTGCAGCACACCAGCGGGCTCTACGACTACCTCGACGACCCCGGATTCCGCGCCAAGTACACCGGCACGGCGTTCTTCGACCACCGGTTCGACGGCGCCACCCCCGAGGAACTGGTGCGGACAGGTCTCGCCCACGAACCGCGCTTCGCGCCCGGCGCCGGCTGGGACTACTCCAACACCAACTACATCCTGGCCGGCATGGTCATCGAGAAGGTGACCGGCAACACCTACGCCGAGGAAGTGGAACGGCGGATCATCCGGCCGCTGGGCCTGGACGGCACCACGCTCCCCGGCACCGCGCCCTCGATCCCCGGCCCGCACGGCCGCCACTACTCCACGCTCTACGTCAGCGATCCCGACCCGCAGGTCCACGACGTCACCGAGCTCGACCCCTCGGTGTCCGGAGCCTCCGGCGAGCTGATCTCCACCGCCCGGGACCTGAACGTGTTCTTCCGCGCCCTGCTCCGCGGCGAGCTGTTGCCGCCCGCCCAGCAGCGGGACATGTTCACCACCCGTGACCTGGGCGGCGGCAGGTCCTACGGCCTCGGCATCCGGTCCCAGACGCTCACCACCTGCGGTGTGCGGGTCTGGGGGCACAGCGGGGAGATCACCGGCTCGCTGACCCGCACCGTGGCCACCGCCGACGGCAAGCACGTCATCACGATCAACCGGAACGGCGACTGGGGGGACCACGGCCTGGAACAGGCAGCGGTCGAGGCGGAGTTCTGCCGCTGACCCGGCGACGCCGCTGAACGCCGGGCGGTCCGGCGGTCCCGTGGCCCGGTCGGGCGGTCCGGTCCGGTGATTCGGTGCGGTGCCGCGGTGCCGCGGTGCCGCGGTGCCGCGGTGCTGAGCGGTCCGGTGGTCCGGTGGTCCGGTGGTCCGGTGGTCCGGCGGGACACGACCAGGTGTCCCGCCGGACCGGGGCAGGCCCCTACCCGCCCTGGGGGAGGCCGCCGCTGCCGGCCGCGGGGGAAGCCGCTACCGGTCCTGGGAGAGTTCGAGGAGTTCGGCGAAGGTGCCGCCCGCGTGGACCAGGTCCTGGTATCCGCCCTGCTCGGTGATGCGCCCCTGTTCCATGACCACGATGCGGTCGGCCACCTTGGTGTTCTCCAGCCGGTGCGTCACCACGATCGTGATGCGGTCGGCGGCGACGGCCTTGATCTGCTCGAAGATGCCGTGTTCACCGCGCGGGTCCATCTGCGAGGTGGGCTCGTCCAGGATCAGCAGGGCCGGACGGCGGTACAGGGCCCTGGAACAGGCCAGCCGCTGCCACTGTCCCCCGGACAGCTCCGCCCCGCCGAACACCTCCCGGGCGAGGAGGGTGTCGAGGCCCTTCGGCAGGTCCTCGACGGCCTCCCGCATGCCGACCGCTTCGACCGCGTCCCACACCGGCCCGTCGTCGAAGGTGCGCGGCCGGCCGAGCGTCACGTTCTCCCGGGCCCGCAGCGGCCACTGCGCGAAGATCTGCGGGACCAGCCCGGTGCAGCGCCAGACGGTGGCCGGGTCGACCTCCGCCAGATCCGCGCCGTTCCAGGTGACCCGGCCCTTGTCGGCCAGGTAGATCCCGGTGATGAGACGGGTGAGCGTGGACTTCCCGGAGCCGTTCACCCCGACGATGGCGAGGATCTCGCCGCGCCGCAGGGTCAGCGACACACCGTCGACGGCCGGCCTGTCCTTGCCCGGGTACTGGTAGCCGGCCTCCTCCAGGCGGATCTCCTCCACCGGCGGGTCCACGGCCCGCCCGCCGCGCCGGAGCGCCCGCTGCCCCGCGTCGTCGAGGAACGCCTGCATGTCGCCCAGGTAGAGACTGGTGTGGAACACCGCGGCCCCGCTCACGACGACCTGCGAGAGGGCGGCGAGCGTCGTCTGGACGGCGACGACCGCGGTGGCGGCGACGGCCAGCGGGACCCGGCCGGAGGAGGCCAGCCAGGCCAGCGCGGCCCAGGTGGCGACCAGGAAGATCCCGCTGGTCAGCGAGGAGACCAGGGCGATGCGCAGGGTCCGCGGCGCCGCGGTGAGGGTGCGCCGGTCCACCCGTTCGGACAGGGACCGGTACCAGTACAGCAGGTAGTCGGTCATGCCGTTGGCGCGGACCTCGTCACCGTACTTGGGGGTGGTCGACCACCACCGCATCATGCCGCGCACGTTGCGGTCGGCGATGTTCGCGTAGTGGATCTCGTAGTCCACCCGGGCGGTCAGCACCGCGCCGACCCCGGCGGGCAGTACCGAGAGCAGCAGCAGCGGCAGCATCAGCACGTTCAGCACCGCGAGGACGCCACCGGCGGTGACCATCCTGATCAGGGCGGAGAGGAAGCGCTGCGCGTCGGCGACCATCACATGGGTGCGCATCACCCCCATCTCCGCGGCCTCCTGGCGGTCGGCGAAGCCGTCCACCGAGTAGGCCGCCGCCTCGACCCGGCAGACCGCCTCGACCAGCGCGGTGTCCGCGGCGGTGGTGAGTCCGGGGGTGATCCGGCGCTCGGCGTAGGCGGCCGCGGCGGACGCGCCGCGGGTGAGGGCGGTCGCGCCGGCGAGGACGAGGAGGGCCGGCAGCGCCTGCCGCAGCCGGTCCGCGACGGCGCCCTGGCCGAGGAGCGGGCGCATGGCTTCGGCGGTGGCGGTCAGCAGCACCGCGGCGGCCACCCCGGTGACCAACTGGCAGGCCAGGAGCAGCAGCACGGCCCGACGATCGCACTCCCAGGACATCCTGGCGATCCGGCGCAGCACGGCGGGTAGCTGGGAGCACAGCGCCCGGAAGGAGACCCCGCCGAGCGGGTTCACGGAGTACTCGCCCGTGTAGGTGATCTCGGCGGGTGGCGGCGGCGGGGGTGTCACGGCCCGCGGGTCCGGTCGTTCGGCTGAGGTCAACTGCCTGCCTCCTGCACGGTCGTGGTGGACTCTTCGGCGCCACCGTGGTCAACGACGCGGGCGGTGTGTCGAACACACGTGTTTGAGACGGGGCGGGTACCGCGGGACGGCGCGGCCGGCACCCGGTGCGGGGTACATCCACCCTTGGGGCGCCGTGGTCGGTCCGGTCGCGCGGATGGCCGAAACGCCGACGGCGGGACCCGGGGCCGCGCCGGACGGCGCCGGCGGGCCGGAAGTGATCGGTGCGCGCCTAATTCGCATGACGCCCGGGGCAGGCGGGGTTAGCGTCCGGCCATGACCACGCCGGAGTTCCGTACGGTGCCCGAAGCGCACCTCGACCGCGCCCTCGACCTGCACGATCTCGTCTTCCACGGGAAGAGCGAGGAGGAGCCGCGCAAGCTCCTCCGCGAGCTGCTCCAGCGCTGCGAGCGCATCGGCGCCTACGACGGTGACGAGCTCGTCGGCCTGCTCGTCGCCCACCGGCTCCGGCTCTCGGTACCGGGCGGCGAACTGCCGTGCGCCGGAGTCACCTTCGTGTCGGTGGCCCCGACCCACCGCCGCCGCGGAGTGCTCACCGGCATGGTGGCCGAGCTGTGGCGGCGGTGCGCGGCCGGCGGGCAGCCGCTGGCGGCCCTGTGGGTCTCGCAGGCGGCCATCTACGGGCGCTTCGGCTTCGATCCGGCCACGCACGCCTACACCGTGGAGATCGACTCCAGCCGGCCGCTCGCCCTGCGGGTACCGCACGACGAGCGCCCGCTGCGGCTGGTCGCCCCCGCCGACGCCCCGGCCGTCGTCGAGGACCTCCACCAGGCCCACCGGGCGCACCGTGGTGGCCGGGTGGCCCGTGACGCGTTCTGGTGGCGCCACCTGATCCTCCCCGAGAAGAGCGAGGAGAACGAGGACCTCAGCCCGCCGCGCGTGGTGACGGTCGGCGACGGCGCGGGCGCGCCCGCGGCCGGGTACGCCGTCTACCGCACCCACGGCGGCGACGACGGCACCGGGGCGCCCGGCACGGTCCACGTGGAGGAACTGGAGGCGGCCACCCCGCACGTGGCCGCCACCCTGTGGCGCTATCTCGCCTCCATCGACCTCACCGACAAGGTGCGAGCCTGGGGCCGTCCGGTGGACGACCCGCTGCTGGACTTCGCCGCCGACCGCGACCAGGTCCGGGTGGTCCAGGAGTTCCCGGCGCTGTGGTTGCGCCTGGTGGACGTTCCCGCCGCGCTGCGGGCCCGGGCCTGGGCCACCGACACCGACCTCGTCCTGGACGTCCGCGACGAGGGAGTGCCCGGCAACGCGGGCCGGTTCCGGCTCACCACGCGGGCCTCGGGGGCCACCGTGACCCGGACGGCGGACACCCCCGACCTCGCTCTCGACGTCCGTGAACTGGCCGGCTGCTATCTCGGTGGCACCTCCCTGGAACGCCTGGTCCGGGCCGGCCTGGCCACCGAGCACACCCCCGGGGCGGCACGGGCCCTGGACGAGGCGCTGCGCACCGCCCACGCGCCGCACACCGTCGACGATTTCTAATGGAGTTGTCAAGCAGCAAGCGTGACGTGTGGTACTGGGCTGTAGCACCGTCCGTCACGAAGCAGGGCCCATAGGACGTTGACTCGGCGGCGGGCCAGCGCCATCACGGCTTGGACGTGGCGCTTGCCCTCGGCACGCTTGCGGTCGTAGAAGCGTCGGGACTCGTCGCAACAGCGGATGCTGATCAGCGCGGAGGTGTAGAAGACGCGTTGGATGCGCCGGCTGTATCGCTGGGGCCGATGCAGGTTGCCGCTGATCTTGCCGGAGTCGCGGGGCGCGGGGGCGACGCCGGCGAACCCGGCCAGCCGGT